>CAWIVM010000001.1:0-112152 GCA_963839585.1 uncultured Methanoregulaceae archaeon
CACTCGATCCCAGTTTTTACAGGAATATGTCATCAAAGAGGAGGACGGTGCCCGGCGGGATCGGGTGGTAGTAGAGGGCCTTATCTGAGACCGTTCCCTTCAGTTTGAACTTCTCGGGGAGAGGTTGAGCATCGCCCGGCAGGCATGCGTCTTCCCCTTTCCCGAGTTCCCGGATATGGCGACATGGAGGCCCTGGGTGTTCACGACCGATTGTGAAGCGACCGAGAGAAGAAGACATTCGGCAACGACCCGGTCCCCGACATGGTCCCGATGGAAGACATCCAGGAGGAACGCGAGAGGGTCACTGGAACGCAGGACCTCCGCTGCCTTGGCTCTGGCTTCGATAGTTGCAGCCGGAGGAATTAAGGGAGAGGGGGGTGAGGGGGTTGGTGCAGTATTGGATATGGATTCCCGCTCCCGCTTGTCGCGTTTCTTCGGTTCGAACCGGTCTCGCAGCCTCCGGCCATCGCTGTGTCCCGCCTCCGCACGAAGCATGCTGGCAGGCGACATAGACTGCACCGCTCTGGAACTGGATGGCAAAGGCGCCGTCCCGGTGGGATGAGGTGAACGGGCACTCGTCCAGGACAAAAAGTGTCCCTCCCTGCCACGGTTTCTCTGACCGGATGCCGATCCCGTGGGTTATGAGCCAGTCCTGAAAATCAAGGCCCCGTCCTTTGGTCCGCTGGCCCGGGTCCGGGTCATTCCTGGGGAGAAGACTGGTAAGGTGCCCGGAGCTGTTCAACCGGTACCACCTTTCACTTCTTCAGGGAGAGAGACGATGTTGGCCTGCCGGTGCGGCCGGCTGGGTGTATTGTCACCCTTCTTCGAAGTGAGTACGTAGAGTTTCCAGATTCGGGCGGCGTTGAAGTTCGCAGCATCCACAGATACCGATTCATCTGAGAACAGTGCGTCAAGAACAGCAAGGCATCCCTTAACCAGGTCCGTTGATTCGTCATCATTCGGCAGGTCAATCCGGTAGAGCAGGTGGGCCCCGTTCCCGGAGTCTGCCATAACAGGATCCGGAAATCCCTGCTCGTCAAGCCAGGTCCGAATCCGCTCTGCATGAGCGAGTGCGGCGGCGTGTTCTTTATCGGTCGATGACACTCCACTCGGCCGGACCGGGTCCAGATCGACCGGGAGCCACTTCCTCGCTGAGTACATCCGAGTCGCTCGTCGTCGGAATCCTCCTGGCCCAGGTTCATCTTCACCCGGTTCGCTCTCCGCGAGAGAAGGGCAGGGTCAACCGTGTTCAGCGTGACATAGATCCCGGCGACTTCAGGCAATGTGTCCAGGTTCGCCCCCTTGTCGGCCAGTGTACTGAAGTTATCAAAATACCCGCTGTGGACCGAGTGGTCAGTCAGGGCCCCGGGAGATCCCACGACCCCACCATCCGGGAAGAGAGTTGCGATGGTTCTCTTGACCTCCTCGCTCATACGGACCCGTCCTGGCAGTCCGGTATGAGGGGAAAGAGTGGGGCCGAGACCGCTTCTCCCCGGGCGACCCGTTGGAAGTCTACGAGAGGGATGATGAAATGTCCAGCTCGTGTGTAGAGGATTACCGCCTTCCCGGACCTGTTGATAGCGGCGTGCCCCTCGATGGAGATCTGCTCGGGTTCCTCTTTTCCATCTCCTGAGCTCCTCCGCAGGACCTGGATGATCGGGACGACCCGGCCATGGAAGAGAAGAGCCCGGACCTCCCTTGGTTCAATCCGGTAGGACGCGCCGTCAATCTCAACGCGAAGGATCTCGTTCTCGCCGAGTGCGAGTGTCCCGGGGTCAGTCACCGCGTTCACCCCGCATCTCGTGTTTTACCCGCAGGATGTAATTGTGACCAGCAGTCCTCTTGACTCTTACCTCTGCGATGGCATCCCCGTACCTCTTGATCTCATCAGAGAGTGCCTGGGGGAGAAGGTAGAGCGGGACCGGTGAGGTGGAGTGCTGTGCCATAGGCATCAGGCCACCCTTGTAAGCCGATCGGAGTTTTCAGATAACCATACCTTTTTTATTCTGAAATGAAAGGATATTCTGGGTTCCTCTTTACTGGCTATTGTGGAAGATACGTCAAGTCGGGAGGAGCCCACTACTTCTCTTTGCATGCTTCACCGTCCTTCAGGACAAAGAGCCCTTTCCTCAGAAAGAACTCCCCGATGCCCACAAATCCTGTCCGGCGTTCGTAGGCCTCGACTGCTTCCCGTGTGACCACGAGTTGTTCCATGATTTTCTTCATTCCTGCATGCAGACGATCGATGTCGTTACATGCACACCAGCATGGCCTAATGGGTGAAATAAGGATGAACGGAAGTTCTGAAAGTGGGTCAGGAAAAGCGTTACTGTATCGGATAAAGTAACGGTTTACGAACTTGATTAAAATTGTTTATAGATTGTTTATAGAGGTAGGTCTGTTACAATTTTTTCTGCTTTGGAAATAGCGGCAACGGTAGTGCCATCATTTGCTACATAGCAAGGTAAATCATAATCACTTTTATTCCGCCATTGCCGCAATTTGTCTAATTCAGAAGATATTGGGCGATGATTCTTGTTTAAAAAAAGATACGAAGTTTCGCATGATCCTCCTCATTCCAGTAGGGGTAAAGATCCTGATTTATCGACCGCGTAAGTTCGTGCATGACAAAATGCTGCGTAATAAGCCCTGCTGATTGCTGATCTATATGCCAGCTTCCGAATTGATAGTTACAGATTTTCCATTTAAATGAAGAAATTTAGCAATTTCAATAAAGTGGGCCCACTCAAATTGCATGAACTACTCCCTTGGGGGACTAAAATCTGTAGTGACAAGGATCCATCCATTTTGTCCTTCTAATGCAGGTTCATACTCTCTGCAAATGGCATCAATTTTTTCAATTATATCTGGGTCATACTGGGTCTGACGGACATAGATCGTAATATTCATCAGAGACTTCAGGATCATGATACATCTCGATACTGATTTGTGCACTTTGAGGAAAGGTTTCGGCTGTAAGCAAACACGCGAAAAGTGTAGCATCGTAGATCCCACGGTATCTTGTAGGGATAATCAATAACTTCGTCTGGCTTAAAAATGACTAATCCGGCGTACTGGATCAATCTAATAGGGAACTTTCGATAGTTGCTGCATTTCTGGTGAAATCTTCACGATAGAGATTCTGATTAATGGCATCAATATATGACGATTCAACGAACGCCTCTTTGAGAATAATGTCAAGCCATGTGTTTAATTTTTTTAGCTCATGGGGGCTCTGGCTCCCGATATGAAGAACTGTCTCTCCAGTATCTCCTGTTATAGCCCCCCGAATTAATACCATAATACTCTGACAATTCTCCACCTTCCCAAATAATTCTTCCAGTTTAGGCGTAATACACCCTCTGAAATTGATCCCTTACAATATCATGAGCATCTTTACCCAATTTAGGGCATTATCTGGAGATATTGCTTTTTTACGTGAGACATAATATTCTGTTGTTAGAATGAAAGCTGAATATTCCGCATTTTCCGGTATCGCCGAAGTTAATTGTAATTTACATGTATCTCTGTTATCCTTAAAGGGAAATTCGACCTAATAGGAAGTTGTAATAATTTTGTGGGAGTTTAAATCCAAGGTGAGGTAAGAAATCGAAATATTCTTCCATGGTGACCGTTTTTTCGGGAATTTCAATCTTATCAATGTAAACGAGAGCAATCCTTTCGATTCCCTCAATTTCTGTTGCCACTTCAAGGGCCTCAAACGCCCGATGAATTTTAGGCCGAAAGCTGTTCCAGCCGGGGTATGGTTTCAAATGATTTATTGAAAGGATTCTCTCCCCAATTTGTGAAAGAGATTTTCTATCCTCAGATATTATGACAGCTTCTGGGACGGCTTAATGTATGATGTCTAAGGCCAGATTGGTCCACCCGCATCTCTATCTCTTGTTCAATCCTACTTTCACGGATGGGGAATTCAGTTTTTAATTTCTCATATACAATGCCCGAATCTAGGGACCCAATTAGTTTCAGATGAGAAACGGAATTCGCAAATTGCTTCAATGATCGGTGGGTTGCGATATTGAAGTCATATAAGAAATTCCCCCTCCACTACTCAGGCTCAGATCAAAATACTGGTGATTGATTGTATTTACAGGGATGCAACTATAATAGATTATTCTTTCGTTATTTGCCTGATAATCACATAAAGGTTTTGAAATGACTAGCGGGAATAATTAATTCAACAATGCGGGGGATCTGGCACTTGTGATTGTCCTTTATTAACAACCTTTGACTTCGTAACCATTATCTGCGCTTGTGCAAATCGGAGCGATTTTTACGCCCTGTCTGGACGCCGGGTGAAGGCATCCGGACACCAGGTTCAAATCCTGGTCGCAGATGTTTTGGAGATCCTTTCTGACCGTTTGTAACTGCCTGAACAGGATTAGTTCGATGATAACCGAAGCCCGATACGGGCAGATACCGGTGGATTAGGAATTTTTGGCTTTGTAGAATTCCTCAATGACAATCAGGACGAAGAACATTTTCAACAGTCTTGAGAGGTTAATGAGAGCGTAAAAAAATTAGGTGATCGGTTTTGGTGGTTTCATCATGGCGAATGCAATGACAAGACCGATAACCGCAAACGCGAGCACGAAGGGAAATACACCCAGGTAGGATCCGGTTGATGTCTTAATGAACCCGGCCAGCTGGGGTCCGACGATGCCCCCTGCCCCGTATGCAAGGAACAACACTCCGTAACACCGTGGGTAATCGCAGGTGCCAAAATAACTTGCCATAGCTGTCGGGGCAATGGCAAGCCATCCCCCCAGGCATCCCCAGAGGACGACGAACGCAAGGATATAGACCGGGACGGACGGGACCTGCCAGATGAGCAGCGAGCAAATGCGATCAGGACGAAGGATACCATCGCGGTATTCCGGGGAGTCCGTTGTCGGTAAGCGTACCAAACCCGGGCGCCCGAAACCATTGAAGACTGCAAAGACCCCCACGAGCATCGTTGCAAGCCCGGTCTGCAACGCCGATATCGGCACCCACAGGCTTTGCAATCCCAATTGCCATCAGTCCGGCGAGGCAGCCGATGAAGTAACAGGCCCAGAGTGCATAGAATGACGGTGTATTAAGCATCTGCTCCCGTTTGAATTCGCAGGTAACTGACTGACCGGCTCTGGTGCCGGGGGTGTCCACCCGGCAGGTTTCCACCCGGTTCTGGAAATTTCAGGGGCAATGCGAGAATGACAATCAGGATGATGAATGCAATCCCAAAGACCCTGAAGGTGTTCATGACACCCGATGCCCCGATGAGGAATCCTGCAATATTTGCGGTAATTAGCGCAGAGAACCCAAAACCGAGCAGGGTAAGGCCAACTGCAAGCCCCCTCCGGTCAGGGAACCAGCGGGCTGCAACAGCAACGGGTACCCCATAGGCAATCCCGACCCCAGTCCCGGCGATCACCCCATAGAAGACATAGAGCCACTGGACGGAGCCCGCAAACGATGAGAGGAGCCAGCCGAGCCCGGTAAGACATCCCGCCGACAATCGTCACGTTCCTCGGGCCATACTTCTCGATATACTTCCCGGTCAGCGGCATGGCGATGGCAAAGAACGCCAGGAAGACCGAAAACGGCAGCAGGATCTCATTTGCCGTAACTGACTGGCCAAGGTCCTTGGTGAAATAGGCCGTAAGCGGTGCGACAAACACACTCCACGAATAAATTGAACCAAGGCACAGATTGATGACCATGCCGAGGATGACAAGTACCCAGCGCCCTTTTTCAGCTTCCATTCCCATAATTTTTTCCTGCTTCATCATAATTCCTCGTTACTCATTGTTTTGCCTCATTGGTAAAAAAAAATTAGAAATTATTCTTCCAGTGTTGAGATGTCACCGGGGTCAATACCCATCTCTTTGGCCTTTAGCACGCGGCGCATGATCTTGCCGCTCCGGGTCTTTGGAAGTTTATCCACAAATTCGATCTCCTGGGGCACGGCGATCGGGCCCAGATGGTCATCCGGACATGGTACATCAGGTCCTGCTTCAGCTTGTCACTGGGTTCATTGCCCACCCGGAGGATCACAAAGGCCTTGATGGAATTCCCTTTCATAAAATCGGGTTTCCCGATGACTGCCGCTTCTGCGACCGCATGGATGGGAAACAAGCGCGCTCTCGACCTCAGCGGTCCCGATATTGTGGCCGGCGACAATGATGATGTCATCAGACCTGCCGAGGATCATGATATAGCCGTCTTTTCCTTTGACCGCAAGGTCGCCGACGGTATAGACCCCGTCAATGGTATACCAGTATTTCCGGTAGCGTTCGTCATCCTTGCTAGACCGTCCGGAGCATGGAGGGCCATGGTGATTTGACAACAAGGAACCCACCGGTCCCGGGCTTGACCGAATTACCGTCTTTATCAACAACATCTGCTTCCACGCCGGGGATGGGTCTGCCGGCAAAACCCGGGCGCATCGGCTCGCCGATCATGGTGGTAATCATGTGCATCCCGGTCTCGGTCTGCCACCATGTATCAAGGATCGGGAACTTTTTCTTCCCGATGACCTGGTAGTACCATTCGAATGCTTCAGGGTTCAGCGGTTCTCCGACCGACCCGATGATCCGCAAGGAGCTCAGGTCGTATTTGTTCGGCCAGGTCTCGCCCATTTTCATGAACATCCGGATTGCCGTCGGTGCGGTATAGAAGATGGTGATCTTCTGCTCCTCGATAAGCGACCAGTAACTCCCCGCATCCGGGTAATCCGGGGTGAGTTCGGACATGAAGACCGTTGCCCCGACAGCGAGCGGGCCGTACACGATATAACTGTGGCCCGTGATCCAGCCCGGGATCTGCCGTACACCAGAAAATATCGTTGTCCTTGATGTCGAATACATATTTACTGGTGTAATAGGTCCCGACCATGTACCCGCCGCAGGTATGGACAATCCCTTTTGGCTTCCCGGTGGACCCGCTGGTATACAGGGTGAAGAGCGGGTCCTCGGCATCCATGACTTCAGCCGGGCATTCTGCGGGCACTCTCCATCATCTCATAGAAGTCCAGTTCAAGATCGGGTCGCAGTATCAACCTGGGGCTCTGCCGCCGTAGCACAATGACGTGCTCAACTGATGATGAGTTGATGATGGCCTCTTCCACGATTGATTTCAGCTGGATAGCCTTTCCCCGCCTGATGCCTGATATCAGCGGTGATAACGACTTTTGCCTCGGCATCCTGTATCCGCATATTGAGCGCAGCGGCACCAAAACCTCCAAACACAACACTATGGACTGCACCGATCCGGGCACAGGCAAGCATCGCAATGACCTGTTCCGGGACGAGCGGCATGTAGATGCAGACGCGGTCACCTTTCTTCACACCGATCTTCTTCAGGGCATTTGCAAACCGCATCACCGCGAGAGCAACTGCTGGTAGGTGTAAATCCTTTCAGCACCGTTTTCCCCCCGCCAGATCAGTGCGGCCTTGTTGCGCCGGCTGGTTGTTACATGGCGGTCAAGACAGTTTGCCGAGATATTCAGTTGGCGTTGGTAAACCATTTCGCATACGGGTAGTTCCACTCCTTTACCTTGTCCCATGGCTGGATCCACTCGAGTTCTGGGCCATCTTTCCCCAGAATGCATCCTGGTCTTTCAGAAATTCATTATATGCATTCTGGTAGTCGCCCAGCCAGGATTTCTTTTTGTAACGAGGGTCAGGTGTATACGACTTGACATCCTCGACGAGTTTGACATTAAACGATTCATTCATTCTTTTTGCACCTTTTTTATAATTCCGGTTATACATCATTTTCGTGGGAGCCGATCGGAACAAAAATTTCATTTGATTCAACCGGCTTTATCATTGTTCAGCGCCGCGGGTAGAATACTCTCTCTGACGGAATAATACCTCACGGTAAGTACGGTGCAGTTGCATTAGGGTTCGCGCATCCAGTATACTCCACTATGCGGAAGTCAAATCTCTCTTACTAATTCCAGCCGAAGAGAAATCGTATTGATTCTCTTTTTTTATACCCCTCCAATTCCTGATATTTTGCCATCTTCCGGATTCATCCCTCCGTGAGAATATTCTATAACGATTAATCATTATAATTAAAAAAAGATTGTGGTCAGGGGAATCGTATTGGCTATCCTGAATCTGTGAACGGGATGGGTGATAAGGGCTGTTCAGAGGGCATATTACGGGTACGGGGAGTTTTCACGCAACTCTGGCAATCCTCACAGTCTTTACGGAGGAGTCTGATATTGACCTGGGCAGCCGCTGGCGCCGGAGCAGCGCGACAAGACGGGGACGTCATCCTATCAATAGGAAATTCCGTAAAACAGCGAGTCGATGTGAGCGGAACGGCCGAAAAGCCCGTGGAGACGAACATGACCGGGCGTCAGCGTCCCAATCAAGCAGCGCAGCCAGGCAGGTTAAAAAAAAACGTAGAATTTTTTAAAAAACGCGATGAAACCCCTATGAAAAACCGGGAGTCTATCGTGCCCGACACCAGTCCTATCGTTCTATCACTATCCCCACTTCGTTCCGCCGCAGGAAACCGGGCGTCCACGGGGAATCATACCACATAAGGAACGGCTGGCCAGTTGTCACAATTCCTTCATTCTTTAGCCCCGCCTGTAACCATGAAATTGCTGCATCCACATCTTCAGGTGGTGAGCGGGATTGGACGCGGCCTGCTCCCCATCCAGGAAATAGTTACCGGGTTCCTGTTCAGGAATATTCAAATCACCACAGTGGATAGAATCATACAACGATAGGAGATGACGTTATGACGCACGACAGCCGAAGCATGTCCATCCGGGACTGGTGGCCGAACCAGTTGAACCTGAAGGTGCTTCACCAGCACTCTCCCCTGTCCAATCCGATGGGCAAGGAGTTCAACTACGCTCGGGAATTCCAAAAACTCGACCTGGCGGCCGTGAAGAAGGATCTGCGGGCGCTGATGACCGAATCACAGGACTGGTGGCCGGCGGACTTCGGCCACTACGGGCCTTTGTTCATCCGCATGGCATGGCACAGCGCCGGCACGTACCGCATCGGTGACGGCCGCGGCGGCGCCGGCGCCGGCCAGCAGCGCTTTCCGCCCCTCAACAGCTGGCCTGACAACGCAAACCTCGACAAGGCGCGACGGCTGCTCTGGCCGATCAAGCAGAAGTATGGCAGAAAAATCTCATGGGCCGACCTCCTGGTTCTTGCGGGCAACGTCGCCCTGGAGTCCATGGGATTCAAGACATTCGGTTTTGCAGGCGGTCGTGAGGATGCCTGGGAACCTGAAGAGGGTGTCTACTGGGGTTCCGAGAACGAATGGCTGGGTGACAAACGCTACTCCGGTGACCGGAACCTCGAAAATCCGCTCGCTGCCGTGCAGATGGGGCTGATTTACGTCAACCCGGAGGGCCCGAACGGCAAACCGGATCCGGTCGCGGCAGCCAGGGATATCAGAGAGGTCTTCGCCCGCATGGCGATGAACGATGAAGAGACGGTTGCGCTCATCGCCGGGGGGCACGCGTTTGGCAAGACACACGGTGCCGGTCCCGCTTCTCATGTGGGGCCTGAGCCCGAAGCGGCCCCCATCGAGGAGCAGGGACTCGGCTGGAAGAGCAGTTTCGGCACTGGCAAAGGGAATGACACGATCACCGGTGGCCCGGAAGTTATCTGGACCCAGACGCCGATAAAGTGGAGCAACAACTTCCTCCGGAACCTGTTTACCTTTGAATGGGAACTGGAAAAGAGCCCTGCCGGTGCATACCAGTGGAAGCCGAAAGGCGGCGCAGGCGCCGGGACCGTGCCGGATGCCCACGATCCGTCGAAGCGTCGCGCACCAGGCATGCTGACCACCGACCTTGCCCTGCGGTTCGACCCCATCTATGAGAAGATAGCAAGGCGCTTCTATGAGAACCCGGACCAGCTGGCGGACGCATTCGCCCGGGCGTGGTTCAAGCTGACGCACCGCGACATGGGTCCACGCTCACGCTATCTTGGGCCGGAGGTGCCTGCCGAAGAGATCATCTGGCAGGATCCCATCCCTGCGGTCAATCATCCATTGATTGATGCAAAGGACATCGCCTCCCTCAAGGGTACGATCCTGGCTTCCGGCCTGTCGGTGTCAGAGCTGGTCTCGACTGCATGGGCGTCGGCGTCCACCTTCCGTGGCTCCGACAAGCGCGGCGGTGCGAACGGTGCACGCATTCGTCTGGCGCCGCAGAAGGATTGGGAAGTCAACCAGCCTGCCCGGCTGGCGAAGGTGCTTAAGACCCTGGAGGGCATCCAGAGCGTGTTCAACAGCGCCCAGTCCGGCGGCAAGAAGGTATCACTGGCTGACCTGATCGTTCTGGCCGGTTGTGCGGGGGTCGAGCAGGCTGCGAAGAATGCTGGTCATAAGGTGACGGTTCCCTTCACGCCGGGACGCATGGACGCCTCGCAGGAGCAGACCGATGTGGACTCCTTCGCCGTGCTCGAGCCGAAGGCGGACGGTTTCCGCAACTACCAAAAGACCCGCTATGCCGTATCGGCCGAGGAGTTGCTGGTCGACAAGGCGCAATTGCTGACCCTGACCGCGCCCGAGATGACAGTGCTCCTGGGCGGCATGCGCGTGCTGGACACCAACTTCGGACAGACACCGGCACGGCGTCTTCACCAGGCGCCCGGAGGCGCTCACCAACGACTTCTTTGTGAACCTGCTCGACATGGGTACCGAGTGGAAGGCGGTCTCGAAAGATGCAGACGTGTTTGAAGGGCGCGATCGAAAGACGGAGAAAGTCAAGTGGACCGGTACTCGTGTCGATCTGATCTTTGGGTCGAACTCCCAGCTCCGTGCTCTGGCCGAGGTCTACGCAGGTGCGGACGCACAGGACAAGTTTGTCCAGGACTTCGTGGCAGCCTGGGTCAAGGTGATGAACCTTGATCGCTTCGATCTCGCCAGATCGTAGTATGCACGTCTTCAAAGGTGGAGAACCTCACGAATGAGGATAAGGAGCCCGGACCGTGCATGGTAAAAGGGCTGACGTTCTGAAAGGAATACCCGGTGGGCCGCCGCGTCTCATCTCGTGGAATATCACGCTCCGCTGTCCCCTGAAGTGCTCCCACTGCTACGTGAAAGCAGGTGAGAACGAAACAGCAGGGGTGCTCTCCACGGACGAGGCACTGGGGGTCATCGACCAGATCAGGGATGTCGGGACGCCTGTTGTCGTGCTCTCCGGGGGCGAACCGCTCCTGCGGGGCGATCTCTGCGAAATAGCACGGTATGGTACGGAGCAGGGTCTCCGGATGGTGATGGGCACCAGCGGGTACTTCCTCGACCGTTCCATGGCGGAACGGCTGCGGGATGCAGGAATCCGTTCTGTGGCGGTCAGCATTGACTCCGCGGACCCTGCCGTCCACGACTCGTTCCGTGGCGTCAGCGGTGCCTGGGAGAAGGCCGTGCAGGCAATACGGAACTGCCGCAATGAGGGTATCGGGGTTCAGATCAACATGACCGTGATGCGGCCCTCTGCAGGGGATGTGCAATCCGTGGTGGAGTCGGGAAAGGTCTGGGGGTGACGGATTACCAGGTCTTTTTCCCCGTTCCCACGGGACGTGCACAGGATTTTAGCCCGTTGGATCCCCGGGAATATGAAGAGGTGATCCGTCAGGTGCTCCTGAAGTACCGTGACACCAGCGTGAACCTCCGCCCGACCTGTGCCCCGCAGTTCCGGCGGATTGCCCAAGAACTCGGGATAGGCAACCCGGCATGGGGGCGGGGCTGCATCGCCGGGATTGGCTACTGCCGGATCTACGCAGATGGGGATGTCACCCCATGTCCCTATCTGCCGCTGAGTGCCGGGAATGTCCGAAAGACCCCGTTTCGAGAGATATGGTATCACTCACCCATCTTCTCAGCACTCCGCGACCCGGACCTGTTGACCGGGAAATGCGGGGAGTGTGAATACAAAATCATTTGCGGCGGCTGCCGTGCCCGGGCGTACCGGGGCCCGGAAGCGGTTTCCCCCCGCTGGTGTGACGGGCTTATGCCCCCCCGGGAAATTGCAGGGGAGATCTGCGCTGAGGACCCATGGTGCCCGTACGAACCGGGAGAGATGCAATGACCATGGGAACACCGGCTGATGAACTCGATCTTCGCATTCTCGATGCATTACAGCAGGATATTCCACTCGTACCCCGCCCGTGGGAGGCGGTTGCAGCCCTGCTCGATATCCCGGAAGATGTGCTCCTGGAACGGCTGGAGCGGCTGTCCCGGCAAGGAATTGTCCGGGGCATCTCACCCATCATCGAATCCCGGCCGCTGGGCATTACTGCCGCAACGCTTGTTGCGCTTCCTGTGCCGCAAGAACACATCCGCGAGGTTGCTGACATCATCAGCCACTACACGCATGTCTCGCATAATTTCCAGCGTGATCATCAGTATTCTCTCTGGTTCACGCTCTCGGCAAAGGATGAGAATACGCTGCATGAAGTTCTTCAGGAGATCCTTGAAAGAACAGGCTTTACCCGGGACGATATTCTGGACCTGCCGACCGTGAACAAGATAAAAATCGATGTCCGGTTCCCTCTCGCAGGGATCCGGAACGGAGGTGCGAATGGATCAGAGTGACCGGGAGATCCTTGCCACGCTTGAAGAAGGGCTCCCGTTTGTTCCCGAGCCGTTCGCGGAGATCGGGAAAAAGCTCGGTCTTGAGGGTGAGGAAGTCCTGGTACGGGTCCGGGAATTAAAGGAGGCCGGTATCATCCGTCGGTTCCGGGCACGGATCAACCAGCGGCAGCTGGGAATCACCGCCAATGCCCTTGTCGCATGGGACTGCTACGAAATGGCGCCCGGAGAAATGGGATCCCGGCTTGCATCGTATCCCTGCGTCACCCACTGTTACGAACGGAGACCTGTGGCGGGCCGTTGGGACTATTCCCTGTATACGGTCCATCACGGGTTCTCGAGGAAGGAAGTTGAAGAGGAGGTCCGCCAGCTTGCAGAACAGACCGGCCTGTCCCGCTACCTCATCCTCTTCAGCACTGAGGAGTTCAAGCGTGTCCCGAATGTCCGCATCCGGGAGAATGGGAGCGGGAGATGAACCGGATCACGCAGTGCCTCCATGGCAAAGGCACCGTCAGTGCCGTTATGAAACACCGGGACGGGAAAGGGGCCGTTCCAAGTAAATATCTTGCCTTCGCCGGCCAGCGCAGGCCTGTCATCTTCTGGAATCTGACCGACCGGTGCAACCTCTCCTGCACCCACTGTTACAGTGCATCCGGGCCGGAATGCGGGTCCGGGGATGAGCTGACAACGGCCGAGGCCCGTACTTTCATTGACGACCTTGCGGCATCGAACGTCCCGCTGGTCATTTTCACCGGTGGCGAACCGCTGGTCCGTCCCGATATCTGGGAGCTTGCGGAGTACTCCCGGGAGAACGGGATCAAGACTGCGCTCAGCACCAACGGCACCCTCATCACTGATGAAGTTGCGAAAAAGATCAAACGCAGTGGGATTGAGTATGCGGGTATATCGCTGGACGGGGCCACGGCAGCAACTCACGACCGGTTCCGGAACACCCCGGGAGCGTTTGACCGGGCTGTTGCGGCATTCGCCTGCTGCCGGAAGGCAGGGGTGCGGTGCGGGGTCCGGGTGACCCTGACCACGGAGAACCAGGACGAGCTCGGAGCCCTTGTGGACCTTGCCCGGGACCTCGGGGTCTCCCGGTTCTGCCTCTACTGGCTTGTCCCGTGCGGCCGGGGAAGCGATACCTACGAACGGCTCCAGGTGAACGCCCCGGAGGTCACCCGGGCGCTCACGCTCCTGTACGGAAAGGCAAAGGAAATTCATCCGGAGGAAATGGAATTTCTCACTGTCGATGCACCGCAGGACTGCATCCACCTGCTGCAGTCCATGGAACGCGACGGATTACCGGACCTTCAGGATGCCCGCGAGCTCCTTGCTTCGCTCAACGGGGGGTGCAGTGCCGGGGAACGGGTGGCCAATGTCGATCCCCGCGGAAACGTGTATCCCTGCCAGTTCGCCCGCTCGCCGGCCTTCCTTGTCGGCAACATCCGTGACCGACCCTTCTCTGCGATGTGGAACGATGACACGAGTCACGTCCTCTCCCGGTTCCGCAAAAAACCCCCGGATATCCGGGGAAAGTGCCGGTCGTGTGCCTATCTCCCGCTCTGTGGTGGTGGATGCAGGGTGCGGGCGTATGCCCGGAGCGGGGATTTTGCAGGGGAGGATCCGTTCTGTTCCGTGGGCAACCCTCATGAGGATCGGACTGTATAAACGCCTGTTTTTCCGATAGCAGGAAAATAAGGAGAATAATCGGTCAAAACCGGCGTATCTCAATAGCTCAATCGGATGATACTCCGGCAAATTCCCTCTATTCAGTAAAAAGAACTGAGGGATCTTTTGACACCGGTTCCGCGGAGTAGTTACAAATGCGCCAGAAGTACATCAAGGGGGCAGTCCGTGAGAATGTCTGCTGTCAAATTTTGTATGATGTATCACTCATTCGCGCGGATGCAAATCGGAGCGATTCAAACGCTCCGTCTGAATGCTGGGCAGAGGCACTTGGTAGTGAAGGTTCAATACCTCACCTTTTTTTCCGGCTGACTTCTCCCAAAGAAACAACCCCTTCGGCGCGGATCTGTGGGTATACTATGCCCTGTCACGGGGCCAGGTTATCCGGACTGAAAAATCGGTCCCATGCTTCATTCCACCTCAAAGCGAGAGGCCACCAGCAGTATTCTCCCGAAAGTCACGTCTCTATTTTGTATAGGAATCCCATTTCGGAAACCCATGTCCGCGATACCAGTCTTATTATGCTCATCAACCTGACACGAACTACCAAGTTTGATTGTACAAAATGAGCGGCACCTGAAAAACCGCCGCAATATTTAAATACCAAAGATTGTGATTTTCACTTGTAGAAGGTGGTGGCGTTACTTGCGTATTTCTAATCAGGATTTGAGCGTCTTGAAAAAGTAACTTTGCTTGTACAATCTTGCGAACATCGAGTCAAAAAATTCAACAGAGTGGAATGAGTTAATCAAAATGACAATTGAAAAGGTGGTATACAATGACACGCAGTAATCATTTCAGATTAATGATGTTGCTGGTTCTCGTATCAGGAATACTGATCATACCGGCTATGGCAACGACATTAGACATTGAGGGTGCGACATTTGCCGCTGTAGGTGAAGACGCGGGTAGTTGAGATCACACTCGATGGATGAAACAAACGCTCCAGGCGGGTACATCCTTCAGTTGCAAGTGGAAGATCCGACAATAGCAGAAATTGTTGCAGTGGAGTTTCGTCCCTGGGCAAATCTGAACGGGACTTCTTCACTTCCCTCCACTGAACCTGTCCTTATGGCCGCCAATATATCGAATGTGGATTACGGCGCCACCTGGAGCCGTATTGCCAACGTCACGGTGAGGGCAAAAAAACCTGGGACAACGAATCTGACCGTCAACCAAACCTATGCGAACTACAAAATCCTGTACGATGATGGAACTCCAGTAAATCCTACGGTGAATAAGGGCTTACTTACCGTTGCTGCTCCTCCGGACACAACCCCTCCCGGGAGTATCACCAACCTCGCGAACACGACCCAGCAGACCAGTATCATCTGGACCTGGACCGATCCGATGGATCCTGATTTGGATAATGTGAGGTTTATCTTGACGGGGTATTCAAGGTGAATGTTACAAAGGGCAGTCAAAGTTACTTAGCAGGTCCATTCGCACCCTCCACATCTCACGAGATCGCGACCCGGACGGTCGACACTTCGGGCAATATCAATCTCACCTGGGTGACCCAGACGGCAACGACAAAAGCCCTGCCTGACACGACCCCTCCCGGGAGTATCACCAACCTCACGAACACGACCCAGCAGACCAGTATTACCTGGAATTGGGACAATCCGGTTGACCCTGATTTCGCGAAGGTGATGGTGTATTTTGACGGTGTATGGGTGGAGAATGTGACCGCGACTACCAAGACATTCAGCGCTCTCAGCCCCTCCACTCAGCACACGATTGGGACCCGGACCGTCGACAATTCCGGCAACGTTAATGCTACCTGGGTGAATCAGACTGCCACCACACAAGCATCAGGTGCCACAGGATCACTGTGGATCTCCACAAGTCCACGATATGCAACCGTCTCGATCGATGATGTGCAGCAACCTGGGTTGACACCAAATACATATACAGCTGCAGCAGGAAACCGAAAGGTCACCATGACGTATGGAACCCTGACTAAGACGACCTTTGTCAATGTCCCGGCAAACGGTCAAGTACGTCTCAATGTTATTCTATGAGGGATGCTTCCCTCACGCAACAGTTTTTTCCGTCTTTTCCTGTAACCTGAACGACATTCCAGAAGTTCTATCAGGAAAGGATCTTTCTCGTGCGGATGAGTCAGCCACGAATGAAAAAAATGAGTATCCCTCATCCCTCATCCTCGCGCAGCTCGTCAATGGAAGGCAGGGATCCTACCCTTCTGACGTGCAGGAAAGAGTTTTAAAGATTTTGTCTCTCGCAGCAATGCTCTTCTCTGATCTGAGGGGTCCTTCATGAGAGGTGAATCGGGGGTGCGGGATTGTGTATCCCAGGGATAGTGCCAATATCAGGGAAGGCAGCCGGGTCTGCAAGGGAAGCATCGTTCAACCCTGCATTACCAAAACTCCATACCGGCAGCGTGGCATCATTCCGGAGAGGAATAAACCGTTTCCAGACCCCGGGATGGCTCTTCCATTCAGTGAACCAGTACCACAGGGCATTTTCGGATTCTTATTCACTCATGGTTATTTTAAAAAGGGGATAGTTTTTCGGAAGTGAGCCGTGAAGAATGGCACAAGAACCCTGTCTTTTTTGCCCATTCGCGGCAATATAGATTGCAGCGATGGACCAAGGAACAAAGCTCCCTCCCCCTTTCCCCTCACTTCTCGCCTCACGGCGAGGGAGCTGACGGCACTGGAGGCATACTCTTCCAGTGACCTTGCGGCAATCATCTCCGAGGTCGGGTTCCGTTGTGACTGCTGTGGCCGTTGCTGCACACGGGAATTCAACGGCTATGTCCTCCTCCTTGAAGAAGACACCCTGCGAATCCGGGCTTATGATCAGGAGGCGCTGGAACCGGTCCCTGTCTTTGATTTCTGTGACCAGCACGGGAGATACTATACTTCCGGGTATACGATCCGTTCGCGTGGATATCCTGAGGGATACTGTCATTTTCTCAAGGACCGCAGGTGCAGGATTTATGAACAGAGACCTGCGGTGTGCAAGGTGTATCCTTACATGCTCCGCCAGGAGCCTGATGAAGAGGGAAACGTCGACTGGCGCCAGATCAGCGGACTTGACCAGCATGGAGAATACCACACCGCGATCAGCGGAGAAGATGCACTGCGTATCGCCAATCAGACCAGGCTGTTTGAAGAAGCAGCCATCGCCCATGAAATAGCGTACCTTGATTTCACCGGGAGGCATTTCCTCGATCACGGTCTTCGGCATGTCAGGAAAAAATTTGATGACGGGCTTCGGTCTGCCGAAAGGGGAGAGGAGATTGAAGTCATGGTATTTTTCCAGGGCGCCTTTGAACCCTGGATAATAAAGGCAGGGACCGCGGTACAGAGGAGCGCATCACGGTCGATGGAAAGCGGGAAAAAGAGGTTTAAGAAAAGATAGAAAAATCGTTTTTCAGGGCGATCGTATCGATCACAGGCTTTATTGCCGTTTCAGAGATGCCGAATTTTTCCATGTACTGCTGGAGGATCTTCTGTTCATTCCCGGCAAGGATGCCGTCTGCCATGGCAAGGTCGAGCAGGATCGCCATAGCGGCCATCCTCTGCTTCTCATTGAGACAGTTTGCGACCAGTTCCATGGTTTCCGCGATCGGCGTGCCCTGCAATACTTGCACCGCATCATTCACGGCATTTTTATCTCCCCTGGCAATCTTGGAGAGATCGCCAAGCTCAGCCTCATCAAGGAGGCCATCAGATGCAATTACCGTGATTGCAGCGGTGATAAAGAGCTGATTTCGGTGTCAGCTGAATACTTTTATGTTCCTCGTAACTTGTCAAAGATACCCATATGTTCACCTTTTAGAAGGGGTTAGTATTCGTGCTGGACCTGAATTCTCCTTTTCGGGTAGTGTGGGCGAAGGGACGACCGATCCGGGCGGCTGTTTGAACGAGTACGCCGCAGGATAAAGTGTTGTGGTATTTCAGAGTGAGATCCCAAAATTCCTGTTCAAAGAGGACATATCGTGCCTTATGCATACCAAGCGATGCATACACTCTCATTGCGGTACGGTTCTCCTGGTCGAGGTAAAGCATGAGGCCGGCAGCCTCCGGATGATTTTGTGCAAAAGGGAGATTGGAAAGCTACTCCCCTCCTGCAACCCGGGAGCGAACATAATTGGGAGATCAACGAAATAGTCAGTAAAGGCGGGTCATCCTGAATTCCCTGATCGAGATGCTGCTGCTCGGCTTTCTTGTGGGTCTCACCGGTGCCCTTGCACCAGGCCCGACACTGGTGGCGACCATCAATGCATCAATAAAAGAAGGCTGGACTGCGGGTCCACGGGTGACCCTTGGGCATATTGCCGTCGAGACCCTCATGATGCTCCTCATGATGGCAGGTATCAGCGTGGTCATTGGGGAATATACGCGTCTGATTGCCATCATCGGGGGCATTGCTCTCGTGGTGTTTGGGGTTATGACCCTGAAAGAAGCACGGACTGCAGGCATCGATCTTGCAGGGGATCGGGCAGCGACAGCACGGCCATTTCTTGCCGGGGTTATCACCAGCATCTCGAACCCGTATTTCTGGATCTGGTGGTTCACAGTCGGGAGTGCACTCCTTATCGGAGCGTATACAGGGGGATTTGTCCCTGCCCTTGCGTTCATTCTCGGCCACTGGTCTGCCGATCTTGGATGGTTTACCCTGGTATCCGTGAGCGTCCACCGTGGGCGTTTTGTCATGGGCGAGAAGACATACCGCATAATTCTTGGAATGTGCGGGATATTTCTGATCCTGTTCGGGGCATATTATCTCACCAACGTCCTGGCAGGTTCCCCGCCGGGTATGGGAGAGTAAATCCCGCCTCTGCCCGGGATCGCCAGTGGAAGGAAATTCGTTGAATGGCAAAAATACGAGTACTTGAGAACCGTTGAATCCGGATCAGGGCCATAGCAGGGAGGGGAAGGGGTCCGTTTCCGGCAATCTTGATGAGTGGCACTGACCAATACTTGTGCATGCGCCCTTTTGTCCATGTCAACGTCGCAATGAGTGCAGACGGAAAACTCTCCACCCGCGAGCGGAGGCAGGTTAAGATATCGGGGGCATCAGATTTTTCGCGCGTGGACAGGATCAAGGCAGAGAGCGATGCGGTCATGGTAGGGATTGGGACGGTGCTTGCCGATGATCCCTCCCTTACCGTAAAATCCCCGACGCTGGTGGATGAAAGGAGGGCGAGTGGTAAGGGCGCAAACCCCGTGAGGATTATTGTTGACAGCCGGGCACGGACTCCAACCGATGCGGCCGTCCTTCACAAAGGAACGGGAGAGAGAATCATAGCCTGTTCTCACCAGGCTGAAGCGGTGAATAAAGAGGCGTTGTCACGATATGCAAGGATAATTGTGGCCGGAGAGAAAGAAGTTGACCTGCCTCTTCTCCTCTCCGAACTGTATGCCATGGGAATCAGGACGCTCATGGTGGAAGGGGGGGGCACCCTGATCTGGAGTTTCTTCCGGGAAGGACTCGTGGACAAACTCACCTGTTATGTGGGAAACATGGTGATCGGGGGTGAGGGGGCACCCACCCTTGCCGAGGGAGATGGTTTTATTCACGAATCGGATTTCATCCGTCTCTCTCTCAATGGATTTGAGCGGATGGATTCCGGGATTCTCCTCACGTGGATTGGAGAAAGAACCACAACCTGATCACATCGCACGGGGCAGGAACACTTGCTATACATACCTGTTATTGTCCTTTCCCTCGTTTTTCTCCTCATTGCCATCCGGCAGGTGGGCAGGTATACCCTGCGGATATGGCAGATTATGCTGGCAGGGGCGGTTGCGGTCCTCCTTCTCGGGCAGATAAAACCGTCAGCAGCATTATCCGCTATCAATATCGATGTGATGCTTTTTCTTTTCGGGATGTTTGTTATCGGTGTGGCCGTCCAGGAGAGCGGTTTTCTCTCATCTCTCTCTCACCGGATTTTTTCACGGGCGAAGAATCCTGATCAGTTCCTCCTGCTCCTGATCATGGTGATGGGGCTGTTTTCAGCAGTGCTCATGAATGACACCATCGCCGTCATCGGGACTCCCCTTGTGATAGCCCTCGCATGTACCTGGGGGATTGACCGGAAGGGTGCCCTTCTTGCACTCTGTTTTGCCATCACAATCGGCAGTGTCGCCACCCCTATCGGAAATCCACAGAATTTCCTGATCGCATCCTATGCCGATCTTGGGGATGCGTTCACCCCGTTTCTGGTGCATCTCGGGATACCTACCCTCATTAACCTCGTGCTTGCGTGGGTGGTGGTGAGGACTTTTTACCCACCGTCACTGGAGTGTTCAAACCCGGGTCTTCCTGAACCAGTCAGGGATAAAGGGCTCGCCCGGCTTGCGGCACTTTCATTGGGAATCATTCTGGTATTAATCGGATTCCGTATAGCAGGTGGCTTTATCGGCTACAACCCTCTTCCCCTGATGGTGATCGCCATCGCCGGGGCAACCCCTCTGCTCATCCTGAGCCCGAGAAGGGGGGAACTGGTGAGAAAGGTTGACTGGTGTACCCTTGTCTTCTTTGCAGCATTGTTCGTCCTGATGCAGAGCGTCTTTGATACGGGTTTCTTCCAGTCGGTTGTGGATATCCCTGCTGTTACCTCTGTTCCCGTCATAATGACAGTGAGCGTGGTGATCAGCCAGTTTATCTCGAACGTCCCCTTCGTAGCCCTCTTTCAGCCCCTGATCATCCAGCAGGGGATGTCGGTCCAGGAGATCCTTGCCCTTGCAGCGGGAAGCACGATCGCCGGCAATCTCACCGTCCTTGGCGCCGCGAGCAATGTCATCGTGATCCAGAACGCCGAACGTCAGGGAGTGACCCTCACATTCCTGGAATTTCTCAAGCTCGGACTGCCACTGACGGTCATGAACGTGATAGTATACTCGGTATTTCTGTCCTTCTGAATCGGGTCAGCCTTCCTGCAAAAATTGAAATTAGTGGGTTATTCAGACGGTTCTTTATGCTCTTCAGCCATGGAGGGGGGCTCTTCCCTTTCAAGGGGCAGTTTTTTCTTTCTCTCGAGTTCCTGCACTTTTGCCAGAGACACCAGGCCTGTTGTTGCTCCGAGGTTCATGGTGTCAAGAATCGAGGCCGGGACGATCACGAGCGTGGCATTGTCCTTCACCTTGAGGCCTTCGTACAGCATATTCATCGCCCGCAGGTGGAGCGCTGTCGGGTTATTCTCATAGGTCCGGGCCGCCTCTTCGAACTTCTCGGCAATCTGCCGCTCCGAATCACCCAGGATGACCCTGGCCTGGCGTTCGCGTTCGGCCTGCGCCTGCATGGACATGGCATCCTGGAGCTCTGGGGGAATGATCACATCGCGTATCTCCACTGAACTGACATGAATTCCCCACTGCTCGGTCCTTGTATCGATGATCTTCTGGAGGACAGCATCGAGCTTTTCCCGTCCTTCAAGCATATCAGAGAGGAATGATTTCCCAATGACCTCGCGAAGTGCGGTCTGGGATGCCCAGCTGATAGCAGTCCGGTAATCCTCAACCTCGAGTGCCGCTTTTTCGGGATCGAGGACTTTCCAGAACAGGACCGCCTCCACATCGACAGGGACGGTGTCTTTTGTCAGTGTTTTCTCTGCGCGGAACGAAGTCGTGATCACACGGAGATCGATCCAGTAAGCGACCCTTTCTGCGAATGGCACGATGAAGAAAGGGCCCGGACCCCGGAGACCGGTGAAACGTCCGAGCCTGAGCACGACTGCTTTCTCCCACTGGTCGGCGATCTTGATCGACCAGGCGATAAGGAGGGCAATAATGGCAGCGATGATCGCGGCCCAGAGATACGCTCCCGGCCCGGTTCCCACAGCCCAGATGTACAGGAGATAGATGCCTGGTGCAAAGAGCACAAAAAAAAGGATTACCTGCAATGGATTAGGTTCTTTCATACCCGTCACTGCAACAGGTGAGGTGATATAAGTTAAGATGGCGGAAGGGCAGGGCTGGTTCGACAACAAGGCAGTCTTTCGATAACTCTTCCCTAAACGAGCTACTTTAACTCTGTATACGGTCATTCTGGATAGAAAGGAAGGAGAAGGTTTGTGGCGAAAGGGAAGAAGAAGGCCGATCTGAAAATTTCCGGGATGCATTGTGCCACCTGTGCAGTCACCGTTGAGGACGCTGCAAAAAGCCTCGGGAAAGGGGTCGAAGCAAAGGTAAATTTCGGTAATGATACTGCCCAGGTGGAGTTTGATCCTGACATGGTCTCCCTCCGTGAGATTGAAGCGGCAATCAGGGGAGCAGGATATGAAGTCATCCAGGAGGAGTTGATCATCAGGGTGGGAGGGATGATGTGTGCCACCTGTGTGGAGACGATCGAAAAAGCCCTCTCCTCCCTCCCCGGGGTCTTACAGGCACGGGTAAACCTTGCAACGGAGAAGGCATATCTGACCTATAATTCGTCTGTCTCTTCAGTTGAGGACATGAAGGGGGTGATCGAAGAGGCCGGGTACCAGTACCTGGGCATCGCCGAGGATCTCTCCCCTGAGGCAGAGGAGAAGGCACGGCAGCGGGATCTCTCCGATAAATTAAGGCGCTTTTCTGTCGGGTTTGCGGTGAGTATCCCCCTGTTTATCCTGATGTTCATCCCGTTGCAGGTCCCGATGCACACGCTCTCATGGTTCATGCTCGTGGTTTCCACGCCTGTCTTCTTCTATGTGGCGTATCCCATATTCCGCGCCGCACGGACCGCACTCCGGAACCGGACCCTGAACATGGATGTGATGTACGCGATGGGCACCGGTGTCGCGTACGGAGCGAGCGTGCTCGGTACCCTTGGTATCGTGCTGACCCATGACTTCATGTTCTATGATACGGCCATCATGCTCGCTTCGTTTCTGCTCCTCGGAAGGTACCTTGAAGCACGTGCCAAGGGACGCACCTCTGAAGCGATCAGGACACTGGTAGGGCTCCGTCCACGGACTGCCCTGGTCATTCGTGACGGAAATGAAACAGAGACCGCGATTGAGGATGTTGCGACCGGGGATCTCGTCATTGTCAAACCCGGCGGAAAGATCCCGGTCGACGGGGAGGTCATCATGGGAGAGAGTTACGTTGACGAGTCGATGATAACCGGAGAACCTCTCCCTGTCCTGAAGCAAAAAGGGTCCAAGGTGATTGGAGGAACCCTGAATACGAACGGTATCTTCAACTTCAGGACAGAAAAGGTTGGCAAAGACACGGTGCTCGCCCAGATCATCAGCCTGGTTGAGGAAGCCCAGGCAACGAAACCGCCTGTCCAGCGGATTGCTGATGTTGCGGTCTCCTATTTTATCCCTGTAGTATTGCTCATTGCCATCGGCGCATTTGCCGCCTGGTATTTTCTCATGGGTGCAACCCTGCTCTTTGCTCTTACCGCTCTCATCTCTGTGCTTGTGGTGGCCTGCCCGTGCGCACTCGGCCTGGCTACGCCCACTGCCGTCACCGTTGGGGTGGGAAGAGGGGCAGAGCTCGGTATCCTGATCAGAAACGGCGAAGTGCTCGAAGTCGCAGATCACCTGACCACCGTACTATTTGACAAGACAGGGACCCTGACAAGGGGAAAACCGGCGGTGACTGACGTGGTGCCTGTGGGTATAGATGACCGGACCCTCCTGTCCCTTGCCTCGAGCGTAGAGAGGAATGCAACCCACCCCCTCGCTGATGCGATAGTCAGGAAAGCCGAGGAGATGCGGGTCCCAGTCGAGCAGTCAGGGGAGTTTATCACGTTTGGGGGGAAAGGCGTGGCTGCCCGGGTCCTTGGAGAAGAGGTCCTGGTCGGGAACAGGGTGCTCCTTGCCGAAAAAAGCGTTGAGATACCAACAGAAACCGATCAGCAGATCATCCGTCTTGAAGAGGAGGGGAGGACCGCGGTGCTTGTCGCGGTGGCCGGCCGAATCGCAGGTATCATTGGCATTGCCGATACCGTCAAAGAAACTACCGCTGAGGCGATACGGGATCTCACCGACATGGGGCTTTCCGTGGCGATGATAACGGGCGACAATAAGAGGACCGCTGACGCAGTGGGGCGCCAGGTGGGAATCAGCCGGATTATTGCGGAAGTGCTCCCTCAGGACAAAGAACGGGAGGTAAAAGCGCTTCAGGGCGCCGGTGATGTGGTCGCATTTGTCGGGGATGGCATCAATGATGCCCCTGCCCTCGCACGGGCAGACGTTGGCATCGCGATCGGGAGCGGGACGGATGTCGCGATAGAGAGCGGCGATATCGTGCTGATCAAAGACGACCTGATCGATGCGGTAGCTGCCATTCAACTCTCCCGGAAAGTGATGAGCCGTATCAAGCAGAACATCTTCTGGGCGTTTGCCTATAACTCAGTCCTTAATCCCGCTGGCTGCGGGAGTTCTGTACCCGTTTACCGGGTACACATTCAGCCCGGTGCTTGCAGCGTTTGCAATGGCAGCGAGTTCTGTGACCGTGGTATCCCTCTCCCTCCTGTTGAAAAGGTATATACCCCCTGCAAAGAGAGGGAAGAATCAGAGGTGAAAGGAATGGCTATCGATCCGATCTGCAAAATGACGGTTGACGAAAAGACCGCGAAATTCACGAGTGAATTTAAAGGCAGGACCTACTATTTCTGTGCGCCGGGATGTAAGAAAAAGTTTGATACAGACCCGGCAAAGTATGCTGAAATGGCATAAGTAACCCTTTCCTCCTTTTTTCCTGTTTGCCAACAATAATATGTATCCTGTCCCCTCCATTTTCTCGAATCGCGAGATGATCCCGGAAGGCGCGATCAAGGAAGGAGATATGATGTCACAGGAAGTTTTTATGGCCCGGCAGGAGCAGGATCTCGCTGCCCGGATCCCCCCTCTTCTCAGGTTGAGAAAAGACCTGGGACTTGACGGGCTTGTACAAGGGCTTGACGCGGTCATCATCAGTACCGAACCCGGACGGCTTCATCAGGCAGTATCAGAACTTCTTCGATATACCGGGTTTGCTGCCGGTGCCTGTTTCGAGGATGAATCATATACGACCTATGTGCTTGGAACAAGGGATTCTGCGTCCCTGCTTGTCAGGGCAAGGAAAAAAGGTGATAATCCGTTCAATAAAGTGAATGATGCCGGAAAAACCAAAAAATTACCCAATACCCGTCTGGAAACGTTCGTATTCCGGACCCCCGGGCTCGAAGAGTATGTGGAGATCCAGGCGGGCCGGGGAGTGCGGTTCATGACCCCCGGCATTATTGACTATCCCTCGTATCGTTTTATCCAGACACTCCCCTCCCGATATACCGGAAATTCACTCGGCTTCATCGAATGGACGGGAGAGAAGGATGAGTATGCCCCTCATGATGCAGTACCTCTTCCTCTCTCCCTGGAAAAACCTGCCTTGCCGCACCTGGCCAACATCCGCGGGCTCGACCATACTGCAACAAGGGTCAGGGCTCTCGAGCGGAACGATGCAATCCTTGAGTTCATGGAGTTCACCAGTTACACCTTTGATTTTGCGGTGTTTGTCAAATCCTTAAACTCAATCACCAGCGTGGCTCGGCTCTCAAAAGATGACTTTGCGATGGTCTTCACTTCCGGGATAGAACCATTCAGGGAAGATACAGACCCGGGACCTACCGAGATGTTCATCCAAAATTATGGGACAAGAGTCCACCACATGGCATTCAAAACCGATCATATCGTAGACACCTACAATGCCCTTGCAAAAGATGGCATGGAATTCCTTGTTGAACTGGTAGGGTCAGAGGAGGAAGGACTGAAACAGACCTTTTCGGCGCCCTCCCCCCACACGATGATCGTCAATGAATATATTCAACGATATGAAGGGTTTACCGGATTTTTCACAAAAAGCAATGTCGAGCTGCTCACCAGGGCGACATCCAAACAATAATTCACTCCTCTCTCTCTTTTGCACACGTTCCTGGACCGCACACGTAAGGCTCATTCCCTCAGTCCTTATTCGATTTCAGCGACTCGTGCTGATGGGAACCGGCTGGCAGCTCAAACGGGGCCCGGGCGTTCGGATTCAGACCTGGCCCAGATCACCGGGATCTGATCAGGGTATGCTGCACCCTCTTGCAACAGTGGATCGATACGATGAATTATTTGGAAAAGAAGTATCCCTGTCTTTTCCTGCTTGCCCTGCGGATAAATCCCTTTGACCAAAAAGCATCGATATCAGTCAGGAAATAAAAATTAGTTCCACCTTTTGCCTGGATTTGGCAAGGGATCATACCTGTTCGAAAGGATTAAAAGAAAACACACCAACATTCCGGTAGTAAAGGAGAAAAAAAATGCTGAAAAAGTCAGTTGAAGATGCACTGAATAAACAGGTGAATGCCGAATTATTCTCTTCGTATCTCTATCTTGCCATGTCTTCTTACTTCGAGTCAATCCCCATGAAAGGATTTGCAAAATGGCTCCGGCTCCAGGCAAAAGAAGAGATGGCGCACGGCATGAAGATCTATGACTACATAATCGAAGCAGGAGGAAAACCGAAGCTCACTGCAATCGATGCGCCAAAGACTCCCTGGAAATCCACCCAGGATGTCTTTGAGCAGGTGTATGAACACGAAATGAAGGTGACCGGGCTCATCAACACTCTCATGGACCTCACCATAAAGGAGAAGGATCACGCCACGACAAATTTCCTTGGCTGGTTCGTGAAGGAACAGGTCGAAGAGGAAGCGAACGCGAGTGAGATCCTTGCACAGATCAAGATCGTAGGAGATATTCCCGGGCACCTCTTCTGGCTGGACCACCAGTTGGGGAAAAGGGAATAATGTTCCTTTCGCCTATTTTTATCTTGCATTGTCTATTCCAGATGGGAAAAATGGCCCTGATAGGAACAGTCAAACCTTATTGCATGGGCAAAACGTTTCAGGACAGGGAACGTTTCGGTTCAGGGATGGGTCCTTCCGAGGTGAAAGAGTTTTTCTGAAATGCATGAAGCATAAAACCTGCAGGATCTCCTTCTATCAACAGTACTATTATTGGCTTTCACATTGAACATCAGGCACTGAGGAAAGAAATGAGCCAGGACGTTTTTTTTATGGGGCTGAAGGCCCGGGATCCGTGCCAGAACGCAGCTGCCAAGGTCCGTGCGCTTTTCGAAGCCGCTGGATTTGGAGAATGCATTGCGAATGATGCACCCGTGGCCATCAAGATTCATTTTGGAGAAAAGGGGAACAATTCCTATGTATCCCCTGTCTTCGCACGCCAGGTAGTAGAAAAAATCCGCGAGTATGGGGGAAAACCGTTTCTTACCGATTCCAATACCCTTTACCGGGGGAGCCGGTCGAACGCAGTTGATCACATCATGACAGCCCTTGAGCACGGTTTCTCTTTTGCGACAGTTGCAGCCCCCCTTATCATCGCTGACGGGATACGGGGTGGAAACTACCGGGAGGTGAAGATCGGCAAACCACATTTCGAGAGGGTATTGGTCTCCGGAGATATCGCAGATGTGAACTCCCTCATCGTGCTCTCCCATTTCAAAGGGCACGAAGTCGCCGGGTTCGGCGGGCGCGATCAAGAACCTTGCCATGGGATGTGCACCTCCTGCCGGAAAGCAGGAACAACATTCTGCAAAGCCCCTGGTTATTGAGGAAAGATGCAAAGGGTGCGGGAAATGCCTTGTCGCATGCCCGCGTTCTGCAACATGCCTGGTAGATGGAAAATCGGTGATTGATCATGACCTCTGCATCGGATGTTTTGAATGCATGACGGTTTGCCCTGAACAGGCCATCGATCTTGACTGGGAAACCGAAATCCCTCTGTTTACAGAGAAACTGGTAGAGTATGCGTATGGGGCAGCCCTGGGCAAGAAGACCGGGTATCTCAATTTCCTTACCCACATCACCCCTGATTGCGATTGTGTCCCATGGAGTGATGCCCCAATAGTCCCCGATATTGGTTTTCTTGCATCGCGTGATCCAGTGGCCATCGATGCAGCCAGTTTCGATCTCGTCAACGGGCAACAAGGGCTCCGGGAGTCAGCACTCACGGTGAACCTTGGTAAGGGAGAAGACAAGTTCCAGGGGCTCCGAAAGAGAACGGATGGGTACCGGCAGATCCGGTATGCTGAGGAGATCGGGCTCGGAACAGGGGATTACCGGCTGGTGGAACTGCAATAATCCTTTTTTCATTCCTCTGCACTGCGTTTTTCTGCTGGAGAAAAGCAGGCAGGTGCCGAGTCAGGAATTTACCGAAATGATTATAATAAGGAGGAAGGCAAGCGCTTATAACCGTTCAAAGGGTAGATTAATGTTACGTTTGGGAGGACAGGAACCCAAACCTACTTCAATTGCAATAGGAAATGAGCAAAAGGAGAGAAGAATGAACCTCAGACAGCCAAATGCTAATGAAGCACTGGGCACGACAAACCGTTCACGCGATGTCGTCCCGATGTCCGGAATCTGTACACGATGCCTTGACGGATGCAAGGGAAGTTGTGATATCTGGCTATCCTCATTCCGCGGGAGAGAGGTCCTCTATCCCGGACCGTTCGGAGAGATGACTGCGGGCGCCGATAAGAACTACCCGATTGACTATTCCCATCTGAACATCCAGGGATATGCCCTGGGGGCCAAGGGACTCCCCGAAGGTACCGAGATAAGTTCTGACACCGCGGTCTTTTATTCCGTTGATACAGAGACAGAGTACGGCTGGGATAAGAAAGTGAAGATGCGCCTCCCTATCTTCACCGGAGCCCTCGGATCAACCGATATCGCCCGGATCAACTGGGAACATTTTGCCATCGGGGCTGCCATCTCCGGCATCACCATTGTCTGCGGTGAAAACGTCTGTGGTGTGGACCCGGCGCTCGAGCTGGACAGTAAAGGGAAAGTCAAGAAATCCCCTGAAATGGACCGGCGTATCGAGATCTATAAAAAATTCCACGAAGGCTATGGAGAGATGCTCGTCCAGATGAATGTCGAGGACACCCGCCTTGGCACTGCTGAATACGTCTCTTCAAAGCACAACCTCGACACCATCGAACTCAAATGGGGGCAGGGTGCAAAATGCATCGGTGGAGAGATAAAAGTCAAGACACTTGACAGGGCTATCGAGCTCAAGAAGAGAGGCTACATAGTCGTGCCTGATCCCACCCGCTCCGATATGCAGTTGGCCTTCAAGGCAGGGGCAATAAAGGAGTTCGAACGTCACTCACGTCTCGGGTTTGTATCAAAGGAAGGTTTCCTCGAAGAAGTAGACCGGCTCCGTGATGTCGGGTTCAAGCGTGTCACTCTCAAGACCGGTGCCTATTCCGCAGTCGAACTTGCCATGGCCATACGCTACAGTGCCGAAGCAAAGATCGATCTCCTTACCATTGACGGTGCACCTGGGGGAACCGGAATGAGCCCCTGGCCGATGATGAACGAATGGGGTATTCCCACATTCTACATCCAGTCCCTTGCGTATGAGTACTGCGAGCTGCTGAAGAAGCGCGGTATCCGTGTCCCCGATATTGCAATGGCTGGCGGGTTCTCCGATGAACCGAACGTCTTTAAGGCAATCGCCATGGGCAGCCCGTATGTGAAAGCGGTCTGCATGGGGAGAGGGCTGATGATCCCCGGAATGGTTGGCAAGAACATCGAGAAATGGATCAAGGCTGGCGAACTTCCAAAGTCGGTCTCCAAGTACGGCAGCGTTCCGGAAGAGATCTTTGTCACCTACGAGGAACTCAAGGAAAAATACGGGTCAAAGTTCAAGGATATCCCGATGGGTGCAATTGGTATCTATACCTATGCCCAGAAGTTCCGTGTCGGGCTCCAGCAGATCATGGCAGGGAGCAGGAACTTCAATATGCAAGCGATCTCAAGGGACGACCTCATGGCACTTACCGAGGATGCATCCAAAGTGTCGGGCATACCCTATGTCATGGATGCCTATGCAGACGAGGCACTCACCGTGCTTCTCGACTGATAGTACAGGATAACGATCTCTCACCGGGATCTTTCCGGTTTATTTTTTTTAGTGGACCATCGTTCAGGAATAGCTGCCTCCTGTGAGAGAATCATAAAACGGCCAACAGGTCCGGGATTACGACTTCGTCCATGAAGAGCGATTGGAAAGCAGAAATGAATAATCTCCAGGCTTCAAAGAAAAACCTTTTTAAAAAACGGGTCGTTCCGGGGTAAAAACCCTGATGCCCCTATTTTCATTTTCCGGAATTTTCACCGTCAGTGAACTCTCAAGGGCAATCAGCGGATAAAGACGACCTTGCGACAGCCTGCAATTGGAGAACGATTGAGGTCCTGTCAGTGGCTATCCCTTCTTCAGACAGACCCGTTCTGGTGAGAATGCATCGAGGAGACCAGTGGTTATCCGTGCACCAAGACTCGGTTGCAGTGATTCAAGCCAGAGAAAGAAACCCACCTTGGGCGGGGTGTATCGTTCGAATTTGAAGTTTCCATCACCGTTCTGGACCATCTTCAGGTATTCCTGCTTCCTCCTGTTCCGCAGGTAGATGATGGGATCAAATCCCGGGAGATCGGTGGCAAGCACTGCTTTTGAGTAATTGTTCATGATGTCGGTATAGCCTATCTGTTCACCTCGCATGATGAACGCATGGTTTTTACAGAGGGAACGGATCGCTGAGGGATAAAGCGAGCCATAGAGAATCTTCTTGACAAGTCTGCCCGTATCATCCGGAGGGGCTGGGCGATCTCCTTTCCCGTTCCCCGATGTTATCCAGGAAAAGACTTTTTTCTTTTCGTATTCATGATACCGCTCGTAATCGAAAGGATGGCAGAGGGGAATATCCCGGGCAAGAATAAATTTTTCATGATTTTGCGGCCTAGTATAGGTATGTCCCGTTTTTCTGTGGAGGATCTTGGATTTTATCTCTTCGCAGGAAGCGGTCTGGATATTGAGGGTGCGCGGTGTTCTGACAAGGCGTCTTCCCACGACATAATTGGTCACGTCAAATGACGATATCAGGAGGAATGTGACCTCTTTCTGATCGAAAAGATATCCCAGAAGCATCCGTTTGTATGCTATCTCCTCTTCAAATTCCTTCATGTCCGAACCAGATGTCACCACTTCTGCAAATCCGACGTGGTTATTGTGATCGACAAAAAAGAGATCGAATTCTGCGAGATCCTGCCCGTTTCCCCGCACGGTGATATCACCGCACCGGGAATAGAAAAGTCCGTTCTGGCCGAGTTTTATCCGCTGCCTGGATCCCTGAGGGACATCCACCCCCTTGAGCGCAAGCGCTTTGATATCATCAGACTCGAGTGCCATTTTGAGAAACATCTCATACATGATGGCCTCGTACCACCTGCCTTCGGCAGTCCTCATCTTTTCAATTTCGGGAGAGAATAGTTTTGCCTGCTCCGATTTTCCGAGGTGCCGCGTGGCATTGAGTGCGAGGAATTCATCAGGTTCGAAGGATGCAAGGTTTTTTTTAAGCCACGAGGTGATATCTGCCATAAAAAGTTGATTCATTTATTTATTCCTTTTGATTAAATAAGTATTCTCACAGGTATACCTTCCCGCAGGAAGGTGTTCATGCGATACATCTGCGATGCCGATACCACGTATCAGGATGCCAGAACAGGTATGGTATAAAAATATATTTATATAGTTTTCGCGCATTGTATTAATGCTGTACAGCGCGACAGGGTGGGCTCGTCACTCAGTTCGGTAGAGCGCCTGGCTTTTAACCAGGTGGTCGGGGGTTCAAATCCCTCCGGGCCCGCTGCCGCAAAGCGGGCGAATTTTTCAGAAACGAGGTATCTGACGACGATGAATGTTCTTGCAATCGGGGGGGTTTTACTATGAGCACACGATTAAATGTGCTGGATCATGCGATGGTGCCAGATCACCAGATCATGACCGAGGAGGAGCTGACCGGGTTGCTCTCCTTGTTTACTATTACCAGTGAACAAATACCGAGAATTTACCATGATGATCCTGCCGTGAAAACAATCGGGGCAAAACCCGGTGATGTGATCCGGATCATCCGAACCAGTCATACAGCCGGAAGAGCGGAATCGTACCGACTTGTCATAAAGCGACCGAAGAAATAAAGGGCGGGGCTGATATCTCTGATAGACCGGAGCGTATTATCGAAGGCGTATTTTTCACGTGAGCATGTTGCGCGCCACCAGCTCGACTCATTCAACAATTTTCTCCAGGCAAATCTCCAGAAGGTGGTCAATGAGCAGAAGATTATTGATACCGATATTGAGATTCGCGGTAAAAGTACTGAACCTGTCTGGGTAGAGCTCGGAAAGATCGAAGTAAAAAAACCACTGGTGAGAGAAGCCGATGGGTCACAGGGTGACCTTTTTCCCAGTGAGGCACGGCTGAGAAACCTTACTTATGCAGCACCGATCATGCTCGAGTTGACACTCGTGCAGGGTGAGGATCGGCAGGATCCGGTAATTACCACCATCGGGCAACTCCCGATCATGGTCGGATCTGCATCCTGCAATCTCTACGGGATGAGCGATGCAGAGCGGATATCGCATGGGGAAGACCCGTTCGATCCGGGCGGATACTTTATCGTCAACGGTACTGAGCGCGTGCTGATGACACTGGAAGATCTCGCCTCGAACAAGATCATGACCGAATTTACCGAACGCTACAATGAGCGCATCTATGTGGCAAAGGTATTCTCGCAGTTCCGCGGTTACCGTGCCCTTGTAGTGGTCGAGAGGAACAGGAAAAACCTGCTTGAGGTCTCTTTTCCCTCAGTTGCCGGGCACCTCAGATTTGTTGATCTTATGCGATCGCTCGGTCTCGTGAGCGATCACGAAATTGTGAATGCGGTATCAAACGATGAGGATATTCTGACTTTTATGATGCAGAACCTTGAGGAGAGCGAATGCGACAGCCTTGAGGGGGGCGTCATGTACGTGGGAAAGAAGCTTGCCCCTAACCAGACAAGGGATTACCAGAGGAAACGGGCCGAGTTCGTGCTTGACAACTACCTGCTCCCCCACCTCAATTACCTGATGCCGGCAACCCTGAAAGAAGAGGATGAAGGGTATCTTGAGGCGGTGGCAGAAGTAAGGCTTGCCAAAGCGCATTTCCTTGGGCGGATGGCTGAGGCATGCTTCGATCTCGTTCTTGCGAAGCGGCGGATCGATGACAAGGACCATTACTCAAACAAGCGGCTGAAGCTTGCAGGCGACCTCATGGAGGACCTCTTCCGTATCTCCCTGAACAGGCTTACCCGGGACATCAAGTACCAGCTCGAACGGGCAAGCATGCGTCACCGTGACCTTTCCATCGGCACGGCAGTAAGGGCAGATGTGCTGACAGAGCGACTCCTGCATCCCCTTGCGACAGGGAACTGGGTCGGGGGAAGGACCGGGGTATCTCAGCTCCTCGATCGGATAGACCATATGAGTGTCCTATCACACCTGCGCAGGGTCATCTCTCCGCTGTCAAGGTCACAGCCACATTTTGAAGCGCGTGATCTGCACCCTACGCAGTGGGGCAGGATTTGCCCGAGTGAGACGCCGGAGGGACCGAACTGCGGCCTTGTAAAGAACTTTGCCCAGATGGTAGAGATAAGCCGCGGAGTACCGGACGAGGATGAAGTGGTGCGGATGCTCTACACCCTTGGTGTTGAACACATACGTGGTGATGTACGATGAAGAAGGCACGGGTATTCGTCGATGGAGCCCTGATAGGTCTCATCGATGATCCAAAAGCATTCGTTACCCAGATACGGAACATGCGCCGCCAGGGAGCGATTTCAACTGAAGTGAACATCTCCCACAAGGAGTTCAATAACGATGTGGTGATTCACACCGATCGCGGCCGGGCAAGGCGCCCCTTAATCGTGCTCCATACGGGAAAACCACTGATAAGTTCTGACGAGATCGAGAAGCTCAGCAAAAAGGAGATTGACTTCTCCTATTTCATTCGGAAAGGAATGATCGAGTTGATCGATGCCGAGGAAGAGGAAGACCTTTTCATCGCAATGGAGCCTTCGAAAATCACACCTGAACATACGCATCTTGAGATTGACCCGTCGCTCATTCTTGGTATCGGTGCTGCTCATGTACCTTTCCCTGAGCATAATGCAAGTCCCCGTGTCACGATGGGTGCAGGGATGGTAAAGCAGGCACTCGGCTTTGGCACATCAAATATGAAGCTCAGGCCCGATACGCGAGGCCATCTGCTGCACTATGTCCAGCGCCCTATTGTCCACACGCAGACCTCTGACCTGATCGGCTCTGATGACCGCCCTGGTGGGCAGAACTTCGTGGTTGCAATTCTCAGTTTTGAGGGATACAATATCGAAGATGCGTTGATCTTCAACAAGGCGTCCATCGATCGCGGTCTTGGGAGATCCCATTTCTTCCGCACCTACGAGGGTGAGGAACGGCGATATCCCGGAGGCCAGGTGGATCGGATCGAGATACCGGATGAAGAGGTGACCGGAGGCTCATGGTGCAGAGAGTTACAAAAACCTCGATGATGACGGGGTCATCAACCCTGAGACCGTTGTCAACGAAAAAGACGTCCTGATCGGGAAGACCTCCCCTCCGAGATTCCTCGAAGAGCCTACAAGCGATCTCATCACGGTCGAAAAAAGGAGGGATACCTCTGTCACGATGCGAAGCAATGAGCGGGGTATCGTTGATACCGTTATCATCACTGAAGGAGAGAACAGCTCCCGGCTGGTCAAGGTCAGGACAAGGGACCTTCGAATTCCTGAAGTCGGGGATAAGTTCGCTTCCAGGCACGGGCAGAAAGGGGTTATCGGCCTGATAGCACCACAGGAAGATATGCCATTCACCGAATCAGGCCTCAGCCCTGATCTCGTCATCAACCCCCATGCCATCCCGAGCCGCATGACCATCGGGCATATGCTCGAGATGATCGGGGGGAAAGTCGGTTCTCTTGAAGGTCACCGGATCAACGCAACCGCATTTTCGGGAGCGCAGGAATCGGCACTCAGGGGGTCACTCAAGGAACTCGGCTTCTCTCATACCGGGCGCGAAGTGATGTTTGATGGTATCACAGGGAAGCGGTTCAAGGCTGATATCTACGTGGGTGTCATCTACTACCAGAAACTGTACCACATGGTCTCCAGCAAGATGCACGCCCGGTCAAGAGGGCCCGTCCAGGTACTCACGCGTCAGCCGACAGAAGGCCGGGCCAGGGAAGGAGGGCTCCGTTTCGGAGAGATGGAGCGGGATGTCATGATCGGTCACGGTGCTGCAATGGCACTCAAGGAACGGCTTCTCGATGAATCAGACAAGGTACAGGAGTATGTATGCGCACACTGCGGCATGGTAGCCATGCTGGATCGGAAAGCCAATACCACCCGGTGTCTCTCCTGTGGTGGAGAGACCGATATCTACCCTGTAGAGATGTCCTATGCGTTTAAGCTCCTGCTTGACGAGATGAAGAGTATGGGTATAGCTCCCCGAATGAAACTGGAAGATGTGGTATAGGAGGAAAAGGTCGTATGCCAAGTCCAAAACGTATCGGAAAAATAGAATTCGGCCTCCTCTCACCAAAAGAGATCCGCACCATGAGTGTACGGAAGATTATCTGGGCTGATACCTATGATGATGACGGATTTCCCTACCCTCAGGGACTGATGGATCTGAACCTGGGGGTCATCGACCCCGGGCTCCGGTGCAAGACCTGTGACCAGAAGGCAAGCGAATGTCCGGGTCACTTTGGCCACATCGAGCTCGCCAAGCCTGTAATTCATGTCGGGTATACACGGATGATACGAAAACTTCTCCGTGTGACCTGCCGGAGTTGCAGCAAGTTGCTCCTCTCGCCTGAAGAGATCGAGAAGGTTGTGGGGACTGAGGATGACCTGACAGGGGATGTCCTCTCTGAAAAAGATATCAAAAAGGAGCGTGTCTGCCCCCATTGCGGGGAGCAGCAGCTCAAGATCAATTTCGAGAAACCTACCACATTCTCCGAGATCCTGCTCGAAGAAGGCAAGAAGGTGGAGCATAAGCTCACCCCTGCAGATATCAGGGCACGCCTTGAGAAGATTCCTGATGAAGATCTCAAGCACCTTGGGATCAATCCCGAAGTCGCCAGGCCCGAATGGACCATACTTACCGTATTGCCGGTTCCACCCGTCACCATGAGGCCGTCAATCATTCTTGAAAACGGGCAGCGTTCTGAAGACGATCTCACCCACAAACTGGTGGATATCATCCGTATCAACCAGCGTTTCAAGGAGAACCAGGATGCCGGGGCACCCCAGCTCATCATCGAAGATCTCTGGGAGCTGCTCCAGTATCACGTGACGACCTACCTCGACAACGAAGTTGCCGGCTGCCCACCTGCCCGGCACCGGAGCGGAAGACCATTAAAGACCCTCTCCCAGCGTCTCAAGGGGAAAGATGGCCGGTTCAGGGGATCCCTTTCAGGGAAACGTGTCAACTTCTCTGCAAGGACCGTCATCTCTCCCGACCCGAACCTGAGCGTGATCGAGGTCGGAATTCCCCTGGCCGTGGCAAACGAGATGACCATTCCTGTTCAGGTCACCCCCTATAACATCGAGGATCTGAAACAGATGGTCCTGAACGGACCCATCAGAACCACCCTTACCGCTCCCTGCGGTGCCAATTATGTGATCAGGCCGGATAAACGACGTCTCCGTCTTGCTGAGGGGAACCTGGACACCGTTGCCGAGCAGCTTGAACCAGGGTGGACGGTTGAACGGCAGATCAGGGACTGGGACATCGTCCTCTTCAACCGGCAGCCCTCGCTTCACCGGATGAGTATCATGGCCCACCGTGTAAAGGTGATGGATGGCAGGACGTTCCGTCTCAATCCCGCGGTATGTCCCCCGTATAATGCGGATTTTGACGGGGATGAGATGAACCTCCATATCCCGCAGACTGAAGAGGCAAGAGCTGAGGCAGCGATACTTGTTGCGGTGGAGGAGAATATCCTCTCACCCCGGTTCGGTGGCCCCATCATTGGCGGGATCCATGACCATATATCTGGGATCTTTCTCCTCACGAACCAGATCCGCTGGTTCACAAAAAGTGAAGCTCTGTATCTCCTGAAAAATATCCGCATCGAGCAACTCCCTGAACCGGGGTTGGAAAAAGAGGGTGTTGCATTATGGAGCAACAAGCAGGTATTCTCTACGATTCTGCCAAAAGAACTCAATATGGTCTTCAAAGCGAGTTCATGCCAGAACTGCGATACATGCAAAAAAGAGCTCTGTGATCGCGATGCCTATGTCCGTGTCATGGACGGGGAACTCGAATCAGGGACCATCGACAAGAAAGCCATCGGTGCATTCGACGGCCAGATTGTCCACCGCATCATCCGACAGTACGGGATGAAGCGGGCAGCCGATTTCATCGATGATATCACGCACCTGGCAATCCGCTCGATCATGCTTGACGGGTTCTCCTTTGGTATTGATGATGAAGATCTCTCCCGGACGGAGTACGGCCAGATCGATGAGGTCCTCTCCAATGCAGTCCTCGATGTCCAGCGGCGCATCAACATCTACGAAGATGGGCAGCTCGAACCGATGCCGGGCAGGACCCCTGACGAGACCCTCGAAATGCAGATCATGCAGGTCCTTGGAAAAGCCCGTGACCGGACCGGTGAGATTGCAGGCAGGCACCTTGGCCTTGGGAACAGCGCCGTGGTAATGGCCGTGAGCGGTGCCCGTGGATCGATGCTCAACCTGACCCAGATGGCAGGGTGTGTCGGGCAGCAGTCCGTCCGTGGTGAGCGCATCATGCGTGGCTACGATGAACGTACCCTCCCCCATTTCAAGAAGGGGGATCGCGGATCGGATGCCCATGGATTTATCAAGCACAGCTACAAAGGCGGCCTGAACCCGACTGAATTCTTCTTCCATGCAATAGGTGGTCGTGAGGGGCTTGTGGATACGGCGGTCCGTACCTCCCAGAGCGGGTACCTGCAGCGGCGAATGATCAATGCACTCCAGGATCTCAAAGTCGCCTATGACGGGACGGTCAGGACAACGGGCGGAAGGATCATCCAGTTCAGGTACGGAGAAGACGGGACCGATCCCATGAAGAGCAGTTTTGGAGATCCGGTCGATGTGAAGGGGATTGTGGAGAGTATTCTCAAGGAGGAGGTGTAAGATGCTCGCCGATCAGAAAACAAGGATCGATGAGACTGATCTCCCTGTGAAGACAAAGGAGCAGCTGCGGAAGTTCCTGGAAGGAAAAAAGATCACCCCTCCCCAGTTTGACCAGATCCTGGACCGTGTCATCAACGAATACCAGAATACCCGGATCGAACCCTGTGAAGCGGTGGGAATCATTGCTGCACAATCGATCGGGGAGCCTGGCACACAGATGACGATGCGGACATTCCACTATGCAGGTGTGGCCGAGATCAACGTAACCCTTGGGCTTCCCCGCTTGATCGAGATCATGGACGCGCGGAAGGAGCCAAGCACCCCCACGATGACCATCTTCCTCGAAGCGGATTATGGGATCGACAGGGACCGGGCGAGGGAAGTCAGCTGGCAGATCGAAGCGGCCCCGCTCCACGAATTTGGGGATATCACGATCGACATGGAAAACATGCAGATCGTTGTCCATCTCAACACCGCGGTCTGTGAAAAGCGAAAGATCACACCATCCACAATCCTCGAAGTCGCGCCAAAGAAGATCCGGGAGCGCCGTCATTATCGTGACTTTGAATTCGAGATGGAAGATAAAACGGCAACGATACTCTTCATGCCAAAAGACAGAGAGAGTTACCAGAACCTGTTCCAGCTCGCGGAGCATGTCAGGAATGTGATCGTGCAGGGGATCGATGACATCGAACGTGTCGTGGTCAGAAAGGAGAGCGGAGAGTATATCCTATATACTGAAGGCTCCAACATTAAAGACGTGTTTGAGGTTGATGGTGTGGATACCACCCGTACCCGCACCAACAACATCAGCGAGATCTCGCAGGTGCTTGGGATCGAGGCTGCCCGGAATGCAATCATCCATGAAGCACTCTCAACGCTTGGCGAACAAGGTATCCTTGTGGATGTGCGCCATATTATGCTGGTCGCTGACATGATGTGCATGGAAGGCGAAGTCAAACAGATTGGGCGTCACGGAATAGCTGGGGAGAAAGAGAGTGTGCTTTCAAGGGCTGCATTCGAGGTCACGGTGAACCACCTCCTCGATGCCGCTGTGGCAAATGAGATCGATGAATTGTCCGGGGTGACCGAGAACGTCATAGTCGGACAGCCGATCCAGCTCGGTACCGGGGATGTAAAACTTATCGCGAAACCTTTGAACTAGGAGAATTGCAATGGATTTTAATGTATCGTTGAGAAGGGCCATCAAGACCGGCGATGTCATTCTTGGCCAGAACCAAACCGAACAATGTATCAATGAGGGCAAGGCACAGCTGGTCGTTGTTGCCGGCAACTGCCCGGAAAAATTCAGGAAATCCCTTTCCTCACGAGAAGGACTGTTTCTGTATACCTTTGAAGGCTCAAGCGTCCAGCTCGGAAAGGCATGCGGAAAGCCGTTCATGGTCAGTGCACTTGCCATCGTGGACCCCGGGGAGTCGGACCTTCTCAATCTCAAGAGGGTATGAGATGGCGGAGATCGTACTGACCGAGGACTGCATGCGCCTCATATCGCAGTTTGAACGTCTTACCGGTGCGGGCAGTCGGGATTGTGTCATCGATGACCGGAACAACCGGCTGATCTTTGTGGTCAATCCAGGGGAGATGGGGCTGGCGATCGGGAAGAAAGGGGCCAGCATCAAGAAAGCAATGGAAGTCATGGGGAAAAAGATCGAGGTAGTGGAGTATTCTCCGAACCCTGAACAGTTCCTCAAAAATTGTTTCCTCCCAGCCCAGGTCGTTGCGGTAGGGTTTGCGAACGATGACGAGGGGCAGGTTGCCCATATCGAGGTCAGGTCTGAAGACCGCGGTATCGCGATAGGAAAGGAAGGGAAGAATATCTTCAAGGCAAAGAAGCTGGCGCTCCGCCAGCACAACATCTCTGACGTGACCCTGGTCACCGAAGAGGAAGCCTGAATCACTTTTTTTAAAAGAATCCCGGGTCGTTGTATTCTTTCTTCAAGCTGGGCTTCTTTGGCGGACCATCCATACATCCCTCTCTTTCAGGTACTGCAGTTGTGTGTTGTCGCAGGGAAGAGAGAGGAGGTATTCTTTCTGACAAGAAGCACAAAAATCAGGTTCCATGATCAGGAGAAGATCCTGTCGCAGCACCATTTTTCAGCTTCGGAACGGGCCTGGAGGGATTCGAACCCTCGACATCCGGGTTAGAAGCCCGGCGCTCTATCCTGGCTAAGCCACAAGCCCATAAGCAGCCAGTACTTTTCGTTATTCAACCTTATTAAATATCGGAACGGCTTGATTGCAGTTGCAATAGCCAGTATTTAATAAAAAACATGATGTTGTGGCATATTTGGGAGAAAATAAATAAAAATGACCGTGGTACTCGTTGTATCTTATAAAAAATTCGGGGATCTTCATCAGCCCGCATGATAACAGGCGGATTTTACCACTTCGACCGATAGTGGCTGAAGAATGCTCTCATGGGTGACCGACTTCACAATCGAAGAGCCGATACACCGGACCTTAATCCGGGCTGACATTCGTTCACGCTCTTCAAAATGGTACCCCTGGGTGAACTCCACCATGCGTTTCATCGTGATACTTATCGCTATAATCTCGGTTATTATCCCCGAATCGCCCGGATCAAGGTCTTCCATCTCGACAGAGGTCATGAAAATGGCAGTGCCTGGACCGAGCCCTGCAAGCGTGATGACATTATGGGTGCTCTGGAGTTCGAGTGTTCTGGGTCTGCCTTTGTGCAATTCCTGAATCACGTCAGGAGATATCCCTGTGAGCGCGTAGCATTTCATCGTCAATCACCCATACATCGGCAGCTGCTGTTCTTTCTTTGGCAACGCTTCTGCAGTCTGGACCTGCTCAGCCAGTTTGTGCATCGTAGACTCGATCTCATCCGCCTGCTCAAGGAGCGGCTGGATATCCAACTCAAGCCCGTACATCTTGTTCAGCACCCCAATTATCGCTGCTGATGCACGGGGATCCGGCGCATTGATGGTCTCGCCAAGCAATCCGAAGGCATCGATGTTGCGAATCCGGCATTCGATAAGGAAACTGCTGGCAATGCCCGAGATACTGCCGATGGGCAGGATGATCGTGCTCTCCTGTATCCGCGGGAGCGCCTCCTCTGAAGTGGCCACGCCAAAAACCCGTTTCTCTGTTTCATTGGTGATAATCCCCGCGATAGTAACCACTTCCCTGATATTGAAGGGCATAAGCCACTCCATGATGCCGTTCGCAACCTCGTAGCAGATACTCGGGTGGATAGGGATGTCCGCGACAATCGCCGCAAGATTTTCCTTTTCAAACACCCGTACAGGGATGTTGATCACGCCGCGGTTCATCATGGCGAGGGGGGGAAGTACTTGCTGTTCATACTTCCGATCTGCGTGAACTCCAGTTGATCAACCATGTACTGGAGTGCGATGCTTCCCACAAGACCACTGCCTGGAAAGCCCATAAGAACGGAAGAACCTTCATGGCTCAATGGTTTTGAAAAGATCCTGATATCAGAACTGGGATCCGGTGACATTAACTTAACATATCTCATCACTATAAAAAAGTATTATGCAAGAGTATCCGGTAAAAAGAGGACATACAAAAGATCTGAACACCACCATAGTGGAGGGTTTGGAACAGTGCTTTGGCACAGAAGTGAAGAAACTTGACGATCGGTACCAGGTCAGCTATGGAGCACTCACGCTGCTCGATGTCACCCTTGGTGAAGGGGGAAAGACCGTGATCGTGCGCACCGAGTCGGATAAAAAGGCATCTGATGAGGTAATACTTGACACCAACAGGCGCTTTCGGAAATATCTCGATTTCGTGACAGGGTATTCCACGAAGGAACGGGTGAAAAAAGTAAAAAGTGTTGAGGAAGCCTGAAAAAAATCTCTTCACTCAATAACGAGGGCTGGCTTGAATGGGAGGGCAAGGGCCGCCTTGGCATGCAGCCCGTCTCCGGCATACCTCACCGTGACCGGGACCCCAAATTCCTTCTGGAGGAACCCTGCTGCCCTCTTGAAGATCGCCTCTTCATCCGGGATCTCCTCAAGGAGCGCAGAGACCACGTGTGGTGGCAGCCGGTGTATGAGCAGGGTGCACTGCCGCACCGTATCGGTAACTTCCTTCCCCCTCTTTCTCATCTCCTCGTCTTTCATGATCTCCTTGATCACGGTGCCCTTGTTCTCTGCACCCGCAACAGCCAGGAACACCTTGTGTTTCCACACAGGTGCGGTGTAGATGGTGATTGCAGAAGGAGCCATCTGTATGATCTTGACAATGGACTCGATATCCTCAACCGTTCGTGAGAGGAGGTCCTCTGATAACTCGATCCTCCTGTTCACCGCTGCAGGTTCCGGGACAGGCCAGGGGGCAAAGGAGACAAGACCCGCATTGCCCAGACCTCTTCCACAGGTGCTCGCAGGAAAAGGGTATGACCGGTGCGAGCAGCCGTACCCATACTGAGCAGAGTTCCGCAAGATACCTGCTCCCTGCAGACCCTTCAGGCAGTCTTTTCCGGTACCATTTGAGGTCGGACTCTATCCCGAAGAATGCTTCCTGAAGGGCCTGCCTGGTCTGGAAATGCTCCAGTGCATCAGTCATACGGGCAATATGTCCCTGGAGCTTGCTCGCCAGCCACAGGTCGAGTTCATCAGGGGTGCCGGTTGCTCCGCATGATTCTTCAACAGTGCTGATAAACCGTTCTATCTGGCGCCGTGTAGATGCAACAAGCTCGTTTCTCCAGTCAAAATCCTGCCAGGGCTCAGCACTTCCGACCAGAAACATCCGGACGGTGTCAGCACCAAATTCGCAAACGGCGTCCTCGAGAAGGAAGACATTTCCCTTTGATGAGGACATCTTTGCCCCGTTCAGGAGCCCCATGCCAAAAACCACCATCCCCTGGGGGAGCAGTGACTTTGGGAAAATAGCTACGTGGTGGAACAGCTGGAAGGTGAGGTGATTGGAGATGAGATCCTTTGCAGAGAACCTGAAATCATACGGATACCAGAATAAAAATTCCCGCCGCATGACATCCAGTTTTTCACGCTCCGGGAGAGACGCGGTCTCTCTTCCAAGGAAGATGTAATCAAAGACGTCAGGAGTGAGGAGTTCCGGGGAGATCGACTTCAGGTGATGCGCGATCGTATAATATGCCATATACACGGTTGAATCTGAGAGCGGCTCGATCAGCCATGCCGGGTCCCAGGGGAGGCGTGTCCCAAGCCCGACCTTCCTTGTACATGCCCAGTCATTGAGCCAGCCCACCGTCCTCTCGAACTCGGCCCGGACTTCCGGGGGGACAAGCGACATCTGTTCCAGAAGGGCTGACACCTCTGATTTCCATGCGGGATCACTATACCGGAGGAACCACTGATCATGGAGAATTTTGACAAATACCTGCCCTCCGCACCTGCAGACCACGGACCTGGTGTCAAATTCATACATGGGAATCGATCCATACTGCCCGATCATCAGCGCAGCGACCGAATCCCTCGCCACTTTTACCGGGGTTCCCCCGTACTGCTCATAGAGCCGGCCGGAACCGAACTCGGCGCTGTAGACTTCCTGCGTGAGCGTTTCCATACGAGGGTCATCCTGGTTTGTGATCCCTGCCCTCTCAACCGCATCGCGGGCGGGGAGGGTTCCGTAGCCCGGAACCGTGATGAGCGGCACCGGAGTGATGCCGGGATACCTGCCTTCAGACTGGAGATCGCGGAGGGCGATATAATCAAACGGGGCATGAGCCGGAACACTCATCACGATCCCGCTTGCCATCTCCGGGTCCACGAACCGGGCAGGCAGGATCGGTATGTCACCGCAGAGCGGGTGAGATACGACCTGGTCAACCAATGACGAACCACCTATCTCTCCAGTAATTTCGACCGAATGGTCCTGGAGGGCGAGCTTCTGGGCGGCCTGCCTGCTGATGATCCACGAAACTCCGTCTATATTTGCCCTGACGTAGGTCACGTCCGGGTTTACCCAGAGATTGGTCACCCCGTAAATGGTTTCAGGGCGGAGGGTGGCGGTAGGTATCAGGGAATCCTTCCACTGGAACATGACAAGGGTGAACCTGATGATCTCTGCTTTGTCCCCTTCGAGGAGATCATGGTCTCCCACCGGATTATCACACTGGGGGCAGAACCTTACCGGATGAGCTCCTTTTACCACATGCTCCCCCTCTTTGAGGTGTTTCCACTGCCATTCGATGAACCTGCTGTACTGGGGATCCACCGTGGTAAAACGCCGCCGCCAGTCGATTGAGATACCGCATTCCCTCATCACCCGCTGGTATTCATCAGAAAAATGCCTGACGATCGCCAGAGGGTCGGTAAATGCAGCCAGTACATCAGGAGGAACCTTGTAGAGATCCCGGTACAGGGATACCGCCTTCTGATCCCCTCTCGCAATGCGCTTTGAGATCCCTATCACCGGTGCACCGGTCACGTGGAATGCCATTGGGTAGAGGACACATTTACCCCTCATCCGCCAGAAACGGGCGATGACATCAGGAGCAATATAGGTCCTTCCATGCCCTACATGCATCGCCCCGCTGGGGTAGGGAAATGCCACGTTAATGTAATACTTCTCTCCCCCGGTAGGATCTGGCTCAAAAGCGTGTTCCCATCTTGAGAGGATTTCACGTTCGCTCTGCCGCGTATCAGTTCCGCTCACACACATTCACCTTCCTTGAACTCTCATAAAAATCTAAAAATGCGCGAAAAATAAGTTATACCGGTCGTAACCGGATGGTATCCCCTTCGTTATACCTCTTGATCATTTCCTGTGCGATGCTGGAATTCTTCGCAAGGTGGATCTCCCCTGTGTCGTTCACCGTGGCAGTAAAGAGGTATTCTTTTCCGGCAAAGACATCGACAATCTTGCCCGACTGTTCAGGGCAGATGATGGCGAGTTGTTTCTTGTCCATCCGGATCTTCACGCCTCCCCCCAGCTGGAGTTCCTCTTCGGCCTGGGGCGGCGCAGGTTGTTTTTCCAGTTCACTCCGGGGACGGATATCAATGCCGATGCCGACCTTGTTCACGATCCCGGCAATATTCTTCCCGCCTTTGCCAATTGCTGCCGGGACATCCTTATCCTCGATATATACCACCGCTTTTGTATCAGACAGCATGTGCACATCCACAAATCCCTCGGTATATCGTCCAATCTCCCTCTGTATATCCCGTTCGCTGATCTTCCAGGCAGAGGTTTCTGCTGATTCCTTCTGTATCACCGGGGGTTTCAAAGGGGCGGCTGCCGTAACCGGCCGCATGACCGGCATGACAATTGTCTCAGAATCATATTTGAAGATCTCAAAAAGCAGTTCTCCTGTCTCATCATCAGACACCATGGTGACCGGTCTCAGGTTGATCTCACTTGACATCCCCTCTGGCACCTTGATGGTAAATCCTACATCATACACATTCGTAATCTCGCCTTTCTCGACAAAGATGATCGTATTGACGATCTGGGGGAGCACCCCGAAATCGACCCTGTCTGAGAATCGCTGAAGTGCATCGTGGGTACCTATCGCGTGTACGACCCCGACCATGCCGATCCCGGCAAGCCGCATATCGGCAAACACCCTGAAGTCCTCGTTCTTCCGAAGCTCATCGAAGATGACAAAATCGGGTCGTACCAGGAGCAGGACATCCGCAGTATTCTCCATGCTGCCTTCAAGGCTTGTATACTGGGTGATGTGGTCGGGAACCTGGAGTTCGCGGGGCGCTTCCATGGTTTTTACGATAAATCCATGATCTGCAAGATACGTGGCGACACTCTGGGCAAGGGTGGTCTTCCCGGCCCCGGGAGGTCCGGCAATCAGCAGCCCACGCTTATCCCCCATAAGCCTGCTTCTGATGACGTTCGCCTTGTTGAAACTTTCGAGCTGCACATCGGCGATCGGCCGGACGGCGGTGATCTCCATCCCGTCGGAGAACGGTCTGCGGGCAATCGCGATCCGCATCGAACCGATCTGCACCACGGTGATACCCCGCTTCTCAATCTCTATGAATCCATCGGGGTGACGTTTTGCACGCTCAAGGATCTCCTGAGCCATATTCCTCAGTTCGTAATCCGTAAGCGGTTGTTCCCGTATCTTCACGAGCCGCATCTCTTTTACGGTTCCTTTCCGTGCCATGGGGGATACTCTCTCCTTGAGATATACGGCCATGGTATGCTCGTCAAAGAACTGGTCGATTGCAAGGGGCGTGAATCCTTCGATCTGAGGCCGCAGGAACATCACATCCAGTCCCTTCGCCTTTGCCACCTCTGCCTGCACACTATCACTTGTGATAAACTTGGCATCATGCTCTATCGCGGCGTTCCGTATCAGCGCGTCAATCTCCCCCCCACTGGCAAGCTTGACTTGCTCGAGGGTAGGCCTCACTCCGGAAAAACTGATCTGGATAATACCCTCTTCTGCCATCCTGCAAAGGGCCTGAAGTTCGGTCAGGCCCGAAAAGCCGATCTCCCGTCCCTGATTGGCCTGGGCCTCGAGTTCAGCCACCACCGCTTCGGGGATGATTATTGATGCACCTTTATATTCGCCGGTTTTTATCATTGAGGTGATGCGGCCATCTATAACGACGCTTGTATCAGGTACTAATTTCAAAAGTTATCACCTATTTTTGTTTTATTTACTATTCTCTGAATTGCTCTACACTCTGTTCTGGATTATTCCAGCGAGTATTTAATTTCAATTCTGAAGTTATTATTTTTCCCTGTCGGTTCATGGGGAGAACCCTGGCAGCAGGAAGGATCTGCACATTATCAAATACTCACGCAGGCAACATCCTGACATAAGATGAGGGATTTTGGACAATTAATTTCGTGGTATCACCCACAGACACGGTTCCGGACCCTCATGTTCGATTTGTAGCGCTTCCACGTGGTTGCCATTCTACGGGTGGTATTAACCATCACCTTTTATCGCAGTTTTCTCATTCACCTTTATGGGCATATACCTTTGAGGGATCAAACACCTGTTCAGCGGTGATCTCATTATCAATTGTTCTGTAAAAACAGGTCTGGTACCCGGTATGGCAGGCAGCACCGGTCTGTTCGACAAGGTAGAGGATACAGTCCTCGTCACAGTCGACCAGGATCTGCCGTACCTTCTGGAAGTGGCCGCTCTCCTCCCCTTTCTTCCAGATCTTTTTTCTGCTGCGGCTGAAATAATGTGCAAACCCGGTTTTTCTGGTAAGCCGGACAGCCTCTTGATCTGCATAGGCTACCATCAGTACTTCAAGGGTCATGATATCCTGTACCACGACCGGAATCAGGCCATCGGTATAATGTAGGTTAAGCATAGTTGACTCCAGAGAGAAGCTGCATCAGACTAAAAAAAATATCGCCGAAAATGAGGGCAGTGATCAGACCTGCGGCAATCGGGACTATAAAGGGTATCCCGTAGGATATCCATACCCTCCCGGCTTTTCCATACAATTCTCGCTCCTTTTGGTATTCACAAGGATTTCTGCGGAGGTCCAGCGTGGAGATCCGTCCTTTGCCGTTCACCAGGCTGCGGATCATCTCGTGAATACCGGTAAAAGACCTTTGTATCTCCCCGTCTTCCTCATCGATCTTTTCCATCACGTAGCCATAACTCTCCTCTATATGGTCCCCTTCAACCGGGAATCCAAGGAACCGGTAAGGAAATGGTGCCTTGTTCCCTTTCTTCAGGTTATACAGGTAAATCCCGACAGGAATGAAGAGATTGAGGAGAACGGCATTCATCAGAACACTGAAAGGGAGAAAAGCGGGAGGGGGTATGCCGAAAAGGGGGGTGAAGGGAAATGTCGGGATACAGAGCGATATGAATATCAATGCCCATGCATCAGCACCTCCAAAAAGGTGGAAATATGCGAAGAGGTAGAATAAAAGTGAGAAAGAGAGGGCCATCAGGACCAGATATACCAGGCTGGAGAAATCCCCGTAATAAAGAAGACTCCCATAGAATAAAGCGGTAAAAGGAATGCTCACCGCAAGCATCGGGTACCATGTGCGGAAAGGCACTCTTCTCTCCCGGACATCCAGTGATGAGGCGTAACAGAGTGTTGCCATGATCGCCAGGGCAGGAATGATGAGCAGGGATATCAATGGTCTCCTGTACAGGATCTTCTTTCTCGTTAATATGTCTCTTCCCCTCTGGCAGGCAGGAAGGATAAGAAATAAGACAATCTGCCCCCATCAGGTTATAAAGACAGGATCATGGAAAAAAAGAAGACAAAGAGGATCTAGTCGTGTCCTTCACGCATGATATCATAGATGACCTGATGAATGGGGTTTCTCCTGCCGGGATTTTTCCTTATACTGACCTGTTGGAGAATGCACACGAGAGAAATTTCCATGGTATTGCGGTGAACCGTGCACAAAGAAAAAAAACGTATATCCTGTTTATCAATGGGTATCCGGAAGGAGTGGTCGTAGCAGACAACACTTACCCCCCCTCTCTCCTCCCTGCATTGGATGACAGGCCAGTGTTCTGCCCAATATTTTCGAATCCCAAAGGATCTTTTATTCCTGAATGGCTGGTTTGCCGGATACGCTATTCCCCTCAAGGGAAAAATCCCAATCGGGCTGACGAAAAAAATGTCTGATAACTGCATCAAGACGGAGGGGAGCGTTCACTTCAGTACTCCCCTCTCCTCAATTCTGGCAGGAGCCGGGACCCTGTATTCCGGATCTCGTCATGTAGTATTATAAATAGATACAACCCCGAAATCACATTCATGGACCGGAAAAAAATTGGCAGGGAAGATTTTGAGGCAATAATCGCCGGTAAAAAGGATATCAGGGAGTATACTGAGGCAGATCCGTTCCTGGGAGAAACGTTTTGCTTCGGCGTTCGTACTGCCAGCAACCCCGATTACCTGACAAGGGCACTGTACGAGATGTACGAGTCCAGTCTTTCCCGGAAACTCGCGGTTCAGGCCGTCAGGAACCTCTATCGTTCAGTAGGCCTTGGTTCCGTAGGTCTCAATAACTACCTCAAAAAGCTGGGAATCGATCTTTCCCCTGCCGAATTCCTGCTTCTCGTCTTTCAGCTCCAGCACCAGCAAGGGTGGGGAGCACCGTTTGAGCTGGTCTCCCAGAGTGAAAAGAAGATCATTCTTCGCACCACCAGGACATTTGAATCCCAGGTCATGAACGCATGGAAGATGCCGGTCTGCGGTATCCACCGTGGGTGGATAGAGGGAGTGATGATTGCCGTGACCGGTAAAAACTGGTTCTGCCTTGAAACCAAGTGTTCTGCGCAGGGGGATGAGTGCTGCGAATTTGTTGTCGATCAGACCGGGTCCAGCTGGAAATGGAAAGCAGAGGCAATTGTCAAGGGAGAATCGGCAATCACGGAATACATTGAGCACAGACCTCTCGAGGGTACGATCAAATTGATCGATGATCCTGTGGTGATGATGCCCCGGTTCATCTTCTCTTCCATGATGCATTCATTAGCAAAGACGATGGGAGAAGTCCCTGCGGGGGGGGTAAATTACCGGGCATACATGGACATGGGCAAGGAGAACGTTGAGCAGTACAAGAAGATGGGGATTACCAACCCAAACACTCTTGCAGATATGGCATTTACGTTCTACTCACAGATGGGCTGGTTCCGGATAGTACAAATGGAATGGAATGAGGCAGACAAGACCAAGACCATCACGCTTGAGCATACCGTCGAGTCAGAATCGATGGGAAGTTCCGGGAAAACTGTCTGTTACTGCACGGCAGGACTTTTAGCAGGCATTGTGGAGGGGGCTTTTGGGATCAAGGTAAGGGGAAGGGAGATCAGATGCCGGTCCAGGGGAGATACCCACTGCATGTTCGAGATTAAAAACAGGGAGGGTGAGACCTGAATTTTCATCTGCTCCGAACAGGTCCCGCCAACTTCAAGCGCCGTGTGAAATGGATAGTGGTGAGATAGTGGTGATGCAGTTCCCTATTTCCAGAAATCGGACGAGACCTTCGTCAATTCAGCCTGAAGAGATCTTGTTTTCCGGTATAGCCCTATTGCAAAGAGAAGGGTGGCGGTATTCACAAGGCCAAGAAGAATGATTGTGTAAGAATACAGGGTCATTTACGGCCTCTGAAAAGAACCCTGCTGAACCTGTCAATAAAAGAGTCTTTTGGCTGCATCTTCTTCTGGTCGTAGGTGATACCGGCAAGATCCGCAGCGATTTTTCGGAATGCAATGGATGATGGTGATGACGGATACGCCAGCACAACCGGGGTTTTTGCCGATGCGGCTTTCCTGACATTCTTGTCTTCCGGGATCATTCCGATGACACGCGTTCCAAGAACCTTCTCCATCTTCTGGCTGATAGCACCTGTATTCTCGGGAGTTGAACGGTTCACGATGGCACCATGGACGTGTCCCCCGACCACTTCAGCAAGGATCTTGGTCTTCATTGCATCGACAATTGCCGAGAGCTGGGATTTACCACGAGGATTACCTCATCCGCAACTGCAAGAGGGACGACCCCGTCCCTGCTGATCCCTGCAGGTGCGTCAATGAGGAGGAAGTCAAGCGTTTCGGTAAGATCTTTCAGTACCTCGCGAAGCAGTTCGGGGTCTGACTGCTGGAAGCCCTGCAGCGATATTCCGCTCGGCACGACCTGTACACCTCCCGGACCTTCATAAATGGCCTCTTTTATTGAAGCCTTCCCGGAAAGCACTTCATGCAGGGTTACCGGCACATCGACGAGCCCTATCGAGAGACCCATGTTCGCCATCCCGATATCTGCATCCATGATGCAGGTCTGTTTCCCTAATTGTGCAAGACTCGTCCCGAGGTTTATGGTGACGGTAGTCTTTCCGGTCCCCCCTTTTCCTGATGCAAAGGTAAAAACCCTGACCATTCAACTATCTCTACACAATTCATTGCCCATGTAATTATAAAAGGATAATGACGGCGAATACCTGTCAGAATTTACGTTTTAAGAGCAATTCTATCTCTTCAGCCATCCGGATGCACAGATCTTTTTTTATCGCCTTCCTGCTCCTGGCAATACCAATCAGGGGAATTCCCCGGAGATCGATCGGAAAGAGCGACACCCCCTTATCAGGCAGTGAATAATCTCCAGCAAACAGGTTGCTGTAGTAATCTGCATCATATTCAGGGTCGCTGCTGCCGGAAGAAGCAACCACAAGACCTTCAGGCAGAGCAACGATGAGTGAATCGATATCAAATTTTCCTGCTATCCTCCCGATCCCTGGAAGGATATCTTCAGGTTCCTGCAAAGAGTCCCGGAGAGGCATCTCTTCACGGGATATTGCCCCATGAGGCCTCTGTTGTCTGCCGGCATTCCCGGGTTGTCCCACCATTTCCGGAATGTCGTTGCTGCTGATCAGCGTCGCAATACGTTTTGCCACATCAGAAAGCAGCAATGCAGTATACAGGCAGAGAAACAGGATGACAAAGGAGATGATCAGGGCAATCAGCAGGAGGTAAGAATCGAGCGAAACAGCAGTCATGGGGCATCTTTTCCATTGGTCTGGTCAGTGAGGTGATCCAGCTCCAGCCGTTCCATCATGAGACGGTAGTTGGCCCTGAACTTTGCCGCCATGCCTTCGATATCCATGGCATCAAGGGCATCGAGCTCCTGGGAGAGGAGTGACGCATCATCATCAAAGGAAGGGATAGGGGAGATCCTGCTTTTTTCTGCAGGTTTTCCCGCCGGCAAGGAATGGGGGGCCTCCTGAACCGGCCGGTTCCTGTGATGCGGATTATCCGTTTTCGGACCGGTTTTCAGGAGATCCGGGGAAGTCCCGCCCGTATTTTCGGCTCCATCATGCCCTCCCGTCGGATCAATCGATTTTCCCGATTTTCTATTTTTTACTACCGCCCCGGGGTTGAATTCCATCGCCAGATCGAGCTGGACAGGACTGAGATCATGAAGCACGGCATCGACTGTATCCAGCCCATCGGACTGGAATACTCGTTCAAGAGCCGCGTCACCTTCCAGTGCACCATATTCGGCAAGCTGGATATTGCCTGATTTAAACACGAGGGTGATAGAATCTGGTCCAACGGCTATCTTGCAGTACCCGGAAAAGGACGAGTCCCTCAACTCCCGGATCAGGGCATGCACGCTGCATCTCCTCTTTAAAACCCGGAATGTTCCCCTCGGAATCTTCATCAGATAATCAATACTCCTTCCTTATGCACATATTAGTGATGGTAAAACTGCGAAAGGATACGGGAGTTCGCCCTCACAAATACCCCTTTGCTTCGATCAAAACGGGAAAAAGAACAGGAGCAAACCTTTTTATTTCCAAATATCAAGAGGTTGATTTATAAGTAAGGTGGCAGGAAATGCTCAAACAAATATTAGGAGAATTTTTGAACCTGGAAGGCGTCTCCGCCGCAGTGGTGATCGGGCGCGATGGGTTTGTCATAGAGAGTGCGGTTTCAGGAAAAATGGACATTGATGCACTTGGTGCGATGGCATCGACCGGTATTGGTACTTCTGAAGCGATGGGAAGAGAACTTGGCAAGGGGCAGCTCACCCAGATGCTTGTGGAGCTTGATAAAGGCCCGATTATTATCTCTCCACTATCAAAAGACGAGTTGATTGCCATCGTCGCGGAGAACACCTCCAACCTGGGGCGTATCCGGTATGAATTAAAGAAGAACAAGGAACGCCTCGTTGCGGCACTATAAGAACCAGGCCTGGGTATCGTACGAGGAGTAACTCACGTCGTGGTGACAGGTTCCGGAAGTGGTGCTCATGCCGGATGATACGAGAGAGGGGAGTGTCGCAAAGGTCTCCCACCTTCTTGAGGACGACAGGCTTCTCTGCATCCTGAAGCAGCCAGGAGTTCTCGCAGTCCTCGCTTTCTTTGAAGGTTTCCCTGTGAAATCAATGGGAAGCGGGGATTTTGAGCAGGTCGCAGCGGTAGCGCAGGATTTTCTGAGGGCAGGAGAGAAATTGGCCGGGGATATGAAGATGGGAGGACTTGGACAGATCACCCTTGAAGCAGGTGAAAGGAAATGTATCGTTGTACCCTACGGCGACCTTTTCCTCTGCCTGCTGACAAGAGCTGATGCAAACCTCGGTCTGATACGGCTCGCTATCAGGAACCTTCAAGCGAAGGAGCTACAATAAGAGGAAGGATCGGTGGATCGATACAATTTCGTGAGGCTAGTATGGCAGATGGTGAGAAGAAAAAAACATCAGCATTTAAAAAAATTTTTGTGCGAAGAGGGAACGTTCAAAAGCCTGACGACAAGGGGACACAGGGAAAACAACGGGATTCAGGGGTTATGGATCTCGATCTTTGGGAATCCGAAACCACAAATCTGGAACTTGGCTCGCTCTCCGCTTCAAAATATACACATGCTCCGATAAAAGGGGAGGAGGATCAGAGAACGCCTCCTGATGTTCCGGCTTCATCGCCCGCCATGCCGTTTGACCATTCAGATTTTGAAAATGAAAGGGGGGAGGTGGTAAACCGCAGGTTTGCAGCCCCCAGGTTTGAGCCGGTCAAAAAAACGCTCTGGTCAGAAGAGCAGCCAGTCCGGGACGACATAGTGGTAACGATAGATGAAATCGACGACCTGTCAGGCCTGATCCTCCCGAAGAGTGCCACGTTCGAAGTGGACGAGCTGAAGATCAAGGCCCCGGCCAAAATATTTGGCCTGAAAAGTTCAGGGCAGATCCCCGCCTACAATGAGAATGCTCTCCGTGGAGAAGAATTACAGGGACTCATGGCGACGATCACCACAATCGAGGCTGGATCTCCAAAAAAGAGCATATTGAAAAAAATGAATCCGTTGCGAGCTATCCAAAAAGAGGTCACGGAATACGACAGAAAGATCCATGGCCCTCTTGTGGACCTGACCTTTCGTCCCAAAAAAGGGATCGAGGAGATCGAGCTCTACCCGGTAAATGAGCCATACGGGTATATCAGGATCACCTATGACCATGCCACCCACGAGAACACTTACGAGATCCTGGAGCCGGTGCTCACAAAAGCCGAGGAGGAATTGTTCATCGAGATAAAAGAGCGGATCTTTGAACGGCTCGATGTCAATGCCCAGAATATGCCTGATGACCAGGCACGGACCACCCTTCGTACCGTATCTGATGAAGTGATCGCGGATTTTGGCCTTCACCTCACTCCTGTCCAACGGGAGAAGATCCTCTACTCCATGTATAAGGAGTTCCTTGGAAACGGGATGATCGATCCGATCATGCACGACAGGTATATCGAGGATATCTCCTGTGACGGGGTGAATATATACTTGTTTGTCTACCATACCCGTTACGAATCGATGCGGACGAACCTCCGTTACAGGACTGCTGAAGAACTGGACTCTTTTGTGACAAAACTTGCCCAGCGGTCAGGAAAATACATCTCTATCGCCGAGCCCATGCTTGATTCAACGATGCATGATGGTTCCCGTGTCCAGATGACCCTTGGAAGAGAAGTTACAGCGCATGGCTCAACCTACACCATCCGTAAATTCAAGTCCGAACCCATCACCCCCACCGATCTCATCGAATGGTCAACCTTCTCCCCTCTCTCGATCGCATTCCTCTGGCTTGCGGTCGAGAGCGGGAAATCATGTATTTTTGCCGGGGGCACCGCTTCTGGAAAGACCACCTCGCTGAATGCCATTTCGCTCTTTATTCCCCCTCTTGCAAAGATCGTTACCCTTGAGGATACAAGGGAACTGAAACTGCCCCATCCAAACTGGATCCCGAGTGTGACACGTACCTCTTTTGACACAGAGGGGAGGGGCGAGATCGATATGTATGAGCTGCTGAAGGCTGCACTCCGTCAGCGGCCTGAGTATCTCCTCGTGGGAGAGGTGAGAGGGAGGGAAGCCCTGACGCTCTTCCAGGCGATGAGCACCGGCCACGTGACATTCTCCACCATACATGCAGATTCGGTAGCCAGTATTGTACACCGTCTTGAAAATCCGCCGCTTGATGTACCCCGCAATATGCTCTCTGCACTCGATCTGGTATCGGTGCAGGTCCAGGCACGTATCGGGGGCCAGCGCATCAGGAGAAGTAAGCAGATCGTAGAGATCCTCGACATCGATCCGAGGACAAACGAGCTCATCACCAACGAAGTGTTCCGCTGGCACCCGGTCACCGATGAGATCACCTATTCAGGGAAGTCATTCGTGCTCGAAGATATCATGGAATCCCGCGGTTGGACTGAGAACAGGATGAGGGAAGAGCTCAAGATGCGGCAGGAAGTGCTTGAATGGATGCGGGTCAAAAATATCCGTGAATATCGGGATGTTTCCAATATTCTAATCCAGTATTACCGGGATCCGACAAAAATCATGGAAATAGTGCGAGCTGACCTGTATGAATAGTTTTGAACGTGTCGCCTTCAGGCTGCTCGGAAAAATTGCAGGAAAAAAACGGGACAAGTATGCAGATTCAGGAACCTGCTCCTTAACGCCCGGATGAAAGTGCCATTCGAGGTATATCTGTCCACAGCCTACCTTGGCTCAATCATCATCGGGGCAATTGGTGCAATCCTTATCGGAGCGTTCACATGGCTGTTCAATATACCCGGGATGTTCACCTACCAGGGAGCAGTTCCCGGATTGCTGCTGATGCTCACCCCGTATTCACTCCTCATCGGAACTATCCTCGCCAGTATTATTTCATTTTCCGTGATTTGTGGGATCACGTTCCTGGTATTTCTGATCTACCCTAAATTTGTTGCCGGAAACCGGCAACGGAATATTGATGCCACCCTCCCGTATGCCATCAATTATGTGACGGCTATGTCCTCGGCGGGAATTCCCCCTGCTGAAATCTTCCGGCAGCTCGGCAACAGCACCATATACAAGGAGAGTGCGACCGAGGCTCGTTTTATTGCACTCGAGATCGATCTCTTCGGGAAGGACCTGATCGATGCACTTCATATCGTCTCCTCAACAACCCCGAGTTACCGGATGAGAGAATTCTTACAGGGTGCTATGGGATGCATCTCGAGCGGAAGCAACCTGGCTGAATATTTCCGGACCAAGGCAGAACAGTACTCTCTCGAGAACAGTCAGAATCAGAAGTTGTTCCTCGATACGCTCGGGCTGGTTGCTGAATCGTATGTGACTGCCATGGTGGCCGGACCCCTTTTTCTGATCATCCTCCAGTCCATCATGTCCATCCTTTCCCGCCAGGCGCAGCCCATATTCCTTTATGTCATTATCTATCTCATCATTCCGCTTGGGAGTATCGGATTTGTGATCCTTATCAGTGCAATGACACCGGAGTCCTGATTATGCCAATAAAAGACATTTTTTCCGGGAAAAGGAAGTCGAAGGGTTCACCGGATCAGGGTGCACCGCTCCCCCTTCACGGGAAGGAGCAGGCAAGAGTCGGCGGACTCTCATATTTGTTTCCCAAAAAGAGTCCTGCACAGGTGGAACTTGGCGAGCAGGAGAAGAAGGTGTTCGAAGAAGAGAGCACCATGATCATCTCCCGGATCGAGAAACGCAGGGCCGCCGAACACGGCATCGGCCTTCTGCTCAATCACCCGGTTCGTGTGATCACGGAAAAGCCCGAAAAGACCCTCTTTATTACGATACCCGTCGCCCTGGCGGTATTTATCCTCGGAACAGCATACCTCATCCGCGATTACGGGGTGGGAGCCCTCTTTGCATCGACAGGCATCGACGACCTGGCTGTCTTTGCAGTGCTCATTGTTTCAATCCCGCTTGCGTTCCTTGATTTCAGGGAATCATGGCGAAGACAGCACCTCGAGGAAGCTCTGCCGAATTTCTACCGGGATCTGGCCGGCATGAACGATTCGGGAATGACGCTTCCAAACGCGGTCCACCTCGTTGCACAGAGCGATTACAGTACGTTGACACCGTATGTGAGGAGGCTTGACAATGAGATGTCCTGGAATACGACGTTCATCGATGCAATCCAGCGGTTCAGGGCACGATTGGCAACACCCCTTACCGATCGGAGCATAGACCTGATTGCAAAGGCAAGTAAAGCCGGAGGGGACATCAGCGAGGTGCTCAGGGCGGCAGCCAAGGACAGTTACGAGTATATCATCCTGCGGACTGAACGCAAGAACAATATGCTCATCTACGTGGTGATTGTATTCATCTCATTTCTGGTCTTTGTTTTTGTTATCTACATCCTTGTCACCACATTCCTGTCCGTCATGGCAACTGCTGGAAGTGCTGCCAGCACAACGTCGGGAACAGCCCAGTTCGGCGGAAGCATCGATCTCCCACTCTATACGAGGATCTTCACCCATGCTGCGCTTATCCAGGGTTTCTTTTCAGGCCTCGTTGCCGGCCAGATGGGGGAAGGGAGAGTGGTAGCCGGTCTGAAATATTCGATCGTCATGCTGCTGATCGCATGGGTAATGTTCCGGTTCTTTGTGTAGCGGAAAAAATACCCGGTTTTTTTGAAAAAAGCAGAATAAGACCCGGAAATACCCTGAATCGGGAGGTCGTTCCACGGACGGCGATCAGAGTGATATGCGCGAGTGAAGGGTTACGGTACTCGCCCCTGTCAGATGATTCCCATGTCAGAGAGGCGTGCGGGCAGATACTCCTTTGTGACGAAGTCAAGCCCTTTTGCAGCAAATGCCTGTTGTTCTGATTTGAGATTGAGTTTCAGCTGAGTCTCGATCTGTTCCTTCCAGTACGAAGTGGCAAAACGGGGATCAGAGAGCTCACTCCTGAGCGCTGCGATATCCTTCTCATTCAGATGATCCGAGGGCAGGTTGTAATCCCTGATATCGCTTGGCTGCACTCCGATGAATTGTGCTTTCGGCGTTGCAAGAAGTCAGAGATATGGGCGCTCTTGATTGCGCCGTATGCGACACTTGCATAGATACGGTATGACCAGGGGTCTCCATCGGTGAAAACGACGACCGGAAGGTTGAACTGGGAATTGATCCGGTTGAGGATGCGCCGTGTCGATCGAGCCGGCTGCCCTTTCAGGTGGACAAGGATCGCCTGGTGGTCGCCATCAAACCCGTTCTCGATGAGGCGTGCATACATACCCCCCGTCTCGATCGCGATCACAAACCTGGCGTCGTGTTCGAGAAGCTCGACAGTCTCCACGTTCGTGGGGATCTGGTACCCTGCCTCGCCAATGTCGTCCTGGCAGTGAATATCACGCTCGCCTCGCCGGGTCTGTTCACGCAGCTTCAGAGGCCCAAAGACGGTCGCGCCATCCTCCTCAGGGCGAAGATGGAACGCCTCCCGTTGCATGTCGGTGAGGATCTCAAGATCCTCAATCAGGAGATTGCTTTCATCCTGTGCCTGGAACTTTGCTTTCTTCCAGCCTTCCGATATATAGTAAAGCTCTCTCAAGGTTGATGACCGGTTCTCTCCGATCTGTCTCCTGAGAAACCAGATGACATAGGCCATCTTCAGGAGGTGCAGGGCACTTTTTGCCGTCCCTGCTGAACGGATACTCTCCCGGTCTCCGTATTTCCAGACCTCGGATGCATCGTCATATTCGATATTCTGTTTTGTCCTTGTCGGTAACGAGATGGAAGGGATGAGGCCTTCTGCCATCTGGTCATACCATTTCCGTGCGATTCCGACAAGTCTCCCTGTCGCCTGCAGGTCAAGTTCCTGCTTACTCATCCCGATCCACCATTACCACGTTCCGGGGATCAATTCCCCGTATCTCAACGGTTCCTCGTGCAGAGCCTGAATATCCTGTCTTCCATGCTTCGCCAGGACCGACCGCTACCTGCCAGACCCTGGTGTACTCTGCATCCAGGCGTGTTACAAAATCAGGAGGAGGCTGTGCATCCTCACCCGGATCCGTGGAGATGGTATAAAGAGAGAGGAAAGCCTGGCTGCCCGTGTAATTTTTTATCTCGATTGCCACGTGACCATCCCCCGTCGACTGCCTGACAACGAGTTTATGCATGATCTTTCCCTCGATTTGGGATATGTCCGGTGGTGGAAGTTCCACGATCTCTGCCACCTTTTCAGCCAGTTCAGGGAGGATCGCACAGACAGCCCGCGCCCGATCTTCCTGCAACCGGTTCCTGTCCCGCCGGGAAAGGAAGTTCTTCAGGTCCCGGGCAAGGTCCTGCAGGCAGAGCACAATCTCCTTCTCGATCTCAGGGATAGAGGCTATGGCATCCTTGCTCTCGCTTGTAAATGGGACACTGGTCGATGCGACGTGTACCAGGATAAGGAGGGGACCCGTAGGGAGTCCTGATTGTGCGACAGCATAGTTCTTCCAGTTCATGCCGGAAATGACCGATGTGATGGCACATGCCCCCTGCTGGTACATGAGGGGTACCCGGTTAGCAAACCTGAGTATCTGTGCATTCCCTTCTGCAGGCAGTTTCCCGCCATATCCTATGGCAGCTTCCACAATGAAGGGGTGCCCGGAGAAGACTGAGCCTGGCCGGGTCCGTGCTTTGATGAAGTCCATCTGGAACTCCTTTTCAAGCCCCCTCGTAATCAGGTCCTCACCGATAGGGGAGAGACACTGCGAGATTTGTGGCGGGGGGACTTTCACCGCCTGCATTGCATCCACCAGCCGTTTCTGCCCGTCTGGAGAGAGCGATTGGGCATCCAAAGCACAGGAAAGCCCTGCCTTTTTGCAGATCTCCTCGGCGGTCTTTGTCCCGACTTTTGAGAAACTGTCCGTGAGGAACGATGCAAGTGTTCCCGGGCCGACAGGGAGCATCCGCCGGATCTGGCCGACTTCGATCCCGTGGGGGTGCGGCTTTATCGCTCTGGGACAAGGGATCACCTCGTCACTGACCCTGTCAAAGAGGAACGTTTCGTCATCCATCTCAAGCCGGATCCGTGCATGCGGATTGACTATGGAGGTATATCTGAGATATTCTATCAGCCGTTTCTTTGCGGCAAGGGTGCTCCTGAATTCGATCTGGATGCGTGTGCCATGGGTACGGTCCCATTCCACCTCACGCCTGGTGACAACATCCGGTTCATTTGTCTCGATATTGATCTGTATCCCGAACTCGTGCGCCGGTTGGTCCGGTCCGGTCCGGGAGATGACGAGGGTAGGGAGTCCTGACGTGAGTTGTGCATAGAGAACCGCCGCGCTGATCCCGATCCCCTGTTGACCCCTGCTCTGTTTTATCTGGTGAAATCGCGAACCATACAGAAGTTTCCCAAAGACATACGGGATCTGTCGGGGGACGATACCGGGACCGTTGTCCTCGACTATGATCCGGTAGATTTCCCGGTCCTGTTTCGTTACCGCTAAAAAGATGTCAGGAAGCACCATGGCTTCCTCACAGGCATCAAGGGCATTATCCACTGCTTCCTTGATCGTAGTGATGATCCCTCTTGTCGGAGAATCGAAGCCAAGGAGGTGCTTGTTTCTCTCAAAGAACTCTGCAACGCTGATACTCCGCTGCTGCGACGCCAAATCCTCAGCGAGGCTCACTCCCGGTCACCTCGCGGACTGCATCGGGCAGGGTGAGTTGTTTCTGCACCCCTGACAGGAGATCCTTTACTGTCACCATCTGTGTTGTGTTTTCACGCTCCCCGATGATCAGGGCATAGTCAGCGGATTTTGAAATTCGAGAGAGCTGCTGGCCGATGGATCGCCCGGACAGGTCCAGCTCTGTCCGTATCCCGGCAGCCCGCAATGTACGGGCAACCGTGAGCGCCCAGTCCCTGCCCTCCGGGGTATGGGCTATCCCGGCAATCAGCCGACGGGGAGGCCCTTGATCCCCTCTTGAGACCATCACCCTGTCAAACCCGATTGCAAACCCGCAGGACGGGGTATCCTCTCCTCCGAAGAGATGGGCGAGCCGGTAGGTCCCGCCCCCTAGTACCTGGTTCTCGGTGCCGAGGTTGTTGGCAAAGATCTCAAAGACCATCCCGGTATAGTAATCAAGACCCCGTGCTATAGCCGGATCGAGGGTATAGGGGATCCCGGACTGATCGAGGATCGAGAATAATTCCTCAATTCTCTCCCGGTCCGGCAGATCTCCTGTGATCGCAAACACCTCCTGCAAATTCCTGGATGATGCCAGGCGGGTCAGTGAGGTATAGAGATCATTCATCCCTTTTTGGGAAAGGTGATCAGCAAGTCCGTCAAAATCCTTTTTGTCGAGGAACTTCCGAATTATTCTCTCTCAGTTTCGGGTACCCCGGACAACATGCTCCGCATCAGTGCCAGATGACCGACATGGATCGAAAAAGAGATGCCGGTCGTCGAGAGGATCTCTTCGGCAAGCAGGATGACCTCAGCCTCTGCAAGGGCGGAATCAACCCCAATCAGTTCCACCCCGAACTGCCAGAACTGGCGGTACCTTCCTTTTTGCGGCCGCTCATACCGGAAGCAATCGGCAAAATAATACCAGCGGAGCGGTTTTGGCAGGTTTCTCCCTTCGTTGACGTACAGTTCTCAGGACCGGTGCCGTGAGCTCGGGGCGAAGCGCCATCATCCTGCCGCCCTTGTCCTCGAAGACGTACATCTCCTGGATGATTCCCTCGCCCGAGCGGATCGTGAAGAGCTCGAGTTCTTCGAATTCAGGAGTGCAAATCTCACGGTATCCCCACCGCCGCCCAATCTCGCGCATCCTGCCCTCGATCTCCCGCCTCTGTTCCATCTCGTCGGGGAGAAAATCCCTTGTGCCGCGTGGTTTTTGTAGCATTCCGTTCAGGCCTCTTTCTTGCGTGTCCCTTTTCCCATCGGTGCCTTTCCGAATAATCGGTCGAACGTATCCTCCGATCCCCAGATCTTTTCCCGCTCCTCTTTTCCTTGCAGGTAGAGGGCGGCGAGGATAAGGCCAAGGCCGAGGAGCTCGAGTGAATACATGGTAATTGCGACACCGAGAATAGCCAGGGCTCCGAACAATACCCCCTTGTACGATGCTTTCCGGTATCCTGGAAGACCAGTCCGATAAAAAATCCTGGCATCGCGCAGCCACAGGAAAAAAACAACTGCAGCCCCAAAGAGGGCAACATAGACAAGATAACTCATGGTGAATGCAGTATCAACCCTGTCGTGTGCATCAGCTGTCCCTTCCCCCGCGCTTTCATATAAGATTTGTTTTTCGAGGTTTTAAAGTCAATGCGAGGAATAGAATGAATAACTCCGCATCGCTGGAGAACTGGCATTTTCACTGCTCCTCTCTTGTCAGGAAGAAAAAAAATGGTCCTTTTCTCTCTGGTGTGGGGAAGATGGATGGACCACTCTCATTATTTGAGGGGGCTGACCCGCCCCCACACCACCCCCTGCGATACACGCTGCCGCCCCCCCAAGAGGACGCTCTGGAGGCGGTTCAGTGATGGAATTGGCATGCATAGAACAACCTCGATTTTCGTCTCCCTCCTCAAAACAGCGAAGAGGAAAAAATTATTTCTCCCCGGGAGGAGATCCCGCATGCTCTTTTCGATAGGTGTAATAAGCGAGGCCGGCAAGGAGCAGCATCGCGATGGCAAATGGGATCATCCATGCACGGGGATGCAGGTCCCAAAATGATGAGACGACTGGTATAGTGATAGTTACAACCGGAGTGGTTTCCATCGTTTCGGTGGGAATAGTGTCGGTAGTATTCGTTGATGAGGTGGTCACAAAGCTCATCTCCTCCGCTTATAAAGGTTGTTCCTTTGGGTTGCGTCGTCGGAACAGTGGTCAGGGTTGTGGTGGGGTAGGAACCGCCATTGCCCCACCACCACCACCACCACCGCCGCCGCCACCACCGTTGGAGGTCTGAGCGAAGGAGGCAGGCTATCGTATGGTTTGCCGAGATGTGCTCAAAGGAATAGGTTGGGAGCGCTCCCTTTGAGACTCCATCGACCGCTACATCCTGCACCGCGTAGTTTGAGAATGCAGTGATACTGAATGTCAGATTGGCACCGGGATTGACCGTTATCAGTCCTGTTGGAGCGATAAATCCCCCGGTTCCTGCGGTGGCATTGATAGAATAGAACATTCCCTGTTCAGTAACCCTGAGGTTGAGCTCAGTCACCGCTCCTGCAGTATAGGGGTGAGTCGACTGCCAGGGTCCTCCCGCCTGGACATCATAGCATTCGGCAGGAGAGTTGTTTGCGTAAAATGAGAGTGGCGTCCCATCTTCAATGGATCCCTGCACAATCAGCTTGTTCCCGAACGGGCTCGTATTGCCGTAATAGCCCTCCTTATCGGTCACAAGGGATCCTTCACCTCCCTGGGCAATTGCGGTCACGGACGTTCCGGCTGGTCCAGGATTGCCTCCCATTGTCAGTGTGCCGTAGAACAGGTGGGGAAGCCTTGGCTCAGGGGTCGTGGGAAGCGTTGTTGGGGATATGGTCGGTTCACCTGAAGGTTCATTCGTAGGCTCCACAGTGGGGCTTGTGGTTGGACATAACGTGCCAGGGCATGTTGTTGTGACGTTGACAGGTTCAGTGGCAGGCTCTTCTGTCGGGCTTGTGGTTGCACAACCATCGTATACGCAGGGTATCGGGCTGGTGGCCGGGGCAACAGATCCTGGTTCAGTGACCCCACTCTCATTCGCCGCGGCACCTGGCAGGACGAGCATGGTGAGCATTGCCAGGGTGAGTGCTATGAAGAGGGGGAGAGGGCACTTCATCATTGTGCAGATATAATCGTTCATACCTTCAAAAATATTATGGAGATCCGCTACGCTGTCTGGTACCAAAAACAAGGAGGGATACGGTTTTTATCCTGACGCCGTTGATGAAGGGGTATCCGATGTCTACACTCTCATCGTATTGTCTATACGCTCATCGTATTTATGAGGAATTTCATTGTCTGACTCAAGGACGGGCTGAATTTCAGGCATTGCCTGTGTAACTCTTTCAAAAATCCCGGGGTCTGGACCCTCCCAAAATAGTCTCTCAACTCTTCATCACGCTGGAGCTCACTCCAGTCCTTCCGGGGGATCTGGTGAAAACATAAAGCGGTAACCATTGCCGTTGTCCTGCAACTGAGCCTCGAAATGTGAAAGAAATTTACGCCACATATATACATCGGTGGCAATTTTTTTATCCGGGGTTGTCACCCAACGTTCCGGTAATTGATAATAGCACTCTCTTGTATGGGCTGCAAATGATAATCCGAACGTTATCTCCTTATGCATATCAATCCATGCAAGATACTGCAACCAATTTGTCGTGTCCTCATGGTGCGTCGCAGGATTCACGAGTGCGTGAAGTGTGTGAGTAAAACAGCTATTCTTTAAAGATTTTTCCATAATTTGCACATGATACGGTAGCCACAAATCATCGTGGCTGCAGTAACAAATGATTTTTCCACTGGTCTGTTCGATGACCATGTCCCTATAGGGTTCACCTGTTCTTGGAGATTTTGGAAATACAAACACCTGAATTCTGGGATCTTCTTTCCCCATGGCTTTAAAGAAAGAGACCATCGGTCCGGGTGATCCATCACAGATGATGCATATTTCAATATCTTCTATCGTCTGGTTCTGCACACTTGTAATGGGCCAGCGTGCAAATGTGGCATTGCCGAATGTGGGAATTATCACGGTTGCTCTTGCCATAAGGACGGAACACTTCAGATTATTTCAGGGTTATAAAATTCGGGTAGTTTTTGATTGCCCATAATTGCATCGCTCTCCCTATTATTTTTCATGACTTTTTCAATATAATCGCTGAATATAGGCGGTCGGTGCTTTGTGCCGATAGGACGATAATTCGTACTATTCATGCTGGCTAATTTTTCCAATCTCCGGGGATCCCATAAAAAGTCGTCTTCCATCTCCTCGCTGAGATCCAACAGCAGGTAGTCCTTTTCATATTTACATTCTGGTCCGGCATAATTGCAGCCATCAGCACCGATCTGAATCAAGAAATGCCCTCCATGTAATCTGCGAAAATTGAGAGGGGCGGGACTATACCTCTCAAGAGGGACCTGAATATTTGCTCCCGGAGGGGCGTGTTTCTGAAATTCCTCTATTGCCGACAATACCCCCGTCTGATCCGCCTGCAACGGCCGTTTTTTATCCCAATCGATACAGAACGGGTGAAAATAGACCCAGTGAACACCCGCATTCAATGCAGCCGTACCAACATGGGAATAGGCATGGTTCCACTCATTCTGTGTGAGGATAGACGCTCCAATTTCAAGATTACTTCCTTCTTTTTCAATGAGACGACGAAGGTTTCTGATTTTTGTCAATGTCTCCACGAAATACGCAGAATCCCCCTCCTGCCAGTCGTACAGGGAGACACGGATTGATGTAACATGTTTGAGAAGAGCAGACTGGACTTTTGGGAGGTGAAGCATGCTCCCGTTGGATATCACTGCTACCTCCTTGAATCCATTCTCTTTTGCAAGGGCAACAACCTCCGGGAAATGCGGTACTGATGTCGGCTCCCCTCCGGAAAGAACCAGCCCGGGAGTCTTTCTTCCAAGGATACTGAACAGTCTCTCAAGAAAGGGTAATTCCAGAGTTAATCCGGCAACTCTCGCTAGCAGAATAAGGGCAGGTGGGACAAGTTCTGGTGCAACGCTGAGTCAAATCCATTTCAATAGTGACGGGGTAAATATTCTCTCCGCGTAGATACGCCGCAATTCTTTCCCGGTGAATTGCCACTTTGGAGGGGGCAAATATTTTTGCCCCGCTATGCGGTGTCATTGACCAGATCCTTGTAATTTTTTTGGTTTTCCATGAAGAGCCGCATCTCTCAAGCGGAGTATTGCCTGCGTAATCTCTCCAGCACTGAAAAGATCACATCGTGGTCTGGGCCCGCCCTCCAGATACCCGACAAACTCCTTTAGTTCAAGGTATAATGGAAATGTGGTATCTATTGGCATTTTCTCTGATCCCTCTTCTGTTTTTATCGTAATAAATGCATCATACCCATCATGCAGCATCGCTGAGCCTTTATCGCCATGAATGCTGACTCCACTTATTGTATCGCAATGTCTGCCGCTGACGGACATTATCACTGCCGGGGCGTTGCCTATTATTGCAGTGAAGCTGACTGGGAGTCCGCATTCATTTTCTCTGACATGGATGGCTCTCACCTTTTCAGGGACATACCCCAGAATATGTTTGATGATAGATACATCGTGAACCGCCTGGTTCCAGAAAACGTCTCCCCCATGAAAATCATGTACCCATGCATGTCGTGTTGTGCATACCTCTTCGATGGTTCCAATCTTCCCGGATTCTGCAACCATTCGCAATGCTTCAATGCCAGGATGGTAATGCCATTTGTGCATTGCATAAACATAGTCTGTTCCGCCCAGATCCTGTAATACCTGGAAATCTGCCATCGACAGGCAGAGCGTCTTTTCCGAAAATACTGGTTTTTTGAATTTCAACAACCTCGCAGTTACCCTTGTTAACTCCGGAATCGGAACAGCAACCACATACCCATCACAATCGGGCAGTGTATCCAAACGAGAAACGACCTTAAAGCTCCATTTGCAGCAGCTCGTGATCGTGCTGCTGCATCGATATCAGCGACACAAACCTTACAATGTAATGCAATGAGGTCTCGTAAAATATTCTTGCCCCAATTGCCGCATCCAACAAGTCCAATAACTGTCATGAATTACTCCCCTTGCAAAGTATTGACCCTGGATATTATTGAACGTATTATAATAAGCGGACCCCTATCGTTATTGTTGAAGTATGCAGGCCAACAGAATGCTCCGTGACGTGCTCGCACGGGTCAGTGCAGGTGAAATCAGCCCGGAAGAGGCGGAAACGGAAATCGCCGGGCTGCGCATTGAGCAAGTGGGGGAGATCGCCTGTCTTGATATCGGCAGAAGCATCCGCTGCGGGATCCCCGAAGTTGTGCTTGCGGAGGGGAAGGAGCCCTCCCAGCTCGCGGATATCACCCTTGCGCACGCCAGTTCTTCCGGAAGGTGCGTCGTATCCCGGATCGACCAGAACCAGGCAACGATCCTGAGGGAGCGTGCCGAGGCAGCGGGCTTCATCCTGACCTGTCATGATGCAGCGCGGATGGTAGTACTTTCTAAAGGCGAAACGGTCAGTCCCACAGGAGGAGTGGTCGCAGTCATCACTGCAGGGACATCCGATATCAGGGTTGCAGAAGAAGCACGGGTGATTGCAATGGAGATGGGCTGCAGGGTATGCACTGTATATGATGTCGGTGCAGCAGGGATTCACCGCCTCTTCCCCGCAATCAGGAAATGCAATGATGCCCACGTCTTTGTGGTCGCCGCAGGACGCGAAGGCACGCTTCCGGCAGTTGTGGCAGGTCTTGTCGACCGGCCGGTGATAGGGGTTCCGGTCAGTACAGGGTATGGGTATATGGGAAAGGGGAGGGCTGCCCTGGCGAGCATGCTCCAGTCCTGTTCGGTGCTGACCGTGGTGAATATCGATGCCGGTTTTACCGCGGGAGCGATGGCTGCCCGGATAGCAAATATGGTGGTGGAACAATGACACGGGCATTTTATATAGGGCGATTCCAGCCTTATCACAACGGGCATCAGTACGTCCTCGAACAGATAGCAGAAACCGCAGATGCGATCGTGATCGGGGTCGGGAGTGCGCAGCTCAGCCATGAGAAGGAGAACCCGTTCACCGCAGGAGAGCGGATCCTCATGATAACCGGTTCCCTGGAACGTATCCCTATCCCGGTCTACGTCATTCCTATCGAGGATATCAAGAGAAATGCCCTCTGGGTTGCCCATGTCCGTTCGATGGTCCCTCCCTTTGATCTGATCTATTCGAGCAATCCTCTGGTGATGCGGCTTTTTGCTGAAGAGACGATCCCTGTCCAGTCACCGGCCATGTACGAGCGCGAGCTGCACTCAGGGACAGAAATCCGCCGCAGAATTCTCAAGGGGGAGGACTGGGAGCGAGCTCGTAACCGGACCTGTTGCAGCGGTAATCAGGGAAATCGGCGGTGTGGAACGTATCCGGCAGATTGCGAGAGACGACTGCGATGTGAACGACGGCTCGTCCGATCGATGGCTCTGAGGGGGGAGTGACTTGTTCAGGCGCATCAAAGACCTGTTCGGGCCGGGAAAAGAACCCGGGGCTGTATCCTATCATATCGATGAACTCCCTGCAATTCTCGACGCCAGGGAGAACGAAGTCACCCGCACTCTCGCGGAGAAGACTCTGAAACAGAGAAATACGATCCGGGACCTGCGTCGTGCCCTGAAAGAGCGGGTACAGGACCTGGCCTCAAAACAGAGAGAGGAGGCATATCATCCGAAACTGGAAACAATCGCAAAAAACACCCTCCCCCTCTTTGAACGGGCGATGCTCTCCTCTCTCACAAAAGACCTTCCTGAAGAACCCGAAGCATTCTACCATGATGCAACAGAGACCCTCAAGGGATGCGTGAAGGGGCTTTCCGGGCAGGGCCTGTATTTGCGGGGTGTTTTTCCCGAAGAGATGAAAGAGATCCGGGAGATGGTGGACCAGATCGGCAGAGAGATGAATGCGATGACCCCCTCCATCGCTGCGGCCAGAAGTATAAGGGCACTTCTCTCTTCCGTTCGTGCGGATCTCTCCCGGCTCAAATCAGCGGAAACAGAGAAGAAAACGGGCGATTGAGGAGTTCCTCCCGCTGAAGGAAGAGCTGGGTCGGAAAGAGCGGGAGTATGATCAGTTATGCGAGAGAATTGCTATTATGAAGGAAGCGGTGGAAACAGAGGAGATCCGGGCTGATAGGGAAGAGGTGGCAGCACTGAACAGGGAGTTTCTTGATGAGGAGAGGACGCTTGGTGCGGATCTCGCCGTCCTGTCGCATGTCTTCCGGAAAGGTGAGAAGATACTTGCCAGGACCATGGGCCCTGCTTCGGCAAAAGATCTTGATGCGCTCGTCGACACACTCGCAGGGAGTGGTATCCCGGCAGAGGACCAGATCATGCCGGGACTTTCCAGGTCACTGCCGGTGATCGAGAGCATGATCGAATCAGGGGATTTGGTTCTGAAAAACAAGGAAGAGAAGGAGTTATTCTCACACAAGCGTGATCTGGTTGCCCGCATCAGGGCGGGGTATGCGCGGAGAGAGGCTGCATACCGCCGGTTTTGCGTAAAGCAGCGTGCCTATCAGGAACTCCCTCTCCTCGCAGATTTATCAGCCGCCATGAAAGAGGAAGAGAGGAGTGCCGTGCAGCTGGAAGTGATGAAGTCCCGGATATCCGGTATCACTGATAAAAATAAAGCATTGGAGCATGAGATCCCCTCCCTCAGAGGAAAAGTCTGTACCCAGTGTCGAGTCTCTTCTCGGGTATCCCGTGTCGCTTTCAGAGCGGGAGGTTACATGAGAAATTTCCGGGTGTTCTGGATTTTTCCCAACAAAGATGCGATACAATGCACTTCACGAGGAGACATCATGACAGGCGAGGAGTACCGCATCCTTGAGGTGACGAAGGGAAAAGTCCCCTGTATTCCTGGAAAAGAGGAGACGATTGAACATTGCAGGTTCTGCGTCCATTCAAGGTATTTCCGGGTCAGGGGAGAGTATGTCAAATCCCCCGCGCTTGCGTACTGCCTCCGTCATCGTGCAACGGAAGAAGTGAATCTGAAGACGGTTGAAGCGGTACAATGCGCCGACCGGAGCGGAGAGGGCTACCGGAGTATTATGAATATCATTGGATGAACAGTCACTGAGTCTTCCAGAACTCCCACCATTTCCTGCTCTGAAACGGTACAGGCCTCATCTCCCGCACCCATTCGATATCAACGATATGGTGAATGAGTTTCACCTCATCGGTCAGTTCCCTGATCGATTGTTTCATCGCATCGAGGCCAAGTTTGAGATCGGTATACTCTTCAAAAGCCCTCTTCTGGTTCAGGTTCACCGGGGTTGTCCCGGTCTCCTTGGTAAACCCGCTCTCAATCAGTTCAAGGATGGCGCGGTTCCGGTCAATGCCGTGATCCCTGGCATACTGGTCGACAAGTTCCATCATCTCCGTATCGGTGGTGATCGATATCCGTATGGCCATTTCTCCCTCTTCCCTCTCCTTATCGCATAGTGTTCATCCATAAGGGTAAAAAACCCACGTTCATGATTCATTCGCAAAATTCGGCGAGTATGGGATCCAGACTGATATGCCGCTCGAATACGGCGGCCAGATCCTCATACACATCCCTCTCCTCACTCTGGTGTACCGGGATCGAACGACAGGCCTTTCCTGGAATAAAGATAGGAGAGGAGTGCTTTGACGGCAGATGGATTGTCAAAGAGGCCGTGGATATAGGTCCCTATCACCATTCCATCAGGGGATACTGCCCCCTCCCCGACAAATGCCTCTTCCTCCCCGGCGCGTTCGGTCAGTCCCATATGAATTTCATACCCTTTTACCACACCCATGTGCGAAAGTATCGGACCGGCAGATCGTGCAGGCCGTTGCACCTGCTCGGTGACTTTCTCATATCGTGAGAAACGTGTAGTGATCCTGAGCAGGCCAAGCCCGGGATAGGTTCCGCTCATTGATTCGAGCCCCTCATCGACGATCTCCGTGCCGAGCATCTGGTATCCCCCGCAAATTCCAATTATCGGGATGCCCTGCTGCCGAGCCAGGATGATTGCAGCGGCCGTGCCGCTCGATTGCAGGAGAAGGAGATCTTCGACCGTGTTCTTGGTGCCGGGAATGATAATGCAGTCAAATCCTTCGAGATGCGAACCGGGATTCACATACTGAACGGTTGCATGCCGCTCGAGCTGTTCGAAATCAGTGAAATTGGAGATGTGGGGCAGCCTGATGACCGCTATCTTTACGGGAAGGCTGCCTGATCGCTTGTCCCCCAATGAAAGCGAATCCTCGCTTGGAAGCGGGATCGAGAATACCGGGAGTACCCAAGCACCGGAACCCCGCAGAGATCTTCAATGATCTGTACTCCGTCCGCAAACAGAGCGGGGTCGCCTCTGAACTTATTGATGATGATGCCCATCACCTGCGATCGGATATCTTCCGGAAGGAGCGCGAGTGTCCCGTAGACCTGCGCGAACACTCCCCCCCGTTCAATATCGGCAACAAGGAGGATGGGGAGACGGAGCTCCCTCTCGATCCTGATATTTGCGATATCACGGGGATACAGATTCAGTTCGGCTGCCCCCCCTGCTCCTTCTGCGATAATGTGGCCATACTCCCCAATGAGACGCCGGGCAGAAGCAACGGCAATGGAGAGCAGCTCATCGGTCTCCCGGTAATACTCCGAGATGCGCAGGTCTTTCCATGGCCGTCCCCGCACCACCACTTGAGAGACCATCTCGCCCTTGGGTTTCAGCAGGATCGGGTTCATATCGGCACAAGGCTCAAGCCGAGCAGCAACAGCCTGCATAGCCTGCGCAATCCCTATCTCCGCTCCGTCTCGTGTCACCCACGAGTTTAAACTCATATTCTGTGACTTGAAGGGTGCGACGGGAGTTCCACGGTTCGAGAGGACACGGCAGATTGCAGCAACGACGGTGCTTTTCCCGACGTGCGATGCGGTGCCGAGCACGAGAAGTGACATTCTGTAGGTAGCATGTGCATGGAATTTAAATAAAAGGCATCCCTTTTAGTCTTCATATGGCACTTTCCGAGGCGGGGAAGGTACTGCTCGAGAGCAGGTACCTCCTCCCTGGAGAGAGTGCATCCAGCATGTTCCGCCGTGTGGCGGCAGCGGTGAAACCCGGAAAGGAGGTATCCTTCTTCCGGATCATGGACGATCTCCTTTTCCTCCCGAATTCCCCTACCCTCATGAATGCCGGCACTTCGCGGGGGCAGTTATCAGCATGTTTTGTGCTCCCTGTAGCGGATTCGATCCCCGGTATCTTCACGGCTCTCACACAGATGGCGGTTATCCATACAAGCGGGGGAGGTACCGGTTTTTCATTCTCCCGGATAAGGCCTGCAGGGGATATGGTCGGCACCACCCCAGGGGTCGCGAGCGGTCCGCTCCCCTTCCTCCATGTCTTTGATAAAGCTACCGCCGCGCTGAAACAGGGGGGAAAAAGAAGAGGGGCAAATATGGGCGTCCTTGCCTCGTCCCATCCCGATATCATCCCCTTTATCAGGGAGAAGCGAAAAGGGGACCTCGTGCATTTCAACCTCTCGGTGGGGTTCGATCGACAGTTTTTCGATGCCCTCGCACGGAACGGGACGTATAATCTCGTGAATCCAAGAGACGGGGAGGTAGGGGAAACCATCGATGCAGTTCTGCTCTGGGACGAGCTCTGTGCTGCAGCCTGGCAGTGCGGAGACCCGGGTGTCCTGTTTCTCGACAGGATCAATGAAATGAACCCGGTGCCGGGCCTTGGTCCGATAGAGGCGACCAATCCCTGCGGTGAACAGCCCCTCCTGCCCTATGAGAGCTGCAACCTCGGCAGCGTCAACCTTGCCAGGTGTGTCCGGAAGGGTGATATGGATGAGGAATTGCTCAGATCCGTGGTCAGGCTTGGTGTCGCGTTCCTTGATGCAGTGATCGATGCCAACACCTATCCCGTGCTGGAGATACGGGAGCAGACCCTCTCCACGCGGAAAATTGGTCTCGGGGTGATGGGACTTGCAGATGCCCTCATCTCTCTGGAGATTGCGTACGGGTCAGCGGAAGGACTCGCCTGTACCGAATCAATCATGCGCATCATCCAGGATGAGGCACATGCAACCTCGGAGGAGATGGGGTGCACCGCCGGTTCATTTCCGGCAATAGGGCAGAGCTGGTATGGCCATGCGATGCGGAACGCGACCGTCACCACAATTGCACCGACCGGGTCGCTCCATCTCATTGCAGGGGTAAGCAGCGGGATTGAACCCCTCTTCTCGCTTGCATTTTCCCGCACCATAAACGGTACCGTGATCAGATTTGTGCATCCTGCAATACGGGAGGTAGTCGAATCGATGCACGGGGGGCAGTCCCTGATGGATCAGATACAAAAGTCAGGAAGCGTCCAGGACCTGCCAATCGGAGACCATGAAAGGGAGTTGTTCCGTACCGCGCCGAGATCGAGCCGGAGTTTCATGTCCGGATGCAGGCCATCGTACAGCGCTACGTGGATAACGCCGTATCAAAAACGGTCAATCTCCCTCAGGGTGCCACTCGTGAAGATATCAGCAGGATATTTGTCCTTGCACGGGAACTCGGTTGCAAAGGTATTACGGTCTATCGTTACCACAGCAGGGAAGACCAGGTACTTTCGAGGGGATGCGACACCTGCAGGGTCGACAGTCTCACTGGCTGAAGGGGAGCGATGATCCCGCTGCATCATCCCCGCTCTCTTCAGCGCTGTCGTTCCATTTCACGAGCGGATGAGTCATGGCAAGAGAGCGGTAATGCCAACAAATATATAAGCAGAACTTGAACGTACTGGTAATGAATGGTGGGATTTGTCCGACGTGTGGACTACCTAAGGAACTTTGTATCTGTGAGGAAGTAGCAAAAGAACAGCAGCGGATCAACGTGAAGGTCAACAAGAGGAGATATGGAAAGGAGGTCACCGTGATCGAGGGACTTGATCCGACCGATATCGACCTTGAGGACCTGTCCAAATATCTGAAGGGAAAACTCGCCTGCGGCGGCACGGTAAAGGAGAGTTCCATCGAGTTGCAGGGGAACCATAAGGATCGTGTCAAGAATCTCCTGGCAAACAAAGGATACAGCGTGGAAAATATCTCCTGAAAATTCCTCCTGAAAAATTCCCGCAATCGTTCCGGGGAACAGCTCCGGCTCCCCCCATGGTTTTCAGAAATGGGGGCGTCCCTGCCCAATCGTGCCGGTATACTATGAAAGACGGGTTATTTTTTCAAAAACCCGGGACTGAGTCGTAAAAAGGGGCTCTTCACCCCCAGTCATACGATCCACCTCTTCGCTGTTTTGTATGGGGAGACGAAACTCGAAGTGGTTATCCGGGATACCAATTTTTTCGTCACTGAATCGCCGCCTGGGCGTCCTTTTGGGAATGGCGGCTCGGTAACGCATGTGGGGGTGTGGAGGTGGACAACCCCCATACAATGTATCCGGTCCATCACGCTTCCCCACACCAGAGAACGAAGGGGCCGAGATTCCGGCGTATGAAAAAGGGATAATGTCTTATTCAGAAAGGGATATGCTGAAACGCCAAATCCCTCTCTTCTTAGCGCTCGGACCCCTTCTTCTTTTTTGTCCCGGACATGGAGAGAAGGTCCACGGCATCAGCTCCCTTCCCGTCCGAGGCCAACAACCCGGTCATCGGACCGGGCCATCTTTTCGATATTGAGTTCATAGGTCCCGGGAGCGACAATCCTGATGCTCTCAACCCTCGAACCCTGCTCTTCTTCACCGGGTTCTTCACGGGCTGGAGCAGCGGGGAGTTCGCCCGGAGCAGGAGCTTGTTTTGCATCAATGGCTTTTTTCTTCTTCGCGCCCGGGCGCTCGAAGTAAAATTTTTTCCCCCCGCACTGTGAACAACCGATGAGGATCTCGGCAGAGGAATCCGGGTATACTTTCCCGCATTTTGCGCAGGTATGCACCATAGGTTCACCGGGATGAGACCCAGGCACTGATCAGATCCTTGTCCTTCCGAATCATGCGCAACTGGTTTGCCGGCCCGATAACCGTAAGGCGTGATTCCGGCCTGGTCCTGCCAAGGAGCCTTTGGAGGAAGCCCGGGGCTTCTTCGTGCGAGGGATAGGTCTCGATCTCGATGCCATTAAATCCATCGGGCAGTATCTCGTGCATCGTCATCTCGATCAGTTTCCCCTGTTCTTCCGGATCGAGCCCCTTTTCAAGGATCACTATCGTTCCCTGCCTGACGTCGTCAAGAATCATGTGGATCTTCTCCATTGAGGTCAGCTTTGCAAGCCGTTCTTCGGAGATAAGGTCTATCTGGACACCCTGTGGCATGAACCCTCACCCGAAATGTAATACCATCTTTTCATACAGCTCCTCGATGTTGCTCCCTTCAGTGCAGGAGATCGAGATCACGGGATGCTGGGGAAAGGCGCTCTTTATGCGCTGCGGACTGGCATCAGGGAGATCGATCTTATTTGCAACGATAAGCACAGGGAGTTTTCTGCTCTCGATAATCCCCACCATCATGATATTCACCTGCATGAAGGGATCTTCTGTCGCATCAAGCATGTACATCACCCCGTCGATGTCTTCCCGGAGCCAGTGCATTGCTTCAGCAACGCCCTCCGTCGCTTCGCGGGCCCTCGTGATCGCCTCGTCCTTCCCTACCCCGTACTCGATGAAATCCTTGTAATCGATCTTGGTGGTCACCCCGGGGGTATCGACTATATCGATAGTGATGGTGGACCCGTTGTTTCCGGTAATCGTGATATCCTGCTTTCGGGTCGCCCTGCGGGTTTCGTGGGGAATCTCGCTCACCGGACCTACCAGCTCGCCGGTCCAGTCCCGTGCAATACGGTTAGCGAGCGTCGTCTTGCCTGCATTCGGGGGACCGTAAATTCCGATTCGTGAACGCCTTTTTTTAAAAAAGGCCATGAGAAATTTCGAGACACGTTTTTTGGCCTGAACAAAAATACCCATACATCACCCCGAAGCGGCAGTTGATTCCGGAAGTGTATCCCGGTGGCAAGGTCCTTCGCATATACCCTATGGGACACCGTCATTATTATGGTTTTTGTACGTGGATCCGGTGTGCATTGTCAAGGAATTTTTATACGCATCGATCAGTTAATATTGATGGTTCGCAGTAATGGTTACTGCGCATCCCAGTTGTAAGGGACGCTTATTGGGGGTGAATGATTGAAAAAAACCTCAGACTCGATCCGGTTTGAAACGCGGGTGCAGCTGAAAGAAGTGATGAAGGGAAACCCCACCACCATTCAGTCCGACGCATCGGTGGCACGTGCAGCCATGGCTATGTGCCGTGATGAGGTGGGGAGCTGTATTGTGCTCCGGAATAACCTCCCTATCGGTATTGTGACCGAAGAAGATATCAACTGCAAGGTGGTTGCCAAGGATAAGAAGCCCGGGGCAATCACGGTAAGCGAAGTGATGAGCACCCCCCTGATCACGATTCGTTCCGACAAGACCGTACGCGATGCTGCTCACATGATGATCAGGAACCGCGTCCGCAGGCTGCCGGTCGTCGATGATGAAAACAGGGTTATCGGGATCGTAACCGTCAGGGATATCCTGACTGTCTCGACTGAGATCAACGAGCTCATGAACGATCTGATCGAGATCAACAGGCTCGAAGAGATCGAAGTCGGACTCTGCAGCCGGTGCGGACAGATGTCTGATGATCTCCGCCGTAATGATACCGCGATGCTCTGTACTTCATGCCGGGAGGAGGACCTCCTCCAATGAAGAAAGCGGCAGATTTCATGGTCGAGTTCCCGGCCCTCAGGCCGGATGACCGTATCACGAAGGCACGCCAGATCCTCCGGGAAAACATCTATCGCGAGGTCTATGTGCATGACGGGAAACGAAAGCTGTCCGGGTACATCGATATCACCGATGTCCTCCGTATCACCGCCACGAAGTCTGACGTTACCATTGATGGATTCATAAAGGATATCATCCCTGTGCTTGCGGGAGATTCAGTGGGAAAAGTGCTCGCAACCATCAGAACAAACAGGACCGACAGTGTACCTGTTGTCGATGAACAGGCGTTCCTGCTGGGCGGGGTGCTGTTATCCGAGCTCTTCCCGGTCGTTATCACCATGCAGACTGCTTCATGGATCAGTCGGTGATGCCATGACCAGGGACGTTGTCACCTGTTCGGCAGGAGACACTCTTCAGCGTATCCATACACTCATCGTCGACAGCGGATACTCTGCATTTCCGGTACTGAAGAAAAAGAAACTCGTGGGGATGATCTCCAGGCGCGATCTCCTGAAAGACGGGAGATGGCGCGGTTCATCCGAAACCACGACAACGGTTGACAGCCTCATGACGACCCCTGTCGTGACTGCCGGGCCTCATGATGAGGTCCGGGCCGCTGCTGACATGATGGTGAAGCATGACATAAGCCGGCTCCCGGTCGTGGAGAACGATCAGATCATAGGGATTATCGACCGGCACGATGTCCTGAACTGCCTTGCATGAGCAGGGAAAGCCGGAAAGGGATACCACCTCCCCCACTGTGGTGAATGAACCGCTTCTCTTGAACACGAACCATGAAATGAGGGAAGAGATGCATACAAATGACCGTAATTTCAAACAGGGCGATAAGCTCCTGAAAATGCCAGGAAAACTCGACCGGGGGCCGGTCGAGTTCAAGTCGCATATCGTGACCCGGGAAGGAGAGATCATGGCCATAGCAACCCGGGAAGTCGTGTCGGTTCCCCCTACCATACCGATTCTCGCCGCTGTTGAGACCATGACCGACTGCGGGTTCCGGAGGCTCCCGGTTGTGGATGCAGGGAGCAGGAAGCTCCGGGGAATTATCACTTCGGGTGATATCATCAATTTCATGGGGGGCGGTGACAAGTTCAACCTCGTCAAGATCAAGCATGGCGGAAACCTCCTGTCGGCAATCAACGAGGGAGTTCGCAGCATCATGACCCAGCAGATGACCACGCTCCAGGATTCCGCGACCATCAATGATGCCATAGAAATTATCATCAACAGGAAGGTGGGGGGGATGCCGATCGTGGATAATGACGGTGTCCTTGTGGGAATAGTGACTGAGCGTGACGTAATGAAGGTACTCGCAACAGAAAAGTCAGGTCTTTGTGTCAACGACATCATGAGCACTGCGCTCCGCGTTACTGATCCCGACTGCCCTATCAGGACTGTCACCAGGGATATGACGACTCACCGGTTCAGAAGACTCCCTGTCGTCAGTAACGACATTGTGTACGGGATTATTACCACTACCGATATCATGAAATATCTCGGGACAAAAAAGGTCTTTTCACAACTGCATACAGGGAACGTTGCCGAAGTGATGGATCTTCCGGTGCGAAACCTCGTATCAGGAAAACTCTTCACGACATCACCAGAGCGGAGCATCAATGATGCTGCGAGGGATATGCTCGATCGGAACGTCGGAGCCCTCCCGGTAATCGAGAATGCCAGGTTGGTTGGCCTGGTGACCGAGTTTGACCTGGTAAAAGCCCTCTCAAGGAAGTGAGCCTGAAATGAAAGCAGGTGATGTGATGAGCTCCCCGGTGTACATCATCGACCCGGGAGAAAATGTTGCACGGGCCCGCAACCTGATGCTGAAACACAGAATATCCCGTCTGCCCGTGATGGAAACGTCCGTTCTTTCCGGCATCATTACCAAAAAAGATATCGGTTACCGGCTCCGCCAGAGCGAGCCACTCTGGCGCAGGAGGCCGATCGACAGTATCCCGGTGTCGGTACTCATGACCCCTGATCCGGTTACCGTCACCTCCGATGCTGCCATCGAGAAGGTCGCATGCCTCATGGTTGACCGCGATATATCAGGAATCCCTGTCATGGATTCCCATGAGATCACAGGAATTATCACAAAATCAGACCTGATGAAATCTGCGCGAATCGGATCTTTATCGAGGCGGGTGGATGAGATAATGGAAGATGTCATTACCGTGAGCCGCTACCATTCTCTCGATCATGTCATTGATCTCATGAGGGAGAGAAACGATAAGGTGGTGGTGGTGAATAACGATGGCAGTCTTGCCGGAATTGTCACTGAAAGTAACCTTGCATTTTTCCTCTATACCAATGAAAAGGCTGACCTCCCGGTGAAAGATATCACCCGGCTCAGAAAGGAAGAGCCTGGAGGGAAAAAGGCGCTGCGGCATGTATACGAGACGGCAGTTGTTGCAGAAGATCTGATGTCGCGTCCTGTCATGACGATAACTCCCGGGGCATCGGTCATGGAGGCGGTCGCAGTCATGCGGGGCCAGGGCATAAACAGTCTTATTGTTGTGGAAGATCAGATAATAAGGGGAATCATCAAGAGAGACGATATCATAAGGGAAGTTGCACAATGACCGAAGAACTCTTTGTCAAGGACATCATGTCGCGCCCGGTCACCATCGCAAAATCTGCGGTGATCACCGAAGCGCTCGATAAAATGCTGAACGAGGGCATTGACCCGCTTATCGTGGTGAACAATAATTCTGTTGTGGGAACGGTATCACGTCGAAGTGTGGCCGAAAAACTGGGTGCCAAGCGGAATTCCACCCTCTCCCCGAACTCAATCCACGTGGCAAACACGGTCGAAGAGGATTTCACTACGGTCTACCCGGATCAGGATGTCGAAATCCTGATCCCGCTCCTCCAGGCATACAAGCTTGTTGTTGTGTATGACGAGGATCACCGGCTTATCGGCAAGGTGACTGCAGAGGACCTGCTCAAGGTATACCGGCCGAACAGCACCCTTGAGGAAGTGATGGAGGAGGCCTGCACTATCGACACCGAAGAACGGGTGGTCCATTTACGGAGGCGGATGATCGATGACAATATCGTCAGGTTTATTGTTACCGATCAGGACCGTGTAGCGGGAATTGTCACTGAGACGGATGTGGCGGTCGCAATGCGGAACTTCCGCGAGGTAGTGGACGATAAACACCAGGACCACCGGATCAGGAACCTCCTTGTCAAGGATATCATGAGCAAGCCGGTAGTCTCGGTCAGTGCCGGATCGACTGTCGATGAGGTGATCAACCTGATGGTTGCAAAGAACATCAGCTCAGTTCCGATCGTCAGGGGCGAAACGCTTGCAGGCCTGGTCACCCGGGACTCCCTGATCAGGGCCCTTTAATTTTTTTCCCTGGAACTCCTCCAGGATCGTGGTTTTTTTAATAATCATTATCATGCTCCGGCAGAAACGAATGTACCATCTATGGATATGAAACCCAGGACGCCTGTTTCGCCAACAAACGACGTTTCCCGTCTTCTTGAAAGGATGAGCGCTACCGGGTTTCAGGGGAGGAAACTCGGGGAGTCAATCGAGGTCTGGGCAGAGATGTGCCGGGATCCTGACTGCACCATCCTCCTTGGACTCTCCGGTGCGATGATCCCTGCCGGGATGCAACAGTGCCTGATAGAACTTGTGGAAAACCGGTACGTTGATGTCATTGTATCCACCGGTGCCAATATCTTTCATGATGTCTGTGAACATTTCGGCGTCAGCCATTACCTCGGTCATCACCATGCAGATGATTCCCTCCTGTTATCCAGGGGTATTGACCGGATATATGATGTGTACGCGTTTGAGGAGCAGTTCAGGAGCATAGACCTGAAATTTGCTGATTTTGCCGGAACGGTTGCGCCATTCTCCGGCTCTTCTGCAGAGTTCATTCGCAGGTTTGGTGAGTGGATGATCAGCCAGTATCCGGAGAGGAGATCGCTCCTCTCGACCTGTGTGAAAGAGAAGGTCCCGGTCTTCATCCCTGCACTGTGTGACTCTTCTATCGGGATAGGGCTCATGGTTGCACGCAGGAATGGGGTCAAGGCAAATATCGACCAGATTGCTGATGTTGATGAGATTGCCCGCATCGTGGAGGGATCAAAGAAGACAGGGGTTGTGTATATCGGTGGAGGGGTGCCCAAAAACTTCATCCAGCAGACCCAGGTCATTGCGGACATGTACGACGCAGGCCAGGAAGGTCATGCCTATGCTATCCAGTATACCACGGATGCCCCTCACTGGGGGGGGCTCTCCGGATGCACATTCGAGGAGGCCATCTCGTGGGGGAAGGAAGCCCCCCATGCTCCCAGGGTACAGTGTTTTTGCGATGCGACCATCGCGCTTCCGATTATCACCTCCGGACTTATTGGGCGTAAGATAAGGCGGGCAGGCAGAACTTCGCGGTAAGGTCCCCCGAGTCCAGGGAAAGAGGAGGACCCAAAGGGTTATTATCCGATTGTTCCAAATAATAACGCACCATTCATGGAGCGGCACATTGTGTGCTGCGAGTGTCCAAAAGACGCGAGATTCTCCTGTTGAGGTAGCCAAGCCTGGTATGGCGCAGGTTTGCTAAACCTGTGTCCCCCTGGGACTCGAGGGTTCAAATCCCTCCCTCAGCGCTCCAAAGAATGCTTCAGTCAACGAGGGATTGGATGGCTCAGGAAGAAGATATCAAGTATTTCGTAAGGGTCGGCAACACTGACCTGGACGGGACAAAACCTGTTCATATCGCGCTGACCGGGATCAGGGGTGTAGGCATGCACACCGCCCAGATCATTGCCATGCTGGCGAAGGTGGACGAGAAGGAGACCATGGGGCGCCTCAAGGACGATGAGGTCGACCGGATCCGTGAAATAACGGAATCGTATTCCCAGAGAGTCCCCTCGTGGATGATGAACCGGCCGAAGGATGTCTATACCGGGGAAGCAAAACACATCCTCGGGATGGATGTAAGCACGGTAAAAGATGAGGATATCAACCTCCTCAGGAAAATCAGGTGCTACCGGGGAATCAGGCATGAGACCGGCCAGAAGGTCCGCGGTCAGAGGACGAAGTCTACCGGCAGAACAGGATTGACTGTCGGTGTGAAAAAGAAGAAGGAGTAAGGTGAGAGGATGGGATATCCGGGAAAGAATTATAAACAGTACCAGACACCGAAACGCCCCTTCGAGAAATCCAGAATCGAAGAGGAGACGAAGCTCGCAATCGAGTACGGGCTTCGGAACAAGCGGGAGGTCTGGAAAGCCCAGAGTTACCTCAGGCGCTACCGGAAGGCAGCACGTGAACTCCTCGCCCTCATGTCGACTGGTACGGATCGGGTTGTATTCGAATCGAAGAAGGACGAGCTGATCGGGCACATGCAGCGGTCAGGGTTGCTCGGGCCGGATGCTGATATCGATAACGTCCTCTCCCTCAAGGTCCAGCAGGGCCTTGAACGAAGGCTCCAGACCCTGGTCTACCGCCAGGGGCTTGCCCGTTCACCCAAACAGGCACGACAGATGATCACGCACGGACACATCGCGGTCAATGGGAGGCGCTGCAGTATCCCTGGCTATCGCGTGACAAGGGCGGAGGAGAGCCAGATCTCGTACTACGGAAAATCGCCGCTCGCAGCCCCTGACCATGCCGAGAAGACACGGATAACAAAACCGGGGAGATAGACTATGGCAGGCGAGAAGGAAAAGTGGGGAATCGCCCACATTTATGCTTCATTCAATAACACCATCATCACCGTCACCGATCTCTCCGGGGCTGAAACGGTCACGAAGAGCAGTGGCGGCATGGTGGTGAAGCAGGACAGGAACGAGGGTTCCCCCTATGCAGCGATGCAGATGGCGATCAATGTCGCCCAGACTGCAATGGAAAAGGGAATTGTCGGGGTGCATGTCAAGGTACGTGCCCCGGGCCGCGGGAAACAGCGGAGCCCCGGACCAGGAGCCCAGGCCGCTATCCGTGCACTGGCACGGGCCGGCATGAGGATCGGGAGGATCGAGGATGTCACGCCTGTTCCTCATGATTCGATCCGGGGGAAGGGCGGCAGGCGAGGAAGGAGAGTGTGATGGAGATCATATTTTCCAGGCTCGAGGAGAACAACGCCCGCTTCCAGCTCGCAGGCTGCACCACCCCCTTTGCCAACTCTGTCCGGAGAGCAATGATTGGGGAGGTTCCGACGCTTGCAATCGAGACCGTCAAAATTTATGACAACACGAGTGCCCTCTTTGACGAGATGCTCACCCACCGGCTTGGTCTTATCCCCATAAGGAGCGACGGAGGCCTCCTGGTGCCGTGTTCCCAGTGTACCTGCGGAGGGGAAGGCTGTCCTTCCTGCAGTGTTGTCCTCACCATGAGCGTGGAGGGGCCGGCCATGGTCTATTCCAGGGACCTCATCTCGCAGGATCCGAAGATCGGCCCTGCTGAGCCGGATATCCCCATAGTAAAACTGATCAAGGACCAGAAAGTCGTCCTTGAAGCACGTGCCATGATGTCGGTTGGCAGGGAACATGCAAAATGGCAGCCTACCACCGCATGCGGCTATAAGCTGCAACCAGTCATTGAGATCAATGACCAGTGCGATGGCTGCGGGCAGTGTGTCGAGGAGTGCCCGCGGGGCATCCTCGAGGTAAGGAAAGGACGGGTTGCCGTGATCGAAGGGCAGCTTGAGGAGTGTTCACTCTGCCAGCTCTGTGTGCGGGCATGCATGAACACCGGGATCGGTGAAAAACCCGGAATTGTAGTGAAAACCGATGACTCGCGGTTCCTCTTCGTGGTTGAGGGTGACGGCTCTCTTCCGGTCAGGGAGATCATCGGTCAAGCACTGGATTATATCAGGACACAATCCTCTGCACTTACCGCGCAGATTGAAGAGATTACAGGAGAGACCCGGGATGAATAAGATGAACTGCAGGAAGACAAACCCCCGCCTCACCAGCCTTATCTCCCTCCTTAAGACCACTTCGAGGGAGAATGAGGTGAACATCTGGAGGGACATAGCCGACCGGCTCGAGGCCCCGAGCAAAAATTATGCCGAGGTGAACCTGAGCAAGATCAACAGGTATGCTGCAAACGGGGAGACTATCATCGTCCCCGGCAAGGTCCTTGGCAGCGGGATGCTCGAGATGTCGGTGAGAGTAGCCGCCCTCAACTTCTCAGAATCCGCATCTGAAAAGATCAGGGAGGCACAGGGTGAATGCATGAGTATCGAGCAGCTGATTACAGCCAATCCCAAGGGAAGCAAAGTGCGGATACTGAGGTGAGAAGATGGTGACAGTTATCGATGGAGACGGACTGCTTCTCGGTCGGATGGCCAGCATGGTTGCCCGGAGGGCGATGAGTGGAGAGGAGATCGCCATTGTCAATGCCGAGAAGGCGGTAATCTCCGGAAGCAGGGCCCGGGTGCTCGCCAACTATGGCCACAAAAGGTCCCGGGGGTCCCGTGAGGGAGGCCCGTTCTTCCCGCGAAGGCCCGACCATATCGTGAAACGGACTATCAGGGGCATGCTCCCCTACAAGAGAACCGTGGGCAGCGATGCCTTCAGGCGTGTCAGGGTCTACGTGGGTGTCCCCGTCGAGTTTGTCGGCAGTGAGCGGGAAGTCCTTGAAGATGCGCACATGAACCGGCTGAACACCCCGAAATTTGTGACCGTGGGTGCAGTGAGCACGTTCCTTGGAGCGAAGTATTAAGGAGGGTGAGAGCATGGCAAAGATTGTTAACACGAGCGGAAAGAGAAAGACCGCTATCGCCCGGGCAACGCTCAGGCCAGGCAACGGAATCGTCAGGATCAACTCGGTTCCCCTCGACATCTACCCAAACGAGATGGTGCGGCTCAAAATAGCCGAACCTCTTCTCCTGATCCCGAATGTCCTTGAAGGAATCGATGTAGCCATCGATGTTCACGGCGGAGGAATCATGGGTCAGGCTGAGGCAGTCCGGACAGCACTTGCACGGGGCATCCTCAAATGGCACAACGATCCCCAGATCAAGGATGTCTATGTCTCGTACGACCGTTCACTGCTCGTGAATGATTCACGGCAGAAAGAATCGAAAAAACCCCATGGACGGGGTGCAAGGAAGAAATTCCAAAAGTCTTATCGTTAAGCTACCAAAACAAAGTAGGAGATCGACCGTTATGATACCAGTGAGGTGTTTCACCTGTGGGAAAGTGATATCCCCGGCATATGAGGAGTTCAAGCGGCGCAGGGAAGCAGGAGAGGATCCAAAACGGATCCTCGATGACCTCCACATCGACCGGTACTGCTGCCGCCGCATATTATTGACCCATAAGGAGATAATCGATGATCTCAACCCATATCAGTGAGGGGTCGTGGGGTAGCCTGGCCTATCCTATGGCGTTCGGGACGCTGTGACCTGAGTTCGAATCTCAGCGACCCCATTCAACCATCCATGGAAAATTCTGAGGTTACATGAAAGAGTCGTACACCCGGTATGAGAGAGCCCGGATCATCGGAGCCCGTGCTCTACAAATATCGATGGGTGCTCCTTTGCTTATCAGGACAACGAAGATCGATCCGCTCGAGATCGCTCTCGAGGAATTTGCACACGACATTATTCCCATCACGGTAAAGAGGAAGTAGAAATCACATGACTATCATCTGCGAGATCCACTTGAGGACAATACTGGACAGCAGGGGTAATCCCACCGTAGAGGCTGACGTGTATGCCGAGACCGGGTTTGGCAGAGCTGCAGCCCCGAGCGGCGCCAGTACCTGGACTGTATGAGGCAAAGGTGAAGGAACCTGGATCGGCAATCGAGTTCGCTGACAAGAACCTTATCCCTGCTCTCATAGGGCAGGATTCACGGGACCAGGTTGCAATCGACGGCATTCTCCGCGAAGTTGACGGGACCGGCGATTTTTCAGCACTCGGTGCAAATATCGCCGTTGCGGTCTCACTGGCCAATGCAAAGGCAGCCGCATCATCGCTCGGCCTTGAGTTGTATGAGTATCTGGGAGGGGTATTTGTCCCCTCTCTCCCCCTCCCCCTCGGTAATGTGATTGGGGGAGGTGCACATGCCGAGAATGCGACCGAGATCCAGGAGTTCCTGATCGTGCCCACCGGAGCATCGGGACCAAAAGATGCGGTGTATGCAAATGCAGCGGTGCACAAGGCGATCAAGGCTCTCCTGAAAGGCCGCGGAAAGGCCTGCGGGAAAGGGGATGAGGGGGCCTGGGCGCCTTCCATATCCGATGCCGAGGCATTCGAGATCGTCAGCGAGGCTGCCGGTACAGTTTCCGATGAGCTTGATATGAGTATCCGGCTTGGTCTCGATGTTGCGGCAAGCCAGCTCTGGCATGAGGACGGGGCTCTCTACCAGGTACAGGGAGAAGAAACGGACGACCGAGGATCAGGTTGCATATATCAGCGAGCTTGTGGACCGCTACGATCTGCTCTATGTGGAAGACCCCCTTCACGAGGAAGATTTCCCTGGGTTCTCCGACCTGACCGCTCAGGTAGGGGACAGGTGTCTCATCTGCGGTGATGATCTTTTTGTCACCAGTGCCTCCCGAATCGTCGAAGGTATAGAACAGGGATCAGCGAACTGCGTCCTGATCAAACCAAACCAGGTGGGGACGCTTACCGACACGTTTGAGGCTGTCCACCTTGCCCACAGTAACGGGTTGGATACGGTCATGAGTCACCGTTCCGGTGAAACCACCGACGCGACAATCGCCCACCTGGCAACCGCCTTCCAGTGTATTTTCATAAAGACCGGTGTTGTTGGCGGGGAGCGGACTGCAAAATTAAACGAACTTATTCGAATCGAGGAACAGATAGCATGACGGAAAACGAGATGGAAATTGAATTAAAGGAGCCGCTTGTCCCGGTAGAGGAATATCTCGCGGCGGGAATCCACATCGGTACCCAGCAGAAAAGCAAGGATATGAAACGGTTTATCTACCGTGTCCGTGGTGACGGGCTTTACATACTTGATATCAGGGAGACCGATGATCGGATCAAGACCGCTGCGCGGTTCCTGAGCCAGTATGAAGCCCCGAAGATCCTGGTGGTAACCTCCCGGCAGTATGGCCAGTACCCGGCAAGGAAGTTTGCCGAGACGATCGGGGGAACGGCGGCTACCGGGCGTTTTATCCCCGGCAAGCTCACCAACCAGAACCTGAACGGGTACATGGAACCTGAGGTTGTCGTCGTAACCGACCCTATCGGAGATTCTCAGGCGATAAAAGAAGCAGTCCAGTGCGGCATCCCTATTGTGGCGTTGTGCGATACCAACAACATGACGAGTTATATCGACCTGGTCATTCCCACCAACAACAAGGGAAGAAAAGCCCTGTCCATGATATACTATCTCCTCACCCGGGAGATGCTCAAAACCCGGGGTATTACCACGTCTCTCTCTGTAGAGGACTTCGAGACCGAACTTTAAATATCAGTAGAAAAAGAGGGATATCCGATGAAGATTCGCACCTGCGCAGTTGCAGGAATGTTCTATCCGAGGGATCCCCACCATCTCGAGCAGCTGCTGGAAAAGTTGTTCAGCGCCAGGGAGGATCCCTGTGACGCAAAGGGGATTGTCTCCCCCCATGCCGGGTATCCGTATTCCGGAGCGGTTGCAGCCAGTGCTTTCAGCGCAATTCCCCAGGTTTTTTCGGGGACCTTCATCGTCATCGGGCCCAGCCACAAGGGATATCACACCTGTATCTCGCAGGTCCCTTGGGAAACACCTCTCGGAATCGTTGATACCGACCCGGAACTCGGGTCTGCGATTGATCTTGAGACGGATGAGGTCTCCCACCGCGATGAGCATTCGCTAGAGGTGCAGATGCCCTTCATAAAATACCGGTTCCCCCGGGCGAGGATTCTGCCAATCCTGATGGGAGACCAGGAGTATACAGCGGGAGAGCTGCTTGCAGAGAAGGTGCTTGATGCGATCAATCAGACCGGGCGGGATGATATCCGGTTTGTTGCATCGAGCGATTTCTCCCATTACGTCCCGATTGCAGCGGCAAGGGAGAACGATGGTTATGCGATTGAAGCCCTTTCCTCACTCGATCTGCCTGAATTCTACCGGAGAATAGCCAGGCGAAGGGTCAGTGCATGCGGGTACGGTCCGATTGCTGCAGTCTGTCATATCTGTAAGGAGCGGGGAGCCCGCACAGGCCGGTTGATCCGGTATGCCACCAGCGGGGATTCAACGGGGGATTCCGAAGTCGTGGGCTACGCAGCCATCGCGGTGATGTGAGGGTGGCAACATGGAGTGCGCCGGGCAAGGTCTTCCTGTTCGGCGAGCATGCGGTCGTATACGGAAAGCCCGGGATTGCCATGGCGATCAAACCCAGGGTCTTTGTCACAGTACGAAAGAGCCGGATGGCGCATCACGCCAAATCTCCGTATATTGACAACTGCTTTGACGAGATGGGGGTCAGGGGAAGTGTCTACGTCAACTCACAACTCCCGAGCTCATCAGGCCTTGGCTCTTCGGCAGCGGTAACGGTGGCCACCCTCTCGGCAATCAACGACGAGTTCGGGAAAAAGTACAACCCTGAGGAGATCGCGGATATGGCATTTTCCATAGAGAAGAAGGTGCAGAAGGGGCGGGCGAGCCCGACCGATACCACGGTATCGACCTTTGGCGGCCTGGTCTTCATCACCGGGACTTCACGGAGAAGGCTTGCCCCACACCATTTTCACCTGGTCATCGGTAATTCCATGGTCCAGCACAATACGGCAAAGATGGTGGAACTCGTCGCTGAGCTGAAAAAAACCAATCCTCAGATCTGTGATCCGGTCCTCGATGCAATCGGAGCGGTCTCGCTCTCTGCCATGCACTTTATGACCGATGCACAGAAACTTGGGGATCTGATGAACATGAATCATGCACTTCTCGAGGTCCTCGGGGTGGGGCATCCTCAGCTCTCCCGCCTGGTGCTTGCAGCCCGTACTGCAGGGGCCTATGGTGCAAAGTCTGACCGGAGCCGGTGGCGGCGGATGCATGATCGCGATCTGCCCCAAGCACCTGAAAAGCCGAGTGGCGGGGGCCATCGAATCGTGCGAGGCCCGGGCGTTCTCGACAAGCATCGATACCGAAGGAGTCAGGAAGGAGAAGGATGCCTGAGCCTGTTCTGCTGAAACTGGGGGGGAGTGTGCTGACAGAAAAGGGCGGCCAGGGGAGAGTCATGCAGGAAAACCTTGCCATGCTCTCCCGGGAGATTGCCGGTCATCGCACGGTACCGCTCCTTATCGTGCATGGAGCCGGGTCCTGCGGGCATCCTGAAGCACACCGGTTCCAGCTGATGGAAGGGCTGACCGGTCGGAACCTCGAGGGTGTGTTTGTCACCCACCAGGCCGTATCGAGTTTGAACAGCATCGTGGTTGCCGCCCTTCGTGAGAAGGGAACCGAGGCGATCGGGATACACCCGCTGGATTCCTGCTATGCCGAGAATGGCCGCATCGTCTCGATGGAATGCCGGCATATCCGGGAGATGCTCTCCCGGGGCATCGTGCCGGTTCTGCACGGAGATGTCGTGATGGACGGAATGAAGGGAGCAACTATCGTTTCCGGGGACCAGCTCGTGTCGTATCTTGGCCATGCACTCCGGTTTGGACGGATAGGGCTCGCCACCGATGTTCCGGGAGTCCTTGCCGGGGGTGCGGTGATACCCGTTCTTACTCCGCAGACCATCGGCCAGGTCCGGATCGGGTCATCCCTCCATACCGATGTTACCGGAGGGATGGAAGGGAAGATTCGGGAGTTGCTTGCTCTGGCCTGTGAGGGGACGTGTTCCGAGATCTTCCATGTCGCACAGACAGGGGCTTTCCTTGAGGGGAGGCCTCACGGGGGAACCGTGGTGAGAGGCGGATAGGAATGGTGGAACCACCGAGAAGCACTTCCGGAAGGAAGCTTGACCATCTCCACATCTGCCTTGAACGGAACATCGAGCGTGGTGACCCGGGGTTTTCAGACATCCGGCTCGTTCATTCCGCTCTTCCCGAATGTGACCTTGATTGTATCGAAACCAGGACCGAGTTTCTGGGGCATACCTTCGCATCACCCCTGTTTATTGCAGGGATGACGGGGGGGCATCCCGGGACAAAAGAAGTGAACCGGCTCCTCGCCAGATCCGCCGCAGCACATGGTATAGGTATGGGCGTAGGCTCCCAGCGCGCTGCCCTTGAGAATGCCACCCTTGAAGACACCTTCTCGGTAGTGCGGGAGGAAGCTCCAAAGGCATTCCTTGTGGGAAATATCGGCGCCGTCCAGCTCAGAGACCATGGTATCGAATGGGCTGAGCGGGCAGCAGCGATGATCGATGCCGATGCGATAGCAGTGCACCTCAACTTCCTGCAGGAAGCCCTCCAGCCGGAAGGAGATCACAATGCGAGGGGCTGCCTTGCCGCGATCACCGAGCTCTGCACGGAATTCCGTATCCCGGTCATCGTGAAGGAGACGGGGAGCGGGATCTCAGCTGAGACCGCCCGCCTCTGCTTTGAGGCCGGTGCAAAGGCTCTCGATGTCGGCGGATGGGGTGGCACCTCATGGGCTGCGGTAGAAGGGCTCCGCACCGTGTCTGACCCCTGGAGCGGGAACTCCGGGCATCCCCCGCTCGCAAAAATTTTTGAAGACTGGGGGATCCCTACCGTGGTCAGCCTCATGGAGGTCGCCTGCACCGGAGGACCGGTGATCGCGACGGGAGGCATCAGGAACGGCATCGACATGGCAAAGGCGATTGCGCTTGGCGCCGACCTCTGCGGTGTGGCGCTGCCGCTCCTGAAACCTGCAATGCAGGGAGAAAAAGAATTGGAAAGAACCCTAACGGCATTCTGCGACGAACTGCGGGTGGCCATGTTCCTCTCCGGTGCACAACATCCGGAAGCACTCCGGGAGAGGCGGCCTTACATAACCGGCAGGACGCGACAGATGATGAAGAAATAAATGGAGGAAAATAATGGATATTGAGATAATCGCGGTGGGCGGGTACGAGGAGGTCGGGAGAAATATGACCGCCGTCCGCTGCGGAAAAGAGATCGTTATTCTGGATATGGGCCTTCGCCTGGATCAGGTAATGATTCATGAGGAAGCCGAGGTAGAGAACCTGCATTCGCTGGATCTCATACAGATGAAGGCGATTCCTGATGACACGATGATGAATACCGTTGAAGGCAGCGTAAAGGCAATCGTATGCTCCCACGGGCACCTGGACCATATCGGGGCAATCCCGAAACTTGCACACCGGTATAATGCCCCCATCATCGGGACACCCTATACCATTGAGCTTATCCGGCAGCAGATCGCAGGCGAGCAGAAGTTCGGGGTGAACAACAGACTCTTCGCTCTGAAGCATGGCCAGAAGTATACGTTGTCGCAGCAGCTCACCCTCGAGTTTGTCAGGATGCAGCACAGTATCATCGATACGGCAACCGTGGTGCTCCACACGCCGAAAGGGGCAGTGGTCTATGCCTGCGATTACAAGCTGGACCGGACTCCGGTCATCGGCGATGCGCCGGATTTTGCCCGTCTCCGGCAGATTGGAAAGGAAGGGGTGGTTGCCCTTATCACGGAGAGTACGTATATCGAAAACCGGGGCCGGGCGCCAAGCGAACGGATCGCCCGTGACCTCGTCCGTGACACAATCACGAGTTATGAGGACGACAAGAACGCAATTGTCGTCAGCACCTTCTCCTCGCATATCGCCCGGGTGAAGACGATTGCCGAATGCGCCCATGAGATAGGCCGGAAACCGGTACTGCTCGGCCGTTCGATGGAGCGGTACAGCTCAACTGCCGAACAGATGAAACTGGTTGCGTTTCCGGAGACGATGAGTATGTTTGGGAACCGTCGTACGGTGGACCGGACGCTCAGGCGGATGATCAAGATGGGCAAGGAAAAATTTCTTCCGATTATCACCGGTCACCAGGGTGAACCGGGCTCAATCCTGACACGGATTGCACTCGGGGACACTCCGTACAAGGTAGAGAAGGGTGATAAGGTGATCTTCTCTGCCAAGATTATCCCCAATCCGATGAATATTGGCCAGCGTTACATGATTGAGGCACACCTGAACATGGCAGGGGCACGGATCTTCCCAGATCTCCATGTGAGCGGCCATGCCTACCGGGAGGACCATTACGAGTTTGTCAGCATGTTGAACCCCCAGCATATCATCCCGGCACATGGGAACCTCAGGATGACTTCCGGTTATGCAGAATTTGCAGGGGAGATGGGATATACCCTTCACAACGATGTGCATCTCATGTCAAACGGTATGCGGATCAAACTGGTCTGAAAAGGGAGCAGTATTACGATGGATCTGAAGGAATATCTTGAGAACACTGCGGAGCAGGTGGACAAACACATCTACCGCTATTTCGGGGAGACCTGCGGAGATCTCGGGGCTGCGAGCTCCCACCTGCTCCTTGCGGGAGGAAAACGGCTGCGGCCGGTCTTGCTTATTCTCTCTGCCGATGCGATACGGAAAGGGAGTTCAATCGATCTGATCCCTGCGGCACTTGCCCTTGAGCTCACCCATAGTTTCACGCTTATCCATGACGACATCATGGACGGAGACGTGGTGCGGAGAGGTGTTCCCACTGTCCATACGAAATGGGATATGCCGACGGCTATCCTTGCGGGTGATGTGCTCTTTGCCAGCGCCTTTGAATTCATCGCAATGGCTGATGCCCCTGACAATGCCAAGGTGCGGGCGATCTCGATGCTGGGCCGGACCTCGGTCCTGATCTGCGAAGGGCAGCATATGGATATGTCTTTTGCATCGAGGGATGATGTGCTCGAGGGGGAGTACATGAAGATGGTGGAGAAGAAGACCGGGGTCCTCTATGCAGCCTCCGCCGGCATCGGGGGTATCCTCGCCGGTGGAAATCCATCATATGTCGATGCTCTGTATCATTTCGGGCTGGGGATCGGCATGGCATTCCAGATCCAGGATGATATCATCGATCTTGTTGCCCCCCCTGAAGTGAGCGGAAAGGACCGGGCATCCGACCTGCGGGAAGGAAAAAAGACCCTGATAGCCATGAAGGCATCTGAAAAAGGGCTTGACCTGTCAGAATATCGCCGTGACCTCTCACCTGCCGAGATTGATTCGGTCATACGGGACCTCGAGTCGCTTGGCGTCCTTGACGAGGTCAGGAATACCGCCCGTGGCCTGATCAAAAATGGCAAGCAGCGTATCAGCATCCTCCCTGATTCAGAAGAGAAACGACTTCTTTCAGAGATCGCTGATTATTTCATTGCCCGGAGTTATTAAACCATGGAAGAAGACCTCCAAAAAGCCCTTTTTATTTTTGCCCTGCAAAATGCGGTGAAACATGCAAGTCTTCCGAAGGAGGGGACTGTTATCGGGATGGTCATGGGGAAGTATCCCGAATTCCGGATGCGGGCAAAGGAAGCATCGGGGCTCATGGGTGAGGTGCTCACGCAGGTTGCCGCTCTCTCCCCCGCGGAGCGTGAGGAACAGCTTCGTGCCCTCGCACCGGATCTTGCGGATGACATGCACCGCCCCCGGGTGCACGTAAAAGGGCTCCCTCACCTCGAAAAATCGGATCACGGCGTCGTGATGCGGTTCGCCCCGAATCCCAGCGGGCCGTTGCACCTCGGGCATGCCCGGGCAGCCGTGCTGAATGATGCATATGTGGAGCGCTATAGCGGGAAATACATCCTCCGTATTGAAGATACCGACCCAAAGCGGGTCGACCCTGAAGCGTACCGGATGGTGGTCGAAGATATCGAGTGGCTTGGGCTGTCAATCGATGAGGTGGTGTATCAGAGTGACAGGTTCGATCTTTACTACCGCTATGGCAAGGAACTGATCGAGCGCGGGGGTGCATATGTCTGCACCTGTGAAAATGAGCATTTCAGGGAGTTGAAGCAGCAGAAGACCGCTTGTCCCTGCCGATCCCTCTCTCCTGAAGAGAACCTTGCCCTCTGGGAGAAGATGCTCGCCGGAGAGTTTTACGAGGGCGAGGCCTCTGTCCGGGTCAGGACAGAACTCGATCACCCTGATCCAGCGATGCGGGATTTCCCGGCATTCCGAATCCTGCGCCAGCCCCTTCACCCGAGGATCGATGCCATTGTCTACCCCCTGATGAACTTCTCGGTGGCGGCGGATGACCATCTGCTCGGGGTGACGCATGTGATCCGCGGAAAAGACCATATCGCCAACACCAGGAGGCAGCGGTACATTTTCGATTATTTCGGCTGGGATGTCCCGGTATACCGTCACTACGGGAGGATGGGCATCGAGGGGGTTGTGCTCTCCACTTCCCAAATGAGGCAGGGAATAGTCTCCGGGGATTACGAGGGTTGGGACGATATCCGGCTTGGCACGCTCCGGGCTCTTGCCCGGCGGGGGATTTCCCCTTCAGCGGTCCGGCAGGCGGTCATCGAGATTGGTATCGGGGAGACCGATATCTCCTTTTCATGGGACAATCTCTACGCACAGAACCGTATGGTCGTTGACCCGGTTGCGAACCGGTATTTCTTTGTACCCCGCCCGGTAGCCATGCAGATTGAAGAGTCCTCCCCTCATATGGCCCATGCACTGCTCCATCCGAATGAGCCGGCAAGGGGAACCAGGGTCCTCCCTTTTACCGGAACGGTTCTGATTCCCCGGGAGGAACTTGAAAAAGATCCGCCGATGATCCGGTTAAAAGACCTCTTCAATGTCAGGGTATCCCACACCAAGGAAGGGTATGTGCTCACCTATGCCGGTGACCAGCTCTCCGATGCACGGGATGTAAAAGCCCCCATCATCCAGTGGTTGCCGGCAGATTGCGCATTGCCCTGCGTACTCCGGAAACAGGAAGGGGACGTGGAGGGGGTCTGCGAACCTGGCGTGATGAGAGAGGCAGGGTCCGTTGTCCAGTTTGAACGGGTGGGATTTGCCCGTATCGATGCTACAACCGGGGACCGGGTTATCGCGTATTTCACCCACCGGTAAATGCGGTGTCCGGGCCAGTTTCGGGTGATCCCGGGCTTCTCGCGTCATGGGAGAAAAACCCTTCTTCTGTCAGAGAAAGGGACTAATATCTTTTCGTGTAACTAATGGAGTACAGGTGAAGCTGACCGTATGGTGAGGAAATTCAGGAGATACTGGCAGATTGCGGATATCCTCATCAAGTACCAGTTTGGTTCGATCGTCCAGCGACTCTTCCCCGGCACCTACCGGTTCCGCAGATGTAAGGAGTGCGATATCGAGTCGGTCACCTCGGTCTACCAGCGGATGCGGATGGCTATCGAGGAACTCGGGCCGACGTTTGTGAAATTAGGCCAAATCCTGTCCACGAGAGGCGATCTCCTCCCTCCCGAGCTGATCGAGGAACTGAAGATACTGCAGGACCATAACGCCCCCCTGCCATTCAGCGACATCAAGGCGGTGATTGAACGGGAATGTCCGGACTACCGGAACTGCTTTGCCGAGATCGATGAGATTCCTCTTGCATCTGCATCTATTGCGCAGGTCCACCGGGCGAAGCTCTCGGACGGGACTCCCGTCGCACTGAAAGTGCAGCGGCCTGGCATAAAGGACATTATAGAGACTGATATCCTTATCCTTGAGTCCCTTGCTTCACGGATCGAATATTATTACCCGGAATACACGGTATACAACCCGGTAGGGATCGTCAGTGATTTCGCCTCACAGATCCGCCATGAACTTGATTTTATCCATGATGGCAGGAATGCTGACCGCCTCCGGTTCAATATGCAGGACCAGAAGAAGATCAGAGTCCCGAAGATCTTCTGGGAGCAGACCACACGGTATCTCCTTGTCATGGAGTATATCGAGGGGGTTCGTATCGACCATCTCGATGAGATCCGGGCGATGGAAATCGATCCCAAGCGAGCTTGCCGAACGGGGATTTTATGCCTATATGCAGCAGATATTCGAGGATGGGTTCTTTCATGGCGATCCCCATCCGGGAAACCTGCTCGTCTCGAAAGATGGGACAATAAACTTCCTTGACTTCGGGATTGTGGGGATCATCTATCCTGAACGTCGCTTCTATTTTATCCATCTCTTTGTTGCGATGATGCACATGGATCCCGAATTGATCATCAAAGCCCTTGAGCATCTCGGGGTCTCTATCGAAGAGATCAGACGCGAGCAGCTCCGGGATGATCTCTACCGGGTCATGTTGAATGCAGAAGGAGCCTCGATCGGGCAATTCAATTTTGAGCAGATGAGCCAGGAACTTGCCGATACCCTCAGGAAACACCATATCAGGATGCCCCAGAACCTGATGCTTATGCTGAAGGTGATCATTATGGTGCTCGACATTGGGGTCACGCTCGATCCAAAGTTCAATTTCTGGGAGAAGGCCGAACCATATATCAAGCAGTTGTCGAAGAAAGAGTATTTTATCGACCATTATCTGCACCGCGCAGGCCACTCCCTCCTTGAAACAGTCGACGGCGTGCTCGAGATGCCAAGGGTCATCAACAAAACACTCCGGCAGTTCTCAACCGGGGCAATCAAGATCGACCTCGTCGATACTGATATCCTGAGGCTGCAGCAGTCACTTGACCGGACGGCCGACACGGTCCTGATCGGACTGATCATTGCAGGAGTGGTCATCGGCTCCTCACTGGTTCTCACCGTAGCCGATGTCAGGATACCTGATTTCGTCTTTTATCTTGCTGCCCTTGCATATGTCATAGCGATTGTCATCGGCCTCTATGCGCTTTACCATGTGGTATTTGGATTGAAAAAGAGAAAAGGGAAATTTTAGGCCTTCATTCCTTTTCCCCTGAATCGTTGGGGCAGAGACCGATCGTCAGGGAGAAAATCAGCCCTGCTCTTCACAGGAACCCCCGATAGTCCGGGCAGGAGCGCCCTTGGCTTCCCTATCGCCAGTGGTGTACCTATGCCGGAATGAGGGTATCAGACGTAATAGTGAGAAAAGGAGAATCACTCAGGGGGAGCATCTTCCCGGAAATACAGCCGGCAGTGGCAGCTCCCGTCCTTTCCGATTTCGTCCTCATGATAGATGCAGGGACAGATGATCGCGGCATCCTTCTCCCTGTCCCCGGACCTGAGCCTGCAGGGACAGTACTGCTCGCCAAACTTTTTCTTGTTGCGGGCAAGTCCCCGGATCACCACCCCGAGTTTCTTCTCATCGGGGTTCAGGTTCCAGTGGTGTTTTTTTGCATAATTCCTGGCCCATTCCAGAATCGTCTGCTCTTCTGCATCTTCATCCTCTGTCATCAGCTGATCACTCCATTCCCCTGCTCGATATGGGCGATCATGGACATAAAGACCTTCTTTCCGTCTTCAGAGGAGAGGATCTCTTCGGATGCCCGCTCCGGGTGCGGCATCATGGCAAGGACAGTACGGGTCTCGTTGAGGACACCGGTGATGTGCTGCATTGCACCGTTCGGGTTGCTCTCCGGTGTGAGGTTTCCGGAAGCGTCACAGAAGCGGAATGCGATCCGTCCCGAATTGTTCAGTGCAGCCACCTGGTCATCCGGTGCCACATACCGTCCTTCCTTGTGGGCGATAGGGATCCGGATTACGTCTCCTTTCCGGTACAGGGAAGTGAACGGCGAGTCCGCATTCTCGACCCGGAGGTGCACGCTCCTGCAGATGAACTTCGGGTAAGCGTTGATGGTGAACACTCCCGGGACAAGCCCGCTCTCGGCGAGGATCTGGGCGCCATTACAGATCCCGAGGACCAGGCGGCCTTGTTGTGCATGGGCAATCACCTCATTCATGACAGGCGTCCTGGCGGCGATCGCCCCGGCTCTCAGATAATCGCCGTAGGAAAACCCTCCTGGAAGGATCACTGCATCATACGGGCGGGAGAGACCGTCTTTGTACCAGACAAGGTCGCAGTCCACCCCGCAGATCTCTGAGACGACATGCCGGGCGTCACGGTCACAGTTGCTCCCGCCGAACTGGATGACGGCAAACCTCATCGATGGACCTCGATCTCATAGTGATGGATGACAGGGTTTGCGAGCAGCCGCTCGCACATTCCCCTTGCCTTCTCCTCTGCATCCTTTGCATCGGCGGCGTCAAACCGGATGGCGAAGAGTTTTTTTGTCCGGAGGTCATCGGTTGCAAACCCAAGGTTGCCGAGTGCATGCCGGATGGCCATGGCTTCGGGGTCGAGCATACCCTCTTTCAGGCTGATCGTGATCTCTGCAAGAAATTTCATGGATTACCTCTCCACTTTCAGGACTTTTTCAGTCACCTTCCGATAGACGGCGAGGACATCGCCTTTTTCAAACCGGTATACATCCTTGTCGAGGGATCCTCTTGTTTTCGCGTCCCAGAGGCGCATCGAGTCCATGCTGATCTCGTCCCCGACAAGGAGTTCACCCTGATCTCTCCCGAATTCAAGTTTGAAGTCGACAAGGATGATTCCCCTGGCCTCAAAAAAACGTGAAATGACGGTGTTGACCCTGTGGGCCAGGTCCTTTATCCTGACGAGTTCATCTTTTGAGAGGATCTTCATTGCGAGGATGAGGTCATCGTTGAGCATCGGGTCGTGGCGGGAATCGTCCTTGTAGTCGATCACGATGACCGGGGGGTCGAGCGGGGTCCCCTCCCTGATGGGGTAATTCCTGACGATGGACCCGGCCGCAAAATTCCGGACGATGACCTCGAGAGGGATCATCGAGAGTTCCCGGACCAGCATGCTTGACGGGCTCAGGAGCCGGATAAAATGGGTCCGGATACGATGTTCTTCTAAGAGGGAGAAGAGCCGTGCCGATACCTGTGCGTTGAGGCTTCCTTTCTCTGTGAGCACATCTTTCTTTCCACCGTCAAATGCGGTGATATCGTCCCTGAACTGTACCAGCAGCTCGCCCTCTGTATCGGTGCGGTATAAGGACTTTGCCTTTCCGGAGTAGACCAGGTCACCCTGTTTCACGTTCCCCACGCTCGCATCCTATATGTTGTTCCAGTCTCTTAATAAGGGGTTCCAAACGGGGAGAGTACCATCTTCTCTCAATGAATTGCGGGTAGATGCAGAGGCGTTCCTTCAGGTGCGAAGCACCGGCAATTTCCCTGAGGCTGTCCAATTGCGGCCACGGGTGCTCCGGGTTGACGTAGTCTATTGTGACCGGGGAGATGCCCCCGAGGTCATCCACCCCGCAGGGGATGAGGCGCTTCGCATCGGCAAGATTGGGTGGGATCTGGACCGCGATATCGTCAGGGAGGATATCTTTTGCCATCCGGATGACGAGGCACATCTCTTCGGGATCGATCCCGTGTGATCGCTCCATAGGGGTCCCTTCCTTTGCACAGAAGTTCTGGAGTATCACCTCCTGGATGTGGCCGTATCTCCGGTGAAGGTCCCTGATCACCACAAGCGAGTCCTCCCGGTCCTCCATTGTCTCGCCGATCCCAAGAAGGAGGCCGGTCGTAAAGGGGATTTTCAGGCTGCCCGCCTCTTCGATCATCCGGATCCGGACGGTGGGATCTTTTCCCGGGGAGCGGGCATGTGCAGGCAGCCTGGCCGTGGTCTCGAGCATGAGACCCATGCTTGCGTTCACCCCGGAAAGGCGCTCCATCTCCTCGGCGGTCAGGATGCCTGCATTGGTGTGGGGAAGGAGGCCGCATTCGATGCTCAGCAGGCACAGGTCATAACAGTAGTCGAGGATATCCGTGTACCCGTACCGGGCGATCAGTTCCGAAAATCCCGGTTCCAGTCCCGGGCGCTCCCCAAACGTGAAGAGTGCTTCAGTACATCCGTGTGCTGCCCCAGCTGCAAGAATCGATCCCGCTTCCGCAGGGTTCATGATACAGCCAGCGTGCACCGGGGTCCGGAAGATGCAGTAGCCGCACCGGTTGTGGCAGACGGTCGTGAGCGGAAGAAAGACATTTCGTGTGTAGGTGAGAATGTGATGGTCCATGGGATGTTGTACTGGATCTGGGCTGGTTTCAGATAAAAATTCCATCCTGCATCACGCGGACTGGGTTCTTGTCGGGAGTCGGGACTGGAACGATCCGTTCAATGGTATTTTCGTGATGTCCGGTGTGCATTTCAGGGTACTGGATGGGAGTTTTATTTACCCGCCCGTGCAACCGCTTTACTGGAATGTCAGTCCACGCCCTCATCCCGTTCAAGCCCAGGAACCCAAAGACCCGGCTCTCCTGCGTCCTTGAACTGCCCGAGCGGGAAAAATTAGCCCAGATGATGCTCTGCGATGTGGTGGTGGCGGCACGGGAGGCAGGGTGCGAGCCGTTCATTCTCGGGACAGAACCGTTCTCCTTCAACGGTATCAGAGTGGTCGATGGACCCGGCGGGTTTGAACGAGTCGATCAATGCCATCCTTGAGAGGACTCCCGGGCCCCTCCTGATCATCATGGCCGATATCGCTCTTGCCTCTGCCGCTGCTATACGAAGGATGATCTCCACCTCAGCGGATATTGCCATCGTGCCGGGGACTGGCGGGGGTACGAATGCCCTGTTTCTCTCCCAGCCGACCGTTTCCGCGTCAGTTATTACGGGATGAGCTTTGAGAAACACGTCCGGGCTGCAGCGGAGTTCGGGCTCTCCTGCGAGGTCGTCGACTCCTTCCTCATCCATACCGATATCGATGAAAAGGAGGATCTCGTCGAGCTGCTCATCCATGGGAAGGGGATGAGCAGTCACTACATCCGGGAGCTCGGGTTTACCCTCTCTGCTCAGAAGGGCAGGGTCGGTGTGGTGAGGGAGAAGCCGGCAGCTGAGTGAGGCACTTCCCGACGCATCTCCACTTTCTGGTAGTCTGCCCCAAGGTTTACACATGATCCTGAAGCGAGCCGCCGGGTAGCACTCCTGATCCTCTTTCAGCGGATGCACAGGGTGGCGAAGCCCCTGTCCTGGATTCGAGGGAGAGCGGAATTTGCGGTACACCAATGTGGCGCGAGTGATGAGTCCCTCCCTGGCCTCAAAGGAATATTATATGCCTCGAGCAGGAGCGGATCTACAGGTATGGAAGCACAGTCCCGCCCCATTATCCAGCCGGGTGCACATGCACCGAATTTCTCCATCAAGGACCAGTACAGCCGGACCTTTGATCTCCTCGAACAGATGGGAAAGAGGGTTTTCCTCTCGTTTCACCCGCTTGCATGGACAGATTTCTGTGCCGCCCAGATGACCTCGCTCGAGGAGAACCAGAAGAAATTCGGGGTCCTCAACACCATCACGGCAGGGATCAGCGTCGACTCGGTCACCTGCAAGAAGGCCTGGGCCGATCACCTGAAGCTTGAAGACACCCTGATACTCGCGGATTTCTGGCCGCACGGCAAGGTGGCAAAGGCATACGGGATATTCAGGGAAACCAACGGTTTCTCCGAGCGGGCCAACATCATTCTCGATGAGAACCAGAAGGTGGTGTTTGTGAAGGTGTACCCGGTCCACAGCGTCCCGGATATTGCAGAAGTGATCAGGTTCATCGAAGGGATGGAGTAAAACCGCGCCATTCCTTTCTTGTGACTCTTGCTGGCGGTGATTATTCCCTCTTCTCTCTTCGTGCCAGCAGGCCCATGAAGAGGCAGTCTTCTGCGGCAATCGACTCCACCCCTTCGTAATCACCGATCGGGACCCCGATTCCCCGGATGAGAGCTGCCGGGGTGGACTCGTCTGCCTCGCCCATCACGATCTCGGCCGCAGATGCCAGGTTGTCGGCAAGTGCCTGCTTGGTGACTTCGAGAGGCCGGCCGAAGAGATCACATTGCCCCCTGACATCGATAACGGAAGGGATGCCCGAACACCCGATCGCGACCCCGCTGCAGCCCGACCGCATGGCATGGGTCCGGGAGTCGGCGACGATCACCCCTACCGTGGCTCCTGTCCGTGCCCTGATCTCCTCCCGGATCGTACGGGCACTCGTGTCAGGGTCTTTTGGGAGCAGGACGACACAGCCGGGAGGTGCATTGGATGCATCGACCCCGGCATTGGGGAGCAGGGTCCCGCCCTTCATGCAGAGCAGGTGGCCCGGAATACCTCCGACAATCTCGTCACTCTCCCCTCTCACCACTTCAGCCAGCCGGGGTCGATGCCATACCGCTCCCCCAGCGTGACGGACTCATCACGAGGGACTACCGTAGAGAGACGGACTACCCTCCCCTCGCTGGTCGCCACCGCACTTTCGGCCACGACGACGATATCTCCAGTCAGCAAAGTGTCCTGCCTCTGTCTGCAGGATCCCCTCAATGAGGGCTTCCACGAGATCATCGCCTTCGCGGATCATTCCTGTCCGGATCCCTACGGTGAGGAAGCTCGTCATGCCCGGTTCACCACCCGTGCTGCCATCCGGATGACCTCTGCTGTCTCCCTGACATCATGCGTCCTGACGATATCTGCTCCTTTCTGGATCAGGAGGGCCGTGATGCCCAGGGAGGCAGCCAGGCGCTGCTCGGGAGGACGGCCATCCGGCTCTCCAAGAAAAGTCTTCCGGGAGACCGCTGCAAGGAGCGGTCGGCCGAACCGGGTGCACTGGTCGAAGTTTCGGCAGATCTCCCAATCGAGCGCAGTGCTCCGGGCCGGGTTCCAGAGCCCGATGCCGGGATCAAGCACGTACGAGGATATCCCGGCTTCTTCGCACCGGGCGACGACCAGGGCAAGGTGCGAGAGGGTCTCGCCAAAGCTCGTGGCATCCCCCCTCGTCCTCTCTGAAGCCATCAGGAATGAAGGCAGTCCCGCATCAGCCACGAGACGGGCATACGCAGGGCTGGAGAGTCCCGAGATGTCATTCACCGCATGGATGTCATGGGTGAGTACGCACTCGAGCACGGAGGGATATATCGTGTCGACAGAGACCGGGATGCCCGAGCCGTCCATCTCGCTGAGGGCGGCAGAGAGCCGGTCAGCCTCGGTTGCCTCGCTTACCTGGGGTGACAGGGGGGCCGTGCTCCGGGCCCCGATATCGATGATCTCTGCCCCATCGCAGACCATCTTGTCCGCCCGGGCAAGGATGGATCCCGGCCTTACATAGGAAGCATGGAAAAATGACTCGGGACTGCAGTTGATCACTCCCATCAGCCGGACCGGGAACCCCGGTCCGATTGTGATATCTTTTACTACGCACCGGTGCATAGGGACCGCTTTGCCGCGAGGAATGTGTTCTCCATGAGGGTTGCGATGGTCATCGGCCCGACCCCGCCGGGAACGGGGGTGATGGCGGATGCATGGTCCACGACCCGGTCAAAGTCCACGTCACCGCAGAGGACCCCGTCAACACGGTTGGTACCGACATCGATGACCACCGCCCCCTCCTTCACCATGGAAGGGCCGATGAACCGTGGTTTTCCGAGAGCGGCTACCAGCAGGTCGGCTTGCGAGGTGAGGGATGGCAGGTCCCTGGTCTTCGAGTGGGTGATAGTGACCGTGGCATCTGCAGAGAGGAGCAGGGCCGACATCGGCCGGCCCACCTCGATGGATCTCCCCACGACGACGGCATGCATTCCCCCCGGATTGATGCGGTATTCCTGGAGCAGGGTCATGATCCCCTGCGGGGTGCAGGGGGAGAATACCGGGCTTCCCGCAAAGAGCCGCCCGAGGTTTGCCGGGTGGAACCCGTCGACATCCTTATCAGGGAGCACCGATTCGATCACCTGAATCGTGTTGATATGGGCAGGAAGCGGGAGCTGGACAAGGATCCCGGATATTTCCGGGTCCCTGTTGAGTACCTGGATCTCCCGGAGTATCTCGTTTGTGCCGAGCCTGTTCCGGGAGGGTGATGCCGACCGACCCGATGTGCACCTCTTCACATGCCCGGTGTTTCATCCGTACATACAGTTCGGATGCCGGGTCGGAGCCGACGATAACCGTGGCAAGCCTGGGGTAAAGCCCGGACTCATCGATCTCCTCTTTCAGGAGCTCGAGTCTCTTTTCCCGGACCTTCTTTCCATCGAGGATCATGTCACTCGGGATAGAGGGGGAACCCTTTGGCCATCTCGTGGACCTCGGCCCCCACTCTCTTTATAGTCGCCTCGTTGTGGATATCCTTGAGCACGGTGGCGATAGAGTGCCCGATCCGCCGCATCTCCTCCTCTTTCATGCCGCGGGTTGTCACCGCCGGTGTCCCTATGCGGAGGCCGCTCGTGACAAACGGGCTCCTGCTCTCGTTTGGTATGGTATTTTTATTCACGGTGATATGGGCTTTACCGAGTGCGACTTCTGCTTCGAGCCCGGAAAGGCCTATGTTCATGAGGTCAAGGAGGATGAGGTGGTTGTCGGTACCACCTGAGACAAGGCGGAGCCCTTCTTCGGCAAGCACCTCTGCCATGGCCTGGGAGTTCTTCACGATCTGGCGGTTGTATTCCCTGAATGAAGGCCGCAATGCCTCCCGGAAGCAGACCGCCTTTGCTGCGATGGTGTGCATGAGCGGACCCCCTTGCATGCCGGGGAAGACGGCCTTGTCGACCTTCTGGGCATTCTCTGCATCACACATGATCGCCCCGCCCCGTGGTCCCCGCAGGGTCTTGTGGGTGGTGGTGGTGATGTAATCCACGACTCCGACGGGGGACTCGTGCATCCCTGTTGCACACAGACCGGCGATGTGGGCAATATCTGCCATGCAGACCGCATCCACCTGATCGGCAATCTCCTGGAAGGCGGAGAAATCAATTGTTCTCGGGTAGGCGCTTGCCCCGCAGACGATCACTTTCGGCCTGGCCTTCCGGGCAATCTCCTCGACGGCCCCGTAGTCGATGGTCTCGGTCGCAAGGTCCACTCCGTACTGGGTCACCTTGTACAGCCGGCCACTGAAGCTGACCGGTGACCCATGAGAGAGGTGTCCGCCCTGGGTGAGGCTCATGCTCATCAGGGAATCGCCGCACTCCATGGCCGAGAAGTAGATGGCCATGTTGGCCTGGGTGCCGGAATGGGGCTGGACGTTTGCATGCTCGGCACCGAAGAGCTCTTTCAGGCGGTCCCTGGCCAGGTTCTCGACCATATCATGGAATTCACAGCCGCCGTAATACCGTTTTCCGGGATACCCTTCGGCATACTTGTTGGTCATGACCGAGCCCATCGCCTCCAGGACCGCCCTGCTGACGAGATTTTCAGAGGCTATCAGCTCAAGCCCGTTCTGCTGCCGGAGCCGCTCTTTTTCAATGAGTGCGGCTATTTCATAATCCGTAGTGGCCAGATATGACATGGTTACAATGGTCGGTTCTGATCAGGTAATACTTTTTTCTCTGCCGGTGAAAATACGGGAAGGGCAGGGCACTTGAGGGAAATGTCCGGGGCAGAACCAAAGGGTGCCAGAGGTTCCGGGGCTATCCCGGCCGGATAAGCTTCTGATTCATAAAAATGAAGGATTCCTTGTGGTTAAAGGCCAAAATACCCCTTCGCATGGAGCACAATTATTATAGGGGATCAATCAATGTTAACAATGAGGGTTCTTATGATGCCAGAGGATGTCCGTAAATCCCTGCTGAAGAACATCCCTTATCAGAAGGAGAAGGATATGGAGATACCAAAGAAGGAGAGCCTGCCCGCCACTACCCCGGAAGAGAGGATAGCTACCCTTGAGAGGAAGACCCGCGATCTCGAAGCGATGGTCAAGGGGCTGACCGATGAACTCCTCGACCTCAAGTCGATCGCCATGCGGCTGAACAAGGTGAACGAAGAACGGCGTGCGGAACTGAAGATGACCCGTCCGGCAACTCCGGCAGCACCGGGCACGGTGGTTGTCCAGAAACGGCCGGCCGCCCCCCCGGCTGCTGAACCCGAACCTGAAAAGATGGACATGATCATGCAGCAGGATGGCACGCTGAAGCCCGAGCGCCGGAGATCGAGCGACTACATCGTGGCATCGGCATCCTATTCCAAGAAGGCGAAGCAGACCGAGGCTTCGGGAAAGAAGAGCGATCTTATCGTTGCCGAAGATGAAGAAAAAGACGCAAAGAAAAAGTGAATGGGAGAAAAGATAGTTGCATATCACCGAGCTCGAGATCGATAATTTCAAATCTTTTGTGAAAAAGACCAAAATTCCCTTTTTTGAGGGGTGTACGGTCATTTCCGGTCCGAATGGATCGGGCAAGAGCAATATCATCGACAGTATCCTCTTTGTCCTTGCCCTCTCATCGTCGCGTACCCTGCGTGCCGAGAAACTGACCGATCTTATCAACCTCAACTCCGCAAAACCAACAGCCGAGATATCTCTCTCATTTTCAGACGGAACAAAAATCCGGAGGAGGATCAAAAGGACGGCGAATGGCTATTACAGCTACAATTACCTGAACGAAAAGCTCTGCAAGCAGTCAGAGGTGACCGGGTTTCTCGCAAAGTTTGGGATCACGCCGCATGGATACAACGTGGTGATGCAGGGTGATATCACCCGGATCATCGAGATGAGCGATTTCGAGCGCCGGAAGATTATCGATGAGATCGCAGGGGTCTCGGAGTTTGATGCAAAAAAGGACCAGGCTATCCGGGAGCTCGAGGTGGTCCGGGAACGGATCGAACGGGAGGAACTCCTCCTTGCCGAGCTCTCGGAACGGCTCACCGGGCTCTTCAGGGAGAGGGAGCAGGCGCTGATCTACCGGAAATGGGAGGATCAGCTCCACACGTTTGAGAACTGCAGGGCTGCTGCATTCCTGCATTCGAAAGAGAAGGAACTCTCCAGCCTCCTCCTGGCGGTGGGCGACCAGGAGATCCTGCTGGAACGGGCCGGGGCTGACCGGAGCCTTGAGGAGAACGAGAAGTCATACCTGCAGGCCGACCTGGAGGATCTCGCACGACAGATCAACCAGAAGAGCGGGTCTGAGTACCTGAAGCTGATAGAAGATCTCGAGGAGGCGAAGGGATCGATCCGGCTTGCCGAACAGACCATTGTACGCCAGAAAAAAGAGAAGGAAGGGAACCTGGAGGGGATGAACCGGGTCTTCATGGATATGAAAAGGGCCGAGGGCAGGGTTGCAGAATGCAGCCAGTCGATACGGGATATGACCATCGACCGGACCAACCTTGCCATGGAATCGGCGACGGCAAAGGGGCAGATTGCGAAATTCGAGGCGGAGATACAGAACCAGAGCAGGAATGTCGAAGGGGCAAAGGATGAACTCTTCGCCCTGCTGCAGTCCATCGAGGAGAAGAAGGCGGACCGCTCGGCAATACTCCACCAGAAGGATCTCCTGCTCGAAAAGAGCCGCCTGCGCTCTTCGGAGCGTGAGCGGCTTGAAGAGCGGATCCGTGCCATCGATTCCGAGACCGGCATCCGCCGCGAGCAGACCCTGAAGGACAAAGAGCAGATCCAGGGGCTCTCCACAGAAAAAAGTGAGGTCGAGCGGACGATCTCCTCCCATGAGGCATCGGTGTTTGCCAAGCGGTCTGCGCTCGAACGGGTCAGGGACGAGCTCAGGAGTATCGAGCAGGAGGCGGTGCGGCTCGAGGCCCAGCAGCAGGCCCGGGGAGAACCCGGGAGCCGGGCCCTTGATGCGGTGCTCGCGATGGACGGGGTCTACGGGACCATTGCCCAGCTTGCCAGGGCGCCGCCGGAGTATACCACGGCACTGAACGTGGCCGCTGGTGGCAAGCTCCATTACGTGGTTGTCGAAGATGACGAGGTTGCGTCTTCTGCGATCCGGTATCTCAAGGACCAGAAACTGGGGCGGCTGACGTTCCTCCCCCTGTCGAAGCTGAAACCTGCCCCGGTCCCGGAAGCAGGCGGGAAGGGTATCATCGGGCCCGCGGTCAGGATGCTTGACTACAAGCCGCAGTTTGAACCCGCGTTCCGGGTGGTTTTTGGAGGGACGATGGTGGTGGAGTCGCTTGAGGTCGGGAGGAGGCTTCTTGGGAAGTACCGGATGGTCACTCCTGAAGGGGATCTCCTGGAAAAGAGCGGTGCCATGACCGGGGGCTCGTTCAAAAAAGCAGTCAGGGGATTTGGTGCGGCGGTGGAGGATGAGATTGGCCGCCTGCGCCAGCATGCCGAGGGACTGAAGGCAGAGATGGCAGATCTCGAGAGTGCGGTCTCGCGGGGTACCGGTGAGATCGAGTCACTCAGGGAAAAGAGGTCGGAGATAGAGCAGCAGGTGCAACGGCTCACCATCTCGTCCGAGGAACTGGCACGGCATTCCGATGGGTATCTCCAGGAAAGAGAACGGATCGTTTCTGCCCTCCAGGAGATAATTGATGAGGTGAAGGGGGGGACCGCAGACCTGGCCGCACTCGAGGCTTCACTTGACACCACCACGGGAGAGATCTCCCAGCTCTCAAAACGGATGGAGCAGCTCAAAAAAAGGCTGGATGATACGGACATCCCGGCCCTCACCGACCAGTTGGAGAAGAGGAGACGTGAGTATGACGACATCGAGCGGAGGCTCCGGAACAAAGAGTCGGATATCAGCGATCTCTCCCGGGAGCGGCAGCATTTCTCTGCCCGTGTCGAGGAGCTGAAAGCCGAGGCCGGCCGTATCACCCAGGCAAACCAGCAGATCGATGCGGATACTGCGGCAGCAAAGGAAGAGATCGAGTCGGAAAGGGAAGTGATCCGCGGGATCGAGGAGCGGCAGAAGGAGTTCTCGGGGGAGCTCGAGACACTCCGTGCCCGCCACAGCCAGGTGTCGGATGCCATCCGGGAATCGGAGAGGAAGATCCTCGATTTCGACTACGCCCGGGAACGGATCCGCATCCAGCTGGAGGCGCTGGTCTCGCGCCAGGCGGTCCTTTCCGGGGAGATCGATACGCTTCGCTCCGAGGTGGGTGATGCCACCACCGACCTTACCCTGCAGGAGATAGAGGACGGGATCGCCGAGGCATCCGCTGCCATGAGGAAGATCGGTGCCGTGAACATGCTCGCAATCGAGGAGTATGACCGCGTCGATAAGAGGGCAACGGAGCGGAAGGAGAAGAAGGAGATACTCTCCCGCGAGCGATCCACGCTGCTCGAACGGATAGAGCGGTTTGAGACGATGAAGTACGAGGCGTTCATGGATGCATTCCGGGCCATCGATGCAAATTTCCGTGATATCTTTGCCCGCCTCACGAGCGGGCGCGGCCGCCTTATTCTTGAAAACGAGGAGGACCCGTTCTCCGGGGGGCTCTCGTTTGCCGTGCAGCCGCGGGACAAACCGGTCCACCTCCTGTCAGCCCTTTCGGGAGGTGAAAAGTCGCTGACGACGCTCGCCTTCATCTTCTCGATCCAGCAGCACATCCCGGCGCCGTTCTATGCGTTCGATGAGGTGGATATGTCGCTTGACGGGGCAAACGTCGAGCGGATCAGTGCGATGATCAAGGAGCTCTCGGCCACCTCCCAGTTCATCACGGTCTCGCTCCGGAAACCCATGATAGAGGGTGCAGACAGGATCCTCGGGGTGTCGCTCCTCCCCGACAAGAGCTCCGTTTGTCACCGGGGTCAGGTCGGATGTCTGAAGAGCCGGTCGAGATCCTGGTCCAGATGGCGGAACGGGGCGAGATCGATCCCTGGAATATCGATATCGTCGAGGTGACCGACCGGTTCCTGTCGGAACTTGAGAGGAGGAAGGAGCTCGATCTCCGCATCTCGGGAAGGACGCTCTTCTATGCAGCCCTGCTCCTCCGCATGAAATCGGAGTACCTTGACCTTTCTGATGAGGGGGAAGGGGAGGAGTTGTCAGAGGAGGATGAGGAGTTTGATCCTGAAGAGGGCTTTCCTGAGGGAGCGGGGGGGCCGATCGACCAGCTCGAACGGGAGATACAGAGGAGACTGGACCGGAAGAACCTCAGGAAACGCCCGGTCACCCTGTTTGAGCTGATCCTCGAACTCGAAGAACGCAGAGAAGGAGCAGCGGCGGCGGCAGCGGTTCCGGCCGTCCCCGATGGATCTCATGGATGTCGAAGAGGTTGTCGGGATCGCGCATGAGGAGGGCTACCAGGAGGCAGCGATGGCGGTGCTCTGCCAGTGCGAGGAGATGATCGCCAATGAAGGCGTGATGACCCTGCACGAACTGGCCGCGCTCCTCGGCAAACGGATTGTTGAGGTGTACATCCCCCTGCTCTTCCTGATGTCGGAAGGAAAACTCATGCTCTGGCAGGAAGAGTTCTTCGGCGAGATCCTGGTAGGTGCCTGCCGCGCAGAGTGACGTGGTGCCCCTGGCGGCCGAGTCTCCTCCGGAATAGAGTTGTTCTGGGGAAGAATCTCTGCGCGAATACAGAGTCCCGGAGGGTTTTTCCCCTGTTATTCACGGTAAGATCCGCTGATAGTTCCGTGCACTATGCCTGACGGTACCGAACTGTTTTATACCAGTCATGATTATATGATATGGTTCCAATGCACTGGGGTCCTGCACTCCGGGCTGCAAGATGCGAATTGTGATCCCTCGTGAAGAGGGGGGAACATAGGTTCATATAGCATCAAAAACAAGAGGTATATCCTCAAGTTCGATGATGGACCGGGCGTTGCTGCGAGGCATTGTCCGGTCCTGATACGCGGCAAGGGTCGATGAAGGCCGTTTCACCGTGGCCTTATGACTCACCCCCAGAGCGAATCGGGTTCTGGAGAAAGGAATCCTCATGACCAGGGTGCTTTGCACGGCAAAGTCGCAATGGTTATATACCAAAAATGCATATGATAATACCCTCTGTGATGGAGAGCCAAATACGCCGGCGCCGCCGGCCTTGGTTCTGACGTTGGTACTGGCAATGCGGAAATTTGTTTGGTAACCGCTAATTCCTCGAAATTTTCAGTATAAGTGTGCTTTATCTTTGAATTCTGGTTGATCCTGCCAGAGGCCACTGCTATCGGGGTTCGATTAAGCCATGCGAGTCGAGAGGTGCAAGACCTCGGCATACTGCTCAGTAACACGTGGACAACCTACCCTGAGGAGGGGGATAACCCCGGAAAACTGGGGATAATACCCCATAGACCAGGGATGCTGGAATGCACCCTGGTTGAAAGGTCCGCCGCCTCAGGATGGGTCTGCGGCCGATTAGGTTGTTGTTGGGGTAACGGCCCAACAAGCCTTTGATCGGTACGGGTTGTGGGAGCAAGAGCCCGGAGATGGATTCTGAGACACGAATCCAGGCCCTACGGGGCGCAGCAGGCGCGAAAACTTTACAATGCGAGAAATCGTGATAAGGGAACCCCGAGTGCCCGTAAATTCGGGCTGTCCATCAGTGCAAAAAACTGGTGAAGAAAGAGCCGGGCAAGACCGGTGCCAGCCGCCGCGGTAATACCGGCGGCTCGAGTGGTGGCCACTATTACTGGGCTTAAAGCGTCCGTAGCTTGGTTGTTAAGTCTTCTGGGAAATCCATCGGCTTAACCGATGGGAGTTCAGGAGATACTGGCAACCTAGGGACCGGGAGAGGTGAGAGGTACTCCAGGGGTAGGAGTGAAATCCTGTAATCCTTGGGGGACCACCTGTGGCGAAGGCGTCTCACTAGAACGGCTCCGACAGTGAGGGACGAAAGCTGGGGGAGCAAACCGGATTAGATACCCGGGTAGTCCCAGCTGTAAACGATGCGCGTTAGGTGTATCGGTGACCACGAGTCACCGAGGTGCCGAAGGGAAACCGTGAAACGTGCCGCCTGGGAAGTACGGTCGCAAGGCTGAAACTTAAAGGAATTGGCGGGGGAGCACCACAACAGGTGGAGCCTGCGGTTTAATCGGACTCAACGCCGGAAAGCTCACCGGATAAGACAGCTGAATGATAGCCGGGTTGAAGACTCTGCTTGACTAGCTGAGAGGAGGTGCATGGCCGTCGTCAGTTCGTACTGTGAAGCATCCTGTTAAGTCAGGCAACGAGCGAGACCCACGCCAACAGTTGCCAGCATGTCCTCCGGGATGGTGGGGACACTGTTGGGACCGCCTCTGCTAAAGAGGAGGAAGGAATGGGCAACGGTAGGTCAGCATGCCCCGAATTATCCGGGCTACACGCGGGCTACAATGGTCAGGACAATGGGTATCAACACCGAAAGGTGAAGGCAATCTCCTAAACCTGTCCTTAGTTCGGATTGTGGGCTGCAACTCGCCCACATGAAGCTGGAATCTGTAGTAATCGCGTCTCAACATGGCGCGGTGAATATGTCCCTGCTCCTTGCACACACCGCCCGTCAAACCACCCGAGTGAGGTCTTGATGAGGCTGCGGTATACGCCGTGGTCGAATCTGGGTTTCGCAAGGGGGGTTAAGTCGTAACAAGGTAGCCGTAGGGGAATCTGCGGCTGGATCACCTCCTAATGAACTATTTCGGGAACGCGGTTATCAGACAAACCGTACAATTGCCGGTGCCAACACGGGCTCATAGTCAGTTGGAAGAGCGCCGCCTTTGCAAGGCGGAGGCCATGGGTTCAAATCCCATTGAGTCCAGTTTCGATGCACCTGGAGATGCGAGTTTCCAGGGAAGGGCTGAGGGTCAATGACCCTTTGAGGCCGTGTAAAGGTTTGCACTCAGGACGTTAAATGGGTTTGACGGAGCACTGGATTTAGCCTGTCAGTGAATGGCTCGGTTCGAGTGCCGAAGAAGGACGTGCCAAGTCTGCGATAGGCTCCGGGTAGACGCAAGGAATCTATGATCCGGAGATTTCCGAATGGGACATCCCAGCACTTCGGTGTTGATCCGTTGAGGATCGGGCACGCCCCGAATTGAAACATCTCAGGTAGGGGCAGGAAAAGAAATCAACCGAGATGTCGTTAGTAGAGGCGATCGAACACGACACAGTTCAAACCGAATCCCGCAAGGGAGATGTGGTGTTGTAAGCCCACCGAACGATACCTGAAGGCCAAGCGGAAGTCATCTGGAACGATGTACCACA
>CAWIVM010000002.1:0-28303 GCA_963839585.1 uncultured Methanoregulaceae archaeon
CAGAAAAAAGGAGAGAGAGCCTGGTACAGGCAGCACGGGGTCTTGCCTCTGCAGATATCCTGTTTTCCGATGCCCTGGTCTTCAACCCTTTTATCGGTGAATGGCAGCATACCGATTTTGCAGTCAGGGACGGGGTCGTGTTAGGGCCGGGATACCAAAGGGCAATGAAACAGGTCGACCTGAAAGGCCGCAGGGTGGTCCCGGGGCTGATCGATTCCCATGTCCACATTGAGAGCTCCCTCCTCTCCCCTCCTGAATTCGCACGGCTCGTCTCCAGACACGGTACCACCACCGTCATTGCCGATCCCCATGAGATCGCCAATGTATGCGGGGCGGAAGGAATCGGGTTCATGCTGGGATGGAGAGGACGGATCCCGGTAGATCTCTTTATCATGCTCCCCTCCTGCGTCCCCGCAACCCCGCTCGATCCGGGCGGGGCAACCCTTGGCTCCCGCGATCTTGCTGCATATTCCGGGAGAGAAGGAGTCCTTGGTCTTGGGGAGGTGATGAATGTCCCGGGAGTTCTAAGGGAGGACCCTGACTTGAGGGAAAAGATCAGACTCTTTCCCCTTATCGATGGCCATGCCCCGCTCCTCTCTGGCCGTGACCTGAATGCCTACATTATCGCCGGCATCCAGAGCGACCACGAGAGTTCCGGGTACGATGAGGCAAAGGAGAAACTGGAGAAGGGGATGTACCTCCTCATCCGGGAGGGCTCGACTGAGAAGAACATAGCGTCGATCATCCCTCTCGTCTCCTGGAAAAATGTCTCACGGTGTTCTTTTGCCACCGATGACCGCCATGCGGATATCCTCGCAGAAGAGGGGCATATCGATGATTGTATCCGGAAGGCGGTGGCCTCCGGGCTTGAGGAAGAGCTGGCCATCAGGATGGCGACGCTTTCTGCCGCTGAACGGTTCTCCCTTTCCGACCGGGGGGCGCTGTCTCCCGGGAGAAGAGGCTGATTTCTGCATCCTTTCCAGGGGCAGGGAGTTCTCGGTTGAAAAGACCTTCCGGAGAGGGGAGCTGGTGGACCCTGATCATCAGGTATCCTGCCCCCCTCTCGACGGGCGGTTCTGCTGCGAGGCCCCGGCTGTTCCTGACATTCACCTTGACGGTCACGGGACAGCACTCGTCATCGGCCTTGTCCCGGACCAGATAGGCACCTTGCGTCTTACGTATCCAGTCGTCCCCGGGGATATCCCGGATAGAAAGAGGGACATTTTAAAGGCAGTGGTGTGCAGCAGGTACCGGCAGGGGAGCGTAGGGACCGGGCTTGTGCACGGCTTTGGTATCACCGCAGGCGCCATCGCAGGGAGTGTCGCCCATGACTCCCATAACATCGTGGCCGTGGGTGCCCATGATGACGATATCATCCGTGCGATAACCATGGTTATCCGGAACCAGGGCGGCCTGGCGGTGGTCTCCGGGGACGACTCAACGATACTCCCCCTTGGGTGTGCCGGCCTGATGTCGATCCGGCCGTATGAAGAGGTCGTTGATTCCCTCCGCAGGCTCAACCGCCATGTCGAAAAGATCGGGGGGAGGAACAATTCGTTCATGTACCTCTCCTTCCTCGCTCTCCCCGTGATCCCCCGCTTGCGAATCACCGAGAGCGGGCTCTTTGACGTGGACAGGGGTGCACATGTCCCCCTGTTTTCCGGTGAAAAATCCTGATCGGGCGATGATGCAGGGATTTTGTTATAAAAAACCCGCGGGAAGGAAAGTGAAGAACACCCCGGGATAGAGGAGAAACAGGATACCAAGGATTATAGGCTGGTGGATGAGGTATATCGCAAGCGAATGGCGACCGAGAAAACCAAGCACCTTACCCGGAATTTCCGGCATCACGACGTTCCATCTCCGGATACCGCCAGGGTACACGAGAGTGCCGAAATAGACCCCCAGCAGCACGACCCCAAGCCAGGGAATCACCGGAGTATAATCGATACTGTAGAACGCGGAGGGGTGGATCCCAATCCAGAGAAGCCATCCATTACCCCTTACTGCTGCAACGACAGGACCGAGAAGGATGAGGATCGAACCGGCCACCAGGTTCTGCCATGAAAATCCTGTATAGAGCGGGCTCAATGCGATGGCAAGCCCGATAAGGTGCAGAATGCCGAACAGAATGAAATAGCCGGGCAGGATGAGCCAGGTTATTAGGGTGATCGCCATTCCGATTGCGAAGATCCCTGCCCCCCTTGCCAGGTATTTTTTGATAAAGTCATTTCTTGAAAGCTTTTTCCGGGCGTTGCCCGCACTGATCGAGAGTGAAATCCCGACAAGAAAGAGGAAAAGCCCTGCTGTGGACATCGCAAAGACCCTCCATGGCAGGGAGTCTGCGGGGATCGGCAGAATGGCGAGGAAATACAGATCGAACGCGATGTGGAAGAACACCATCATCACCACCGCGATCCCACGTGCAACGTCAATTTCCGGGAACCGCTCCGGCACGTGCGTGGTCGTCATGGGAGATGGAGCCTCTCTCCTTTTTGTATCTCCGCAGTGCATGATAAGAATTGGTTTTTTATAACCGGCCCATACCGAACAGGGAACCCTGATCGGCATACTCCCTTATGCGCGAGAGAGTTTGCCGTTACACGGTTTTTTGAATGCTCCCTGCGAACCGAGGGCTTTCATTTCGCCACGGGTGATGAGGGAAGACCGGGAACGAATCTCAAACTTTAACTGATCGTATTTTCCACATACTCCTGTGGCAGACCGGCCTTCTGCGGAGTGCCGGAGCACCAGGTTTGAGGATTTAAATGATTGACAATCTGCTTGAAGGAAACAAAAAGTTCAGAGAGGGATTTTTCAAAGAGCACAAGGCACATTATGACGAACTATGCAAAGGTCAGAGCCCTTCGGTGCTCTGGATCGGCTGTTCGGATTCCCGTCTCCAGACAGGGCATATCACGCAGACCATGCCCGGCACCCTCTTCATCCAGCGGAACATAGGGAACGTCGCACCGCTCCACGACTGGAACTTCGCCACGGTTCTCGAGTATGCCATCCGTCACCTGAAAGTGAAGGATATCGTCATCTGCGGTCATTCGGACTGCGGTGCGATAAAAGCACTCGACAAGGAGACCGACGATGTCTACATTCCGCTCTGGCTGAACAACGCCATCGAGGCGAAGAGCCGGGTCGATGCAAAGATCGCTCCCCCGAAGACACCGGAACAGGCAAAAGAGCGGTCCCGCATGATCGAGCAGGAGAATGTCCGGCTCCAGATCGAGCACCTCACACGGTACCCGGTCGTGAAAAAAGCGCTCGCGGAGAAAAAAATTGAGATCCACGGACTCTATTACGACCTGACCACCGGGGCCTTAACGACTATCGTGTGACCGCCGGATCACACTTTTCTATCTCTTTTTGCAGAAGGGGCAGGGAGATTCTCCCCATAGGAGCATAGTCCCCATTGACCAGTACGATAGGAAGAGGCGGGTAGTGCTCCTCGATGACCTTCTTTATATACGGAGGGACCCCGTCATCTATCAGGGTAAGGGTCATTACCACACGGTCCCCGTACTCCTTTTGTATCTCATCCGCGAGTGCGTTGAAGGCCACCACCAGCTTTCCCGAAGGATAACAATCATACAGCCCGCAGCTGCGGGTATTATCGCAGGGGAATGGAGAACAGGAGATATCCTTCAGACCGATGATCTCGATATGAATCGGAGATGCCATAGTAGAGTACTGCTGCCGGTGATATTTGAGCATTCGGGATCCTGCATCCCCCGTCCCCATTGCGGGATTCTTACATGAATCGCTCGAAACGGTCTTTTGTTGCCTTGCAGACCGGGCAGACCAGTGGCGGAGTCTCTCGTGCACAGAGATACCCGCATACCCTGCACCGCCATACCGGAAACGGGAGTTGCTGCCCCGGAACAGGGCCTGGTTTTGGTAATGCGCCTGCCTTCCGTTCGCTTCTTGGGGGCCTCCGTTCCGGAATAGAACTGACAGTGAGCTTCTTTTTCAGGACAGCATCGCTGACGTACAGGGCGCAATAACAGGCGTTATACTGATCAAGATCCGGATCGCGATAATCACACGGGCAGATGATGTCCCGGTCCTCCGACCGGTTCCCCATGGAGACGCGGCATGGGCAGGAGGGATAGCCGAACCGTTGTTCATTGACAAGCAGCCCTCTGACAAGGCTTTTTGTAAATTCCCTGTCATCATTGAGGTGATAGCCCCCCTCTTCCGCTTCCCTGTCGAGTTTTTTCCACCTGGCTTCTATCTCCTCGTCTGAAGGCGGGGCCGGGTTCATCCCAGGGCCTCCCGGATCTCGTGTTCCTTGAACCCTATGATCACGTGGGTCCCGTCATTGATAACAAGGGTGGGAAATGATCCATGGGGATTGAATTTTTCCACTTCCTTGATCGCATCCTCCAGGTCTTCCGGAGGCAGAAGGTCCACAAAAACATAATAGTGATCCACCCCGAGTTCCTTCAGCAGCGCTTTTGTCTTCGCACACCATCCGCAGGTACTCAGGGCAAAAAGGGTGACCTTTCCCTTTGACGTTCCCGGGACATGCTCCATCTCTATCATTTTCATCAGATCCCTTCCTTTTAGAATAGCCGGATCGGCTGATTAATGCTTTCACGTAACTGGTACCCGCTCCTTAAAGGCGTGGATGAGCGCAGAGAGCAGCCGGTTGAATAGTTCGATGAATTGCCTCAGAACACTCAATGAACACAGGATGCTATCTTCGCAGCGAGCGAGACTGAGACTCTGAATGAATGGCTGTGGGGACATTGGGCCGGACAACCCGGATGATCTTCCCCTGGCCCCGGGAGGAGCAGAAACGGCATCAGAACAGCAGAGCGCTCTCGATGACGACCCAAATATCTCCCACAGGGACTCGAAGGGTCCTGGACCTTGATTATCCGTTTACCAGGAGAGCGCTCTCACGCATTCGCAGGGGAGAAGAGGATCGAAGAGAACGATCAGAGACTCCCGCTTAACCTCGCAGTCTGGCGTATGCAACACTCGACCCAATCGATTGCACCTTCAATCATCCCGGCAAGGAAGACCTCGATAGAATACACGAGACCGTATATCCCGGGATAGTCTCCCCCTGGGGGATTCCCTGTTGCCACGAGCAGGACAGCTCCAACGAGCAGAAAAATGAGAAGGAGCAGGAGGAGAACCAGGATAACCCCGATAATCATTCTCATTCTCATTGCTGCGAATATTGAGTGCCTAATATTTAAAATTAAGTATACAAGGCAAAAAATAACAAAAATACTCTCTTCACGGGGAGGGTCTGACCCCGGTCTTTTTCCGCCTCATCGCTGTTTTGTGTGGGGAGACGATAATCGAGGGTGTTCTCTGAGATACCCATTCAGTCATTAAAACCGCCGCCATGGCATCCTTTTGGGGCGGCGGCGTGGTATCGCATGAGGGGATGGACAGCCCCCCACAAAAAGTATCCGGTTCATCACGCTTGAACCGCACCAGCGAGCGAAGAGCCCTTTTTTTCGTACAGTCTCGACGAGCAACGGGTAAAATCGAAAGATATAAGGGAGCAGAATTGTACATCGATCATATGTGTGCCCGTTTTTTTGATCGTTTTTTCAAACCCCGTCCACACATTGTCGAGAGTCCCCCCCCGCCCACAATAAGCCATGGTCCGGGTTCCTACATCCCTGAGTTCAAGATAAAACCCTATTTTATCGTGGCATCTGTCGAGATGGGGAACACCACGACAAAGTGCATCCTTACCGGGGTGAATCTTGAAACCGGCATGAGTTATGTCGTCAACAAGACGGTCAAGATGAGCCGGGACGTGAGAAAACCGAAACCTGGCGAGGAGATCTTCGGTGAAACACTGGATGGGACAAAACTTACCAAGGAGTCGGTCACTGACCTTGTGAAAGAGACACTCATCCAGTGCCACAGGGACGTCCACCTCGATATCCAGAAAGACCTGGATTTCGTGGTGCGGAGCACCGGGGTGGTCGCAGCGATGGACTCCCCCGACCAGGTAGGGACGTTCGTGCTCGCTCTTGCAAATGGCTGTCTCAATGCAGGGGTGCCGCCAAGGAAGATGACCCCGCCGATGTCGAAAGCCAACCAGCCGCAGAAACTCCAGCCGTTCTCGTATGCCGATAAAGTCGTCTTTATCGGAGCGGTTGCAGGGGTGGTCCCCCCGGTAGGAAGTACCGGGGTGGAGATGGTGGCAAACGAGATGGAGGGTGAGCTCGCCATGGCAGGGATCAAAGAAGGGGCAATGTGGACTCCTGTCGATTTCCGGAACCCTTGCATCTCGATCGATTTCGGGACGACCCTTGACGGCAGGATCACGAGCGATGTGGCAAAAGATGACCCGAACCCGTTTGCAAAGACAATAGGGAACTTTTGTGGACTCGCCGGGGCAATCCCTGATGCCATTGTGAAAGGGTCCGGGCTCGTCGATTCGAAAACCGGCACTGCGCTTGATGTGTTCGGGGACCGGAGCGTGGTTGCCGAGTTTTCCCTGAAGGGTCAGACCGATACGTCCCTGGAGTACGTCAGGAGGTGTCGCGAGTGCATCGATATCAGGGTTGTTCCACCCGAGAGGAGGAGGTTTGGGAGGGTTCCGGTGTATGCCGACGTCGCCAAGGAATCCGGGGTGGCACTGATCGGGTGTGATGCCGGGGAGAACGGGAGTGCGCTTGATCAGCTCCAGGCTATCGGCGCCGAGATATACAAGAACCACAGCCTGAGTCTCCTCAATGACGTGATCGACCGCGTCTGTGCCGATATGGCATTACGGCTGATCGATATCACCAATGAAGAGGGGCTGCTGCTGCCGAATTCTTCGATCGGATTTACCGGCAGGGCGGCAATCTCCGGCAGAAAACCGGAGTATATCCTCGAGGGGATTACCAGGAGAGAACTCTTCTCGGACCCAAACGATCACCTCGTGTTTGTGGATGACGGCCTTGCCCGGGGAGCAGCGCTGATGGGGCGCTGCATGAACTCACTCGGCAAGCCGAAAAATCCGATCGGGGGAGTCAGGGGCGGCCCCTGCATCATGGCGAGAAGGATAAAAGCAGGAAAGTAGAGGTGATATGAGTATGTCCCAAGAGAATCCGGAACAGGGAGCAGACCAGCCTGCCGGGGAAGAACTTTTTGATCTCCTGATACCCCCCGGTGTCCCGAGCAAGCTGATCATCGAGATTACGCAAAAGTTCGACCTTGAAGTGGTCGAACGGAAAGAACGCATGTATTTTGCCAACATGGAAGGGGACGAGCGGGAGCTGCTTGCGTTCCGAGGCAGGCGGGAAGATCTCGAGAAAGCCCATGCCTACCTTATGGACGAGCTGATGAAATTCATCGGGGAATAACCGCAGGTGTGCTCAGGAAGACTATCCTTCTCCCCCTTTCAACCGTTTGCTCTTCTGCAGGGCGTTGCCATCAATCAATCGTCCTCTCTCTTTAGGAAACTCCTGTGAAGGCTGGTGCAGGTGCAGCCGTCAATGTACACAATAAAGGCCTCCCCGCTGTTTTGTCCGGGAAGATACAATCGGGGTTGTTCTCCGAGATACCGATGCAGTCACGAAAACCGCCGCCGGGGCGTCCTTCCGGGGGCGGTGGCGTGCATCGCGTTTGGGGGGGAGTGTGCAGCCCCCCACAAAAGGTATCCGGTGCATCAATCTTACCCACACCAGAGAGCGAAGAGCCGGAATAAAGAGACCGTGGGATATCAGAGATCCGGTATCTGGCGTGCGATATACCAGGCATGGATAGCAATCATCACGTATATTGGCAGGAGGATGTCAAGAGAGGTCAACAGTCCCAGGTTCGGCACCATGAGGGCGATCGCATAAAAATTGAGCTGGAAGATGAGGATCCCCCACCATTTTCCAAAATAAAAATATCCCATCCCCGCGGCAACAAAATTGAGGAAGGCTGCAATGGCCGGACTTTTCCTGGTCCTCGGCCTTCTCGCCAGTGCCCTCGGGAGGTACTGGGGGAGATCCCGCACTTCTGGGACGCCATGACCGCTTCCCAGCGTACCTGGTCATCAGGATCACGGATGGCACGGTAGAGTAGGGGAATGGCCTTCTCATCACCGATCCGGCCAAGGGTCCTGATCGCCATCAGGCGGACCGACTTGTCTTTGTCTTTCGAAGCGTAATCGAGCGAGGGAATTGCATCCTTCCCAATATACGCAAGAGCGTTCCATTCCTGTTTTCCTGCGAGCAGAAATGCCCGTTCGACCGGTGAATCCGGGGACCATCCCATTTTTTCGAGGGCGATGGCGGAACCGTGGCGGACATACCGGTCAGGGTCCCGCAATGTCGCTTCAAGGGGACCGAATGCACGCGGGTCAGCTATCTCGCCAAGGGCGAGCGCGGCTTCCCATCTCACCTCGTTGTCGTTATCACCGAGGAGTCCGATCAACGGGTCCACCGCCCGTGGATCACGGATCTCACCAAGTGCCTCGATAACGCCGAGCCGGGTGTGTTTGTTCCGGGAATGCAGGGCAGCCAGCAGGTGATCCATCCCCTCCGTCCCAAGCCCGGCGAGAGCACTGGAAGCCTGCCATTGTATATCGAGTTTTTTATGACGGAGGGCCTTGATCAGGCCACGATAATTTTTCCTTTGCTTCATCGCCTCGATATCGGGGTCCCTGAAGAAGAGTCCCATGGATCAACCATCCCCTGGCCGGGGCGCTGGACGGGTTATCACGAAAGAGCACGCATGCACAATCCCCCGCCCCCACAAACCACCCCTTATCATGATTCGGGCAGCCCCCTGACATAAAACCACGTATGGACGGCTGCAAGAGCGGATAACGAATACGAAATACTATACGGGATATACAGTGGGAGAAAAAGGCCCGTGATAATAATTGCGTTCACATTGACCTGGAATAACAAAAACCCCCACCATTGTTCAAGATAGCTGTAGCCAAGGCCGATGAACAAGAAGTTCAGGATCATCGCACCATAGGGGTCTTTCACCCGTTTCCTCCGGGAGAGCCCTCTGGGGAGATGCATGAGAGGGATATTGCATTTCGGAAATGCCTTGAGGGCTTCCCAGCGGACAGGTCCGCTGATGTCCCTGAGCGCAAGGTCACATGCCCCCTTTGCCTCGGGGTCATGCAGTTCGCCGAGAATTTTCACCGCATGGGCTCTCACGGCCGGGTCATAATCGCTCAGGTGGTGGATAAGCGGTCCGACCGGTGCCCTGCCAAGCACCAGGATCTCATCCCAGCGCTGTGCGGCGGCGAGGAAGTATACCTGCCCTTCCGGATCGGGAGGGATCCAATGGTTCTTCTCGAGGGCAAGTGCAACCCCGTACCGGACATACTTGTCAGGGTCCCTGAGCGCTTTGATCAACCCCTCCCTGGCAGCTGCATCGCCCATCTCTCCAAGCGCAATCGCAGCAGCCCAGCGGACCTCGTTGCTCTCATCACCCGAGAGCAGGGGGAGGATTCCGGCTACTGCCCGTCTGTCACAAAGGTTGGAGAGGACTTCAACAACGCCTATCCGCATCTTCCGGTCAGGATGATCCAGGGCACGGATCAGTTTTTCTGTCGTCACCTCGCCAGGGAGCCGTTCGAGTGCTGCCGCCGCTTTCCACTGGATCGTACTGTCACGGTGGGCAAGGAGCCGGATCAGGGCATCGACAGCTCCCTTCTCGTTCAAGCCCGCCAACGTCCGGCGTCCTCCTGGTGGACAGGAAGAGAGCGGGCACCTTCACGTTGCCCTCCTCTCCCCTGCAGACTTTTTATGCTTCACGCTTGTTCCATCTCAGGTAAAATACAACCGCAACGAAGATCACGGCAAAAACCACGGAGAGATTTCTTAAAATGACCAGGTACGGCGGCCATTCCCAGCCTTCGCCATCCTCGTGAGTTACTTGTCGGCGTCTGAGTTGGTTCGGAGGGGGAGGGGTGGTGGGGACCGTTGTTCCGGTCACTTCTGACCCGGTTCCCTGTCGACTGCAGGAGGTGCCGGGGGACGCAAGGTGAGCGTTGGCACGGGGGTCGGGGTCGGGATCGTTGTCGGGGTGGTGGCTAAACCCCCAATATTACCGCCACCGCCCCCAGCGCCGCCACCGCCGCCTGATCCTTGGACGTATTGAGTGACAGCGATGGTAAAGAGCCTGAAGAGATTGCCCGATCTTGAGAGAGAAGCAAGTCCAAAGGTAGAGAGCCCATTCGGTGACTCGGCCATGAAAAAGTCGAGGTTTTGTTCATCATCGTGACCTATAAAGGTAGTATTGAGCACTTCTCCTGAACCATTATCCCCGATCCGGATGACATGGATGCTGTCCCTTTTGTCGCTGCCGATTATCAGAGTGGACAGATTGTCGCGATATCCATCTTTACTTGTTCTCAATTGGTGTTCGCCGGGGGTCAGATTTGTGATGACAATCGGACTGACCCCCATATACGTACCATCAATAAATATCATGGCGCCGGAGACATTTGTGGCAATTTCGAGATCCCGGTCGTCACTCCATCCATATTCCTGAACCCAGTCGGAACTCACGGCAAAGGTAAATGAAGAGGAGCCAGGGGTAGTGGCGTTCGACTCTTGTAACCGAACTGTACAGGCCATACCTAAAATCTTATTATAATGTGCTTCGCTTGCGATTTTATCAAATTTCAGGTAGTCCTCATGAGTTGAGCCTTCCCAGGCAGCGACAAGAATATGTCCATCTGCAGGATACCCATCATATGCCGTTGTGAAGTTGAACCAGCTGGAGTTCCCTATCTCCGCGCTGAAAATTTTAGAATAAAGATCAGAACTCCTCATCAATGTTCCGGTGAGATTTCCCGATACCTGATCGGATCCCTGATAAGAGAAGCCGGATTCATCCGAAGACATAAATTTCAATTCAGCAATGCCAGATTCTTCCGGGGGTGTATAACTAACCATGGAGCGATCTGCTCCAGGGACAAATGTCCAGTTCTCTGGTGAGGTAACATTAAAAACAACCCAGGTGGTATTACCTGAGGTGGTAGCGGTTATTCCCTCAGAAGGAAATGAGAGAGAGGTATGAGTCGCATTCACGACATTTATCAGGTCTTTCTTCCCGATTGAACCAGTGCCGAATATATTTGTCACTGTGAGATTCACAGTATATACTCCTGGAACGGAAAAAATGTGCAGAGGGTTCTGCTCTTCAGATCCAGTCCCGTCACCGAAATCCCATTGCCATTGAACCGGAATACCTGCGGAAGCATCATGAAACTGGACCTCAAGAGGAACGGGACCGCTCAAAGGTTCTGCCTGGAATTGCGGGATTGGAATGCTTCCCACAGAGACGAGGTTCATTTTCCTTATGGCATCCCTCTGGTAAGCGTTGTACACAGTAAGAGTGACAGAATATGACCCAGATGTCAAATACTGATGAACCGGGTTCTGTTCTTTAGAAGAATTGCCATCCCCAAAATCCCATTGCCATCCTGATGCCTTTCCAGATGTGATATCAGTGAACGCAACAGTAAGGGGGGGCTTCCCCTGTGAAATGTTCTCTGAAAATCCTGCATGGAGGGGAGGGAGGGAGATGTTGAGAGTGGAGAGATAAATATCGGTAGTACCATTCTGTTTGTTTGTCCAGACTATACGGTTATTCCATATATCAGGATTGAATTCGTCTGATCCGGTGATATCTTTAGAGAGTGCTCCTTCCTGGAGAGTTTTCAAATCGGTAAGGCCGATATCACCCATGCCAGTTTTCATCGCATATACGAGGAAATCTCCACTGATAGCAGGATGTTCCCGTCCTGAATCGTCACCGGTAACCGCTACCGTATTCCCGGTTGATGTGTTGTACAAGTATATCCGGGGAGTTACCTCCCGATAATCCTCCCAGACAATCCGTTCTCCCCATATTGATGGGGGATAAAGGAATGACGGGTCTGAGGGAATCTGGATCTGCTGGCCGGCAGTGATATTATAAAGGTAGATGTCATAATCCACACCGGTTTCACTATCTACCCACACTACCTGATCTTCCCAGATTGAGGGGACCCGTGCGAAAAGGGTGCCTATTTTCAGGGGGGTTCCGTTTGCACAATTGTAGAGGCTCACACCCCATTCCGAATCCCATTCCGATCCATCCTGCCAGACGATCCATTCGCCCCAGATCCGGGGGTTGACCTGATTTACAAAATCATTGGTGATAGGGAGATCAATACCGGTAGAGAGGTTGAGAAGATGTATCTCGCTGCTGTTATCTTCCCACCCCTGCACCTGCCAGACGACAGAATCCCCCCAGATATCAGGCATGAGCTCGTCATAGGGAGTAGAGGTAAGCCTGGTCTCCTCCCCGGTGGTAAGATTGTAGAGGTAGATATCGGACTGGTAATAGCCATACTCATCCACGTAGCCCCGCCGATCAGCCCAGACGATGCGGTCCTCCCAGACTGCAGCGTTATCCTGATCTGTACCCCAGGTTGCAACAGTAATATTGCTTTCAGTACTGGGTATCCCCTGGTTTTCCACTTGGAGAACATTTTCCTGTGACTCATCCCACTGGACTGTGTCGTTCGTGGTTTCGATGGAAAGGTCGTAATTGCTGCTCTCCTTACTGGAAACCGTCGTGCTGTTATATAATCCCCCATTTACGAGATTCATCGGGGGCAGGAGGGTTTCATTCTGGTTTTCCTTGGCAGGCTCATAATTGACTATAGCCTCATCTACACCTGTTGAAGATACAGAAAGAGGCTCATGCAGGTCGGAACTATTCATTTCAGCAGTCTGATCTGGGGAGGATATCTCTTCTCCTGGAGTGAAGGTAGTCACTCCGAGATCTGCAAGGGTTACTTGAGATGCGATGCAGGTTACTGCTAAAAGGAAGAGGACTACCCCCGCTCCCACCCTCATAATTCATCCCCGGTCTTTCCGTGCAAATTTATTTCCCCCGTCAAGATCGAAATCACGTTAATCTGCTTATTTTACGGAACCATACTTGGTAAAGTAATCCTTGAATCGTTCAATTTCAAGGGCGAAAACCCCATCCCCGCTTGCAGCAAGATTCACCCCAAAGAAGTTAAGTGCCGGTCGAATGACATTGGCATCGGGTTCAGGAAGCTGGTGGGCGTAGGGATTTCGCAAGACGAGATACTTTCTCCCGGTATTCGCGATATTGATCTTTCCAAAGAGGGAATAGGTATGGTTGCTATAGATACCGGTAATTGCCCCTAAACCAGCTTTTGTCTCAGCAAATGAGGGATTCAAAGTTTTATAACATTGATAATTCCCTGTTGGAATCATGGCTCCTGTTTCTATTTTGCCCCAAATATCGGCGGTGGTTTGATTTGAGGGATCTTCAGCATTGGCAGGATTCTGCCTTCCTGTTATCTCCTTGAGCGCTTGGAAACCAGAACCCCCATTACCGATAGTAGCTGGAATATCAGGGGTATTATTCACATTCCCACTCCGCCATTTTGCATATGCTACTTCGTAGAGAAGGGGCCAAATCTCCCCCGATTGCGGGATCTGGGCAAAGATGGGTCTGTTGTTATTGTCAACCGGGGTATTCTGGGTGTTCAGTGTCGTCGCTTGCCCATTGAAATAGTAGGTACCATACAATGACAGTAGCGCTGGATTTACCCACGCTACAGAGGACAAAGCCGAGATAAAATAACAGTCATTGGTACATCCCTGAATCGCTTCGTTCCAAAACATATTCCCTATGACAGGATTGCCAAGGTCTATCCAGGAGACTACGGGTCTCACGGGAAAGAGATTCGCACCACATTTTTCAGATTCCACTGATCGTGGTTCCCCGGATTTTCGGATCTTTTTAAGTGCCATCACAATCACGCTCTGATAAGGTTCATTCCTCGCCACAAGAGTATCGTCAGTTCAATTCTTTTTGTGGGGGATTTTCGTTCCGTCATCCCGACCCCTACAGAGGATTCCGGTATCCCTATCCTGTGGTTAATGGTGAATACTCACATGATCCTTATATAATTGTATGCAATGCATTTGAAGATTCAACACCGTGATCTGATGCTATCCAAGCGTTACTATTCCAGAAAAAAAATTACTGTTGAAAATTTTTTTGCGGATTAAATATCCCCGACCACCCTCCCGATCATCTTCACGAGCACCGCTTTCTGGGCATGGAGCCGGTTCTCGGCCTCGTCAAAGACCAGGCTCTGCGGGCCTTCGATCACCTCGTCGGTGACCTCCCGCCCCCGGTGAGCCGGGAGGCAGTGCAGGAATATCGCACCAGGGTCCGCCTTCTTCATCATGCTGTTGTCGACCGTGAAGCCCTTGAATGCCCGTATCCGTGCATCCCGCTCGCTCTCCTCCCCCATCGATATCCATGTATCCGTGACGATCACATGGGCATCCCTTGCAGCCTCCTTCGGGTCATCGAGCAGGGTGACGGTCCCGCCTTCCGCTTCAGCCCGCTTCACGACAGTTTCGAGGACCCTGTACCGCTCCGGTGAGGCAACGGTTATCTCGAACCCTGCACGGGCAGATGCCAGCACAAACGAGTTGCAGACATTGTTCCCGTCTCCTATCCAGCTGACCCGCAGGCCCTCAGTGGACCCGAAATGCTCCCGCATCGTCATGATGTCGGCAAGGATCTGGCAGGGATGCTCGATGTCGGAGAGCCCGTTGATGATCGGCACACTGGAATTGCGTGCAAACTCCTCGATAGTCGAGTGCTTGTACGCCCGGATCATCATCCCGGACACGTACCGGGACATCACCCTTGCGGTATCCCTGATCTCCTCGCCCCTGCCGATCTGGAGGTCCTGCGGGTTCAGGAACAGGGCATGGCCGCCAAGCTCCGCCATGCCGACCTCAAACGAGATCCGCGTCCGCGTGGATGCCTTCTCAAAGACGAGGGCAAGTGCTTTTCCGTACAGGAATTCATGCGGCCTCCCTTCGTTCCGGAGCATTTTCAACTGGTCGGCATCATCGAGGATCTCCCGCAGTTCATCGGGCGAGAGATCGAGTATCGAGAGAAGATCTTTTTTCATCGCAGCTCCTTCATGTGGGATATCCGTCTGTTCCAGGAGTGCCGCGGTCCCGATATCACTCCGGTGACGGACCCGGCCCTGTACCGATCGTGCTGCCTTCTCGGCGACCGCTTCGGCCTCCCCAAGCGTATCGCCAGCACCGACAAAGGCAAGCGTCCGGGAGGACTGGGTATAGAATATCCCATCGCGCTCCTCTATATTGGCATAATAGAGGAGAGCTCGCGGATCGTGTGCAAACGTGAGCGGTTCCCCGGTCCGGGGTGCTTCAGGGTATCCTTCGGGAACGAGATACTTGCACACCGTCGCCTTTCGGGCAAACCTGACATCGTTCTTCGAGAGCGACCCCGATATGATCTTCGCAACGATCTGGGAAAAATCTGATTCGAGCAGCGAGAGGACATTCATCGCTTCCGGGTCTCCAAACCTGGCGTTGAACTCAATGACCATCGGACCTCGTGCAGTATTCATGAACTGGCCGTACAGCACACCCCGGTAAGGGGTCCCTGCCTCCTCCATGACCCTCACCACGTCTTTCATGATGGCAAACGCCTTGTCGCGATCGGCATCGGTCACAAAGGGGAGGGAATGGTCGGGCATGGAGTATGCCCCCATACCCCCGGTATTGGGGCCGAAGTCACCCTCAAAGGCACGCTTGTGGTCCTGGACAAGCGGCATAGGGACAAGGTGTCTGCCGTCCACGAATGCCTGGAGGGTGAACTCTTCTCCGATTAGGCGCTCCTCCAGCACCACGTTCCCGCCAAGAGATCGGACATACGAGACAGCCCCCTCCCGGTCCAGGTGCTCTCCCATGATCCTGACCCCCTTGCCACCCGTGAGACCGATCGGCTTGATCGCGAGATCCCCCTCGTAATCCCTGATAAAACCGATTGCGTCGGCGGAAGTGTGGAAGGAGCGGTAACGGGGACAGCCTGAGACTCCGTGCCGCTCCATCATCTCGCGGCAGAATGCTTTATCCGTCTCCAGCAGGGCTGCTTTCAGGGAGGGTCCCACGCAGGGAATACCCCTCTCCTCGAGACGATCGACTATGCCTGCCTCAAGAGGCGCTTCAGGGCCTATCACTGCATAGTCCGCTCCGCGTGAGAGCGCGAACTTGAGAACCGACGGGATATTGGTCTCCTTCTCGATCAGTACATCGGAGGAGAGCGACGCAATCCCGGGATTTCTCTTTGCCATCGCCGACAGCAGGGTTACCTCACCGGACAGGGAGAGCGCGTGGGCTATTGCATGCTCCCTGCCCCCTCCCCCGACCACCAGCACGTTCATAGTCATGTAGTAGTACGACCCGGAATTCTTAAAATTGCATCTGTCTCTCTGGGTCACACAGAATTTCACTCGCTCGTGACAGAGCCACCAGACGTACACCCCTCTGTGCAAGCGCATCCTTTGCACCGGCCTCGCGGTCCACCACGGTGATGACCGTGTCCGCCAGCGCGCCAGCCTCGCGGAGCGCGTCGATTCCTCTGATGACAGACCCGCCCGAGGTGGTCACATCCTCGACCAGGAGCACCCGCTTTCCGGCGACGCTTCCTATGATTCGCCCGCCTTTTCCATGGGACTTCTCACCGGCCCTGATGATTGCATAGGGTCTCCCGCTCGCAAGCGACGTGGCAACGGCGATAGGGACCCCTCCCACGGCAACCCCGGCTACCATATCAAAAGAGGCCATACCGGCTATCTCTTTGCCTACCTCCCCGAGCACGGCAGGATTGGCCAGGGCAGACTTCACGTCCAGGTAATACGAACTCTTCGCGCCGGATGCGAGAATAAACTCACCGTACTCGACTGCCCCGTTCTCTTTCAACAGGGTTGCGATCCGATTCACCATGGTACATCCTTTATTCCTGCAATATACCCGATAATATTTACCGCCCTGTGGAGCAGCGGGGTCACCACGAGGATCCAGAAGAGGACTGCCAGGGTGATATTCGCAACTACCCACGAATACTCGAAGATGAGGAGCAGGAGCAGGGACCCGATGACCAGGTCATACTGATCAGCGATGAGCCAGGGGGCACCCCGGTCCTTCCCGAGTCTCCGTTTAAAGAAACTCTTCACGAGATCCCCGAAAAGGGCCCCGAAGGACAGGATGCAGACCACCGGGACCGTAAGTTCCGGGAGACGGGAGAAGCCGGCGGCATCATACACAAGTATCTGGAGAATACCCACCACAATCCCGGCGGCGACGCCGGCACCAAATCCCCTCCAGGTCTTTCCCTGCCCAAAAATCCTCCGCCCGTCACGATAATTTTTTCCGCCGTCTATCGGCGTTCCCCCGCCAAGGAAGGCGGCGACCGGGTTAGGCACATAGGCCGGCATCATGATCCAGAGAGCGGACAGGAGCGGGATAAGAAGGGAATCCGGACTAATCGCAAATCTCCCACTACCTGTAATAAACAGCAGATATAAACATTAAGATATCCCACAGGTAACAACTTATGATACGAGATCGGTGGGGAAAAGGATGAAGGTCAAGACAACAAAAACCCTGTGCCCGATCTGCAATGCCATCCTTGAGGCAGCTATTACCGAAGAGGGTGGCAGCATCTGGCTGGAGCGCTCGTGCCCGGAACATGGTTTTTTCCGGAACCTCTACTGGTCTGATGCCGCATTATGGCATAAATTCGAACAGTATGATTCGGTCGGCAGAGGGGTGGAGAACCCCAACGTGGAAAACCCTCCGGGGAACTGCCCGGAAAACTGCGGGCTCTGCAGCTCCCATACATCAGGCACCCTGCTTGCCAATATCGACCTGACGAACCGGTGCAACCTCGATTGCGATTTCTGTTTTGCCAATGCCCGGGCATGCGGCTATGTCTACGAGCCTTCGTTTGATCAGATCGTCGGGATGATGACGATGCTCCGGAGCCAGAAACCTGTTCCCGCCCCTGCGGTTCAGTTCTCGGGAGGCGAGCCGACGATGAGGGACGACCTGATGGAACTCATCCGCAAGGCAAAGGAGATCGGGTTTCCCCAGGTGCAGCTGGCCACCAACGGGATAAAAATGGCCCAGGACATCGGGATGGTGAAAGATCTCAAGGCTGCCGGGCTCTCCACCGTCTATCTCCACTTTGACGGGGTGACAAAAGAGACCAACGCCAAGCTCAAATCGGATGAAAAAGCGGTGAAGAACTGCGAAGAGGTCGGGCTTGGCGTGGTGCTTGTCCCCACGATCATCAAGGGACGGAATGATCATGAGACCGGTGCTATCGTCCGGTTTGCAGCCGATCATATAAAAGCAGTACGGGGAGTCAACTTCCAGCCTATCTCATTTACCGGGGCGGCATGTGAAGAGGACGTGTACCGTGAGCGGATCACCATTCCTGAGCTTCTCCAGGGTATCGAGGACCAGACCGGCGGAGTGATCAGGAGATCTGATTTTTACCCTGTGCCGTGCGTGGTCCCCTTCTCTGACCTTGTGGAGACCTACACCGGGATCCCGCAGGTCAGGTTCACCCCCCACCAGCACTGCGGTGCGGCGACCTATGTGTTTATCACCGACAAGGGCATGGTCCCCATCAACAGGATGGTCGATGTCGAGAGTTTCTTCAGGTCGATAGAGAACCTGACCGAGAAGCTGAAGAAGGGGGGCCAGTTGAACAAGTACATGTCCCTGATCGAGGGGATCAGGGAGATGAACGATTCATTCAAAAAGAGCGAACAGGGAAGTACTGCACAGTTCTGGAAACTGATAGGAAAGACCCTCGTGATGCAGAACTTTGATGCCCTTCGTGAATTCCACTGGAATGCGCTTTTTATCGGCACCATGCACTTCATGGACCGGTACAATTATGATATATCGAGGGTCCAGCGCTGCTGCATCCACTATGCCACCCCCGATGGAAAACTCATCCCGTTCTGCACGTACAACAGCGGTCCGGTCTACCGGGAGAAGGTGTGGAGCACCCATAGAAAATAAACCAGGCCAGATCCTTCTTTTCCCGCAGAATATCCAACACTATGTGCTGCCTTTTGGCGGCAGGAAAAAAATATTTTATGGGAACCGGAGCGCAACACGTTCCCGGCTCTTCAAGCCAATCTCTGCAATCGCCAGGTCCTGGATTGCCAGGCCGGTGGAATCAAAGACCGTGATCTCGTCAGGACTCTCCCTTTTCTTTTTGCCAAGAACCACCTCACCGATGGTCCCTTCAATCCTGTCGGGTGAGAAGAGTCCTTTTGCAATCGGGACATTGATCTCCCCGGAATGGACCGCCTGTGCAGGGTCATCGACGAAGACCCGGGCACGCTGGAGGATTGCGGAATCGAGTTCCTGTTTTCCCGGCGCATCGGCACCGATTGCATTGATATGGGTCCCCTCATGGATCCATTCGTCCCGGACGACCGGTTCCCGGGAGGGCGTGGTAGTGACGAGGAGATCACAGTCGCATACCTTCTCGACTGGTGCGATGGTGCAGTCGAATGCATCGTACTTCCTGCAGAACGCCACCGCATTCTTTTCATTCCTGCTCCAGATCTTGATTGCCGTTACCTCAAGTTCCACGGCTATTGCATCCAGTTGGGCAGCAGCCTGGCGGCCGCTGCCGATCAGCCCGAGTGTCACAGAACGCGAAGGGGCGAGGTATTTTGCTGCAATACCCCCCGCTGCACCGGTTCTCAAATCGGTCAGTTCCGTAGCATTCAGGATGGCAACCGGTATCCCGGTGCCAGGGTCGAGGATGATAGTCAGCGCCATCACGGTGGGAAACCCGATCCGCGGATTGCCCGGATGGACATTCACGATCTTGACACCTGCGAGCGACAGGGTGGGGAGATAGGCAGGCATCGTCCGGAAATCCCCATGGTCAAAGGTGACATAGATCTTGGGCGGCATCTGGACCCGCCCGCGGCCGTGCTCGGCAAAGGCCTCTTCGATAGCGGCATTCACCTCGCGGATAGCAAGCCCCTCGGCAGGGTTCTGGTAATAAAACATACACCCCACTCTCTTCTCATAGGAGAAGATAATCGCTCGCCTCGAAGTGCGCGGATCTTATTTCCTCCCGGGACAAACCACTACCTGTACGCTCACATCAGAGAGAGGAGCAGAGCATGATCCACATTGTGCCAAAACCGACCGATACAGGAGATGACAACTCGACCGCGGCTGTCGCAAGGGAAATCCGGAAACAGGGAGGGAAATACCAGTCTGCTCGATATCAACCGGATCGACCCCTTCACCCTCCCCTTTGAGCATGAGCTCGTCTGGGTATGCGGGCTTACGCAGGATGACCACCAGTATGAGGTGCTGCAGGCGCTTTCGCTCGCAAATATCCTCGTAAACACCCCTTCAGCGATAGGGACCTGTGCAAGCAAGGTGCTGACCACCGCGCTTCTCATGCGACACGCCATTCCCTCGCCGCGGACCCTGTTTGCCAACTCGAGGGAGAGTGCGGCCGATTTCATCAGGGAGCAGGGAAAAGTCGTGATCAAACCAGTGTACGGGTTTGACGGCAATGGAATCTTCCTTATCGATTCCCCCGATCAACTGGGAGAACCTCCCTATTATCTCCAGGAATACGTGCCAAACGATCGCGATTTTCGCATATTCGTGATTGACGGGGAGCCGGTCGGGGCTATCATGCGGATCTCCGATACCCTTGCCCACAATATCCACCAGGGCGGTATCGGCACTCCCTGCGAGATCGACGATGAGATGCGATCGATCGCCGGGGCTGCAGCCCGGGTGACCGGGGTTGATTACGGGGGGGTCGACCTTCTCCGGTATGGTGACAGCTACTGTGTCCTCGAGGTGAACGGCACCCCAAACTGGCACTGCATGGCGGCACCCATCCCGGCCTTACTTGCCCGGTACCTCCTGGATAAAGAGCGGAGTCTCTTGTCATGACCGGGCGACTTCCCAGGGTTGATACGGGAATTTCGTTTGTTCTTATATGCCGCAAGAAAACGAAACGGTAGTAAAACAGGATTTTGGAAGAAAAGCGAAAAGAAATGATACCGGCTGGGGAAGGACCGTTTACTGAATATATTCCATCTCTTTCAGGGTCTTTGCAGCAAGCTCCTTCATCCGTGCAGAGATCCTTCCCGATGCGGAAAATTCAACATCCTTCATGGCATTGGCAAGCTCGTTTCCCAGGACGAAAATGGCGTATTTATGTTCCATTTTGCTTTTATGAAGCTGTGCCGGGTTTATTTTCAAGGAATGATAGTCGGAAAATTTCAGGTCGGGATTTGAACCTTCAAAATAGTCCTTTATCTCATAGAGCATCTGGTGTAATGATATCAGTTCCTCTTTGTGCACTCTCTCACCCATCTTAGTGTTGCTGCACTGAAAAATAAATAGGTAACGATGAAGGTATCAGGAGATTTTAATCAGCCTGATTGTCAAAGGACGCTTGATAATGCCTTTAAATTCCCGTGCCGCTACGTATTCAACCCCTTTTCCTGTCAACAGGTCCAGGAGCCGTTGGTTGATGCCGCCATCAGTGACGAGGCCTGCAACATCCCCGTTGAGAACGGAGAGTACGTGTTCGATCTTGTCAGCAGCAGATTCCTTGAGAACGGAGAGATCTGCAGAGAGGAACCGTGCGATACCCCTTCCCCTGACCGCATCGATCTGATCTCCGAGAGTCTTTGGTTTTTTTCCCCCCTGGTCCTGCTTCTTCTTTGGGGCGGGCTTCCTCTCATCATCCCTCTCCTCCTTCTCTGCGTCCCTGCGTAATTGCGAATGCTCGTCCCCTTCCAGGACCTCTTCGGTTTCCTGTGCTTTCACATACTCCACCGGTATTTTGTTCCGCAGGGCTTTGATGATCTCTTTTCTCGAGAGATCTTCGACACTCTTTCCCCGTGGGGCATAGGCGACATAATCGATCTCAGTGACCTGGAGGAGTTCCTGCAGGAGGAGATCCCCGCCCCGGTCGCCGTCAAAGAATGCAGTCGCTGTCTTCTTTTCACAGAGATCGATGATTGTCGGAGATATCTTCGTCCCCTCAACTGCCACTGCGTTCTTGATGCCAAACCGCAGCAGGTTGATCACGTCAGCACGGCCTTCGACCACGATGATGGCATCCGAATCAAGCACGTTTGGGCCTGCATGGACCTGGTCCTCACCGATCGTTGCGATCTTCTCTATCCGGAGGCTTTCCCTGACACTGTCGATGATCTCGGTACTGTCGATCGATCCTTCTTCAAACGAGTCTATCAGGAGCAGTTTTGCCCGTTCGACTATCTTTTTCCGCTTGCTCACCCTGATATCCTCAATTGAGACCACACTGAAACGGGCAATACAGGGCCCTACCCGGTCTATGGTCTCAAGGGAAGCCGCAAGTATCGCCGTCTCTGCCCTGTCAAGGGACGAAGCGATGTATATCTCGCCCCTGGTCTCGCCTTTTTTACTGGTGACCTGGACGTCGATCCTTCCTACCCGCCCGGTCCTCTGGAGATCGCGAAGGTCAAATTCTTCGCCGAGCAACCCTTCAGTCTGGCCAAAAATGGCACCGACTACGTCAGGTTTCTCGACCACCCCCTCTGCCTCAAGGTGAAGGTGAATAAGGTACTTGGTAGTATCCGATGAATACATGTAAATGCACCCCCATGCATCATGCAGCATCCAAAATGCGTGATCATAGGTGAGCTACTGTTACTGTTGTGAGGGTATAAACTATATGCTTATCAATAATATTATACAATATATTTATTTAATAGGATATAATCCGCCGCTCATTCATTCAGAAAAACCAAAAGGACCGATCCCAGCTGGTCGGGGGTCATTCCTTCCACCAGGACCTTTTTTATCGGCGACATGCTCCCGGAAAGGATACGTACGCGTCTCTTTTCGATGCCGATCATTTCCGAGACCACCGCAATAACCTCTTTATTCGCCCTGCCCTCATGGGCAGGTGCCCGGACCCTGCATCCAACTGCCTTTCTCCAGGCATTGTACCCGGCAGGAAAGCAGGCGTTTTTGGATCCTGCGGTAACCTCAATCGTGATGATCGTACCTTTGTCAGAAGAGGAGAGTGCTGGCGAAATATCAGTCATCCGGCCACCAGAGAAGTTTGTCGCCCGGCATTAACAACACCGGATCACCAGTGGCGTGCTGCCGTTCTTCACCATGTTTTTCCCATTGCCGGGCGGTGCCTGTCGCGCAACCGGGTTGTCCCGTGGCTCATCTCCAGATCGTCGCCAGTTGATCACCCGGGGACCTAAGGAGGCGCTGTATCGGCACGATCACTCAATTGGATCTCCCCCAATATAACCCCTTCCTGCGTACCATCGTGGCGATGCCGGGAAAAACTCCCCTTCTGAAAAGGCGACTTTCCCTGACTGGATCACCGTTTCGGGAAATACCGCAGGTATCCCTTCAAAAGGGGTAAAGCCCGCACGACTGTGGAGGTCTTCTGCAGCAATAGGGCTGCAGCGTGTCCCGAACAGGGCAAAATCTGCCCGATCACCAGGATCATACCCGGCTTTTGGGATACCAAGGAGTGCGGACGGTCTCCAGGAAGTTTTTGCAATAAGGGAGAGGAGATCGATTTTTCCCTCCCTGAAGGCAGCAACAAGCAGGGGGAGCATGGTCTCGACGCCCGGGATTCCGGAAGGGGCTGCCTCGAATGCCACCTCCTTCTCCACCAGGGCATGGGGGGCATGGTCTGATGCGATCACATCAATCCTTTCCCACGCGGTCCAGAGACGCCGCCTCTCGGCATCTGTCCGGAGGGGCGGGTTTACCTTGCAGAACGTGTCGGATTCAGCCGCCAGTTCATACGAGAGAAACAGGTGGTGGGGAGCGACCTCCACCGATGCACTCCCTGCAGCAGCAACCGATGGTGCAGTGCTCAAATGGCAGAAATGGATCCGGCAGGGATGACCTGCCGCCGCAATCCGGCTCACTGCCCGGGTCTCTCCTGAAGGACCACGGAGCCGGTTATGGGAGGCGAGATCCTGCGGGGTCCCGGGCATGACTTCCTCGGCGTGGATGGTCGCAAGTCCGCCAAGCCTGCCGATCACTTCAAGGGAGGACGTGATCGTCTCTTTATCAAGCCCTTCGCCATACGCTTGAAGGAGCTGCAAAGACTCCCCGAATGCCATGGCTCCTGCCTTCCAGAGCGCCTCGATATCGGTCCCGGGCAGCACTCCGGCGTTCACCGCATAGTTGCAGAGTGAGTCCCGCGCTGCTTCCGCAACCCTGGCTTTGAATGACCCGGCGCTTGTGAGCGGGGGAATGGTGTTTGGCTGGTCGACCACCACTGTCACTCCTCCGGCGAGTGCGCTCCTGCTCCCGCTCTTCCAGTCCTCCTTCCCGCCCTGCACCCCTCCTCCCCTCATGTGCACATGCATATCGACAGCAGCGGGAAGCACGGTAAGGCCGCGGCACATGACACGCTCTTCAGAGGAGAGCGGAGCGCCGGTATGGACCACCACCCCGTCCCTGATCGAGATATCGGTCACCCTTCCATCAGGCAGAGTCACTTCTTTCAGCACAAGATCGCAACGGGAAAGGGTCATACTGTGTTAGTGCGGTGGTTGAGAGGAAAATAGTTTTTTGTGTACCAGTCACGCAGGGGTCTGCACGGGACGATCAAAGCGGCTCATCAGCACAATGATTGCCGGCATGACGATGATGGCCCCGATCAGGGAGAAGCCAACGGTTATCACGGTCACCAGGCCGAAATTGCTTATCATATTGAATGATGAGGCGAGCAGCGCTGCAAATCCAAAGACCGTGGTCATCCCCGATACGGTGATTGCGGTACCTATCTGCCTCGTTGCCTGCTGTATTGCATCGATGACCGGAAGGCCGTTCGCCTTCTCCTCGTAGTATCGTTCCATGATCAGGATGGTATACTCAGAAGCGACTCCGATCGTCAGCGATCCGAGCGTGGCGGTCATCGGAGTATAATCGATGCCAAGCACGTACATGACAAGTCCGTTCCACCCGACGATCATCATGATCGGGATAACCGGGGTGACGGCCTTGACGGCATCCCGGTAGATAAGGAGGAGAAGCCCGAATATCAGCGCGAATGCGAGGATCGTCATGCGGGTCTTGCCGATGTTGATCTCCCTGATAAGGTTGGAAAACATCTCCCCCATCCCGGTCACCCTGACCGAGACTCCCGGAGGCGGCTCGTTCCATTCGATCTCACGGGCGAAATTATCGACCATCGCCATCGCTACCTCGTTCTCCATCTCCACGGTCGAAAAGAGGATCACGGCATCGGTCTTCCCGCTGACATAGCGCCCGATTTCCGCTTCAGGTATCCTGGCAAGGACCGCATTCACCTCGGGGTTCGATGAAGGAAGTTTCCCGTTATTATACCTGAGAATGAGGGTTGCGATGCTTTCAGAGCCGGTGATCTTGCTGTTATGGCTCGCTTCGTACTGCTGGAAGTCATGCATCCATCGTATCGTCCCGATATCCAGCACATTGTCGCTCCGGATATATACGGGGAGCGAGGAGGTGGAACCCATCGTCCGGCTCACCTTCTTGAGGTTGATCAGCGCCGGCATGTCCTGCGGGACAAACGTGTCCTCGTTGGTGTTGATGGCGATCTCGCTGTCCATGAGAAAACCGATGACTCCGAGGAGGGAACAGATGAGGAGGATGGGTATGGCATGTTTTGCAATCACCCTGGCAAGGTTTCCTACCCCGATATTGTACCGCTCCATCAGGTGGCTGCTCCCGCTCTCTTCTGTTTCACTGTTCCTGCCGTATCTTGGCCGGTACTTGAGCAGGATCCCAAGAGACGGCATTGCCAGCAGCGCAACGAGGTAGCAGCAGGCAACACCGATCACGCAGACAAGCCCGAAACCGGCGATCATGGGCACCGGTGAGATCCAGAGGGCTACGAACCCCATGGACGTGGAGAGCATGGCAAAAAGGATGGAGGGGCCGGACTTCGTGATGGTGGTCCAGGCTGCCTCCTCCGGGGATGCTTTTCGTGCCTCTTCATCAAACCGGGTATGGATGTTGATCGCATAATCGATCCCGACCCCGATGAGTACCGGGAATGCGGCGATCGCAACCATGGTGAGAGGAAGCCTCGCGTAGCCGACTGCTCCGAAGGTGAGGATGAGCCCGCCCGCAACGATCCCGACCGGAAGGAAACGGTACCTGATATGGGAGAAGAGGAGTCCCACGGCAACCACCATCAGGACCATCGCGACCAGGATCAAGGTGCCCATCGAGGTGCCCATCTCCTCGCCCATCTGCTGCTGGAATGCCGGCTCTCCGGTTATCACCACATGGACCCCGGGGGGAGGGTTCGAGAGGGCTACGATAGATTCCAGGTTTCCGAGAATGGCATTTTTCGTCTCCTGGGAGAGCCCCGGCTCCAGGGTGATCACGCTGATAGTGAGCAAATGGGAGGGGAGATACTGCGATGCAGTTTCGGCAGGTATACTGGCCCTGATTGCGTTGACTTCAGCAGAGGACTGGGGGAGGGTTCCTCCGTTCCTCTGCTGCAACAGGGAGACGATGCTGCTCGTCCCGGTGATATACCGCTCGTTTGCGATCTCTCCTTCAAGGCGTTCGAGATACCGGAGCGTCTCGAGATTGAGCACGTCATCGCTCTCTATAAGAAGCATGATACTCTCCGACTGGAAGGTCTCGGTATATTCGGAGAGGAGCATCGATCGCGGTGTGTCGGGGTCCAGGTACGTCTCAGACCCGGTCTCCATCACGATGAAGCTGGTCCCGACAAGGGCAACAACTATCATGAGGGCGACAACGATCAGCACCATCTTCGGTTTCTTCACGACACTATCAGCGATCAGTTCAAAAGGAGGCCGCATCGGAGGACACCGCGTGTGCTAACTAGTCTACCGGATGGGTATTAAATGAATTGTTGCAATAAAGACAACAGTTTGACGTCTGAACGGTGGGTCCATGAGACTGGCTGCAACACGGATGAATTCCCTGGTCGATAGTTGCCCTATTTATAAGGGAATCATACCAATACGTGAGCTGTTCAGGAGAAACCGGCATCAGTATTTGAGGCACAGAGGATGCACGCGTGAATGCAAAAAGTCCTGCCAGGGTTGCCCTCTTTATCGCAATCCTGGCCGGTTTTATGACCCCCTTTGACCTCTCTGCGGTCAACATCGCCCTTCCGGCTATCGGAGAGCAGTTCTCCATGGACGCGGTCTCCCTGAGCTGGGTCTCTACCGCGTATCTCCTCGCATCCGCGATATTTCTCGTCCCCTTTGGCAGAGTTGCCGATATTTACGGCCGCAAACTGGTATTTTCAATCGGCATCTCCATTTTTACGATCACGTCGCTCGCCCTTGTCTTCTCCCCGTCTTCATCGGTTCTCATCCTGCTCCGGTTCGTGCAGGGGGCAGGAGCAGCCCTGATATTTGGGACCGCGGTTGCGATCCTCACCACGGTCACGCCCCCCCAGGACAGGGGAAAAGCGATCGGGATCTATACCACCGCCGTGTATATCGGGCTCTCGGTGGGACCGTTCCTTGGCGGGATACTGACGGGATTTTTTGGATGGCAGAGCATCTTCCTCGTGAATGTCCCCATCGGTATCTTCACCGTGGCGCTGGTATCCTGGAAACTCCCGGGAGAATGGGCTGAATGCCGGGGTGAACCGCTCGATGGTATCGGCTCGGTGCTGTACGGGGTATCGATTGTCTCGGTGATGTACGGTTTCTCGCAGCTCCCGGCGACCTCAGCAGTGCTCCTGGTCCTGTTCGGGATTGCCATCCTTGCCCTGTTCATCCTCTGGGAGTTGCGGAACCAGAGTCCGGTGCTCAACATCCGGATCCTTGTGAAGAACAGGGTGTTTGCATTCTCTAACCTGGCAGCACTGATAAATTACAGTGCAACCTTCGCGGTCACCTTCTTCCTCTCCCTTTACCTGCAATATATCCGGGGCTTCAGCCCCCAGGCTGCGGGCCTCATCCTGATCGTCCAGCCAGTGGTCATGGCATTGTTTGCCTCATTCTCCGGCACCCTGGCCGACCGGACCGATCCCGGCCGTATTGCATCGTTTGGCATGGCGCTTTCCGTTATCTCCCTGCTGCTCCTGGTATTCATCGATGAAACGACGTCACTCACTTACCTGATAGTCTGCATGATCATCCTGGGACTGGGACTGGCCTTCTTTGCATCGCCAAACACCACCGCGATCATGGGATCGGTCGAGAGAAAATTCTACAGCGTGGCTTCCGGAACGCTCGGCACCATGCGACTCGTCGGCCAGATGCTCTCGATGGGAATTGCTACCATAATCCTCGCACTCTTCATCGGGAAAGTGGCGATCACCCCGGATACGTATGCCCGGTTCCTTTCAGGGATGCGGGTGGCATTTGTCATCTTTGCGGTGCTCTGCATCGCGGGCATTGTTTTCTCTCTGATCA
>CAWIVM010000003.1:0-39959 GCA_963839585.1 uncultured Methanoregulaceae archaeon
GCCATCAGTCTGAAGAGGATATTGAGTGCCGGCCCTGCCGTGTCCTTGAAGGGATCTCCGACGTGTCGCCGGTCACTGCTGCCTTGTGGGCAGGGGATCCCTTTCCCCCGAGGTGCCATGTTCGATGTATTTTTTTGTATTGTCCCATGCCCCACCCGCGTTTGCCATCATGATTGCGAGAACAAACCCGGTTGCGATAGAGCCGACCAGCAGCCCGGCCAGGGCTTCCGGACCGAGGACGAATCCTACTAAACAGGGGAGCCACGATTGCGAGGAGCCCTGGAACAATCATCTGTTGAGGGCTGCGTTGGTGGAGATGGTGATGCATGTGGTATAATCAGGGTCGGCCTTTCCCTCCATCAGGCCGGGGATCTCCCTGAACTGTCTCCGGACCTCTTTGACAATGAATCCTGCAGCTTTTCCTACCGCAGACAAGGCAAAAGAACAGAAGAGGAACGGAAGAACAGCACCGATAAGGATGCCCACAAAGACGGTGGGATCGAGCATGTCGACTCTTCAGGCCGACAGCCTGGGTATAGGCAGCAAACAGGCCAAGGGCGGTTAACGCGGCACCGCCGATAGCAAAGCCCTTCCCCATTGCGGCGGTAGTATTTCCCACGGCGTCAAGGGTTCAGTGATCTCCCTGACACTCTTGTCCTGGTGTGACATTTCAGCAATGCCGCCGGCATTGTCAGCCACAGGCCCGTAGGCGTCGACCGATAGTGTGATTCCCAGGGTCGCAAGCATACCAACGCCGGCCAGGGAAATACCGTAGAGACCCGCCTGCTGGGCAGCAACCAGGATGGCAGCCGCAACAATGATGACCGGGAAGATTGTGCTCTCAAAGCCGACAGCAAGTCCGGTGATGATATCAGTTGCAGCACCTGTCTCGCTTGCCTTGACTATACGGAGGGTTGGCGGCCTTTCATAGGAAGTGTAGTATTCGGTTACAATCCCAATCAGGAAACCTGCGACAAGTCCAGCGATGGTTGCCCAAACACTCCGATGTACTGGGGCCCCAGCATCGTATCGACCAGCCACCAGGTCGCAATCACGGTCAGGATCAGGCTGGCAAAGGTTCCGACGTTGAATGCCTTGTGGATTGCACTGGCCTCATTCTTCGAACTCCGGACAAAAAACGTCCCGACAATCGATGCAAGGATACCCAGCGCGGCGACCATCATCGGAAGCAGGACGAGGTTGAAGGGACATTGACGAAATCGGGATGGAAGCAACACCGCAACGCCCATCGGGGCGATGATGGAGCCCACGTAGGATTCATACAGGTCTGCCCCCATCCCTGCAATGTCCCCGACATTGTCCCCGACATTATCTGCGATAACCGCCGGATTTCTCGGGTCGTCTTCAGGAATACCTGCTTCGACCTTTCCCACGAGATCGGCTCCGACGTCTGCGGCCTTGGTAAAAATACCGCCGCCGACACGGGCAAATAGTGCAATAGAGCTTGCTCCCATGGAGAAACCAAGAGCACATCAACGACATCGCAAGGGTCAGCGAAGTGTCCATAAGAAAAAAGAGGAGTGACAGTCCGAGAAGACCAAGACCAACGCGGTGAGCCCCATTACCGTCCCGCTTGCATAGGAAACCCGGAATGCATTGGCCATCCCCTTCTTCGCGGCGTTCGTCGTCCGGACGTTGGCATATGTTGCCGCCTTCATTCCCATATATCCTGCGCCTGCAGAGAGTGTGGCCCCACCAATAGCAGACTGCAGTCAGTGGATTGATAGCAAGAGCAAGAATGCATAACGATCATGATGACAGCAACGCCGTGTACTGGCGTTTCAGATAGACCATGGCACACCGGATTGCCTTGGCGATCTTCTGCATCAGCTCGCTCCCCTCATTTTCCCGTTTCATCGGTGAAATAGGCTGCGAAGAGAAGCCCGATAAGGGCGCATATTGGAACCAGGATAAATAAATCCATACCTACTGTCCTCCAGAGAACCTGAGAATGTATTTCTGTCCTCAACGGGTACATTTTTGAAAAACCCGATCTATTTTGGTATCGAATCCTTAAAAAACAGGCTGACTCAGTTGAAATCGAGGACAACAGGCTTCAGGGTCTGGAGGTCGAGCTGCACCGCCCGTGCCGGGGTCGGGTGGATGTTCATCTGTTTCTGAAAAGAGGTCTGTGACTGCCATGTCCCTGCATTCACGCAGAGGGTACCCCGGTAATCGGAGATCCCCATGATATGGATATGCCCTGTGTGCAGGACTTCCGGGACCGGGTCGATCACGAGGTTGTCTTCACGACTGGCAGTGTATCGGGGTCCGCTTCCCGTACGTCGGAGCGAGGTGCCGCCGCTGCAGCATCCCTGCCACGATAGGGGTTGCATCTTCGTACTTTGCCCCCGGGATCAGGCTGATCAGGTCATCGATAGACCTCCCGTGATACATCTGCACCATCACCCCCTGCAGGCTCACCAGTGCAGGGTTCTCCACAAACATGCAGTTTTTTGGAAATTTACCGGTGAATTCCGGTGGAATGCCGGGCTGCGGCTCTGCAGCCCTCACCACATCATGGTTTCCCGGGCTGACCACAATCACAATTCCGGACGGAAGGTCGCTCAACATACCGCCAAGGACATCATACTGCTCATAGATATTGGGGATGGTCAGTTCATGCTCCTGGTTTGGGTATACCCCGATTCCATCGACAAGATCCCCCGCGATAAGGAGGTAGGAGACATCCGAATCATCGAGCCATCCGGCAAAACGGTTCCAGGCCTCCTCAAGGAATGTGTTGCTCCCGACATGGATGTCTGAGATCAGGACCGCGGACCCCGGTTCATCGCTGACAAAAGGGGCGTGATTGATAGGCACATCGGGATGCAGTACCCGTTCGGCAAAAAAGAGCCTGCCATCCCCGGAGAGGGATCCCCTCACCCCGATCACCTCGTCAGGGATCAGGGTCTCGCCCTCTGCAAAGACCGGGCGGTCCTTGTGAAAGAGGACCGGGAGGGAGCCGGACGGGTCTTCCAGGTCAGCCATGCGGTGGCCATTCGTCGTGCTCCGGATCTCGGTCACAAGGCCCATCACGGTGCACTCCTCCTGCCGGTACCGTGAATTCCTGAGCAGTCCTTCAATCGGGACAGGGGTGCACCGGGATCGGATGATGCTGCCCAGCCGGTTGTACCGGTCCCGGAAATAGTGCACGTAATCAGTGATGGTTCCTGAATGACCGGAGGTGTTGTTACCCCCCTTCACGATATCGCACCGTGGATCTGCGGGAAACCTTTTCCCGTCACGGTCCGGTACGATACCCGGGATATGCTTCACTGAGACCACAATGGTGTCTTTGGGAAGGCCCTGGATGATCTGCTCGATCAGGCCGGGATCGTCCTGCTCGGAGAGGTAGCGAACGACGTCGGGATGGACCTGCACCTTGGTATCAAGAAACCGCTGCACGATCGTTCTTGTGTCGAGCATTCCCATTCGGTAGGTACTATTGCAATGTCCGGATTTGTGTGTTTGCATAGGACACTTCACCGGGTATCCCCCCGTATCCCCGGCCGGAAATGGCATCCTGGTGCATGGCATATCGCGATCCTTAATAGGCAGCAGGATGAATAGAAGTAAGTCATACCATGGCGGATCCGAAAAAAAAGGCAGAAGAAAAAGGCCTTATCGAAACCTTCCGCACAAGTGAGGACCCAAAAATCGCATTCGCCCGCGAAATCCTCTGGGTTGTGGCGGTGGTTGCAGGTATTGCCCTGGTCCTGTTCCTTGTATCGGGTACATGGCCAGCGGTCGTTACCATCGAGTCAGAGAGCATGGTCCCCCACATGGACGTCGGGGACCTGGTATTTGTCGTCAGTGCTGACCGCTATGGGGAGTTGCAGACCTGGGAGACCGGCCGGGAGTCAGGTTACCAGAAGTTCGAGGATTATGGGGATGTGCTTATTTATGCACCAAACGGGGCGAAGAGTCACTTATCCCTATATTGGGTGGTGGGGTGCATCCGATCATCCACCGTGCAATGGGGACGACCGCTGAAGGGACTGGAATCCCTGTTTATTATTATTTCTTCCGGGGGCAAAGCAGCCCCACCCAGTACCTCCCGGTAACGGTACAGGAGAATACATGGCTCCTGGAAGACGGAACTATCGTTGCAAGGATAGTGAACGGGAGTATCGTCCCTGATACGGGGAATATCACCCCAAATGACGGGTATATCGTCATATCTGACCAGATGGCAAAGAATGGAGGCTATCTCACCAAGGGGGACAACAATTTCCGGAGCGACCAGGGATCCTTCCTCTCAAGGATGGACCTCGGGGTGATACAGCCGGTCAAACCTGAATGGATTGTGGGAAAAGCCCTCTTTGCGATACCGCTTCTTGGGTATATCCCTCTCAATATCCTTCCTGTAATAATCATCGTGTTCCTGATATGGGACTCTGGGAGTTCTACCAGCATAAAAAGCGTGGAAAACAAGAGAAAGCCCTGCCTAAAAAGAGCAATTCTCAGGCTAAAAAAGAGAAACTGAGTGCAAACCATGGATATCGGGAGATTACTCAGGGATATAGAGGGCGGATATCATTTGGGCGAGGATGAAGCTGCAGCGTTGCTGCAGGTTCGCGGCAGGGATATATTTCGGATCCTGTCGATTGCAGATGTTCTCAGGGAGGATACGGGCCGGTCCGGACGTCACCTATGTAAGGAACCAGAACATCCATATCACGAACATCTGCAAGAACCTCTGCGGGTTCTGCGGATTCGGGCGGAAGGAAGAGGACGAGGGGGCGTTCTGTGATGACAGGGACACCATCCAAAAGAAAGCAGCCCTTGCCGCTTCCCGGAATGTCACGGAGATATGCCTTCTATCAGGAGTACACCCCGGATTCACTATGGAGACATACGAGGACATTCTCACGACCGTGCACCGGACAGCACCGGATGTCCACATCCATGCCTTCAGCCCTGACGAGGTGATGCATGCAGCACGGCAGAGCGGCATCACGACCAGGGAAGTCCTGGAGCGGATGAAGGCCTCCGGGATGTCGTCCCTGCAGGGAACGGCAGCCGAGATCCTGGCCGATCACGTCAGATCGGTGATCTGCCCCAGGAAAATCTCCACCGCAGACTGGGTCGGGATCATACGGGAAGCGCACCGTATGGGCATACCCACAACGGCAACGATCATGTACGGGACCTGTGAAACCGTGGAGGACCGTGCCCGGCATCTCTCCGTGCTCAGGGAGATCCAGGAGGAGACGGGAGGGTTTACCGAGCTGGTCCCCCTCTCCTATGTGTTCCAGAACACCCCGTTGTACCGGGACGGGATTGCCGGGCCGGGCGCGACCGGCAGGGAAGATCTCCTCCTCATTGCCGTCTCCCGTCTATTTCTCAATAATTTCAGAAATATCCAGGTATCATGGGGTAAACTGGGGATAAAACTGGGCCAGCTCGCGCTCCTCTCAGGGGCAAACGACCTGGCCGGGACCATGTTTTCCGACGATGTATCCGGGGATGCAGGGGCGGCCGGTGCAGATTACCTGGACCCCGCGATGATGGAGTTCATTGTCCGCGATCTCGGGAGAACCCTTCGGCAACGGCGCACTGATTACACGCTCGTCTGAAGCGTGGGTCAGGAACAGGAGTAAAATACTCCTCTCTCCTCTCTCTTCTCCTGCACCGGATCATTCTTTTCAATCTCCCGGAGGATCTTCAGAATTTCACGCCGTGGAAAGGCCTGTCGATTCTGCGAGGTCATCAAGCGTTGACGGTCTTCTCCGTATAAGTTCGTGTACCATCTCGACTGTGTCAAACCATTCGGGTGTCATGGCGGCCTTTCCTGATGGGGAAAACCGGACCGGCTCAACGCATTTGACTCCTGAATGACTGAGAATGCTGCTGATACGTTCGAGTTCTTCTGCGGATGCAGGTATAACAGACTCTTCGGCCCCCGGGCGGTCCAGGGTGTTGAGCTGCACACGGTCGGGATGCAGTTCCCGGAGCAGCGCGCAGAGGGCTGCGAGTTCCCGATCGTCTGTGTTCACCCCGGGAATAATGAATACCTCGGCCCATATCTCGCCTGTATACTCCTTACGAAACTGCCGAATCCCGGAAATGATCTCGTCAAGAGAGATGCCGGGCGCCGGCCGGTGTATCCTTCTCCAGGTCTCTTCAAAGACGGAGGAGAGTGTCGGGATCACCACATCGGCGGGAAGAAGGGCCTCCCTCACCTCCTCTCTCCATAGCAGGGTCCCGTTCGTGAGCACAGCGACACGGTATCCGGGAAATGTCTCTTTCAGATACCGGATAACCGCGCCGATAGAAAGGGAGAGGGTCGGTTCACCGGAACCGGAAAAAGTGAGGTAATCCAGTTCCGGGGTTGTGGAGAGATAGTCTCCAAGCTCTGCCACCACTTCGCCGACCGGGAAAAATTCCTGTCTCTCACTCGTTGCAAAGGAGGTACGGCCACATTCGCAATAGACGCAGTCATAACTGCATACTTTGCAGGGGACAAGATCCACTCCGAGCGAACGGCCAAGCCTCCGGGAATGCACCGGACCGAAGATATGGGAATAGCGCATGACTTACAAACCTGACGACCTGATCCTTTATGAATTCATCCCAAAGAGGGTTTCATCCCGGAGGAATGACGAACACCCAGCTCCCTGTTTCCAATGAATGTACCTTCGGCATTCTTCATCCTCCCATGCTTGTGTCCCGATTGGAAATCATTTGTTGTCTCTCTACTAGAGGAGATCCAGTGCTTCCTTCCCCTCCATACCCGTCCTGACCCCGAGACGTTCCGCCGCGGAATTCGCTTCCTTTACCACTCCCGAAAGGAGATCATCGATGGTGACGATCGCATCGCCACTGGCCGGCCTCACCCTGGCTGCGGGATACCCGAATTTCCCCAGTGCGGCTACGTCGATGGCGCCACATCCGAGGAGGCCTTTTCCTGCAACCACCCATACTAGGTTCAACGGACCGAGCGGGAGGACGTAGCCCGTTCCGGTGGAATTTTTCAGCGGGATCTCTTCCTGATTCATACGATTACCACAGTCTTTTTTGGGATACAGGAATGGATTAATGCCATGGTCAGATGTTTTATATTGGTGGGCTCCCGATGTTCCATAGGAGACCCGTGTTATGGGATAGCATGGTAACCGCAGGAAAGCACAACACACAACCTCTCGGAGCCCTCCTCGAAGATACGCTTGGGGGACACCGGCTGAGCGATGAGGAGGCACTCCGTCTCTTCGTCGCAGAGGACCGGAGCGTCTGGCAGATTGCTGCCGCAGCAGATGAAAAGCGGGAGAGAGTGAATGGAGCGGTCGTCACCTATGTCCGGAACCAGAACATCAATGTGACGAATTATTGTATCAACTCCTGTGGGTTCTGCGGTTTTTCAAAAAAACAGGGAGAAGAAGGGGGATATCTCTCCTCTCACGATGAAATCAGGAGAAAAGCCGCGCTTGCGCGATCACGGGATGTTACCGAGATATGCACTGTCAGCGGGCTTCATCCGGACTTTGATGCCGACTCCTACACCACCATTATCGCCACCCTCCGGGAAGGCGCCCCCGGAGTCCATATCCATGCAAGCAATCCGATGGAAGTTGCGTATGCTGCACGGAAGAGCGGCATTTCAACCATCGAGGTCCTGGAACAGATGAAGGCGGCAGGTCTCGGGTCACTGTGCGGGACCGCGGCAGAGATCCTTGTTGACGAGGTGAGAAAGGTGATCTGCCCCGGGAAGATCTCGACAGATGAATGGGTCCGTATCATCCGTGAGGCACACGGACTTGGGATCCCGACCACGGCAACCATCATGTTCGGACATTGCGAAACGGTGGAGGACCGGGTCCGTCACCTGTCTGTTATCAGAACTATCCAGGATGAGACCGGAGGGTTTACCGAGTTCGTCCCGCTCTCCTTTGTGCACATGAATACCCCTCTCTACCGGAAGGGTCTTGCGAGGGCAGGGGCTACCGGCAGGGAAGACCTGCTCATGACGGCGGTCTCGCGTCTTTACCTGGATAATATCGATCATATCCAGGTGTCCTGGGTGAAGACCGGGCTGAAGATGGCCCAGCTAGGGCTCATGGCCGGGGCAGACGACCTGGGAGGGACCATGTTTGAGGAGAGCATATCCAAGTGTGCCGGTGCATTGCACACCGATTATCTCGATCCGGGGGAGATGGAGCGTATTGCATCGGACATCGGGAGGACCCTCCGGGAGAGAGACACGCTGTACCGTCTCATCTGACCCTCCCCGGTTTTTGATCATACAGGAAAAAACAGGCGATATCGGGGATTTTTCTGCAGATGATGCATCCGTGGGGTGTGTATCGTGATCGAGACCCTTACCGGAAAAAAATTGGGATGGTGACGGGAGTGTTCAATCGTGCGGCTTTAGGAGTTTCACAATTTTCTCCCCTATCTCTTCTGCCCTTTTGAACGCCCGGGTATCATTCAGGACGTCTCCCTCAAGGTATCCCTTGCCCCTGACCCAGCCGAGATAGGCAAATTCGTGGGTATTAAGGAACCCTTCAAGGGTTTCGATGGTCCGGGCACCCCCCTTGTTTGCACAGACCGCTATCGCAACAGCCTTTCTCCCTGCCAGCTTCCTCTGGTGGTAGAGCGAGTAGCTCCTGTCGATAAAGTTCTTGAGATGACCACTGACGTCAAAGTAATAGGTAGGGGATCCGATCACGAGTACCTCGGCATCGATCACTTTCTGCATAATCTCACCCCAGTCGTCATTCTGGATGACGCACCAGTCCTTCTCCTTGCATTTCTCGCAGCCAAGGCATGGGTGGATCTTTTTCCCTGCAAGGGAGACAAACTCGGTCTTCAATCCCGATTTTTCGCAGGTTTCAAGCACAGTCTTTGACGAGGATAGCAGTATTCCCGTCTTTCCGCATGCTCCCCGATATGCCAAGCACCGTCATAATCGTGTTCTTGGGTTTAGGATATATTGAGTGTTGTGATGGTTACATCAAGGCCTGCATGAGAAAATGTTGATTTTATTGCTTTTTTTGGATGTGTCCCAAAATGTCCGAGATGCGACCTGCACGAGCAGTCACTGCAGCCAAAACCGGGGACTGGGGTCATGGTGAGGTGTCCGGCAATCCGGCATTCGTCCTCATGGTCCGCCGTGGGTGCGCATGCAACCGAGATGAGGCAAAACGCGGGATGCACGAGAAGGTAATCGATATGCCAGTGGGGCGACCGGATGCCCTCCCGCTGCACCCTGATATGACGGGAGACCCGGGCCAGACCCCCAGGTCCCTGTGCAGAACCGGTATACACATGCCAACCGTGAGCGAACGGGAGGGGACCAAGCGCACCGACCTCCACGATGCAGCTGCGGTTCTGCAGCACCAGGCAGTAGATCCCTTTATGCATATCCGCTATTCAGCAGTTTGCACGCGGCAGTGACATGAACTCTTCCATCCCGGTGCACAGGAGTCCCGTGTCCCGGGTAAAGTCCCTCAATTCCCAGTGTGTCAAGACGGTGTATCGACTGAGCGAGTGCCACGCGATCCCCTCCCGGGAAATCGAACCGTCCGAAACCTCCATCGGTAAATACGGTATCTCCTGAAATCAGGAGGTTCTCCTCCTCCAGGTACAGGCAGATGCTCCCCGGGGTATGTCCCGGGGTATGGAGGACTTCCAGGGGTCCGATGCGGTCTCCTTCGGAGAGAATCCGCTGGGCAGCGATACCGGGGGACCGTGCGCCAAAATGGAGGGCGAGGCTCAGGTGGTCCTCGAAAAGCCCGGGAGCATCGAGATGGTGGATGGCAACTCCTGCATGGCAGATATGCGCTATCTCTCTCAAGTAAGCCGTGTGATCGTAGTGGCAGTGCGTGAGCACGATGGTATCGATGGCTCCCCGGTAGGGTTCGATCCCGGAGGGAAGGACACCGGCGTCGATAAGAATCGTGCCGACAAGGTAGGAGTTTGCCAAAAACCCTCTCCCCGGGATCCACGTGACTGGCATGCATAACTAATAAGAGACGCATCTTACATGTGTCTTATGCGTACCCTGATCCAGGAATGCATTGCAGGAATTCCCCCGCTGGTGGAGGGGGCAGCGTGCCAGGAAGGCCGGAGTCCGGGAGAGGTTGCCCGTGCGGTGGTCCGGGGGCACCTGGTCATTCCCGCAAATGCCGTGCGTCCACACCGGGTCTGTGCCATCGGTGATGGCTGCACGGTGAAGGTCAATGTCAATATCGGGACATCGGGCGAACGCTGCGATCCCGGACTCGAGAGAGAGAAAGCCCTGGCCGCAATCAGCAACGGCACCGACACCCTCATGGACCTCTCCACTGCAGGGGATCTCGAGGCACTACGAAAGATGGTCCTTTCGTTTGATATCCCGGTGGGCACGGTCCCTGTCTACGAGGCAGTGCGGCGTGCAGGGAATGTCACCAACCTCAGTGCCGATATCCTCTTCCGGGTCATCCGTGAGCACTGCAGGCAGGGGGTGGACTTCCTCACGGTTCACTGCGGGGTGAACCGGGAAGCGCTTGCCGCGCTCAAATCCGACCCGCGAGTCCTGCCGGTCGTGTCACGGGGAGGTGCATTCCACGTGGCCTGGATGGAGCAGTCCGGCGAGGAGAACCCCCTCTTTTCAGAGTTCGACTACCTTCTCGAGATCCTTGCAGAGTACGAGGTGGTGGCGAGCCTTGGCGACGGGATGCGGCCGGGGTGCCTCCAGGATGCCAGCCGCCATGCAAAAACGGTGGAGTACCCGAACCTGGGCCGACTCGCACACCGGGCACTCGATGCCGGGGTCCAGCGGATGATCGAGGGGCCAGGGCATATCCCCTTCGATCAGATCGGGTATAATGTCCGGATGATCAAGGAACTCACCAATAATGCCCCACTCTACCTGCTCGGTCCCCTGGTGACCGATATTGCACCCGGATACGATCATGTAGTGGGCGCCATTGGTGGTGCAGAAGCCTGCAGGCACGGGGCGGATTTTCTCTGCATGGTCTCTCCAAGCGAGCACCTGGCCCTCCCCCTGATCGACGATATTGTTGAAGGGACCCGGGTGGCAAAGCTGGCGGCTCACATCGGCGATCTCGTCAGGGGAAAGGAGGGGTACAGGATGTCGCGTGAGCGGCAGATGGCTGATGCACGGAGGAGGCTTGACTGGAAGGAACAGTTCGCCCTCTCGCTCTTCCCGGATGCTGCAAAAACGATCCACGCGAGGGATGGGGAACTTGATACCTGCTCAATGTGCGGCGACCTCTGTGCAGTAAAGATGATGCAGGATATTTTTGGAACCGGGAAGAAGGAGAGGTAGGAAACCATCCCTTCTCCTGGTATCCGCTTTCATCCGGATGAAGTGGGTATGCGGGGAATCCTGGATGCACGTGGTTTGATCCCCATTCTGCTCCCTTTTCACCTCTTCCCGGAACATACCTGGTAGGTATACAAACGGAAGCAGATCGCAGGATCGGTCTGTGGGCCGGGCCTGTCTATCTGCCCGTATGGACAAGAGAAAAGTGCTATCGAACCGGAAAGAACGGAATCCCGCACGACGGAAAAAAATCCCGGTAGATTATTCTTCCCTGATTTTTAATATCCTCACCGCGAGCAAGGCGGCATTCTCCCCATTGTCTACCCCGACACAGGCAACCGGGACGCCTTTTGGCATCTGGACCATGGAGAGCAGCGCATCAAACCCCATCAGGGTCCCGCTCACCGGGACCCCGATCACCGGCCTTTGGGTCTTTGAGGCGATCACACCGGGAAGCGCTGCAGAAAGTCCTGCAATTGCGATAAAAACCTTGCAATCACTCTTTTTAATGTATTCATCGAGAATATCAGGTTCGCGGTGGGCGGAGATGACCCTGGAATCATAGGTGATGCCCTGCTGGTCCAGGACTGCCGCGACCCTCTCTGCAATGGCCGCATCTGAGGCCGATCCGCTGAGAATGGCTACTTCGACCATTGATTCGCCATCCACACTTATATCCCGTTATTATAAAAATACTATGGGCTGATAGAATGGAAAAAGAACCCCTCCTGATGCTTCCCGGCCCCGTCCCGATACCGGAACGGGTCCGGATGGCGATGCTACGACAGGCCATCAACCACCGCGGAGCCGAATTCGGGTCGGTGTATGCGGACTGCGTACGGGTGCTGAAAAAGACCTTTGCGACAAAAAATGATCTCTTTGTGATCAGTGGCTCCGGTACTGCCGCCATGGAAGCAGCGGTGGGTAACTTCGGAAACGGACTGACCATCGCCTGCCTTGAGAACGGCAAGTTTGGCGAGCGGATGTGCAAAATCGCGCAGCGGTACGGGACAGCAAAGTCCGTCAAATCGGAGTGGGGGACCCCGCTCGACCTTGCAGCGCTTGAGCATGAGCTTGCCAATGGTGCGGGGATGGTCACGCTTGTCCATAACGAGACATCGGCAGGGATCAAAAATCCGGCCGAGAAGGTCGGCCGGCTTGCACGGAAATACGACGCCCTCTTTGTGATGGACGGCATCACTTCTATCGGCGGGGACGAGGTGCAGGCCGATGCGTGGGGGGCAGATATTGTGGTGGTCGGCTCACAGAAATGCCTGGCGGCTCCGGCAGGGCTCTCTGCCGTCTCGGTGAGCGAACGAGCCTGGGAGCGGCTCTCCGAAAAAAGGCCGTATTACCTTGACCTTGCCGCGTACAGGAAGAGCGCATCGGCAAAAGTGATGGAAACCCCGTACACTCCCGCGGTCCCGCTGTTCCTCGCCCTCCGTGAAGCCTGCCTGATTATCGAAGAGGAAGGGCTTGCTGAAAGGATTGCCCGCCACCGGAAGATGGCTGAAGCAGTGCGGAGTGCCGTTACTGCGTGGGGACTCTCGCTCTTCCCGAAGACCGATGCCGACCATGCCTATTCGAACACGGTCACTGCAACCTCCCTGCCGGAAGGAGTAGAGGACAGCGCCTTCCGGGGGACGATCAAGAAGATGGGTATCGAGATTGCCGGCGGGCAGGACCATCTCAAAGGGAAGATCTTCAGGATCGGGACGATGGGGGCGACCGGAGCGCCGGAACTTCTTGCCACCCTCGCTGCAGTAGAGCACTCGCTCGCAAAACATGGGTTCCGGCCGGCCGGAAACGGTGTCCGGGCCGCCTGCGAGGTACTGGGATGAAGATCGGGATCGCCGATACTACATTCGCACGGGTGAATATGGGCGGTATAGCCGTCGATGAACTGAGAAAGAATGCAAGTGTCTCGCTCGAGCGGGTCACCGTCCCCGGGATCAAGGATCTCCCGGTGGCATGCAAGAAACTGATCGAGGAGCGACACTGCGGGCTCGTCATTGCGCTTGGCATGCCGGGCGGAAAGGAGAAGGACCTGATGTGTGCCCATGAGGCATCCACGGGCCTGATCACCTGCCAGCTGATGACAAATACCCACATCATCGAGGTTTTTGTCCATGAGGACGAGGCCAGGGACGACCGGGAACTCGCATGGCTTGCCGAACAGAGAACCCGCGAACATGCAAAAAATGCCCTGAGACTCGCCTTGTACCCCCAGGAGATGACAAGGGAGGCGGGGACCGGCCAGCGGCAGGGGTTTCCCGATGCCGGCCCGGCACGAAGGTGAGGAATAGGGTTTGTTTATGAATTATCAGATGGAGATAGAAAAAGAGGGAACAGAATGAAAGGAGGGAATGATATGAAAGTGAAACTCGGTTTCGTGGTCTCGGAATTCAACCGGGATATCACCTACATGATGGAAGTAGAGGCGAGGGAGCATGCCTCGTTCCTTGGTGCTGAAGTGACCGACTGCATGTATGTCCCCGGGGCATACGACATGCCGCTTGCCATCAAGAAGATGCTGAAGAGAGGAGCGGTGGATGCGGTCGTCACTATCGGCTGCGTGATTGAGGGTGCAACCCAGCACGATGAGATCGTGGTCCAGCATGCAGCCCGGAAAATTATCGATCTCTCGCTTGAATTTGAAAAACCGGTCACCCTCGGAATATCGGGACCCGGGATGACGCGCCTCGAGGCAACTGAGCGTATCGATTATGCGAAGCGTGCCGTCGAGTCTGCGGTAAAGATGTGCCAGCGATTGGCATGAGAGGGCTCTCAAAAATCATCACCGGAATCTCCCCCTCTGCCACGCTGGAGATCGCTGACAAGGCACGCAGGATGCAGCAGCAGGGGCTGGACGTGATCAGCCTCTCCATAGGGGAACCGGACTTTGACACCCCGGCCCATATCAGGGATGCCTGTATCCAGGCCCTGATGAGGGGAGAGACCCATTATGCCCCGAGCAACGGGATTTCCTGAACTGCTCTTTGCAATCGCACGAAAGACCGAGAAGGAGAACAAGGTACCCTGCACTCCCGGGCAGGTGATGGTCACCTGCGGTGCAAAAGATGCCATCTTCGATGCGATGGTTGCAGTGTTGAACCAGGGAGACGAGGTGATCATCCTTGATCCCTCCTGGGTCTCCTACGAACCCTGCGTGCGGATGGCGGGAGGGAACCCAGTCCATCATCCGCTCGACACCAAGACGTTCCAGCTCGATGAGGCCGTTCTTGAAAAGGTCACCCCCAACACAAGGATGATCGTCGTCAATTCGCCGTCAAATCCCTCAGGGGCAGTGCTTGATGGGTCATCCCTTGGATTGGTGGCGGATATGTGCGATGACTATGACCTCATCTCCCTTTCCGATGAAATTTACGAGAAACTCATCTATGGAAAGGAGCATACCTCGCTTGCGTCCATCGGCGATATGGCAGAGCGGACCATCACGGTGAACGGGTTTTCCAAGGCCTATGCGATGACCGGGTGGCGCCTCGGGTGGGCTGTCGCTCCCCCGCACGTCATCAGCCAGATGTCCAAGGTGCAGCAGCATTCGATCAGCCATCCGACCACGTTTGCCATGTATGGGGGAGTTGCAGCCCTCACCTCTGACCAGTCGTGCGTGGAAACGATGAGACTGGAGTTCAACAGGAGGAGGGAGTATCTCGTGCAGGAACTGCGGCGGATGGGGTATGAAGTTGCCCCCGCCGATGGGGCGTTCTATGCGTATGTCAAAACCGGGGGGGATGACCTGGCCACCGCGCGGAAATGGCTGGAAGAGGGATTGGTTGCAGTCACCCCCGGGTCGGCGTTCCATACTCCCGGGTGGCAGCGGGTCTCCTACGCCACCTCCATGGAGCGGCTTAAGGATGCAGTGCTCCGTATCCGAAACCTCTCCTGATCTTCTCTCCTACATTTTTCCCCCTGCCGGTTTTTTCCATGGCATACGGTTTTCACTCCGTTCGGGGAAACGCTGCTTCCCTGAAACACCAGGAATGCCGTTTCTGAACAGAGATGAGGGGAGTTGGTACGATTGCCCTCTCTCCTGTCCGGCTCTCCATGCACCACAAAAAAACAGCCTGTGGGGAGAGGAGAGGAAAATTTCCTTTCTGGTGCGAAGCAGTGATAAAGGATAGGACACTACCTTTAATCCGGGCAATAGCAGATTCCGGTGACAGGTCTCCCTGTTTTTCGGAAGAATCAGATGAAGGGGGATAGGCATGATTACGATCTACAAGACCGGTGCGCCGAATGGTCTGTTGACCCTCAGCGGCTTTGAGAGCGGTGCATGGGTGAACGTCGTCAACCCAAGCCCGGCCGAGATTGAAAGCCTGGTCTCGCGTTTCAGCATTCCCCCGGATTTTCTCACTGACCCGCTGGATGTGGATGAACGGGCCCGTATTGAGCGGGAGGAGGGAAATACCCTCATCCTCCTCAGAACCCCACGCCGTGAAGCTTCGGAAGCCGTGATCCCGTTCACCACCCTTCCCATCGGTATAATTCTTACCGAGGGCCTGGTCATCACCATCACCCTTACCGAGGTTGACGTGATCCAGGAGTTCCTGAACGGGAAGGTCAGGAATTTCTCCACGTTACACAGGACCCGGTTTGTCCTCCTCCTCTTCCTTCGCACCTCCCTGATGTTCCTCCGTTATCTGAAAGAGATCAACCGCACGACAGGAGCCATCGAGAACGATCTCCACAAGGCACTCCGGAACGAGCAGCTCATCCGGCTGCTCAATATGGAGAAGAGCCTGGTGTTTTTCATCACCTCGCTCCGTTCGAATGCCCTCATGCTCGAGAAGTTCAACACGTCCGGCTGCATGAAGATGGACAATGACGACCGGGACATTTTTGAAGAGGTGGTGATCGAGAACAAGCAGGCCATCGAGATGGCAAATATCTACACAAGCATCCTTTCCGGCATGATGGACGCCTTCGCATCCATCATCTCGAATAACCTGAATGTGATCATCAAGCTCCTCACGACGGTTACTATCATCCTGATGATACCGACTCTCGTGGCAAGCATTTATGGAATGAATGTGGAGCTGCCGTTCCAGCACAGCCCGTATGCGTTCCTCATTGCAATCGCGTTCTCCATCATCGCATCGGTAATCGGCATCGCATTTTTCTGGAGAAAAGAGTTCTTTTAAGCGGTACACACCACTTTTCCGGCACTAACCTGGAAAATACCGGCAATCCACCGTAGGGAATGTTGATAGACTTTCACGTCAAAAATTATCCGATTCACATGAAAGGGATGCTGATGTCGGAACTCCTCCTCCACCCCGATACATTTTTCGGTGAAAGGATGAAAGAGCCTGGGGACCTGAAGATCCCCGCAATTATTGTCATCACTGGTGCGATCATCGCTGCAGTGGGAGCCTACCTGTTATCCGGGATATACAAAGGCCTGTATATGGCGGCTGCCGGGGAGGGATTGGCATCGATGCTGGGACTTTTTGGTGCCATCTCTGCATTTTTCGTCTTTATCGTTATCTGGTGGGTGGCCGTGAGCGGCATTTTCACGCTTCTCTCGATGGCTTTTGCCGGGGCCGGTACATTCAGGAGAACCCTGGAATTTACCGGATACGGGCTGGTTCCCGTCATCATCGGGTCGGTCATCTCAGTCCTCATCTCATTCTATTATCTTCCCATGATCGAGGTCCCGGCCATCACCAGCATCCAGGATCCTGCCGCTGTACAGCGGTTCATGAGCGCGATTTTAGAGGATCCGGCATTCAGGGAGTACACGATGCTATCCTCGATCATATCGGTTGTCTTCCTTGCCTGGAGTGCAAACCTGTGGATATTTGCAATCAAGCATGCCCGGTCCCTTTCATACCGAAACGCCATTATCGTTGTCCTGGTCCCGGTCGCCATTTTCGTGATATACACCTGTATACGGCGTTTAGCGGAGTACCGTTCCTGGGAGGGTCCTGATGAAAAACGGTATTCTCGTTCTGGTCTATGCAGTCATAGCCTGTTCTCTCCTCAGTTCTTTTGCCCTGGCAGCGGATCCACAAGAGAGCGCGGCACAGATCGCGGTCTCAAGCGTTGATGTCAATCCCGGCGTCTTCTTTGAAGGGGATACCGGGATAATCACGATAGAGGTTATCAACAACGGGCCGGAGAGTGTGGCAATTCGCAGGGCAACGATGTATGATTCAGATATCTCTGTACTGTCAAAATCGTATGATACGGCAACAACCGTTGGTGCGGGCAACAGGATGCAGTTCACCTTTACCGTAAAGGCCGATGTGCCTCAGGGGATCTATTACCCGAGCTTCTCGCTGGATTTCCTGGAAGCCGGTTACCTCCGTTACCCTGTCCAGATACGGGTCGAGAATGATCCGATCGAGATTTCGGTGCTTGACAAACCTGATACCTACAATGCAGGGAGAAGAGACCAGATCGAGTCTCAATGTGGGGAACCCGAGGGACAACCCGGTGGGGAGTGTGATCGTCCACTTCAGTGGAGCATCGGTTGACCTGGCACCGTCGAGTTACTTTATCGGCACATTGAGTCCTGATCAGGCCAGGAAGATCTCGTTCAATGTCACCCCGGCAGAGCCGACGCATCTCGATATTGTCGTCGATTACAAAAACGGGGTGAACCCCCATTCTTCTGTCGTCACCCTGCCGGTCACATTCGGGGACATAAAGAAGCAGGCTGAACCAATTCTCTCGAATATCATTGTTGAATACGAGGAGGGGAAGTATACCCTTACCGGTGATGTGACCAATGCAGGTCTTGAAGTGGCAAATTCCGTGGTGCTTACGGTCGGAGAGGGTGGGGTCCCGGTCAATCCCTACCGGGAATATGTGGTCGGATCGCTCCAGCCCGATGATTTCTCGAGTTTCGAGATCACCTTCCTCGCGGAAAACACCACGCAGGTCCAGGTCCAGGTGAATTATCGCGATGTGGACGGAAACCCCTCAATGCGCACTACCCCGGTTGTCATACCCCCAATGACCAGCGCGAAGGAGAAACCACCCGGCTTTGCCACTCCCGTGATTGCCGTGATTCTTGTGTCCGCGGCACTGATCGGGGGGGCCATCTGGTACTCATGGAAGAAGCGATAAGCCCGGAGTGTGACGGTGATACCATCATCAGGTTCCGGGATGTGACGAAGGTCTATCCCCTCCCCGGGGGTGATGTGGTAGCGCTCGATAGGGTCAGCCTGGATATTGGAAAAGGCGAATTTATTGCGATTATGGGACCGTCGGGTTCAGGGAAATCGACCCTGCTCAACCTGATGGGCTGCCTTGACACCCCGACAGCCGGGACCCTCTGCATCAGGGGGAGAAATGTCAGTGGGATGAGTGATGAGGATCTGACAATTCTCCGGCGCGATTACCTGGGGTTCATCTTCCAGCAGTTCAATCTCCTGCCATTGCTGACCGCCCTTGAGAATGTCCAGTACCCCCTGATCCTCAAGACCGGGAGCAGGGAATGTATGGAACAATGCCGGAATGTATTGAAGGCGATGGATCTCGATGAAGCACTCTTCACGCATAAACCGGGCGAACTGTCCGGGGGCCAGCAGCAGCGGGTTGCAATAGCCCGCTCGCTGGTCAATGACCCCGAGATCCTGCTTGCCGATGAACCGACAGGCAATCTCGACACAAGGACCGGGGCGGCGATCATGCATCTTCTTGCCGATCTCAACCGGGACAAAGGAAAAACGATCATCATGGTGACCCATGACCCCACAATAGCAGAATACGCTCACCGGGTAATCCGGATAGTAGACGGGAAGATATCATGAGGGGCAGGGTTCTGCAAAAAACCGGTAAAGGGGGGCAATCACCGTGCATTCCCTGATGTTCTTTGAGCTTGCACGCCGGAATGTACGGCTTCACTGGCTCCGCTCGCTCCTTGCCATTCTCGGCATCATCATCGGGGTGGTGACTATCGTCTCGATGGGAATCCTCGGAAACAGTCTTGTCCTTGCCATCTCTGACAGTCTCTCTACCGTCGGGGATTCGATCATCGTCACTCCCCATGTCGGGGGGATGGGGTTTGGGGGTGGACAGTCATCCAACCTCCTCTCAGACCGTGATGTGGAACAGATCCGGCGGGCCGCCGCCCCGCATGTCACCATCCCTGTCTATTCCGGCAGTTCGAGGATGAAGATCGGGAGCGAAGATACGGTCGGGACGGTGTATGGGCTCAAACCCGACGATATCCCTCTCCTCCTGGAGGTTGAAGAGGGGACCTACCTGAGGGGAGCGTCCGGGGCTATGGTCGGGGCAACCTTTGCCGGAGAGAATGCCGTCAAGGTGGGATCCCGGATCAGTCTTGGCGAGAGAGGATCGGTGCGGGTCGTCGGAATTCTGAAGGAACGGGGGATGGGCTTTGATATCAATCCTGATTTCGGGATCGTGGTGGAAGACCAGTGGTTCAGCCAGGCTTTCGCCCAGGAGGAGTACAACCAGGTTATTGTCAAGGTCGAGGACTTGAACGAGATCGAGGAGGTCAAGGACTCTATAGACCGGACGATGAACCGGAAAGAGACGGTAGTCGACGTGATCGATACACGGGCAATCCTTGAGACCATCCTTACCACCTTTGGACAGATCTCCACGTTCACGACTGTTATCGGGGGGATATCCCTGATAGTTGCCGGGGTGAGCATTTTGAACATCATGCTGATGTCGGTCACCGAACGGATCAAGGAGATAGGGGTGATACGGAGCATTGGTACCAAGAGAAAAGAGGTATTGCGCATGTTCCTCTATGAGGCGCTCATCCTCGGCCTGATAGGAAGTGCTATCGGGGGGATCCTCTCTCTTATCGGTGGCTACGCGGTGAGCATAGTGATGCTTGAGACAACCGAATACCTGTTTGTCCCCTCAAGCCTGGTGTTTGTCGTGTACGGGGTAGGGTTCGGACTTGGGACGAGCCTGGTGTCCGGCCTGTATCCTGCCTGGAAAGCATCGAACCTGAACCCGATCGAGGCACTCCGGCATGAGTGAAAGGATCGTGATTACGGGAACATTTTTTTGCTGGAAAGGAGTTGCATATCTGAAGGAGATCCTGGTATGGCATCGATGCTGATACTGATAATTCTCGAATTTTTTATGGTCATATTCCTTCCCTTGGTTACCTGATCCGGTTCCGTGGCAGGATAGATCTCGTTGCCGGATACAGGGAAGGGAGGGTACTGGATGAGAAGGGACTTTCACGAGTCGTGGGAAACAGCCTCCTCCTCCTCGGAGTCCTCGCGGCAGCAACCCTTGTGCTTGTCTTCATCTTCCGGAACAGGAAGTCCTCCTGTTTCTCCTCTATGCCGTGATTGTTGTCCCGGTCACAGGGATCCTGTCGGTCCTTTTAAGTCGGCGATACCTGAAAAAATTAGAGAGCATAGGATGTAGCCCCCCTTGACACAGGCACACAGAATGAAAACGGCGGAGCCGTGTTCATTGGAAATAAGGTGGCAGGCACCTGTACTTCACCGGACTTTTCAAGGGAAGGGACCTTATCATGAAGGCCCTTCCCGATACAGAGGAGTATATCTTCTCCCGTTATATCCTCTGACAGGGCACTAAAATACACCTGTTCCCCTTCAAGAATGAAGAGGGCGAGCACGGCAGCAGACCCGATTGCAGCGCCTCCCCTGGCACTCGGAAATGAGGGCAACGACCGGAAGAAGGACTCGTCCGTGACATTCCTGCGGCTTGCCAAAACCAATCCGGGGTAAGCTCATCCGGCAATCCCTGCCGTGTGAGAAGCGATTCTCCGGATCAGGCGTCTTGTGCGGGGTTTTGCAGCCAGCCGCAGGAGCAATACAGGAATGCACAGAGGCGTGCTGAAGCGCAAGTCTGCCACAAGATGACCCTCAAGGATCTCCCTGTCAAATACCGGTTTCATCGAGAGCGAGATCCGATGACACGGAAGGAGTAGTGGCCGTATCGCTGAATACACCCCAAAGAGCATGCCCGTATCTGCCGGATTCTGGAGGCCGATCGTGAAGTCTCCTTCGATCTGCCTGATAGTCAGATGACGAAAGACGCCTTCAGGATACGGATCATATCCGGACCGAGCGGGAGGGTCTGCAATAAAAGATCCTGCCCGGTGCGTAACTCCGGGTACTCTTTCCGGGCTTTTCCGGACTTCTGGTTTTCGGGCAAGTTCTCTCCGGATAATGCTTTTCCCAAGAAAAAACAGGGAGAGCGATCCCTCTCCCCCGCTAAACGTGCTTTTGACGAGTGAGTGCAGACCAGCTTGGCAGACAGCATGAGGGCTGTGCTGGCGCCTGTCCGTTCCATTGCAATCTGGAGGTCGAGCGGAGACCGGTATATGAGAAATGCAACGAGAGCCAGGGATGCAATAATAATGAACGGAAAAAGGATTGAGAGATTCATGTACTCCTCTGCTGCAGGCCTGGTAGAAAATGTCGGAATTATCCGGTCACTCCTCTTTTTTCCTGCCGGCCATCTCTTTGACGGCATCGATGACCTGGGGTGCAATCGACTCGGTGAGATCCGAGATAACCTGGGCAACTGCACTCAATCTCCTCAATGATACCACCTGGATTCCCTCAGGACCAGGATATCCTTGTACACAATCACCAGTGCGATTGGGGAGATGCCGCCACCGCCCCCGGCACCGGAACCGCCCTCGCATTTTTCCCCTCCCTGCCCGCTGCCTGCTCCAAACCCAAACCCGTAATGGACAAGCGGGATGACGACTTTGTCACCGATTTCAAGCGGCGCTCCGATCACCTGTGCCGGGGAGAGGAGGGATGCGACCTCATCAGCAGTCAGTTTGATTAGTTCATCTCCAGTCATACTGTATCCAGGGTAATGATGGGCTGGAGATGATAAGAATTTTCCCTCACGGATGATTTCCTCCCGGTCCGTATCGTTCGGATAGGGGGTATTTACGAATTTCCGGTTTCACCTGATATACGAATTTCCCGTATCTCCTGAGGAGTATTGGTGCAGTCCGGGAAACCCTGTTGCAGGCATAGCGGGCACCCCTGCAGGAGCAGCGGATCGTGGTACTGGAAATTCGGACAAATGGAAATGGAGGAGAAGGTCTGGTGGGGGAAGAGCACATTGAGGGAATGTCACCAGTGTATCACGATGGACTTTGTCCGGGTATAGGATTGATACGCAGCTACCCCGTTTTCCCGGCCCATCCCGCTCTCCCTGACCCCTCCAAAAGGAATCTCGGGAGGGAGGGTGAGGTGCCGGTTCACCCAGACCACCCCTGCCGCTACTGACGAAAACACCTCATGCGCGACGGAGAGGTCCCGTGTCCAGACCGAAGCCCCGAGACCATACCGTGTGGAATTTGCCTTTTCAATGGCAGTTTCGAGATCGGCCACGGGAACGATCGGAAGGACCGGCCCAAACACCTCCTGCTCCACGAGCACACATTCCGGGACGGTGTCGGTGACCAGTGTGGGGGCATAAAAGAATCCGTTCCCATAGGCAGCCCCGGATAGGGTGGTCCCTCCGGAAAGGATGGTGCCCTGCCCCTTCCTCTCCACCGTATCCACAAAAGAGATGATCTTGTCGACTGTGCCCTGCCCGACAGGGGCCCCATGTCCACGGCGGGGTCCATGCCGTTCCCGACGTTCATCGCGTCCACCCGTTGCCTGAGCCGGAGGGTGAACTCTTTTACTATGTCGCAATGGACATACAACCGCTTTACCGCGGTGCAGGTCTGGCCGGCATTGTAGAACCTGCCCCGCAATGCTCCCGCAACAGCCTTCCCGAGATCGGCATCCTTCCAGACAATCATGGGGTCGGATCCCCCCAGTTCGAGTGACACCTCCTTCATAGAAGACCCGGCCAGTTCCCGCACCCGCTCTCCTGTCACTCTGTCGCCGGTAAATGAGATCTTCTTTATTCCGGGGTGCCTCACGATCCCCTCCCCTACCACCTCCCCCTTCCCGGTCACCAGGTTCAGGACTCCTCCCGGGAGGCCGGAACGTTCGAGAAGAGATGCCAGGGAGAGGCAGGTGAGAGGGGCACCTGATGATGGCTTCAGGACCAGGGTATTCCCGGCAAGGAGGGCAGGAGCCAGTTTCCAGCCCATGATGAGGGCAGGCATGTTCCACGGGATGATGGCGCCACAGACCCCAAGCGGTTCTCTAATCACCAGTACATCGCCCGAAGAGCCCAGGCTGATACAATCTCCCTGCTGAGCGGCTGCTATCCCGGCATAAAACTCGAGCACGTGCGCATAGCCCCTGATCTCGTCAACCGAGTCACGGAGCGGCTTTCCCTGCTCGGCTGTCAGGAGCCGGGCGAGCTCCTGGTGCTGTTCCCGCACCAATCCTGCTGCCCGGTACAGCAGCATCCCCCGTTCCCTGGCAGTCTTTTTTGCCCAGCCGTCAAAGGCAGCAAGTGCCGAGCTGACCGCGTCATCCACCTCGCAGAGCGTCCCTTCCGGCACGCGGTCGATCTCCTCGCCCGTGGCTGGATTGATCACCGGAATCCACCGCTCATCCGCGGGCGACACCTCCTTTCCCCCGATCCTCATCTGCATGCAGAGAGAGTGTGCGAGAATGCCATTTAACCGTACTGTGAGGCACAGGAGCGCGAACAGGGAGCGGGTGCTCCGCAACTATTTTACGTGCCAGGCATCCACACAAGAACTAAAGGTCGATATCCCATTGAAGATAGGTATTCTTGGCGATACCCATGACAATATCCCGAAGCTGAAGAGAGCGGTGACCCGCCTGAATCGTGAAGCCGGGCAGATCTTTCTCCATACCGGCGATTTTATCTCGCCGTTCGTCATCCCGGTGCTCTCTACCCTTGACGGTGAGGTGATTGGGGTATACGGGAACAATGACGGCGACCATGACTTCCTTCAGGAGCGATGCAAAGAGACCAGGAATGTCAGCATCCAGGGTACATTTTTCGAGGCTCAATACGGGGGAGCCAGGATAGCGCTCCTCCATGGCCATGAAAAAGGGCTCCTGGCTGACCTGATCGAGAGCGAACTTTTTGACGTCGTGGTGCACGGGCACTCGCACCGGGCGTTTATAATGAGACGTGGAGAGACCCTTGTGATCAATCCTGGTGAAGTCTGCGGCTACCTGACCGGGAGCCCGACCTGTGCGGTGTATGACACGGAGACTGGTGAAGGCAGGGTCCTCCTGCTCTGAGGAAGATGAATAGTACAGGTTCATAGTTGATTACGTCATATCTCCCGCTGCATGCACAAAGGGGTCGGGATCATTGGTGGGTTTCCTTGTCTTTGCGGTAATTGCCCTCATTCCGCTGGATCCCGTGACGTTCCCCTTTACGGCACAACTTGCAGCGGCCGTGACCGGCCTGATGGTGGTCTGGTGGATCACCGAGGCAATTCCGATTTATGCCACGGCACTTGTGCCGCTCGTCTTGTTTCCTGTCCTCGGGATCCTGTCCCCGAAAGAAGCGGCGGTCTCTTACGCCGATCAGACGGTTTTTCTGTTCATGGGCGGCTTTTTGATCGCTGCTGCCATGATGCGGTGGAATCTTCACAAACGAATAGCGCTCAACGTGATCACCCTTGCCGGTTCAGGGACAAAGAAGCTCGTGCTGGGATTCATGGTGGCTACCGCGTTCATCTCCATGTGGATCTCCAACACTGCGACGGCAATGATGATGATCCCGATCGCGCTGGCCCTGGTCTCGACCCTGATGCCAGGCGCAATGACCGAAACTCGCGGCGAACAGAGCGGAGAGCGGCAGTTTGCCACCTGTCTGCTTCTCGGCGTCGCTTATGCTGCAACCATCGGGGGGATGGCCACGCTCATCGGGACTCCGCCAAACGGGATCCTGGTTGCCCAGATCTCAAACATTTTCCCGGAGGCACCCGGGATCGATTTCTTCTCATGGATGATCTTTGCAGTCCCCTTCATGATCCTTTTCCTTCTCATCGCATGGTTCTGGCTGACTTCAGTCACTCACCGGCACATGCCCGGCATGATAACCGGGAGCAGGGACGTGATCGTGCACGAGTTGAAAGAACTCGGCCCGCTGAGAAGGGGTGAGAAATGGACCCTCCTGATTTTCATCTCGGTTGCCCTCGCATGGGTGATGAGGACCCCAAAGGAGATCGGTTCCCTGGTTATTCCGGGGATCACCACGTATATTCCCGGGGTTACTGATGCCACTATCGCAATCTGCGGTGCGTTGCTCCTTTTTATGCTGCCCGTGGACGCAGAAAAAGGGATCTTTACCCTTGACTGGGAGTCGGCAAAAGGGATACCCTGGGGAGTCCTTATCCTGTTCGGAGGCGGGATCTGTCTCTCGGAGGGTATCATTGCAAGCGGGCTTGCCGAGCTGATTGCCAATTCGTTCACCCTCCTCGCGGTGCTCCCTCTATTCGTGATCATTCTCCTGATCTGCCTCTTCATCACATTCCTGAATGAGGTGGTTTCAAACACGGCGATGGCATCGATTATGGTCCCGCTGATGGCGATCACCTCGATATCGATGGGGATCAACCCGATGATGCTGATGGTTCCCGCTGCACTCGCCTCGTCACTCGGTTTCATGCTGCCGGTGGGGACCCCGCCAAATGCGATCGCATATGGTACCGGCTATATCTCCACAAGAGAGATGGCCCGGGCTGGTTTTGCATTGAACATCATCGGCTGCATCCTAATCACCCTCTTCATGACCTTCATCATCCCGTCAGCACTTGGGATATCCCCCGAACTCCCCGCATGGGCGGTCATACCCGGGATGTGAGAAGGGAGAGGTGGTGCGCCATGGACGACAGGAGTGTACACACCCAGGCCCTCTCCAGCGATGCTCCTGAAAATCCGGCAGAGAGGGTCAGGCGGTCCCGGAATGTGCAGGCAGCAAGACCAAAACCGGGAGGGTACTCTACCGGGCCGAGCATCCATGCAGAGCGGACCATCACCCCGTAATCAATGACGCTCTCGGGGATAACACCAAGGTTTGTAAAAAAAGGATTCTTCTGAAGAAGCCCGTTCCGTGTCTTCTCTTCCATCTCCGCCAGTTGTTTTTCGACATGCAGGAAACCGGCATCAAACTCCCTGCAGATACACATCGCCGCTCCGATCCCGGCATGCCCGGATTTGCTTTCGGACATGCGATCATGGACCTGGCGGACTACCGCTCCCGGGTCCGGGACCCTGGGGATCTTTACCGGCAGTTCGAATGCAACGGAAAGGTTGGCAAGGGGTGGGTACATACCGGGAGAGAGGTAACGCCTCAAATCGATCGAGGTGAGCAGCGGGATGCAGGCTCCTTTCGGCACAGGGGTCGATTCTGCAAGGGCAAGGACATACGACGCGAGGAGGAGATCGTTGACCGTGATCCCGTGCACGTGGGTATACTGCCGCATGCGGAAGAACAGTTCTTTTTCAATGGTATGCGTTGCGTACTGCGGGTTTCCGGTCCGGAACGATCGGTAAGGGATCTTCCCTGCCCCCTGCCATGTGCGGATACGCCCTGCGGCAGCCCTGCATTCGGCAGGAGTGAAGAGGGAAAAGATGCTGTTGAATGACCGGTCGTGCGAGCTCCCCACCGGTCGGTACTCCTGTTCACCTGTGCCGGAGCGGTACAGCCGTGCGATAAGGCTTCCAAACGATTTCACTCCATACGCGTCAGTGATGGTGTGGTTGAAGGAGATGCAGAGCAGATCGGAATCCGATCGGAGGAGTCTGACCCGTGCCATGGGGCCTTTCCCTGGATCGAGCGGTGTGGACAGTACTTCCGCAAGGGCATGATCCAGGTCACCGGTCCTGATCAGGGTAAAGACAGGCATTCCGGGATCAGGACAGGCCGGCTCAAAACAGGGGGGCTCTCCCCTGGTACATTGTGCGGTTGCAAGAGGTTCGGCAAGAAGGGCTCTTCTGACTGCCATCTCCACTACGGGGAGGTCGAGCCGGCCATCAAAACGTATCACCAGGTGCATCATCTGGTCCCAGATGGTCTTTAAGAGAAAGTTCCACTGGTCATTCACCGAGGCCTGTACGGTCCAGCACCGATTCTCTTCACCTGACGCTTTTCTCGTTTCTCCTGCCTCCGGAATTGATTTCCTTATGGTGCGTTTGAGGGATATAACAATCTCTTTCGCGGTTGGAGGGATTGCTTTTTGGACTCTTTCCAGATTGTGTCAGCAATCAGGACCATTAATACACTAAACTATACAACAATGTATATATTTATACAACACAAACGGATATCCATGCAGACGAAGATCCCCCTTGACGAGGACGCGATACCGAAGCGGTGGTACAATATCCAGGCCGATCTCCCTTCTCCCCTGGACCCCCCGCTCAATCCCCGGACAAAGAAGCCGGCGAGCCCTGATGACCTCGCAGCGATATTCCCGATGGAGCTGATACGCCAGGAGATGTGTGCCGACCGTTTTGTTGACATCCCGGAGGAAGTCAGGGATGTGCTCCGTCTCTGGAGACCGAGCCCTCTCTACCGGGCATTCCGGCTCGAGAAGGCCCTGAAGACCCCTGCAAAGATCTACTACAAGTGGGAGGGGGTAAGCCCGGCAGGGAGCCACAAGCCCAATACCGCAGTTCCCCAGGCCTATTATAACATGAAAGAAGGAGTCGAACGGATTGCCACCGAGACCGGGGCAGGCCAGTGGGGATCAGCCCTCGCGTTCGCCACCATGCTCTACGATATTCAGTGCACCGTGTACATGGTCCGTGGGAGCTATACGCAGAAACCCTACCGGAAGTCCATGATGCAGGTATGGGGCGCCGAATGCATCCCGAGCCCGAGCACGAAAACGAATGCCGGACGTGCCATGCTCGAAAAAGATCCGGACACTCCCGGAAGTCTCGGGGTGGCGATATCAGAAGCAGTAGAGGATGCAGCTACCCATGCCAATACCCATTACTCGCTCGGTTCAGTGCTCAACCATGTCTGCCTCCACCAGACGATAATGGGCCTGGAGAGCCGTGAGCAGCTGGCATCAGTGGAATCGTACCCTGATATCGTGATCGGCTGTGTCGGCGGCGGATCCAATTTTGCCGGGATATCATTTCCTTTTGCGGGTGACAAGCTCACCGGCAGGCATCCGGATGTGGACATTGTCGGGGTCGAGCCTGCCTCCTGCCCGACCCTGACAAAAGGTCTCTATGCCTACGATTTCGGTGACGAGGCCGGCCTGACACCGATCATGAAGATGTACACGCTTGGACACGATTTCATACCCCCCTCCATCCATGCGGGAGGGCTCCGCTATCACGGGGATTCCCCGATCGTTTCACGGCTGGTGCATGATGGCGTGATGAGGGCGGTCTCTTACCACCAGACCGAGGTTTTCGATGCAGCCCAGCAATTTGCGCGGACTGAAGGGATCATCGTTGCTCCTGAGACTTCGCACGCGGTGAAAGCCGCGATTGACGAAGCGATCAAGTGCCGGAAGACCGGGGAGGGAAAGACGATCCTCTTCAATGCATCAGGTCATGGAAACTTCGATATGTCCGCATACGATGCCTATCACGCCGGGAAACTGGTGGATTACGAGTATCCTGACGCCCTGATCAGAGAAGCGCTCGGGAGGCTCCCGAAAGTCCCGTGAGGAGACCCTCGTCCTCTTGCCCGACCCTTGACCCATACCCTCTTTTCCCCAAATGACGCTCACTATCGGATTCTTGGTCAATCCCATCGCTGGCATGGGAGGTGCGGTAGGTCTCAAAGGGACGGACGGGCTGCTCTCAGAAGCGGTCAGGAGGGGAGCCCGGCCTGAGTCGGGGAAGCGGGCCCTTGCGGCACTTCGCGGGCTGAGAGGGGTGCCGATACGGGTCCTGACCTGTTCGGGCCCGATGGGTGAGGATGTGCTGAGAGACGCTGCAATCACCGGTTTTGAGATAGTATACCAGGCACCACCCGTCACCTCGTCCGATGATACCAGGAATGCCTGCAGGTTGTTTGAGGCCCAGGGTGCCGGACTCATACTGTTCTGTGGCGGGGACGGGACAGCGCGTGATGTCTATGACGCGGTGCTCGACCGTGTCCCGATGCTGGGCATCCCCGCAGGGGTGAAGATGTACTCGGCGGTATTTGCCGTCACTCCGGATGCAGCAGGGGAGATCGTTTCTCAATCGCAATCGTCACTCCCCCATCTGAGGGATGCGGAGATTGTCGATGTTGATGAGGAGGCATACCGGGACGGAGAACTCCGGACCCGGCTCATCGGGTATGCAAGGAGTCCGTACCTGCCCGGCCTCGTGCAGGGAACAAAACAGGCCTTTGAGGAGCAGGATGAGGAGAAGGCAAAGGAAGGTATCGGCAGGTTTCTTGCCGAAGTAATCCACGGCACACCGGATATCCTGTACCTGCTCGGACCGGGGAGTACAACCGGGGCGGTGGCGAGGAACCTTGGCGTTGAGAAGACCCTTCTTGGGTTTGATGCAGTGAAGGAGGGAACGCTTGTGGCATCGGACCTTAACGAGGAAGGGATACTCGGGATATTGTCCGGTGAGCACAAGTGCCGGCTCGTGATCAGCATCATCGGGGCCCAGGGCTCGGTCATCGGGAGGGGCACCCGGCAGGTCAGCCCGAAGGTGCTACGGAAGATTGGGATTGAGAATGTGATTGTCGTTGCGACGCCGCACAAATTATCCGGGACCCCACTCCTGTTTTTTGACACCGGCGATGTGGAGCTCGATGCGGCATTCGGGGAGTATATATCCGTAATCTCAGGGTACCGGATCGCCCAACGGAAGCGGATTTTGAGCATCGATCCAGAGAAGTGATCCCATCATCTTTTCTATCCTGTTACTCCATGCTCTTTCATGCGTCCCTGCATAATCCTCTCCAATGCGATCAGCCCGAACGGGTCGCTCACCGGATATGGTGTTGATTACGGTGTTTATTACCCGCTCCTGCTCTCGTATCACCCTGATGCGGTTCTTGTCGGGGCTGACACCGTCCTTGCAGCCTCTGTTGCAATCCCCCCTGAGGAAGCGGGGGATTTTAGGAAGAGACCCGACAGGCCGGACGAGACCGGGCTGTGGTGGGTGGTCGTAGACAGCAGGGGAAGGCTTGCCCGCATACTCCACTTCTCCCAGAGAATGGAGTACACGAGGGATATCATAGTGCTGGTCTCTGAAAAGACTCCGGACTGGTATAGCAGGTATCTCCGGGAGCGTGAATATGAATATCTCGTGGCAGGCAGGGACCGGGTTAATCTTTGCCTGGCGATGGAAAACCTCTTCAGCGGGTATGATATCAGGATACTTGTCAGTGACACCGGGGGATCTCTTGATACCGCTCTCCTGGAATCAGGGCTGGTTGACGATTTGAAACTAAAAAGAATATGCGGATGCCGGGGGAGGGTATGTGCACCTGGTGTATGAGGTAGTGCAATGACTTTTATCTGCTCCGGCAAACCAGACCTCCCGGAGAAAAGCTCTTCATTCAACAAAGGGAGAGATGTACTCCCGGATCTGGAATGTGGCGGTACTTTCTCGAGTATTTACGAAATATGGAATGCGCTGCAGGGTTTCGGGTGCTCCCAACTGCGTAAGAGAGCGACAGTCAGCAAAGGAAAGCCAAAACAATGAAGACAGAATCTGAAGCCGCACGGGAAGGCAGGATTACCGGGCGCGTTGAAAAAGTTGCTTCCGATGAGGGAATCGATCCAGCACTTCTCTCGGGGCGGATTGCCGAAGGGAGCGTTGTTATCATGCACGCTGGCGAGGTGGCAGTCGGGATAGGGCAGGGGCTCAGAACCAAGGTAAACGTAAATATTGGCACCTCTCCGGTCTGTTGCAACCCGGACGATGAGGTGGAAAAAGCCAGGGTTGCTGAAAAGTACGGAGCGGATACCCTCAGCGATCTCTCCATGGCAGGCGATATTTCCGGGATAAGAAAACGAATTTCGGCCGCCACTACCCTGCCCCTGACCACCGTTCCCGTGTATCAGGCAGTTGCCGAGATAGGCCTAAAACATCTGACCAGTGAGGATCTTATCCGGATCATCCGGATGCAGGCAAATGAGGGGATCAGCTCACTTGTTCTGCATATGATCTCACGAAATACCCTGAAGCATATACAGGAAAGTCCTCGGGTTCTCGGGATTGTTTCAAAGGGAGGGTCGATGATGGCTGCACACATGATCCTCGGAAAGTGTGAGAATCCTTACCTCGTATGTTTTGAGGAGATACTCCTGATCGCAAAAAAGCATGATATTGTGCTCTCTTTAGGCAATACCATGCGCAGCGGATGTATCAGTGATGCCAGAGACCGGCTCCATCTCGATGAGATGCGGGCGAATATCGCCCTTGCCAACCGGGCACACGAAGAAGGGGTCCAGGTAATTATCGAAGGGGTGGGCGGTCATGTGCATGCTGGCAGAATTTCGAGATATATCAGGGATTATAAAAGAAAAATGCCGTATCCGCTCTTTGTTGCAGGGCCATTACCGACTGATGTTGCTTTGGGCTACGACCATATCGCCGGCTGTGTCGGGGCATCACTTGCCGCGGGAGCTGGTGCAGATTACCTATGCTACCTGACACCTGCGGAACATATAGGACTTCCCGCCAGAGCAGAAGTGAAAGAAGGACTGATAGCGTTCAGGATTGCAGCACATATCGGGGATACGATCAAGTTCGGAAGCATCGGAAAGGATGAAGCTCTTGCCAGGAAAAGGGCAGCTCTTGACTGGAAAGGCCAGGCAATGCTGGCCCTTGATCCTGAGAGGGTAAGTCGGGAGAATCCGCAGGGGATGCCATGCAGCATGTGCGGGCCATTCTGTGCAATCAGGATCATGAAGGAATTTTGTAATACCCATGTTCCCTGAGTACTTCGGAGAAAAATTGCGGGGGACAGAGGTTTTTTCGTATCCGGCTCATCTTATATCCACCAGAATCCGGACCATTCTCCCAGATGAGCATATGATTCAGCCATAACGGGAGAGCACCTTCATCCCCCCCGCCCAATGTTTATATTCACACGCTCTGACCAGGATACCGGTTCACAGGGGAGAAGGAACAATTGCCATCACGCCAACGCAGATCGTACCCGGGACCCAGGATAAAGGCCATTACCGCCAGATCACCGAGCTGCATCCTGCGATCGAGATCCATGCCATGGAGAATGGCATCCCACTCACCGGGCCGCTTGTGTTCACCATGTATAAAGGATCGGCAGAGGAAGCAGTGAAGGCTGATCAGGAAAGGAATGCTGATATGGACACAGCCTATGGTTCACCAGGTGCAGTGCCTCGGCGCCGGGAATGATTGGGTATACATTGCAGGGCGGGAAAATAGCCACAATCATCTATAACGGCCCTCACAAGATTGGCGATCTTTTTGTGTGCCTTCCAGAAAATCTCTTCTTATCGATCGGACAGCAGGGGACGCCGATAAAAGGAAACGATCCATGTGTGTAGTAGGATGGACCGGAAGATCCTTTATGGGAGCACTCTTGCAGGTGAATGAATTATATCGCGCAACAAAGTATAAATAAAGTCAACAACGTACTAAATTGTACATGAATACCATGCACGTGATGCCATTGGACTGGGGAAGGCCGTCCCCCGGACGGCTGAAGATACCCGTTCCCCGGATGGCAATCGGTTGAATACACCTGTTACCGTTCAGGTTATCCCGGTAACCCGGACCATTCCGCTCCCTGCTGCCGACCCGTTCACCCTCTTTTGTGGACTGCACATCGACAGAGGGTATATCCTTGAATCGATGGAGGGCGTCCCGAGAAGGGCAGTACGTTCGATTATAGGGATGGAGCCCCAGGGTATCATTGCCCTGGGGGACCATCCTGAGATTTCCGGAGAAAGTCCCGGCGCCCACCTTTTATCTCCCGTTACAGGAGGAGATCCCGTGGGCCAGCTCCGGTCATTATCATCACGCATCCAGTACAGGGGAGCCGGCGTGAGTGATTTTACCGGCGGTTTTGTGGGATACTGCACCTATGACATGGTAACCGGCATTACTGGCGGGCATGTCCAGGCTGGACGGGATGCGATCCCGCTTGCACGGTTCATGCTTTCGACCAGGGGTATCGTGTTCAACCATGCGAAGGGATCCTGCCTTCTCTTCGATGATCTGATCCTTCCTCCGGACTGCGAGGCTGACGATGAGGTCTCCAGGGCGGCACGGCGGCTGCAGGCCCTTGAGAGGACGATCCGGGATATCCCGCCATCGGGCCGCACGGATGAGGGCGTTTCCGTGATGGAAACCCTGCCGGATCCTGGGGAAGAGGAGCGGTCCGGCTACCAGAATGCGGTGGTGAAGGCCAAAGAGCATATCATGGCAGGGGATATTTTCCAGGTGGTCCTCTCCCGGAAGATCCGTATCCCGTTTTCCGGCGACCCGCTCTGTATCTACCAGCGAATCCGTTCGATCAACCCCTCCCCGTATCTCTATTACCTCAACTTTGGCGATGAGGCGATTGTCGGTTCAAGCCCTGAAATGCTCGTGAAAGTGCAGGGGGGTGTCGTGCAGACGGTACCTATCGCGGGTACCAGGCCACGCGGGAAGAACCAGGAGGACGATTTCCGCCTGGCTAAGGAACTTTTAGGCGACGAGAAGGAACGGGCAGAACACCTGATGCTCGTCGACCTTGCCCGGAACGATATCGGGCGCGTCAGCGCGTTTGGATCAGTATCCGTCCCGGAATTTATGGATATCGAGAAGTTTTCCCATGTGCAGCATATCGTATCAAGGGTCTTTGGGACCCTTGCAGAAGGAAAAGACCGGTTCGATGCGCTGGCCTCCTGTTTTCCGGCCGGCACCGTCAGCGGGGCACCAAAAATCAGGGCGATGCAGATCATCGCGGATCTCGAATCATCCCCCAGGGGATTATATGCCGGGGCAGTCGGCTACTCCGGGTTTGATGACCTGCTCGAGTTTGCCATCGCCATCAGGACAATTCAGGTAAGGCACGGCCAGGCCGAGTTTTCAACCGGTGCAGGAATCGTCGCAGATTCGGATCCCGGGAAGGAATTCGAAGAGACCGGTCACAAAGCGCAGGCCATGATCCGGGCAGTCCTTGATGCAGGTGAGGGAACATGAAGGTCGCGATCATCGACTGTTATGACAGCTTCACCTACAACCTCTACCAGCTCGTAGGCCAGTCTGGGGGAGTTCCCCTGCCGATCCCATGCGATGCGCCGCTTGCCCGGGTAATTGCGGCGGACCCTGAACGGATCATCCTCTCCCCCGGCCCGGGCACTCCTGACGATTCAGGGATATGCCCGGACGTACTGCGGGAGTTTGCCGGGAAGATCCCAATCCTTGGGGTCTGCCTCGGCCACCAGACCATTGTCCAGACGTTTGGCGGCAGGATATGCAGGATGAAGGTCCCGGTGCATGGAAAGACAAGCAGCATCATCCATAACGGAGAAGGCATCTTTTCCGGACTCCCTTCTCCGTTTTCAGCTACCCGTTACCATTCCCTGATGGCAGATCCCGGGGCTGTTCCTCCTGGATTCGAGATACAGGCGGTATCTTCAGGAGACCAGTGTGTCATGGCGGTGACCAACCGGGATCTCGCGATCACGGGGGTCCAGTTTCACCCGGAGAGTATCATGACACCTTCCGGGCAATTCCTCTTGAAAAATTTTCTGGAGAGCCAGCAGGGGGGGACCTGATGCAGGCAATCCTGGCCCAGATCACCGACGGGAGGCATCTCAGGCCCGAACAGGCCACCGGGGTGATGGAGATGATCGCATCAGGACAGGCGACAGGAGCACAGATAGCCTCGCTGATCACTGCCCTTCGGATGAAAGGGGAGACCACGGAAGAGATCACGAGTTTTGTCCAGGTCCTCCTCCGCCATGCAGTCACTATCCGCCCGGATGTCCAGGGGCGTATGGTGGATACCTGCGGGACCGGCGGGGATGGTGCGAGGACGTTCAATATCAGCACCGCGGCCGCATTCGTTGCTGCAGGTGCCGGGGTCCCGGTGGTGAAACACGGCAACAGGAGCGTCAGCTCCTCGTGCGGGTCAGCGGATGTCCTGGAAGCGCTCGGGGTGAACATTGACCTCTCTCCAGGACGCGTCTGTTCGGTGATTGAAGAGACCGGGATCGGGTTTCTCTTCGCTCCGGCGTTCCACCCGGCACTGAGGCATGCGGCAGCAACCCGGAAGGAACTGGGCTTCTCATCGGTGTTCAACCTCCTTGGCCCCCTGCTCAACCCTGCCATGGCACCTGCCCGGCTGTGCGGGGTATTCAGCCCGGCGCTTGTCGACCAGTTCGCAACGGTGCTCCAGGCACTCGGGGCAGAGAGGGCGATGGTGGTGCATGGCCAGGGACTTGATGAGATCACGGTCGCAGGCCCGACCACCGTGGCTGAAATCGATGGGGGGAGCATCAGGAGGTATACCATAACCCCTGAAATGTTTGGTATCCCCCGATCACCGCACTCGGCCCTTGCCGGGCACTCCCCGCAGTACAATGCAGAGATCATCCGTAAGATCCTCTCCGGCGCCCCGGGCCCGGCCCATGATGTGGTGGTACTGAATGCAGGAGCAGCCATCTTCCTTGGGGGCGAGGCACCGGACCTTCTGCACGGGCTAGAGAAGGCAGAAGATGCGATAGCATCGGGATCGGCAGCACAACGGCTGGAGGCACTGGTCCAGGCCTCACGGAGCGAAAGATGATCCTCGACCAGGTCCTCCAGGCTACTGCGGCACGGGTTGCAGGATTGCCCGGAGCAGAGGAATACCCGGAGCCCGTACAAAAGAGGCATAACAGACTGTCTTCCTCACTCCGCCAGAAAGACCGGGGAAACAGGATCATATCCGAGATAAAATTTGCATCCCCTTCGTCGGGTACGATACGCAATACAGGGGACCCGATGGCATTTGCCCAAAACTTTACCCGTGCGGGTGCCGCTGCCCTCTCCATACTCACCGAGCCGGTCTATTTTCACGGCGATCCTTCGTTTATCCCCGCAATCAGGCCTCATGTGGAGATACCCCTCCTCAGGAAAGACTTCATCATCGATGAACGGCAGATTGCAGAGACCCGGGCTCTCGGTGCCGATGCGGTTCTTCTCATCGCCGGGGTGCTTGGCGACCGTCTTGAAGACATGGTCGGTTCAGCCATCGCATACGGGCTTGAACCCCTTGTGGAAATCCATTGCAGAGAGGAAGCAAAAGCAGTTCTCTCCACTGACACACGCCTTGCAGGGATCAACAACCGCGATCTCCGGACTATGAAGACCAGTCTCTCCACGACCATGAGGCTGGCCCCCACCCTCAGCCAGGCAGGTCTTACGGTCGTGTCAGAGAGCGGAGTGATCTGGCCGTGTGATATCAGGACCCTCAGGCCGCTTGCAGACGCCTTCCTTATCGGCACTGCGATCATGCGCTCAAAAAATCCCGTCCAGCGTCTGGAGGGATTTGTACGCGCGTAAAGATATGCGGCATCACCAGTGTCAGGGATGCTCTCATGGCAGAGGAGGCGGGGGCTGATATGATAGGAGTGATTGTGTTCACACAATCCCCCCGGTGTATCGAACCCTCGACAGTCCGGGAGATATTTGATGCCGTCCCCTCGCTCACCAGGTGCTGTGTCGCCCATGACCCGTCTGCAGAGGAACTGGAGGCGATCTGTGCCCTTTCACCGGATGCCATCCAGGTCCCCCCGTCGGCACCGGTTCCGGATTCCTGCACTGCCCGGATCTTCCGGAGCATCAGAGCCAATGATCCGATTCCTGCAGATGCCGATGCGCTGGTTGTCGATGCCAGCCGGGGAAGCGGCCTCCTCTACGATGCAGCGTTCGCAGTTTCCGTGGTGCGATCGGCACAGGTCCCTGTATTTCTTGCAGGGGGATTGAACCCGGAAAATGTCGCTGAAGCTGCCAGGACTGTGCGCCCCTCCGGGGTGGATGTGGCAACCGGGGTCGAGTACGCACCAGGGAAAAAAGACAGGGAGAAGGTGATAACATTCGTACAAAGAGCCAAAGGGGTGAGGTTATGACCCCGTCATCCCGTTTCGGGCAGTACGGCGGGCAATTTGTTCCCGAGAGCCTGATGTTTGCACTCGATGAACTTGGGGAAGCGTACAAAACGATAGTTCCCTCAAAAGAGTTCAGGAAAGAGATGGAGTATTATCTGCGAGAGTATGCCGGCCGCCCGACACCGCTCACCTTCTGCCGGAATATGTCAGAGGATCTCTGCTGCAGGGTGTATCTGAAGCGTGAAGACCTCCTCCATTCCGGGGCCCACAAGCTGAACAATGCACTCGGGCAGGCTCTCCTGACAAAGTGCATGGGGAAAAAAAGGATCATCGCTGAGACCGGAGCCGGACAGCACGGGGTTGCTGCAGCGATCGCAGGGGCAGTGCTCGGGCTGTCGGTGGAAGTGTACATGGGGGATGAAGATATCAAACGGCAGGCCCTCAATGTGACCAGGATGCGGATGCTCGGTGCAACAGTGATCCCGGTCACTCGGGCTCCCGGACCCTGAAGGATGCCATCAATGAGGCGCTCAGGGACTGGGTGGCACATGTCCACGATACCCATTACCTGATCGGTTCAGTAGTCGGCCCCCATCCCTTCCCCTCACTCGTCCGGGATTTCCAGACCGTCATTGGCAACGAGATCCGGGACCAGGTTATGGAAAAGGAAGGACGCCTGCCGGATGCCATGGTTGCCTGTGTAGGCGGCGGCTCAAATGCCATCGGGATGTTTTCTCCTTTCCTTGATGCACCGGTCCTCCTCTACGGTGCGGAGGCCGGGGGGGAAGGGCTTGCAGGCCGTCACGGGGCGACATTGTGTGGCGGCACACCGGGGATACTCCATGGGGCATACACCTACCTTATCCAGGACGCATTTGGCCAGGTGCTCGAATCGCACAGCGTCTCTGCAGGCCTCGACTATCCGGGTGTCGGTCCGGAACACAGCTTCTCATGGATAAAGAACGGGTGATCTACCGGGCAGTGACTGACGCAGAGGCAATCGACTCCTTCCTGTATCTCTCCCGGATCGAAGGGATTATCCCTGCGCTGGAGTCTGCCCATGCGATTGCACTGGCACGGAAGATCGGAGTGGACCGGGCCAGGGACGACATTCTGATCATCAACCTTTCAGGGAGAGGTGACAAGGATGTTGCGCAGGTTGCTGCCCTTGCAGGTGACGGCCTGTGAGCTCCCGGATAGCGGGTGCGTTCCGCACCGCGGAAAAGCCGGTCCTTGTGACCTGTGTCGTAGCCGGGGACCCGTCATTTGGCGAGAGCATCAGCATCATTCGGGAACTCATCGCTGCAGGAACCGACATGGTCGAGATCGTCATGCCGTTCTCCGATCCGGTTGCAGACGGCCCGGTCATCCAGCAGGCCGGGACCCGTGCCCTCGCTTCGGGGATGAACACCGACCGGCTGTTTGACCTGATCCGCGAGGTACGAAATGAGACCAAAATTCCCCTCCTTATCATGACCTATGCCAACATCGTGATCCAGAGAGGGATTTTCGAATTTTACTCCGCTGCTGCGAATGCCGGTGCAGACGGGGTGGTGATCCCGGATGTCCCGCTCGAAGAGGCGGATCCGTTCTGTGCTGCGGCCGGAGCTGCGGGGATCGATCCCATCCTCTTTGTCAGCCAGACCACGTCCCCTGAACGCATGGAGAGGATCCTCGCAAAGGCAGGCGGCTTTGTGTACCTTGTCGCCGCATTGGGTGTAACCGGGGCGAGGAGGAGATAACTCCCGATGCCATCGCGCTCTTACACCGGGTAAAGGAGAGGACCTCCCTTCCGGTAGTGCCCGGGTTCGGCATAGCAACCCCTGAACAGGTCCGGAAGTATGCAGCGGCGGGTGCCGACGGGGTTATTGTGGGATCGGCCCTGATCAGACTTGTCGGGGAGCGTGCTTTGGGGGAGGCAGGGCCGGATTCGCGGATAGGGGACCTTGTCAGGGAGATGAAGATCCCTGTGCACAAAGATTGATTTTTCACCGCGCTCATAGTCTGCTTTCAATGACTCGCAAACAACGTGATAGTACGATGGACCAGGTCAGGCAGGCATTTGATGCCATCGCGTCGGAATATGATGCAGAGAGGAGATGGATCGTTCCCGGGTATGATGATTTTTACCAGGCAGCAGTCATGGCTGCTGACTGGCCTGGCGAACAGCCCCGCATTCTCGATATCGGTGCAGGGACAGGGGCTCTCTCTGCCCTCTTTCTCAGGCGGTATCCCCAGGCCGACCTTACGCTGATGGATTTCTCGGCCGGGATGCTCGAAATTGCAGCGAAAAGATTTCATGCAGACGAGCACGTCCACCTGATTGTCAGGGATTACCGCCAACTGGATCTCCCGGGGTCCTACGATATTGTCTGCTCTGCGCTCTCCATTCACCATCTTGAGACTGCAGACAAGCACCGGCTTTTGAGGAGAATATTTGCAGCACTGGATCCAGGGGGAATTTTTGTGAATGCTGAACAGGTGATGGGGGAGACCCCCGACCAGCATAGGAGGAATATGGCCTACTGGGAGAATTTTTTACGCACGGGACCTCTCCCAGAGGAGGTATGGACACGTGCCATGCACCGGCGCAATACCCTTGATTTGATGGAGAAACTTACCAATCAGCTGGCCTGGCTCCGGGAGGCGGGATTCACCGGTGTCGATGTCTTGTATAAAAACCGCATGCTCGCGGTGATCAGAGGGCGGAAGGAAGGGGTGCGACAGTCGTCCCCGGAAACCACCTGAATTTCCGATCTGTTCGAC
>CAWIVM010000004.1:0-62659 GCA_963839585.1 uncultured Methanoregulaceae archaeon
AATACATACAGGTAGCGGATCATCATCCCGAGGGTGAGGGTGAACTCGGCGGGGAGGCCGAGCCTTCCTGCACCCTCGAGCAGGTCCTGGGTCCTTGTCGTCGATGAGAGGAGGATGATGAACGACTGAGACAAGAAACTTCACGAGGAGTATGGACGCAAACTGGACCGATTCGGCATATATCTCGATTCCGAAAGGAAGGGCGGCAATCGTGGTAAATTCATCATAGTAAGGATTCTTGACAAAGATCTGGAAGACAATGAGGAAGATGCCAAACGGCAGAGTGACAGCGAGCCGTTTGAGATACACGAGTGGGGAGAGGCTGATGCCGCCCACATGAGGGCAAAAAAGGCGAAGAATACCGCGCCCACGGTATAAATCACCGTCGAATAGGGGACAGCCACGATCGCGATGATGGCGGCGAATGCAATGATGATCTTGACCCGTGCATCGAGGGAATGGACAGGACTCTTTTTATAGGTCTGCTTTTCGAGGAAGAAGAGGTCTTCTATCATACCCGTTCCCTGTAGGACGTCAAGAAGGCCGTCTTTGCTTCCTCGAGCGTGTAGGCCATCCCGATATCGAGCCCTTCCTCGCGGAGCAGCCTGATCAGTTTCGGGATGACGGGAACGTCCAGCCTGACCGAGCTCAGGAGTTCCAGATCGGCAAACACGTCCGATACTCCCCCCTCTGCTACGATCCTTCCCCTGTTCATCACGTAGATATAATCGGCGACCTCCGGGACGAGGGAAACGTCATGGGTCGAGAAGATCACGGTGATGCCGTAATCACTCGCCAGGGAATTGATCACCGAGATCAGGTCCTTCACTCCCCTGGGATCCAGCCCGGCAGTCGGTTCGTCAAGGACGATGACCTGAGGTTCCATCGCGATGACGCCGGCGATAGCCACCCGTTTCTTCTCCCCTCCCGAGAGATGGTGGGGGACCCGCTCTTTCAGGTGCTCGATGCCGACCATCGCAAGGGCTTCCTCGACCCGGTGGCTGATGGTCTCTGCGTCCAGCCCGAGGTTCATAGGCCCGAATGCCACGTCCTGCTCGACAGTAGGGGAGAAGATCTGGTCGTCGGCATTCTGGAATACAAGCCCCACAAATTTCCGGACTTCCCTGATGTTCTTCTGCGTGACCGGCTCGCCGTGGACCAGTACAGTCCCGCTCGTGGGCCGCAGGATTCCGTTGAAATGTTTGAAGAGCGTGCTTTTTCCCGCACCGTTTGCACCTATCACCGCAATTCTCGCATTTCTCCCGGCGATGAAGTTCACGTGGTCGAGTCCGGAGACATTGCCGGGATAGACATAGGAGAGATCGCGGGTTTCAAGGAGGTGCATAGCAGGAATACTTGGCGAAAATGAGATAAATAGTCTCTTTTCATTCCTTGCGGGCGACAACACGGGACAAGCCCAGTCCGATTCCAAGGACGAGCAGCGTGCCGATGATCACCGCTGCAGCCTCACCTGACTTGCCGAGTCCTTCGATTGTGTAATCAGGGAAGAGCGAATCGAACGAGAACTCGTTGCCGGTGATCTCGGTCACCTGCTCCTCAGCAGCCCCTGCATGCTCTTCATCGAGCGTTGAACCCTGGATATCCTTTGCACCGAAGATCCCAAAGAAGGCACTTTCAAGGCCATCCGGGTTGCTGGAGGCAATAAACGGGGCCATCGCTGCTATCACCAGCGCGACGGCCAGCCCTGCAAAAATAAATGTCTTCTTATCCATTATACCAACACCTCCTTTCCCTCCTTTGACTCTGCCATGATATCCGGACGTGCCGTAGCAATGAGATAGATTGCGAATGCAGTGATACCCCCTTCGATAATCCCTATCACGCCATGATACAGGCCCATGGAGAAGAGTCCGAGACCAAGAGGGAAGGTCCCTGCCATTGCCATCTCGACCGCAGTTGCCAGGGCAGCAACAAAGAGCGAGAGCCATCCTGCGATGAATGCGGGTGCATACGGTGATTTGAAGAAGTGGGAGAGGCCGCGGTAGCTGTAATACCCGACAAATCCTCCGATAACCCCCATGTTGATGATATTCAATCCCATGACCGTCAGGCCGCCATCACCGAAGAGCACCCCCTGGACGATAAGGACAAGAGTAAGGATAAAGACAGCCGCAAACGGGGATCCGAGCACAATTGCGGCGAGGGCAGCACCCATCATGTGCCCGCTGGTTCCCCAGGGAATAGGGATGTTGACCGCCTGGATGGCAAAGATCCCGGCGGCGAGAATAGCGACAAGCGGTATCTTCTCTTCGGACAGTTCCTTTCTTGCCCACCGGAGAGAGAGGGCGATGAATACCAGGGCGATGATCCAGTACAATGCCGCCTGGGGCAGCGGGATAAATGAATCGGGGATGTGCATGAGTTCACCTGTTCATAACAAACAGAACATTCGTATGAATTCATACTTAAAAAAGATTATTATTTGATAAAATGGCGTACTCCTGATCGGAGAAGTATTCCCAAAACAGGATAATATTTTTGGATTTTTCATAATTCGCCCCAGCAATACGCCCGGCCGGTCCATGTCCCCGTACTCAAGGATATCGGCTTTCAGGGAGGGCTCATTCAGGACCCTGATCAGCCGGTCGATCTCCTCTCCTGTGAGTGTCTGGCGGATCCCGAAAAGATGAAATCCCAACTCGAGTTCCTTTCCAAAGTCGGCTTTCCAGCGCTTCTCATACCGGGCGAGCAGATCGTCAGCGGTATTGCCCATACTGCAGGCATCGTATGCGGTCTCTGCTGCATGGATCGCCGATCTCACTCCCGTATACACGCCTCCTCCGGACGTGGGTTTTGGAAATCCTGCTGCATCTCCCACAAAGAGGGTCGGTGGCCGTAGGTCCTCGGCATCACCCCGAGCGGGATCGTGCCGGTCACAAGGTGACAGCAGCTCCTGCCCCATGCTCCTCCATGAACCGTGTGAACCGGGGTAAGGATCTTGCTCTCCCGGCAAGACCTATCCGCGCCCTCCCTTACCCGAGGGGATTATCCAGCCGAAAAAATCCGGTGATGCGTCAGGGTAGATCTCGACAAGGTTCCCTGCCATCTGTTTTGGGATCTCGGCCTGGATGCCTGCAAGAAAGACCCGGGGTCTTTCCATGCCGAGTTCCCGGGCAACCCGGCTCCGCGGCCCGTCTGCTGCAACAAGGACGCGGAACGGTAGCTCCTCCCGCCCGGCTATCCCTCTCGTGATCACCACTGAGCCGGACCGCTTTGAAAATGCAGTCTTTACCCTGATCTCGGCCCCGGCCTCTGCGGCTCTTGCCGCCATCTCCCGGTCGAGAGCTCCCCTGTCAACCACGTATGCTTTCGTCCTTCCCTGCATCAAAGGCGAGCTCTGCCCCCCGGGAGGTCACAATCTTGGCCCCGGAGACTTCGTGCAGCACCGGTTTATTTGAGACCTCGCATGCCTAAAATGCCCTGGATGGAGAGGAGTCCTGCACACTGGACCGGGTAGCCGATCGCCGCATGCTCCTCGATCAGGCAGGTCGAGAGCCCGAGCTCGGCACACCGGCGTGCACAGGTCCTCCCGGCCGGGCCGGCACCGACCACCACCACATCGTACGGGCGTCTGCCAGTCACAGTCACGTTCTTGGTTCTCCTGCATCGGCATCAATATGACAGATCCGGACAGGTCGTCCATCTCCTCATCCTCAGCATTCTGTCCGATGGATGATACCACTCGACCCGATTATCGGGATCATCTGCGACAGGATTCACGGGTCCATTCCAGAAATCAAATCGATGAGCGGTGAGGAACAGGGAGTGAATGGTATCCCTGGCAAGCGGTCATCTCACATGAGCCCGCTATCTGATATGAGCCATCTATTTGATACTTCCCGGGCAACTATGAGAGAGCAATGGAGAAGGGTCCCGTATTTGAATGGAAGCAGTGCCTCGTGGTGCGTTCCGACCTCCGGATGAGCTGCGGAAAGATGTGTGCCCAGGCCGCCCATGCATCGATCCTTGCGTATGAGAGGTCAGACGCTGCATCCCGCAGGAGATGGTATGCCGAGGGGCAGAAGAAAGTCGTCCTCAAGGTGGCGGGTGAGAGGGCACTCTATGAACTGAAAACAATCGCCGAGTCGGCAGGGATAGCATCTGCCCTCGTCCAGGACGCCGGGATGACTGAAGTGCCCCCGGGAACCCTTACCGCCCTTGGTCTTGGGCCGGCAAAATCGGAAGATCTCGATAAGATCACCGGGGATCTGTCGCTGCTATGAGAGAGAGCCCGTATCCGCTCGAGCAGCTCCTTGGGATGCGGTTCTATGGAAGCGACACCCCGGGAACAGGGGGACGGCTCCGCACTTCCGCTGAAGACTTCATCGTCGAAGAAGTCCCCGCCAGCTATCGGCACGGAAGGCCCGTTCCTGATCTGCCGGCTGACAAAAAAGGACTGGGACCAGCAGCGGGCACTGAAAGAGGTGGCAAAGCGGCTCGGCATCTCCTACAAGAGGATCGGCTTTACGGGTACGAAGGACAAGCATGCGATCACCTCCCAGCTCATCTCGATCCAGGGAATTACCCCCGAAGAGATAGGACGGGTGCAGATCCGGGATATCACCCTCGAGCCGGTCGGGAGGTCGGCCTCGCCTCTCGCACTCGGTTCCCATTCGGCAAACCGGTTCACCATCACCATACGGGAAATCACCGCCGATCCTGGGCATCGTCTCCGCAGTGACAGACGCGTGCCGCACCGGTATCCCGAATTACTACGGCATCCAGAGGTTCGGGGCGATCCGGCCGATCAGCCATACCACGGGGGCATACATCCTGAAAGGGGACTATGAAGGTGCGGTCTGCCATTATGTCGGTGCAGCATTTCCCGGTGAACCCGATGATGGCGAGGGAAGCCCGCACCTCGTTTCTCGAACACCGGGACCCGCTCCGTTCGCTACGGGAACTGCCCCTGCACCTGAATTACGAGCGGTCCATGCTGCATCACATCGCCACCCACCCTGGAGACTACGGGGGTGCGCTCCGCGTCCTGCCGCCAAAGCTCCTCTCCATGCTGGTGAGTGCCTACCAGTCCCTGCTGTTCAACCGTGCACTCTCGCTCCGGATTGCCGATGGAAAGCGGCTCACCGATCCGCTTCCCGGGGATCGGCTCCTCTTTGACAGCGGGAAGGAGGACCGGGTCTCTGCACCCACGCTCGGTGCTGCCAGGACCCAGATCATGAGAGGACGCTGCCGGATCGCACTCAGGGTCCCGGGATGCCGGGACGATGCCCTCACTTGCGCGGACACCAGGACCATGGATCTCCTTCTTTCCGAAGATGGGATCAGAAGCGGGGATTTCTGTGCTGCGTCAGACTTCGTGCATGCCCGTTTTGACGGGGCATCCCGCCCGATCGCGCTTGCAACCGATGTCACGGCCGGTCTGTGCGAGGAGGACAGGATAACGCTTGCATTCTGCCTTCAGCCCGGCCAGTACGCAACCACGGTCTGCAGGGAGTACATGAAAGCAGACCCGCTGATGATGGTCTGAACCGCCCGACAGCAATCAAAGTTCATCCTTTTTTTGGATCATGGATGAAGTATTCTCTCTCAGGACAGGTCCCGTGCACCCTCGATCGCATCAAAGAGGTTGCCGAGTTCGTCCACGAGTCCCATGCCGACTGCCTCTTCACCCCTCACGACACGGGCATCCGCAATACTGCTCCGCTCGATAGACCGTTCCGCGAGGACATCCGAGATGAAACGTTCGAAACTCGCATTGACCAGCTGCCCGGCATAGGACCGCTCCTCATCCGTGAGCGGCCGGTACTGGGACCCCATATCCTTCATGCTCCCCGATTTTATCACCTCGACGCTCAGGTTCTCCTGCTCCATCCAGCGGGAGATGTCAAGGAACGTCCATGTGGTACCGATCCCCCCGGTGATGGTGTCGGGATCGGCATAGATGCGATCGGCATAGGCACTGATGTAATAGGCTGAGGAGGTTGCCATCTCCCCCATGGAGACCACCACGGGTTTCTTCTCGCGTGCGTATTTCACATCGGCGACGATCTCCTGGGCCGCGGCCGGGGTCCCTCCCGGGCTGTCGATCCTGAGCACAATTGCATGGACGAGAGGATCATCGGCCGCATCCCGGATCAGCCTCCCCGCATATTCGCTCCCGGTATAGCCGTTCCCGTAATAATCGCCCGTCACGATCACCCCGTCTATCCTGACGACGGCAACCCCAAGGTCTTCTGGATACAGGGACAGGAGATACGCCGCAGCCGAGAAGGCAACGACGCAGAGGAGGAGTGCGGCAACAACCAGGAGCGCTCTGTTCTGCCGGGGTTGATCAGGGCCCGGTTCGCGAAACATCCTTCCTGCTCCCGGAGGGGTAGACCACGTCGTACTCGGTCACGAGGTTGCTGCCGCACAGGTAGTGATCTTTTAAAATGAGCCGGATCATCTCTTCCTCGGTCTCGATGTGCATCCCCCCCACCAGTGAAGGCGTGTCCGCACCTCCTACGATGAAGGGGAGATGGATGAGCCGGATCTCATCGACCAGCCGGTGATGCAGCATGTGAAAGTTCAGGGTAGGCCCTCCCTCTATCATGAGTTTTTTTACCCCCCAGTTGGTCGAAAGAATTTCCATGAGGGTGGGGAGGTGGACATGGTCCTTTCCTGCATACACCACCTCTGCACCCCGTGCCCTGATGGCATTCACCCTGTCGGCCGGTGCACGCTCCGCGACCGCGATGATGGTCGGTGCCCCCGGAGAGAGGACATTCGCATCAGGGGAGATCTCTGCCATGCTCGAGGGGATAACCCGGATTGGGCTTTTCCCTTCCACGAGTCGCACCGTGAGGAAGGAATTGTCGATCCTGATGGTATTTGCCCCCACCATGATGGCGTCGAGAGACGCCCTGGTCTTGTGGAGGAGTATCTCTGTCGCAGGATCCATGTACTTCATCAGGATCTTGCTCGAACTCCCTTTCTTGAGCGTCAGTTTGCCATCCGCTGTGATCTCTGACATCATCAGCACGTGGGGGCGATCAGGTGATTCCGGCACGGGTGATCCCTTTTTGTTACGGAAAATTTACGCCCTGATGGGTAATAGAAGTTCGCCCGTCCGGATGATTTTCGTTCTTCCGGAGTGCAGCAAGTATTATCCATTGACGTGCTGCTTAATTGATTCATGAATATAACCGCACTCCGGCCACGGCTCGTCCGTTATGTCGAGCCGATAGCAACGGTATTCTGCAAGGCCGGCATCACCCCGAACCAGATCTCCCTCCTCTCCCTTTTTTTCGGGGTGCTGTGCGCGGTATCGTATTGTTACCAGATGTTCATCCTCGGGAGCCTCTTTCTTTTTATCTCGGCAGTCCTCGACCTTGTCGATGGCAGCGTTGCCCGCCGGACAGAGAAGGAGACCCGGTTCGGGGCGGTCTTTGACTGGATCGCAGACAAATACGTGGATGCCCTTGTGCTCCTGGGGATCGGTATCTCCGGTATCCCAATCCTGTCGCAGTTTGCGGCTTTTCCCCCGGCAAGCGACAGCGCCATCGTTGCCATTGCTATCATCGGCTCTCTGATGAACACGTTCATCAAGCCGGTGGTCTATGCAGAAACGGGATACAAGGACCGCGTAGGAGGAAAGATCGAGGACCCGCTGGAGGGGGTGGGGTTCTTCGGGAGACCGGAGACCATCCTCGTCCTCCTCATCGGGGGACTCACCGGATTTATCTGGGTATCGGTGATCGTGATCGCCGTCGGGACCAACCTCTCGGCGTTGCAGCGGATCATCTATCTTTACGGACGGCTTTCCTGACGGTACTGCAGGCGATTCCTGACCTCTCCCGAATACATCTGGTAGAGCCCTGCGGCAAGGTCGGCCAGCCCCGGGATGATCCGGAAGAGCCCGTACGCGATGCCGACGAGCAGCACGAGTGCCAGCAGTTCGGCAGCCACGTTATGTGCCCAGAAGAAACTCTCGTATCCAAACTCCCCGTTTCCTGCAATTTCGGGATAGTAAGGGAACCATTGTTCTGTGTAGGCAATGATCACGGCAGTGTTCCGGACGATATTCAGGATATAGATGGTCGGGACGACCAGCAGGAAGGAGAGCACTTTCTGGCGGGTCGTGGTGGGCACGGCGAATGCAACCCCGAGCATGATGGCGATCGCCTGGATCCCGGTGCATGCAAGGATGATCTCAACCCGGAAGCCGTTTTGTATCACCACATTCCATGCATACAGACCGGTTTCATAGCCGAGCGCATTGACCAGCCAGACCGTCTGCCCGAACACGACCGAGATCAACCAGTCACCGAGCGGGGTATAGGCAAACGGGGCATAGATGAGGAATGCCACCGCCGCCGCCTTCGACAGCTGCTCTACTGCTATGTCACCCGCAAGAAGATATTTTGCCGTGATATAGAGGAAGGGGACGGCCAGCACCGCCAGGGTGGGGTACAGGAAATTGTTGATGGAGAGGTAGTAGGGGACCTCTGCAAAGAGAAAGAGCACGATGGACGTCCATCCAAGGATTGCGCAGTATCTTCGTGCCCTGGAAGGGACCAGGAACGCAAGGAAAAAAATGCAGGATGCAAGCACGAAGACTCGTTCATTCCCATAACAATCGTCGCAGGATGAAAAAAAGGGATCCGATTGGGCATATCAGCCCGTTGCAGGTCTGATCGGCGTATATCCGGTGCCTTAATCATGAATGTGCACCAAATTACTGAACCGATGTTCTGTCCTGAGTGCAAGAGCTTGTTGATGTCCTCTGCCGGTTTCCTGAAATGCCGCAAATGCGGGTACAACAGGAAAATCACCGATGACGACCAGCTGCAGAGGACAAGGAAACGGAGTGAAAAGGAGATCGTAATCGTGGAGGAGGAGGGGCAGATCCATATCCTCCCGACAATTGCCATCAAATGCCCCAAGTGCGAGAACAACCTCGCGTTCTGGTGGCTCCGCCAGCTCCGTGCCGCTGACGAGAGCGAGGTCAGGTTCTTCCGGTGCTGCGAATGCGGGCATACCTGGCGGCAGTACGATTAATTTCGCGTCTGATTCAGGGGATAGGAAAGGATTCATTCGATTTTTTGGACCACCCCGGACAGAATACAACGACAAAAATGATGACAACAGAGCCATGGTTATCCACAGCAGCAGAGAACTGGCTTTCAATCTCCACCGTCACATCGGTGCAATACACACTAGTAATGGTAAGCCAGTTGGTGAGTCCGAATCATCCGGGAAGTCTCACCCCCCTGGAAATTGTTGTTCACCCTTCCTTCCAACAGGAAAAAAGTGCCTCTTATAAAGACTCCGATATGTTTTAAAAAAGACGTGGAATGTTGTCAAGAGGGCGCTGGCTCCACATCCCAATAATTCGATTCACAAAACCGCCCTTAAAAAAATATATAACTCCCGAGAGATTGGACCTGATCCGGTAGTCTCGAAAAATTATAATACGGAAAATATCCACGACAGGAGGGCCAACGCAAAGAAGAGAATAATCAGCCACTTTCCGATCGTCCAGGCAATCTTCCCGACAAATCCGAGCAGCATCAGGACGATTGCAATGATGATGAAGATGATCCCAAGAGTAAGAAGCCAGCTCGCCATACAAGGTGTCTCTTCTTGACTGGAGTATTTTAAAGGTTGTTTATGAATATTCTGCCTGGGATGCGCGGGTAATCATTTTCCCGGCGAAGTATCAGCGCTTCGTCAAGGAGGTGAGGCTTGCCAGGAAATGCAATGATGCTGGCAACAAGGTGAAACGGCCTGCACGACAATCGTTCCGGGAATGATTCTCGGAGCAGCAACACCCAACTGTTTATATACTGTCCTGTGGCATTTATAAATATGAAGGTCAAGCCAGAGGACTCTCTCAAAATTGAAAATATCGTCGCTTCAGCAAAAGTAACCGATTATCTCGATCTGCCATCACTGGCCTCCCAGATCAAGGATGCAGAGTACAATAAGAAGAGGTTCCCGGGCGTCGTCATCAGGATGCAAAATCCAAAGATCGCCGCATTGGTCTTCGGGTCGGGGAAAGTGGTACTCACCGGAGCAAAAAGCATCGAAAGTCTCTCCGAGGGGCTTGAGATCCTCGGAAACCTTCTCCGGGATCTGCAGATCGATATTCCCCAGAAGCTCACCTACAAGATCCAGAACATTGTGACGTCAGCAGACCTCGGGTCGGGTATCAATTTAAACAAGATTGCCGTAGGGTTCAACCTCGACCGGATCGAGTACGAGCCCGAGCAGTTCCCCGGACTTGTCTACCGGCTCGAGGACCCGAAAGTGGTGGTGCTCCTCTTTGGTTCCGGAAAACTGATTATCACCGGGGGGAAGGTGCCTGAGGACGCAAAGCGGGCGGTGCAGAAGATCCTAAATGACCTGAAGAACCTTGGCCTCCTGTGATCCCAGGCCGACCAAAATTTTTATTTCCTTCAGAATTCCTGTACCTAATAAGGGTTCCTTTTTCGATATGTAATACTAAATAATAATCTTTTTATATAATAATTATCTATTAACCTAGTTACATAAATATTGATGACAGGTGTGCATTTGTTCAGAGCACGAAATGTGATGTATTTCACACAGGAAGAGGAGGATCTGGCAGACCTCCTCATAAAGACCGGGCTCAAGCGGAATGTTGCCCGGGTTCTCGTCTATCTTGCCCACAATCCCGAGGCTACATCAAGGGAGATCGAACGCGGCACCGATCTCCGCCAGCCCGAAGTCAGTCTCGCCATGGCGGCCATGATCGACCAGAACTGGGTGGAGAACCGTGAGATCAAGGCGGAGAACAAGGGAAGACCGGTAAAGATCTACAGGCTGTCACGCCCGATCGGCGAGATCACTGATTCGATTGAGAAGGAGAAACGCGAAGAAGCCAACCTGCAGCTCTCCATCATTCAACAGATAAGGACCTACATCCAGTAAAGTCCAGGGATACCTCCACGGTACCTTACTCCGTTTATCAATTTCCTCCCGCTCTTCCTGAAGGGGACCAATCCCGCGATAATTACCAGAGGGAAAGGTTATGCTGAAGAGAAGTGTCGGATCCATGAGCAGGATCCACTCCAATGAAACGCATAAAAGACTCCTTCGTCTCATCCCTCCCCAATGAAAATCCCGGATGCGGTTTTCATGCCAACCGCCAATGACCTCACGGTCGGGCATACACGATGAAAATAATCTGCAGCCATGCTCTTTTCGAGGCGGGATTCTCCCAAATATATTGCACAATCGGTGAATGTTCTCGAAAAAGCTGGTAATTGTATTTCAAAAACGGATGTGCCTGCGAATAACAAGAGATTTCCAGGGGGTGCAGAGCATCCCTGAATAGGTATTTTCATCATTTACTCTCGATCGCACTGCGGTCATGGGAGTTCTATGAAAACTACCTGGAGGCGCTGCTTTCGGGAGATTGCTTCTATGAACGCTTCAGTTCACGGCACCCGCTGTCTCCCCCCACCACCACGGTGGTCTTCCCGACGAACTCGCAGAAGAGCCCGCAGGAGAGGACTCCCGGCATCAGGGAGAGGACCCCTTCAAGATGTGCGGGATCGGGGATCTCGCAAAACGAACAGTCCAGGATGAAATTTCCATTGTCGGTGATCACCGGCCCATCCTTCCGGACTCCGTTCCTGACTCCGGGATCCCTCCGATCGCCCTGATGGCGAGGATGACGGGGTGGACGGCAAACGGGATCACCTCGAGCGGGACCACCCCGCTGAGTGCAGTCACGCATTTCGATTCATCCACGACAATGACCAGTCCTCCGGCTGCCGCAGCCACGCACTTCTCGCGGGTCATTGCGGCACCCCTTCCCTTGATGAGACGAAAAGCGGGATCCACCTGGTCTGCACCGTCAATCGCAAGGTCGAGCTCCGGGTATTCGTCCAGCGTGGCCAGGGGGATCCGGAGCTGCCGCGCCAGCATCTCGGTCTGGAACGATGTCGGGACACCCTGGATACAAAGCCCGTCCTCGATCATGCCGGAAAGATGTTCCATCGCATAAAAGGTCGTCGAACCTGTCCCAAGACCGATCACCATACCGTCTGAAACCATCCCGGCAGCATGGTACCCTGCCTCCCGCTTCATCCGATCGACAGGTTTTTTTCCTTCCTGCTGACTCATGGCGCCTCCGTATTGCACCCCGAAGGGGTGAGCGAAGGCGCAGAGAAGAGCGAGCGGAGTTCCTCGTTTGCCAAAGGCGCAGTGCAATCGAGCGTGATGGGGGTGATCGAGACATTGCCCTTCCTGATAGCACGGACATCGGTCCCTTCCACATCGTCCCCGACAAGAGGACCATTGATCCAGAAGTAGGGGCGTCCCCGCGGATCGAGCCGCTTTTCAACTCCTGTCAGGAAAAGTTTGTGCGAGAGCCGTGTCACCTCGTATCTCCCGGTGAGATGTGAGGGGATGTTCACGTTGATGACATCCGCCCCTGGGGGGAACCTCCTTGTAAAGAAGGTGCTGCAGACCTCCCGCACCACGGTCTTTGCGTCCTCAAAACTCTGGCAGTGGTCCCTTGGGTCATCGAACTTGTCACCCTGGTCTTCCACCTGGAGCGAGAAGGCGATTGCAGGGGTCCCCTGGTTCGAGGCCTCGAGTGCCGCCCCGACCGTACCCGATGTCATGATCGACTCGTACGAGAGGTTCTCACCGATATTGATCCCGCTGACGACGAGGACCGGATCAAGAAAGAGGGCATACAGTCCGATGATCACCGAGTCGGTGGGCTTTCCCCCGACGGCATACGCTTTCACCCCGTTCATCGTGATCTCGTTCGCCCGGATCGGTTCAAAGATCGAGATGGATCGCCCGACCGCACTCTGCTGGGTCGCCGGAGCAACCACCGTCACATCGGCAATGGGTGCAAGGGCTTCATAGGCAGCCCAGAGCCCTGCAGAGTTTATGCCGTCATCATTCGTGAGCAGGATCTTTGGCTTCATCGTTCGAAGTAGTTCTTGGAGGGGCAGTGAGAAATACTTGACCCGATCGTCAGGCTATAAGTCAGAGCCGGGGCCAATGATCTGGTAATGAAAGTGCTTCTTGCTGAATATACCCTGGCTCATGACCCCGGGCTTGCCCCTGAGGGTGCAGCAATGCTCCGGGTGCTCAAAGAAAGTTTTGAGCGGTGCGGTTACGAGGTGGTGACACCCGGGGAGGGAGACTTTTACGATGCGATCCAGCGCCTTGCCCCCGGCTGTGATGCCGGCCTTGTGATCGCCCCGGATCACCGGCTCTTTTCATATACCACGCTCCTGGAACGCCTGACCCATAACATCGGCTGCGGCAGCCTGAACGCGGCAGTATGCGCCAACAAGCGCCGGGCAGCAGCGGTCCTGGCCAGGCATGGAATCCCGGTCCCGGGTGATGGGGTGCCGGGGAGAAGGGTGCTGAAACCCGAGCAGGGGTGCGGTACGCAGGGAGTGCGCCTCTCCTCCGGGGAGCCGGAAAAAGGTGAGATCGCCCAGGAGTTTATCGATGGCGAGCATTTGAGCGTCAGTCTCATTGGCAGCCGTCTCGTAGGGAATGCCTGCAGCTACTACACGGGAAAGGCCCCCCTCATCCTTGCAGTGAACCGCCAGCATATCAGGATTGATGACGATGGCAGGTTCCACTACCTGGGCGGCGAGACTCCAGTGTATCACCCCCGCCACGATGAGATCGTTGGGACCGCAGTGCAGGCCCTGAATGCCCTGGGCTGCCAGGGATACTGCGGGATCGATATCGTCCTGGCCGACCGGCCATACGTGGTGGATGTCAATCCCCGCATCACGACGAGCCTCGTGGGGATTGTTGCCTGCATGGAAGAGGAGATCGCCGACCTTCTCATGGCTGCATCCAAAGGAGAAGGGCCTGACGCGGTGCACCTGTCAGGTATGGCCCGGTTCGACAACCATGGCAGGGTGGAGCGGCTGTGATCGGGATCGATATCGGCGGTGCTAACCTGAAGGTCGCGACAAGCGACGGGATTTTCATCCATTACTGCCCGCTCTGGCAGGGGAGCCCTATCCGCGAGGTACTCAAACGTTATCATTTTCCCGGAGAAGAGGCAGCGGTGGTGATGTCCGGGGAGCTTGCGGACTGTTTCTCTTCAAAAGAGGAAGGGATTCGTTTCATCGTCGATTCTGTGCGGGACGTGTTCCCGGGTGCGCAGTTCTACGGGACCGATGCCGCATTTCATGATTCTGCCGTATCCGTACTGGCGGCCGCAAACTGGCTCGTCTCCGCCGAGTATCTCATGGATCGGTACCCGGGCTCGCTCCTTGTCGATCTCGGCAGCACCACCACCGACATCATCCCCCTCTCCGGCATGGACCCCCTCCTGGGACTCACCGACCTTGGCCGGCTTCAGCGGGGATACCTGGTGTACACGGGACTTCTCAGGACCACGGTCCCGGCGCTGGTCCGGGAAGTTTCGCTCCGGGGTGTGCCGACACCGGTCTGCCCGGAATTTTTCGCGATCAGTGCCGATGTCCACCTGGTCCTTTCGCACATCACAGAACCGCAGTACACGGTCGATACCCCGGACGGAAAAGGAAAAGACCGTTCATCCGCTTTGAGACGGCTGGCCCGCGTGGTATGTGCCGATCTCGGGGAGATCGGGGAGGAGGGGGCATGTGCAGTCGCCCGTGAATTCTGGACTGCACAGCGCGAACTGCTGGCTCGTGCCGTCTTGCGTGCAACAGCGAACAGTGTACAGGCGCAGGTGCTCTGTGCAGGGATAGGGGCGGGTCTGCTCTCCGGTCTTTTTGGCGGGCGAAACCTCGCAGACGACCTCGGCCCGGCTTCAGACGCCCTGCCGGCGTTTGCAGTGCGGGAGGTGGCAGCACGAAGACCTGGCAACTGAGCGTTCTCCTGCTTGCCGGATCCCTTGCCGTCACGCTCCTGCTCTGGAGCCTGGGCCTCCCCTTCTTCTTTCTCTTCCTGTTCATCCCGATCATCCCCTTCCTTGGAAGGGAGAAGAGGGTGAAGCGATGCCCGCTCTGTGGGTGGGAGTCGACCGATGCACGGGTCGCATTCTGCCCGTACGACGCAAGCCCCCTGGAGGACCCTGTCAAAAACCAGGGAGACGAGGATTCCAAGCCGATCAGAGATTCCTGAATGCGACCATCGAGAGCGAGATGACCGACCGCGGAAGGACAAAGCCAAAGATCTCGGTCGTCGCAATCTCAGGAAAGTCCCTGCGGGATAGATCCCGGACAGTCCCCCGGTCCACCACAATGCCAAGCAACTTCATGAAGGCAACCGTCCTCCCCGGGGTCATCGTACGGGAGAGCACCACCGAGAGATCGACGAGCGGTGAACCCAGCCGCGTGTCCGGATAGAAGGGAGCGAGCGCCGGTGATACCCTGCCGCAGTCCCTGCACCGGAAACGCCTGACTCTCACCATGATCGGACGGAGCTCTCCTTCATCGATCACCGTGGCAAACTTCCGGTCCTTCCAGTCATACCCTCCTACCGGGCCCCCGCAGGAGGGACATGCCGCCAGTTCCACAAACTCCCTTCCCTCTACCGAGAGGACGGCAGTCTGGACGAGTGCCTGGAGCATGGGCGGCACTTTTACCGGGCGCATGGGCGGTGCACCTCTTTTGACATCTTCAACGACTCCATCCAGGATTTATTTTCACAAAATGACGATGTATCGAACGTATCCGATCCTCGGTATCCCGGCCTGCTTCCCCAGGTACCCACCAATAATCATCAGTTTCGTCGATGTTAATCATTACTGTTAAATACGGACCCTGCCGACCTCTGAGTGTTCGAGGTTATACCATGGACATGAAATACGTACAGACGACCTGTCCCTATTGCGGGACGGGTTGTACCTTCAACCTCGTGGTGAAGGATGGAAAAGCAGTTGGCACGGCACCGTACCAGCGTTCGCCGGTCAACGAAGGCAAGGTCTGCCCGAAGGGCACCTATGCCCACGAGTTCATCCACAGCCCCGACCGCCTGACAAAACCGCTGATCAAGAAGGACGGTAAGTTTGTCGAGGCGAGCTGGGATGAGGCACTCGACCTGATCGCAAAGAAGTTCAAGCAGTACAAGCCTGACGAATGCGCCTGCCTGTCATCGGCACGAGTCTCCAACGAGGAGAACTACGCGATGATGAAGTTTGCCCGTGGCGTCATGAAGACCCGGCACATCGACCACTGCGCGAGGCTCTGCCATGCGTCGACGGTAGCAGGTCTTGCGGCGACGTTTGGATCCGGGGCGATGACCAACTCGATCGGGGACATTGCGCAGTCGAAGTGCTGTTTCATCCTCGGGTCGAACACGTTTGAGCAGCACCCGCTGATCGGACGCCGGGTGATGCAGGCCAAGATGAACGGCGCGAAGATCATCTATGCCGACCCGCGGTTCACCCCGACTGGCAAGCAGGCCGACCTGTACATGCAGTTCCGGTCCGGCTCGGATGTCGCGATCCTGAACGGGATGATGCAGGAGATCCTGAAAAACGGCTGGGAGGACAAGGAGTTTGTCAAGAACCGGACGAAGGACTTCGACAAGCTGAAAGAAGTCGTGATGAAGCCCGAGTACTCGCTCGAGAACGTCTCGAAGATCTCGGGCATCCCGGTGGCACAGCTCGAAGACCGCGACCGAGTGGTTTGCGAAAGCCGAGTCGGCGTGCATCCTGTACTCGATGGGGATCACCCAGCACACGGTCGGTGTCGACAACGTCAAGTCGGTCGCAAACATCCAGATGCTGACCGGCAACCTGGGCAGGCCGGGATGCGGGGTCAACGCACTCCGTGGCCAGAACAATGTCCAGGGCGCCTGCGATATGGGTGCCCTGCCGGTGGTCTTCACGGCATACCAGAAGGTCATCGACGAGGCTGCCCACAAGAAGTTCTCCGACGCCTGGGGGTTCCCGGACGGGATCGCCGAGCCGAAGAACGGCTATGAAGTCACCACCATGATGGACGTGCTCGCCGACAAGCCCGGCGAACTCAAGTGCATGTATATCATGGGCGAGAACCCGATGATCTCGGACCCGGACCTCCACCATGTCGAGAAGGCCATCAAGAACCTCGAGTTCATGGTCGTCCAGGATATCTTCATGAACGAGACCGCCGAAATGGCTGATGTCGTGCTGCCTGCCTGCTGCTACGCCGAGAAGGACGGGACACAGACCTCGACCGAGCGGCGTGTCCAGATGTGGAGAAAGGCCGTCAACCCGCCGGGAGAGGCACGGCTCGACTGGCAGATCATCGCCGATATCGCTGCCAAGATGGGCTACGCCAAGCAGTTCCCCTGGAAATCTGCCGAGGAGATCTTCACCGAGATGTCCAAACTCACGCCGTCCTACGCCGGCATGAACTACAAGCGGCTCAACCAGCCGGAGGCCGCTCACTGGCCATGCCCCACCGCTGAACACCCGGGAACCCCGATCCTCCACAAGGAGCGGTTCTCTCACCCGGACGGGATCGGTGTCTTCTTCGCGGTCGAATACAAACCGCCCGCTGAAGTCCCCGACAAGGAGTACCCGTTCATCCTGACCACCGGCCGGTGTCTCTGGCACTGGCATACCGGGACCATGACCCGCCGGTCCGAATCCCTCGAGGCCGAGGAGCCGACGGGCTGGATCGAGATCAATCCCGAGGACGCCAAGGCGCTCAATATCAAGGATAAGGAGATGGTCAAGGCGACCAGCCGCCGCGGGACCATCAATGTCCCGGCACGGGTCACTCCGGATATCATGAAGGGCGTGATGTTCATGCCGTTCCACTTCAAGGAGTGCGCCGCAAACATCCTCACCAACAATGCACTCGACCCCATAGCCAAGATCCCCGAGTTCAAGGCCTGTTCTGTCAAGGTCGAGAAGATCGCGGAGGCGAAGTAGATGTCAAAGAAAGGAGATATGTATTACGCGTGGACCTCTGACGCCGAGATTGCGAAGAAGGCAGAGTGCGGCGGTGCCGTGACCAGCCTGCTGAAATTCGCCCTCGAGAAGAAGATGGTGGATGCGGTGTTTGGGGTCACAAGGGGGCAGGACATCTACGATGCGGTCCCGGTACTCATCACCGATCCAAAAGAGGTCGACAAGACCGCGGGGTCGCTCCACTGCGGGACGCTGCTCATGTCAAAGCTCGTCAAGAAGTACCTTGACGGTGCGTCCAACATGAAGATCGCGATGACCGTCAAGGGCTGCGACATGATGGGGCTCTACGAGCTCGCCAAGCGCCAGCAGATCAACCTCGACAACGTCATCATGATCGGGGTGAACTGCGGAGGGACCGTCGCGCCTGTCACCGCCCGGAAGATGATCACCGAGAAGTTCGGGGTCGACCCGGATACGGTCCACAAGGAAGAGATCGACAAGGGCCAGTTCATCATCGAGTACGAGGGAGGCCACAAGGGGATCTCTATCGATGAACTCGAAGAGCAGGGATACGGCAGGCGGAGCAACTGCCGCCGCTGCAAGCTGAAGGTCCCGCGCCAGGCCGACCTCGCCTGCGGAAACTGGGGAGTCATCGGCGACAAGGCCGGGAAGGCCACATTCGTCGAAGTATGCAGCGACAAGGGTGCGGAGTCCCTTGACGCCGCAGTGAAAGCAGGGGTGCTCAAGACCGAGGCGCCGAATCCAAAAGGCCTTGAGATCCGCGGAAAAGTCGAGGGGCTATGTACAGCTCAGCGACAAGTGGCGGAAGAAGGACTTTGAGGGTCTCGGCGAGGGCAGGGAGCGGCTCAAAAAGATCGTGAAGGAGACCTCACGCTGTATCAAGTGCTACAGCCTGCATCGAGGCCTGCCCGATCTGCTATTGCGTCGAATGCAGTACCAGAAACCGTACCTGGTCACCCCTGGTCAGGTACCGCCAAACTTCATGTTCCACCTGATCCGGTATGCCCATATCGCCGACTCATGCGTGAACTGCGGGCAGTGCGAGGAACTCTGTGCCATGGATATTCCAAACGCACTCTTCATGCACGCCCAGCAGGTCGAGCTCGAGAAGATGTTCGGGCATGTGCCGGGCATCAGCATGGACCTCCCTCTCCTTGCACTCGTTGAGGAGAAGGAAGAGCGTGACCGGCTCTCTGCAACCGGCAGCGACCAGATCTTTGATATCTTCAAGTAAACCACAAAGATATCCCTTTTTTTGATCATGCCATTTGGCATTTTCACGAAAGTGAACCTCGTTCTTCTGAGGATACATGATTTTCGTAGAACGACACTATGGGGACAGATCGCTTGGCCACGCAAACTCTTCCACGTCAGTACCCGGCCAGCCGTCCTTGCCAAATCCACGAGAGAGGCAGGCTGCAGTCGCATCGTCGCTCTTTACGTATGACTGCAGTGCAGTCAAACGCGGGGTTTTATGAAGGTCCCGCTGGCGCATTTATGAGGGATAATCAAGGGACCGGTGGGATTTGGGGAATTCCTCTGCAGAACCTGGCGATTCTTAGAAGCAGGAGCACGTTTCCGAGCATTTTTTGGTCCATTGCATGCACGAAAGTGTTGCAATCAAAAAAGTCTTTAGAAAGCCTATGCGGGCAAAAACGGTGCTCCAATTGCGCCCCGGGCTCCCTGCCTGACCCTGCCAGGGCTCACTCTTCCGGCTGTTTTGGCCTGCGTGTCCGATGGATGGCAAAGTAATACCCGCACCCGATACCAGCCGCAATGATGATACTCATCAGCACAGGGTCGTACCAGGATGCGGAGGAGGCCTGTTCGTTCCCTCACGTGCACACGGACGGTGATTGGATCAGAAATCCGGCTCGCATCCATGCGGTCCCTGTACCGTATCTCGGTGTCAAGACCGTACTCTTTTCCTGTCGCGGTCTTATCCACCCCAATCTCAAACTCCGCCATGGCCCTGTCACCAGGAGAGAGATCCCCGAGAAAAGCGATGTCATCATACGCGATGAATGGGTCTACCGCGCCAAGACGGGCCTGTGCACTGTACACGGTCGTTGCTCCGGTATTCTCGTATTCCACCTCGATTGTCCCCTTTGACCCCCGGTAGATCAGGAGCGGCTTTTCGATGACCACAAATCCGGTCTCCCCGCTCACCGGGACCCCGATCGTCACCGCCCGGGAGAGGCGGGTCTCCCCGGACTGGTCTTTGTACTCCACTGCCACCTGTAATGGATACTGCTCATTGCCAGCCTTTTCATCGACCCTGACCTTGAAGCGGGTGGTCGCAACCGCCCCAGGTGGGAACGAGCCGATAAAGACCCGCTCGTCAATCGGCACGATGGGACTTTCGTCCCCATGGAATAGCATCGCGATGGTCTTGTTGCCCGAGAGGGTGCCGGTATTCTCGATTGCAAGGGTGATATACCCGTCACCTCCGGCGTTCAGGTCCTCTGCGATGACACTTTGCACCGCGATTTGCACCTCGTCCCGGATGGTGAACGGGATATCCAGTTGCACGGTCTCGGTCGTGTACCGGAAGATAACGCTCTCACTGCCGACCAGTTCTTCTGACGCAAGGTAGGTATACGTCACCAGGAGTGGCAGGAGATAGGTCCCGCCTTCGGCGTCCTCGTCTACGGACACAAAGAACGAGGAGAACACCGCCTTTCCAGAAGCTATATCCCCGGCCATCTGGGAATCGGACTTGATTTCGACAGGAGCGGCGCCCGGGAGGAGCGTGAGCGTGACCATCCGGGCTGTGCTCGGGGGTTCCCCTGATGCTCCCCCGCCTGCCTGGATGATCTTGAGCCCGTCAACCCCGGCATTCCTGACATGGAGAGAGATATTCTGCTCCGAGCCGGGTGAGAATTCATTGATGCCCGCGATGGCTGCAGCAAGGTCGGGAGATCCCGAGAGATAGATGCTTCCCGCACCTGCGGTTATCCCCGCAAGGAGGGCAAGCGCCAGGATGACTGCCGGAACGACCCGCCCAAACGATCCCTTTGTCGTCATCCTTATAACGACAATGTTAGCTCTTTTTACGGATATATACCTTGGGCAGGAGATACCGGTCACTTGAAAGGTGATGTGCACCAGACTCCCCGTATCTGACAAAAAACCGGGCGAAGGGTTCGTCTCCCCTGAAAACTACCTCGTTGATACATGCGGGAGATGCTGCGCATCGTTCCCAGAACGGAATGGCTTTTCCCATGTCGTGTCATGAGATTTCCGTCGTCCCGGCCAGAGGCAGCCTTTTTTAGCCTGATGACGGCTGCTTACCCGTACCCGGTGATGTCGTAATTGATTGCCGTGGATTTCGCGATACATTCCTTTCCGGATGCCAGTCCCTCCTCCACCATCCTCTTCAGAAGGGCAGGATACACTGCACCTACCAGTTCCTGGAATGGTTTTCCGGTACAGAACAATTTGAACGTGGGGGTGCTCCGCACGCCATACCGCTCTGCGGTCCACTGGCTGCCGGTGATATCGATGCGGGCAAAGGAGACGACCCCTGCATACTCCCGGGCATACTGCCGGAAATACGGCTCCATTGTACGGCAGTGGGGACAGGTGGGGCTGTAAAACATGACCAGCACCGGTTTCTCTGATCGCTCCACGAGCTGCTCCCAGGTCAAATCGGTCAGTTCGATTTCCGCCACAAATGTTCCCCCTCAGAGGGAGTATGAGTGAGCATCTGGTGATATAGCTTATGCCGTTTTTCCAGAACCAGCAAAAAAGGCTCTTCACTCTCTCACATGGGTGAGACAGATGCACCGGATACAGAGTGTGGGGGCGGCCCTCCCCCACACCTCCCCATGCGACGTCACGCCGTTGCCCCCAAAAGGACGCCCCGGCGGCGGTTTCAGTGGCTGAAATCAATTTTCGCAGAGCACACCATCAAATTTTCGTCCCCCCTCATAAAACAGTGACCAGGCAAAAAAAGAACAGGAGGATATGAAGATTGCTTCCCCGGTTCAGGCCTTCTCTTCAACCAGGTAATTGATGACACACTCGGAAATGTCTCCTGCATACTCCCCTGAGCGCCGGACACTCTCCGCGATATAGCGCAGTGATACCGCGACAAAGGGATCTCTTTTCATCGCGAGTACATTGATATTTTCACATATCTCCTCGAGTTTTTCCACCTGCTCGATATTGTGGTGGGAGCCCCACATATCGGCATTGAAAAAAGAGACGATGCTCTTGTCAAAGATTGAGAGGGCGAGGGAACTTGCCTTTTTAATCGCAGCAAGCACCTCCGGGTCAACCCTGCTTTCCGGCATCTTCTGTGCATTCTCAGAAATCCTGACCGCATGGTCCCCGATCCTCTCGATAATCCGGCTGATAATGTAGGTATTGACGACTTTGCTCGTCGGCACCCCCATCTTTCTTCCGAGGCTGGCGTTCTTCAGGATGATGTTGGTCTGGCGGGCGATCAGCCAGTGCAGGCGGTCCACGTCGTTGTCCCGGGCAATGACATCATCGCAGAGACTCTTGTTCCGTGTCGCGAGTGCACTCATAGCATCGAGGTGCATGTTCTTTACAATGACAAACATCCGCTTGATGGTGTTCTCAAATGGCATCTCGGCCGGGTTCAGGAGGTCTTTTAAGAGGATCTTCGTATCAGTCTCCTCCACCACCTCAGGCCCGATCGTCATCTGGGTAAAGTCCCGGACCACCATCCTGACAGGGGCGGGAAGGCGTGTTTTTGAGGTGATGGTAATGGTCGTATACCCTGCAATGTAGGACCCGATCAGCATCCGGAAGAGGAAGGTCGGTTCATGGATTTCACTGACGTCAAACCGCTTCTCGCGCTGGAACTGGCCTTCCGTGATATCGCGGGTGACAAGAAGGGTCCCGTCAGGTTGCGCAACGAGACCCAGGGGATCGTTCTTCTGTATCTTCTGCGCTTCTGCCCAGTCCTTCGGGAGGGTGATCACATACGAAGAACCCCCGGTAATCTGCACTTTTCTTATCTCCATTCCCTGCCAATCACCTGCGATACTCTGTATCTCTATATACTCTATATATGAATAGAGTTTCCATTGGATAATTGTATAAAAATATAGTGACCTCTGTAAGCTATGGCAGTAGCGAATACGAACTACTGGATATCGGGGCTTGCATTGGTCCTGATCATTGCAGTACTTGCCGCCGGGTGTACCCAGCAGCCCGGCGATAGCCAGAAGACTGCGCTCAAAGTCACCGGTTCGACCACGGTGCTTCCTGTTGCACAGGCTGCAGCCGATGCCTTTGGAAAAGAACATGCCAGCGCCGATATCCAGATCACCGGAGGAGGCTCAAGCGTCGGGGTCCAGTCAATAGGTGAAGGTACCGCCGATATCGGGATGTCGTCCCGGGACCTGAAAGCCGACGAAAAGACCAAGTATCCTGGTCTTGTGGTCACCACGATCGCAAATGACGGAATTGCGGTGATCGTGCACCCGGGCAATTCCGTATCCGGCCTTACCCTCAACGAGCTCAAAGAGATTTACGCCGGCAACACCACCAACTGGAAGGAGGTCGGCGGACCCGACCAGGTCATCGTGGTGGTCGGGCGCGACAGCGCATCAGGGACTCGCGAGTTCTTCTTTGATGCCGTGATGCACAAGCAGGACTTCACAGAGAACGCAGCTCGAAAAGAACTCGAACGGTGCGGTGGCGCAGACCATCACCCAGACCCCGGGAGCCATCGGGTATGTGGGGCTCGGCTACGTTGACCGCGGGAGTAAGGCAGTCCCCCTTGTCGTGAACGGGGAGCCGGTGATGCCGAGTATCGCCAATGTCCTGAACAAAAAGTATCCCCTCTCCCGGCCGCTGATCATGATCACCCGAGGGAGCCCCTGCAGGACTGGCCAGGGACTACCTCGACTTTCTCCTGAGCCCTTCAGGCCAGAAGATCGTTGCTGAAGAAGGATTCGTGCCGATCACCTCATGAAGGGCGGTCATGACGGCTCCGGGGGGGAACAAACCCCCAGAAACCCTTCTCCCCCTGCACATCCGGACGAGAAAGTAGGGTGCAGGCAGGCAATTCCTGCCCATGGCCACTGGAAGGAGCGATGTATCAGGGCTGTCTGGTTATTCTGCGCTCTCTTTGCCGTTATCACCATCTTCTTCATCCTGGCCTTCCTGCTCTTTGACGCGTATCCTGTCTTCTTTGAGATAGGGATCCGCGAATTCCTGACCGGCATAATCTGGAACCCCACAGGGGTCCCCCCGGCCTACGGGATCTACGCCCTGATCGTGGATACCCTGCTGGTGACCATCCTCGCGATGGCTATCTCCATCCCGCTCGGGGTCGGGAGTGCCATCTACCTTGCTGAGATCGCCCCTTCAAGGGTAAAGGCCATCCTGAAACCGGCAGTCGAGCTCCTCGCCGGGATCCCTTCCGTGGTGTTCGGGTTCTTCGGCCTGATCGTCCTCACCGACTGGATCCGGGTGAATTTTGCGGTGCCGAGCGGTGAGACCTGGCTTGCCGGGTCCATTCTTCTCGGGGTGATGGCGCTCCCGACGATCATCAGTGTCTCCGAGGATGCAATCTCCTCTGCCCCCAGGGAGTACCGGGAGGCGTCGTTTGCCCTCGGCGCCACGCACTGGCAGACCATCAGCAGGGTAGTGACCCCGGCCGCCCTTTCAGGGATTACCGCCGCCATCATACTCGGTATCGGGAGGGCGGTCGGTGAGACCATGGCAGTCCTGATGGTGACAGGGAATGCCGCGGTCATCCCATCGCCGATCTGGAATGTCCTCTCCCCGGTACGGACCCTCACCGGCACGCTTGGTATCGAGATGGGCGAGGTGCCGATCGGGAGCACCCATTACCATGCGCTCTTCGGGATAGCCGTGGTGCTTCTTGTCATCACCCTGGCAATCAACCTCCTTGCAACGATCCTCCTGGCCCGGATAAAGGAGCAGCACATGGGAGTGAAAACCTGTTCCCCAAAGGTGGAAGGACCCAAAAAAAACCAGTGGTTCTCCGGTTCCCTGCAGAAATACCGGAACGTACTGATCGGGATCGCACTCGCAATCGGACTGCTTGCGGTCTTCGGATGGATCGCTCTCCTGGCTGCCATTCCCGTATATATTGCATTCCGACTGATCCAGGGGCGCATTTCCCCGAAATGGACCCAGCGAGTGGCGTTCTCGCTTCTCGTCTTCTGCATCCTCTCGGTCCTCTTTGCCCTCGGGGTCATTCTCCTTGATATCATTGTGAAGGGCGCACCCTACCTCACCTGGGAGTTCCTGACGGCCCCCCCTTCAGACCTCGGGCGGTCAGGGGGAATATTCCCGGCAATCGTGGGGACCATGTACCTGGTGATCGGCGCCATCGCCATTGCCCTGCCGATAGGGATCGGAGCGGCCATTTACCTTACCGAATACACACGGGAAGGGACCGTCACCAGGATCATCCGGACCGGAACCGACCTCCTGAACGGGACACCTTCCATCGTGTTCGGCCTGTTCGGGTTTACCTTCCTCGTCATTTACCTTGGCTTTGGCGTCTGCCTGGTTGCAGGGCAGATCACCCTCGCCCTGATGGTGCTCCCGACCATCATCAGGACGACCGAGGAGTCACTCAGGACGGTCCCGGTCACGGTCAGGGAGGGGAGCCTCGCGCTCGGGGCGACGAAATGGCAGACGATCCGGAGGGTGATCCTGCCCCCTTCCGTACCGGGAATCGTGACCGGGACCATCCTCTCGATCGGGAGGGCGGCAGGAGAGACGGCCCCGATCCTGTTCACCGCAGTGGTATTCTCCACCCGGTTCCTGCCCGACTCGCTCTTTGACCCGGTGATGGCCCTGCCGTACCACCTGTACATCCTCGCCACCAACGTCCCGGGCGCTGAAGGACAGAAGTATGCCACCGCCCTGGTGCTCCTTGGTCTTGTCGTCGCATTCTATGCACTCGCTCTCTGGATACGCCACCGCTCGGCTGCGGCCGTCAAATGGTAAAACCTCATGTCTGCACAATCTATCATCAGAACCTCACACCTGAACCTCTGGTACGGGGAGAAATCCGCACTGACGGATGTCAGCATGGAAGTCCCCGACCGGCGCGTTACCGCACTGATCGGCCCGTCCGGGTGCGGGAAGTCAACGCTGATCCGGTGCTTCAACCGGATGAACGACCTCGTGGAGAGCTGCCGTATTACCGGGAGGATCGATTTCCATGGGAACGACATCTATGCAAAGGAATCCGACCCCGTCGAGATACGCAGGAAGATCGGGATGGTCTTCCAGAAACCAAACCCGTTTCCGAAGTCGGTTTATGAGAATGTTGCGTACGGACCAAGGATCCACGGGATCAACGATAAAAAACGCCTCGATGAGATTGTCGAGCGGAGCCTCCGGCATGCTGCGCTCTGGGAAGAGGTGAAGGATCGCCTCCAGGATTCAGCGATGGGACTTTCCGGGGGGCAGCAGCAGCGTCTCTGCATCGCGCGGACGCTCGCCGTTGAACCGGAAGTGATCCTGATGGATGAACCCTGCTCGGCACTCGACCCGATTGCGACCTCCAAGATCGAGACCCTGATCAACGACCTGAAGCAGCAGTACTGTGTCATCATTGTCACACACAACATGCAGCAGGCCGCCCGGGTGAGCGATTACACGGGATTTATGTACCTGGGCGCGATGATAGAATGCGGGAACACGACCCAGATCTTCGAACATCCGAAAGAGGAACTGACTGAAAACTATATCACCGGAAGGTTCGGATAAGGTGGCAGAAATGAGCGATAAATTTCATACCGAGTTGGAAGTGACGAAAGGACAGGTCCTCGGGATGGGGCAGCTTGCCGTGGGGATGCTGGAAGATGCCGTGCTGGCCCTCGAAGAGAACGACCCATTGCGTGCAGAGGAGGTCAGGAAGAAAAAGAAGGATCTGTCCGATCGGACCAATGCACTCGAAGAAGAGCTGTACCGGCTCATTGCCCTGTACCAGCCGATGGCAAAGGATATGCGCATGATCGCGTGTTCGCTCCGGCTGATCGCATCTGCCGAGCGGATCGGGCGGTACGGCAAAGACATCGCCAACGTGGTGCTTGGTACGTATTCCAATCGGCAGACTGATGACCTCGTCAGGGCACTTTCAATTCCCCACATGGCATCGCTTGTGATCGCGATGATCAAAGATTCGCTGAAGGCGTACCAGACCGAGGACCTCTCCCTTGTCGCCCACCATTCGGCCCGGGATGATGTGATCGATTCACTCCGGCACACCATCTTCCGTGAAGGGATCACATACATGATGGAGGACCCACGGACGATTTCCAGGTGCACGAACTACCTGATGGTCGCCCGCTACCTGGAGCGCTGCGGTGACCATGCGTGCAAGATCGCCGAGAAGGTTACTTACATGGTGACCGGCGACCAGATCGAGATACGGTAGGAGACTGACAGATCCCCTCCCTTTTGTGAGGGATTGTCACGGGGTTTCCACCATCACCGTCCCGGCCAATATCGCGACGCCATCCCGGCTTTACGCCGCGTTCATCCTGCTGTGGCACCTTTTGGTGATGCACCATGGCGGGCGGAATGCACCGGATACTTTTTTGAAAATATGCACATCGGGTCCTGGCACTCCGGGTCACGGACCCTGATGGTGCGATGCTGAGGTACTCTTGCACTATGCGCCTATGGTGAAGTGTTTCTCCAAATCCTCGAACACGCAGGGTGGCAGGGGGGAAATACGGGCTGCCGGATACATTCCCGGGATACTGTCGTTTTTCTTCCCCATCGGGATCCTTTCGCCTACATTTTCTTTGACGGCCCGTATCCCGGTACCAGCGATGCCGCAATCGCGAGCACCGGCCCTGCGATCAACCCGGCCCAGAAGACGAGTCCGAGGATGCCGAGCACTGCCATCACCCCGCGGTCACGGTATGAGGGTGAGGGGCCTGTCTTTTCCGCAATTCTCACGAGCGCCACACCCAGGAGTACGGGGATTGCCGCAAACAATGCGGTGAGGGTCATGGATGCTACCAGCCCGGTGAGCATTCCGGCAATGACCATCTGGAGGATCACAAGGATGCCGCTGCCGATGTAGGCAAACCCGGCGATGGCGAGCAGCCATACCCCGGGCCACTCCCTGGCGGTATTTTTTCTCCGGAACCACCAGGCTCCAATGAGAACGGCACCAAGGATGGGCAGGAGGTTGGCGAAGAGGCTCTGGCCCTGCCAGATCCGAACGGAGAGCACCGAGACCGGGATACCCACCCATTCGGTGAGACTGAACTCTTCCAGAAAGCCGGTAGCCAGGATATAGCGCCCCTCGTCTCCGAACACTACGATAGTGTAGTCCCCTGCTGCGGGAGCAACGGTCGAAAAGTTGGATATCTCGTACATCGCCATAGGAGTGAACGGCTCGTAGGAGATCTCGGGCTCGGCCACTGGGGTGATGAGGACACTCCCCTGCCCTTCAGGGACTTGTATAAAACCAGGAAGCGGGGCCTGTCCGGTGATCCCAGGCCCGATCAGGGCTGCCGAAGGGGTAACCCCGCTCTCGGGAGTGGAGAGGGAGAGGCGGATCTCTGTCCCTGCATCTGCAGTGATGAGATACTGATCGATTTCATCCGCATCTGCAAGTGAGCCGTACCAGGCATATGACTTCTCCGCATCCGGGACGATGATGACATCACCTTCGGTAACTCCAGGGACATGGGCACCTGCCGGGAGCACCAGGAGGATAACCATGAGGAGGATGCATGCAGGGATAGAAAATCTCATACTCCTTTCACGGTTTTGCAGGGTCATAGAGATTCCCCTCACGGCCGGGTTTTTGCCTCTTCTGGATTCCCGCGTATGAAGCGTGACGGAGGGGTCAGCCTCCCTCCAGAAAATTCACCCATCCGGGATCACTTCACCATACTCGTGGATATTTGCTCTTCCAAGGTAGCTTCACTCTCCCACGGTACATTCATCCTTCGGGGGAGATCCAACCGTTCCGATGACCCTTTACCCGTCAAGGATCCCTTCACCCTTCCGGGAGGCCTCCACTGTTCCGATGACCCTTCACCCGTCAAGGATCCCCTCACCCCTCCGGGAGCCTCAACCATTCATATGCACCTTTACCCATCCAGGGTCACTTCCCCCTTCCCGTGGAAGCGGATCCTGGTGACGATCAAGGATAGGGAATGGTCAGTGCCCCTGGTTCACTTCTCAATCATCCTGCCTTCTTCCCGCAAAAAGGGCGGCTATTCCGCCGATGATGACAATGAGAGCCCCGATCGCAAGTATCTCCGGGGTGAGCTGGAAGAAGAGAAAGAGGCTTGTCCCGATCCCGAGGAGCGGAAGCACCGGGATCCGCCCGATACTCCCCGGGACCCTGAACGGCCGGACCGCTTCTGGTGAACGGAAGCGGAGGATGATGACCGACAGGTTCACGATCATAAACGTGACGAAAATGGTGAAGTTCGTGGCGTTTGCGATAAACCCGATATCCCCGGCAAAGAGGAAGAGGACGGCCCCGAGTGCAGCGGCAAGGATTGCGGGATACGGGGTCTTTCTTGTCGGGTGCACGCGGGAGAAGAGGGCTGGGAGGCTTCCCGATCGGGCCATCCCGTACCCTATCCGGGATGAGGCAAGGAGCATCAGGAGCACGGTATTTGCGGTGGCGAACAGGGCGATGGCCGAGAGGAGATCGGCTGCACGCGGACCCCATGCCACGGTCGCCACTTCCGCAAACGGTGCATCGGATCCGGCAAGCCCTTCCCACCCCACCACGCTGACCGCAGAGATGCAGACGAGGATATAGAGGGCAGTGCAGACCACGAGCGCGATCATCAGGGCTTTTGGCACGGTCTTTTGAGGATCAAGGGTCTCTTCTGAGAACTTGACCATCTCCTCGAATCCCTGGTAGGCAAAAAAGACGAGCGCTGCAGCGGTGAAGACGCCGCTGATCCCAAGCGGCATCTCAAGGTAGTCGACACTCCCAAGCCGGGGCAGGCCGGCAATGATGACGAGCACGAGGCCAACTCCTTCGATGAGCGTGAAGAGTCCGGCCACCCCTGCACTCTCTTTTACTCCGATGAAGAGCACTACGGTGAGGACCCCTATCAGTGCCACCGCTGCAGGGATCTGGCCGATCCCGAACAGCTCGTGAAAATAGCCCCCAAACCCGAGTGCGACCGTTGCAGCCCCGAGTATCCCTGCAAAGATGATCATCCAGCCGACGATAAACGCCACATAGTCACCGAGGGCAGCAGACGTATAGTCATACTCGGCACCGGCCTTTGGGTACATGGAGGAGAGTTCCGCATAGGAGAGGGCAGTAAAGAGGGCTATTACGGCAGAAATGGCAAAGGAGAGCCAGACCGCGTTCCCTGCACCGGCTGCCGCGGTCCCTATCAGGGCATAGATCCCTGCACCAAGGATGATCCCGATCCCGGACAGGGTGATCTCGGCAAGGCCCAGCGATCGGGAGAGCCCGGTCCCACCCGGCTGGCTGGAAACCATGGATGAGTGGTAGGCTTCGATCGGAAATAGAACATTCGGGATGAGCGGGCCGATCCGAACGATTCTGCAAAAACGGGGCGGGATACCCCTCATGGGGGGAACACCTCATCCGGATTGAGAGACCGAAATGAAGAGTTCCACCCGGTCTTCGGGAGGGAGGCATTCCGGGGAGGAATCCTTTCCCGGGATACCTCAGCCCGTCCCTGGAATCAGGACCAGGTGAGAGGATACGACCTATTCCTGGCGACTATTTCGTCCCGGGAAGGCTGGGGGGTTATGCATTATGGCAAGGCAGGAGAGCCTGACGGCGAGGATGACCTCCCAGGGACCAGGTCATGCCTGCATCAGGAGAGCATGCGCGTGACAGCAGGGAAGGAGTTGGCTGGAGCCAAAAATCAGAAAAAGGGGGGGTTAGTAACGGGGCTTCCTGTACTTGGGGAGACATTCCCTGCAGTACACCGGTCTCCCCTCGGTCGGGGTGAACGGAACCTCGCACTCTTTTCCGCAGTCTGAACATACCGTCTTTGTCATAGTCCGCGGTCCGGACGATGACGGGCCGCCATATCTCCTCTGATCATTCATTTTCAAATCATGCAGCATTATCTGCAGTATCGTGTTTTGCAAAGGGTGCTAATAATACATGCGGCCACACCGGCACCGTGGTTCACCCGATCTCCTGGAGCACCTGGCCGTCCCTGAAGATTGAGATCTTGCCCCCGCTCTGCGAGACAACGATCCCTATCGCTTTTGTGACGAGCGTTATACCGGCAACCGACGAATGCCTGGTGCCCAGCCCTTTTGCAATGCCGACGGCACTCGTGTCGATGGTGATGTACCGGGCAGCTGCTTCGATCAGCCCGTCACCCCTGATCACAAATGCCCCGTCCAGCTGCGCCAGCTCCTTGATGTTCTCACGGATATCGTGGTTCGTGATCATCCGGTCCTCGATCCGGTGCCCTGCAAACGGGTTTAAGATGAGCTGCCGCGACTTGGAGAGGACATTTTCTGTATCGCCGATGATAAACGCAGTCCCGACCTTCTTTCCTTCCCGTCCTTCCTTTGCAATCTCAAGGCAGATATTGAACACCGTTTCAAAGACCTCGTCCGTCACATCGGAGTTGGCAATCACCCGGTCCTTCCAGAGGGCCGTGCTGATGCGGGTCCGGTCCCGGTGCTCGTGATCGGTGATGTCATGGCCGATGCAGACGATCTCCGAGATATGCCCTTCCGCATCCCGCAGTGCCTTGTTGGTCCATGCAACCCAGGCCGGCTGGCCGTCCCGGAGTCGCATTTCAGTGATACGGATGGCAAAGCCCTCTCCGTTCAGTCCCATGTCGGAGACAAATCCGGAGATCTTGTGCCCGTCCCCCGTTCCTGCCGGGAGCAGGGTCCCGATAATATTCTTCCCCACGATCTCTGCCTCCGAGTATCCGAAGAAGACCTGGGCGAACGTATTGAAGAAGGTGATCGTCCCGTCGGTGTCAAGCTTTATGATCAGGCTGCTTGAGTGGGTGAGGAGCTCGCGGACCCGGAGCTCGCTCTCCTTGACCGAGTCGAGGAGCAGGATTTTTTCCGAGATATCTTCGCAGACCAGGACCTGGCCCCGCGAGGGGTCCTTCTGGTCTATGGCATGGACCATGACATTTGCGTGGACGAGCGTGCCGTCACTCTTCTTCAGCTGGGTCGTGGCATGCCCCCACCCCTGCGGATCGATAACATACGTCAGCTCCCGTGATGCCCGGTCAAAGGCCTCGCGGCTGGCAAAAAAGGCCGAGGCGTTCTTCCCGACAAGCCCCCCTTCCGGATGGCCGAGCCCTTGCGTCATGGTGCTGTTTGCCCAGTCGATGACACCGCCCCGGATCTGGCAGACCCAGACGGGGGTGAGCGACAGGATGGAGTTGAGCATGTCGGTCCGGAGGGTCACGTCGCGCTCCATCTTCTTCCGCATCACCGCCTGGATGATGAGGTCACGAAGTTCGGTCAGAGGCTTTTTCTGGTCTCCCCCTTTCCCGAACCTGACCTCGTGTGCGTTGTTCAGGTCCTCAAGCACCAGCGTCTCTTTCCCCATCCGGGCATAGAGGATGAACGGGGTCGGGTTCCCGTGGGACTTGAGGTACTTGAGGAGTTCCACCCCGTTCATTTCGGGGAGAAACTCGATCCCGTTCACCTCGGGGAGATGGTAATAGGAGACGATGACATCGTAGTTCCGGCTCTTCAGGATCTCGAGTGCCTGTTTTGTGGAGGAGACGGTGTCGACCCGGACCTCCCCGCTCTTTTCAATGAATGAACGGGTGCTGTCGATCAGGTCGGTACTGTCATGCACAAGGAGTACGGAAATCATCCTCTCTTCTCCACTACGGGGATAGCAAGATAGCGTAGGTGGGTTATCAAATAAATAATTATTGAATCTGAAAGGCCATTTGCCCGCAATTTTCCGTTCCTTTTGGCGTGCTGTGCCCGCAAATGCTCATTTGTCCGACCGTGGCCCGCTGCCGGACAAAAGGGAGAGGAGTGCCGCAGCCACCTCGAGGGAAGTGTACTCTTCCCCCATGATCTGCTGCACCTGCATGGTTTCGGGATCGAGCTTTCCGGTCTCGATCAGGCTGTGGACCTTTTCCCCGAGGAGTTCAGCCTTTTTCGTGAAGATCTCGTGCTCCTTTGGCACGGACTGCTGCGGGATGCGGATCTTTGCGTACCGCTGGATGTCCCGGAGCTTCCACATCTCCTTGCCTGACACGAACGTGAACGACCGGCCCGATTTGCCGGCCCTCCCGGTCCGCCCAATCCGGTGGATGTAATATTCGGGGTCCTGGGGGACATCGAAGTTGACGACAAGGTCGACATCGGGGACATCGATCCCTCTCGCGGCCACATCGGTGGCGATCAGGATGTCAATCTTCCCCTCGCGGTACTTCCCCATCACCCGCTCCCGCTGGGCCTGGTTCATGTCGCCATGGAGCCCCTCGGCAAGGTAGCCGCGGGCCTGGGAGTGCGAGACGATCTCGTCCACGCGACGTTTGGTGTTGGCAAAAATCAGGGTCAGCTGCGGGTTGTACAGGTCGAGGAGTTTTGAGAGGACATCGATCTTTCCGCTCTCCCGCACCTCGAAGTACGACTGCTCGAATCTTCGGCACCGAGAGCTTGTCGTGCATCACCTGGACGGTCCTCGGGTCCTTCAGGTATTTTGCCGCAAGCTCAAGGATCTGCGGCGACATGGTGGCCGAGAAGAGCACCGTCTGGCGTTCGGACGGGGTCTTTCTGAGTATGGTCTCGATATCGTCCCGGAACCCCATATCGAGCATCTCGTCCGCTTCATCGAGCACGACGGTTTTGACGGATGCAAGCGAGAATCGACCGCCGATCAAGGTGGTCGAGCAGCCGGCCGGGGGTTGCAATCACGATCTGCACCCCGGTCCTGAGTGCGTGGAGCTGCCGCTCGATGGGCTGGCCGCCATAGACGGGCAGGATGATGATGCTCCGCCGGTATTTTGCAAGTCTGCGGAGTTCTTCGGAGACCTGGATGGCGAGCTCGCGGGTCGGGCAGAGGACGAGCGCCTGGGGCTGTTTTCCGGAAGAATCTGCAGTCTCCACGATCGGGATCCCATACGCGGCGGTCTTCCCTGTCCCGGTGTGTGCCTGCCCGATCACGTCCCTGCCGTCGCGGAGCAGGGGGATCGCGAGCGACTGGATGGGGGTCGGCTCTTCAAACCCGAGGTCTTTTATCGCTTTCTGGATCGGATCCGGGAGACCGAGATCCACAAACGAGATGACCTTCATGCCTCTCCCCCCATAACGGCTCTCACTGTCCATTGTACCGTACCTACGTGCGTACATTGCATTAGGATATCGCTGCGTGAAAAGGATCATCGAAAATTGTTCCATAACTGTATAGATACTCCCCGCAAGTCCACATAGTTCTTTGCAGGGATGCAATGTGATTTCTCTTGTCTTCAATCGGCAGCCTGGCTGATTCCCTCTCCCCATTCGCCGGAAGAGAATGTCCAGAAAGGATCACCCTGGTTATGAGCCCGGGTGGAACGGCGCTCCCTTGCCCCAGAACGCTCTGCGATCCTCTGATCGCGACCCCTGACAACAGGGTTGATGTGAAACAGACCGCCGCTCACTGATTCCGAAATATCGCCGTTTCCCCATCGTTTCGTCCCAAACTGCTAGTCTATACTCCCTTCCCATTCTCTCCTCAGCGGAGTCATCCCATGGAGACCTTCGAGAACAGGATGAGAGAACTCCTCACGGTGAAAAAAGAGGAGCGGTGGAAGCGATACGAGAAAGAGAAGGGGGAATGCGTCTGCCCTTCCTGCCCGACCTACAATGCGTGCGCGGAGAAGAACGGCGAGACTCTCTTCTGCCTGCTCGGGATGAGTTTTCATTGCATCCGTGACGACCGGGGGTGCATCTGCCCCGGGTGCCCGCTATATATCGAATACGGGATGACCCGGAAGGACTACTGCATGAAGGGGAGTGAGAAGGAGCTCCGGTGGGAACGGGAACTGAAGTGAGGGAGAGGGCCGGGAATTCGTGGCATCTCTTTTTCCAGGAACTGGTCCCTCAAATTTTTTTCACTACCACACAGTCGATTGATACTTTTCTGTAAGTTATTTGGGAAAATTCAGTAATTCAAATCTACGGGGACGCACTCCTCATTGCGGGTTCTAATCCTTATTTGAAACGATTTATTCATATTTTGTGGGAACGGATACACCCTGGGTTATTCGATTCTTTCATGAAACCATTCTCAATGACTCCGCTTGTCTTTCTGATACTCAAGCGGTCGATCTCCCTCAACCGACCAGCACTATGCTTATATACATCACGAGTGGAATCACCGATTGTATGAATTGTATGCTGGATATACACAAACTGAAGGGATTTCTCATGGCGCCCACCCAGACATTCCGGGCGAGCAAAGAGGACTCTCTTGGCGGTGCATTCAGGTATTACACCATTTTGCTCGTGATATGGGCAATCCTCGCCGCAATTGTCTGGATGGCGATGGGTTACCTGGCCTTGCAGGACGTCATCATCCGTTTCGGGAACATGGGTTTTTTGGGCAGCCATATCGCACAGGCGCTTGCTGACTTCGGTGCGTTTGTCGCGAGCTTTCAGCTCTTTACGATATACGCTCTCTTCTTCGTGTCACTCATAGGAGTATTCTTTATCGCCTTCTTCTGGCATGTGTTTGCACTCCTCTTCGGGGCAAGGAGGGAATTGAAGCAGACCATCAAGACCACGATGTACGCGGCAACACCCTTCTTCCTCCTTGGATGGATTCCATATGTTGCAATTATCGGGTGGGTGTGGTACTTGGTGCTCATGGTCCTCGGACTCTCTGAGATGCAGGAGATGACGGTGGGCAAAGCGGCGATGGCGATTGTAGTGCCTATTATCCTCGTGCTCATCGGGGTGCTCCTCTGGGGTGCAGTCATTGCCACGCTGATGACAGGGATCCTCGGAATTTTCACCTGATGATACGCAGAAGTGAGTTCAAACGAGGTGTGACCCCTCACGGGTTCAGTGACCTCGGAACGATGACCTCACTTTTTTTCGTGACGCTCTTTTGAAAAAATTGCCCTGCTATTCCGACCCTGGATCGTCCTGGCTCCATCAGGACATTATCGGTCCCAGGATGCCCCGTAAAGGAGCTTCCTCGCATCGTTTCCTATCAACACCCCCTTTCCACACCCAGAATACACCCAATCAGGGCTCCGTTTCCCCTTGGGATCAAGGCACGGTTGTGTTCCACTGTAAATGGTGCTCACTTTTATGCAAATATCTGCAATAATCGGTTATTTTGTAAAAGGTTGAGGTCAAATCACCGATCTTCATGATCCGATGAAGGTGCGCCCGTCAATGCCAGCGGCATCCGACCTCGCCCTGGGATCCGACCGCCACTATCCTGATCAGGTGCAGGGGGAGATCGTCTGCATTCTCCGGCATGGTGACAATTGCCGAGATGCAGCCCGCAGGAGTGGGTTGCAAATCCGGATCTATCCGCAGCGGGCTGTCCGGGTGCTGTACGAACCGCAGGGCGTTTTCGGAGGGGCCGGCGATGATCCTGTACTGTCGGCGATCATCCGAGAGGTAGCGATCGACCCGGCACGGCAATTCGGCAACAGTCACTACCCCTCCCAATTCCTCAAGTAAGAACCGGGAGCCGGGTCCCTGCGCTTCCGAATGGTCAAGAAAGAAACAGAACTCCACGTCAAACTCGCAGGGGGTCTGCATACCGATATCGCCACATAAGTACGCATCCAGCATGCGTTTTGTGAAGTCAGGGACATCGATTGTCACCTGGCACTCTTTATCACCCGGTGGCGAGCACGACGCCTCGCGGGATCTTCTGACCATCCCCCCAGTCTTCGGCATTCGAAGTCATGCTGCCACATGCTGTCAGGCTTATTGGCCAGATTGCCGAAGAGGCTTGAACTGACCCTGATCTGCGGTTTGGCAAGATCGGGCATCATCTCTGAAACAACCGCTCTACTCAGCGGTGGCCAAGGGTTCCCATTCCTCTCCTCCAGCGATTCTCTTCTCAATGATCCCCTATTTTTTAAGAGAGGTACCAGCCCACATTCCACATGTCGAACCTCAAAACATTATTTTTCATAATGCGGCCCCAGCAAACCAAGTATTTTCATCAGGTCTCATGATAAAAATTCGTGTTATCCCCTTTCCATCAACAACCACTGGATTGAAACGGGTAATAAGCCAGGCAACGGGAAAATTCTAGAAGAAAAAAGTATAGTTAGAATTTTTTGTCAAAGACGACCTGTTCCGCTCCATCTGAAAATGATGCGACCAATACGAGCCGCTTTCCATTAATTTGTGTAGATCCAGTTCCTACAACATCTCCTACCTTAATATAACCTGCACTTGGGGTAAGAGCCGATTGATTAATGTACGTAACATTAGCTGCAGCAGATCCATCAACACTATATGTCAATCTATTCATTGTATCGAGATCAGATCCACCCTGTGCAGTGATTATACCAATATTAGGCGTTGGGGTTGGAGCAGTTGAGGATCCAATGGCTACAGTAAAGGCAACATTTTTAGATGTTCCCGTAGTTCCCACTATACCAAACACGAAGGCCGCAATAATTGCCGCAAGAATTACGACAATAGCGACCATGAGGATAACCCCTATTACCGGGGATACTGCCTCTTCATCATTTTTAATTGTCTTCATGATGCAATCAACCTTTATTGATAAGTTTTGCTTATTTTTGTAAGCAAACACTCAGCATCCAGTTTCCTCGCGGGGATATCATTAATTTCTATGGTGAAGATGAATAATGACGAATAATAACTAGTCATTTTTTAGAGAAGCCCTTTTATTCACAGGATTTGCGAATCATCTGCATTCTCTTTTTATGAGGGGTCAAGTGGAAGTTCATCTGCCGAATTAATTTTCAACGTTTCGATGACTTCGCTCTCATTTCCCCACCCACACACTGTACTTCCCCGATCTACTCCTTACCGCTTCCCTGATCGCACCGTCCACGAACTCCTTCGCCTTCCTGAACGCTTCCTCTACCGGGCAGCCGAGAGCCAGGTAGCCCGCCATTGCCGCCGAGAAACAGCACCCGGAGCCGTGCACCTCGTACGGGTATTTCGGCCCCTTCGCTACCAGTTCGGTATGGGGGCCGACCAGGATATCGATCGCCTCTTCACCCGGGAGATGCCCCCCCTTCATCACGACAAAGTCCGGGCCGAGATCAAGGATCGTCCTGCCCGCTTCTTTCATCTCTGAAAGGGAATCGATCCGTTTCATCCCGGAAAGGACCAGGGCTTCCGGGATGTTTGGGGTGACCACCGTCGCCCTGGGAAGCAGGGAACAGAGCAGGAGCCCAATCGCGTCCTCATCGAGAAGGCGGGCTCCGCTCGTTGCGATCATCACCGGGTCGAGCACGAGCGGGACCTCGGGCGGAAGCGACCGTGCCACAGTCCGGATCATCCCGGCAGTCCCGAGCATCCCGGTCTTGAAGGCACAGACAGTAAAGTCATCGAGGACCGCTTCGAGCTGGAGGAGGACGGTCTTCTCCGGCACCATGGATACTCCGAGGACTCCTTTCGGGTTCTGAGCGGTGATAGCCGTGATCACGGTCGTCCCCCAGACCCCGAGGGCGGTGAAGGTCTTCAGGTCGGCCTGGACCCCGGCACCGCCCCCTGAATCGGAACCGGCAATCGTGCAGGCGCTTGGTAGTGGAGCCATAGGTTCTGTGAAGGGATACTATACCGGAAGAGGTATGTTTTTTTTGGTTCGGATGAATAGGCACTCCGATCGGGCCCGGGAAAGAGAGGGTTTTCGCATCAGTACAGAACCCACACGTGCACATGCACCATCTACGGGATCAGCAGTTCAGAGCAGTCCAGGGAAGGGTAGTCGGCGCTTGGTCGATGCCTTGATGGATCTCCGGGAGGATCGGCCATTCAGACCCGTCCAGGGATGGTGAATGCCGGCCAGGCCCTTACCAGGCTCGGACGCTATCGTGATGCGATCCGGGCATTCAACCATGCACTCCGGATCTATCCCCGCTACACCGCAGCACTGGTAAACAGGGGAATCGCACTCTGCGGACTTGGCGAGTATCATGCTGCAATCGATCGTTTCGAATATGCGGAGACCTTCTCGATCGGCACCATCCGGGCGCAGTAAAGGAAGGGGCTGGCATTATCCCGCACAGGACAATATCGCGAAGCGATCGACTGCCTCTCGGAAGTGGTGGCAAAAGACAGCAGGTACGCCGATGCCTGGGTCATCCTCTCCAACTGCCATTTCATGCTCGGCAACCTGGACGATTCAGTCCGCTGTTTCATGAGCGCCTACAATATCGACAAGACCGACATCAGGGAGAGCGTCAAAAAGGGCATCATCATGTGGCGCCAGGGCAACAGCCGTGAAGCGCTCCAGTGCATGTCGAACGTCTTTGGGATTCTCCTGCGCTAAAAAAATCCTCCCTGCACCTGATCCCGGAAAAGTCCATGATATCCCCGTCATTTTCCAAAATTTTCCGGCTCTGCTGCATGCAGAGTGATATAGTTTTATGAGAAGGAGTGCTACAAATAGAGAAGACAGTCGGACATTTGGTGAGGTCACGGCAGATAAGGAGCAGCACCACTGACTGCACGGTACAGTAAAAAACGATATGGTTCCCTACATGACAGGGGAATAACAGAATGAAAACGGCGGAGCCGTTTTCATATAAAAAAAGCCGGTGCAGCCTGGTGCGGACGGTGTTTTGCCGTGCCGGCAAGGCGTGCGGTGAAAAGATCGGTACCGTTATGCGGACCACTCACTATAGCACGTTGGACCCACGCTCCATTTCTCGAGAGAATACCCTGAATACAAGACCCTGAATACCATGACGTCACGAATGCATGCACCCCATACCACCTGCCCGGGATGCCGGGAGGAGGTCTACCTGGACGAGCTCGTGCGGGGGCGCTGTCCCCTCTGCGGTTGTACGCTCGAGGACTTTGAGGCACAGGAGGGCGAGCTCGAGGATTTTATCGAGCGCTCCGATCTCCCGTGGCTGGTGTTCAACTATTTCCTCTTCAAGCGCTTCCTCGAGATAGGAGCGAGCCCCCTCCAGATCATGCAGACTCGTTGCAGCGTTCAACGACCAGGACCTCCAGGGCAACGGGCAGAAGCCGGATACCCGCTTCGTCATGGAAGTGCCGATGAAGCGACCGACCGCATCCGGCCGAAGCGCTGTGCCAAATGCGGGAAGATCTTCTTTGGGAAGGGAAGGAAAGTCGCAGCAGGCGACCTTGCTGCTCCAGGCCTGGAATACCTCTACTACTGTAAAGGATGCTGACGGTTTCACCGTAAATAACAAGAGAAGGTAGAAGAATACATCCCTTTTATATTGGGTGATAGTGCCTGAAAATCTGTGATAGCATCTATATGATTGAAGCGGATGGCTGGGTATTTAAAAACCAAAGGAAGTCACAGGCACTACAAGCATTCCAACAACCCGGATGATAACTATCGCAGGACATCCTGCGGATGATCTTGCACCGGGAACATTGAACAGCATCCTGAAACAAGCACAGTTGAAGGGATACATATGCACAGGTTTCTCATCGTCATAGAGAAAGCGGAAACAACTATTCCGCATATTCACCGGATATTCCCGGTTGTGTGGCAACTGGGGCAACCCCAAATGAGGCAGAGGAGCGGATGCACCAGGCAATTATTCTTCATATCAAAGGATTGATCGAAGACGGCCTTCCTGTCCCCGAATCTCATTCTTCAGCGACATTTGTCGCAGTGTAAAGGTAGCAACTTTTTTTGGATGAGAGACCCACATTCTACGCGTCTGCTATGTCCGTTCAATGAGAGAGGTTGACTGCATTGACATTGCACGGCCATGCTCCGCCGCAGGGGCACCCTTCGGGGGCGGCGGCATCTATCCTGCAGGGGTGTGGGGGCGACAGCCCCCGCAAAAAGAGACGAGAATTAAAAAAATCAGTACGACCGTCCCACGAGAGCCGCGGTCCCCTTCTTCCCGCAGGCGATACATACACCGTCTGCAGGACAGGTAAAATTGGCCTGCACTTCGGTGCCGAGCACGCTCGCGTTCACGGTCTCCTCGATGAAGTCGGCACATCCCCGCTCGCCGCACCAGGGGACAGTCGCAACCCCCTGCCCGATCACTGCAGAGAGCTCCTCAATGGTATCGACCACCTTCGCATGCGACCGGAGGTGCTCTTCAGCCCGTCCCGTGAGGGTTGCAGTGAAACCCGGCAAGCACCTCGCCAACCCCACAGGAGAGGGATGCACGGGGGATCGCCGATTTTTCCCCGAGCCGTGTCACCGAAATGACCTGCCCGGCATCAAGGTCCCTTGGACCCACCTCGAGACGGAGCGGGACACCCCGCATCTCCCAGTAATAGTACTTGGCGCCGGGGCGGAGATCGCGGACGTCCACCTTCACGCGGAGCCCGGCGTCACACAGTTCCCGCTCGATCTCCTGTGCCGCCGCCAGCACCTCCTCCTTCCGCTTCCCGATGGTGATCGGCACGATGACCACCTGGACCGGAGCTGACCGAGGGAGGGAGGACAAGTCCCTTATCATCGCCGTGCATGCTGATCAGCGCCGCTATCGACCGCTCGGAAATCCCGTAACAGGTCTGCTGGGCGAACTGCTGCTCCCCGTTGACATCCTCGTACGTGATCGAGAATGTCTTTGAGAAATGGTCGCCCAGGTGGTGCACCGTCCCGATCTGGAGGGTCCGCCCGTCCGGCATGATCGTATCGACTGCAATCGTGTAATCGGCACCCGGGAACTTGTCCCAGTCCGGCCGCTTCGAGACGATCACCGGGACACAGAGGGTGTCGTAGAACTTCCGGTAGAGATCGATTGCCGCATGCACCTGCCGTTCCGCATCCTCCCACGTTGCATGCACCGTGTGGGCTTCTGAAAATGAGGTGATCTCACGGAGCCGGATGAGCGGGCGGGTATGCTTTGTCTCGTACCGGAACGTGTTCACGATCTGGTAAATCCGGAGCGGGAGATCCGCATGGGAACGGACCCAGAGATGGTACATCGGGTAGATGGCACATTCACTTGTCGGCCGCAGGGCCAGTTTCACCTCCAGGGGGGAGGTGCCACCGTGGGTGACCCAGTACACCTCCTCTTCAAACCCCTTGATGTGCTCGGCCTCTTTTGCGAGTTCGGTCTCGGGGATGAGCAGCGGGAAGAGGGCTTCCTGGTGGTCGCGGTCGAGCAGCGCCCGGAGCTCCCCATACACGTTCTTCCGGATGCCAAACCCAAACGGATACCAGACATACAGCCCTTTGACCGGGTACCTGACATCCATGATCTCGGCACGCCACAAGAGCCTCGTTGTACCAGGCGCTGAAATCATCTTTTGGCGGCAGCGCACCCTGATCCTCGTCCATGTGCAAAAAACCTCAAGCTACAGAAGCTATGATTCCCGGCGTAATAAATGCCTCTGTGAACGCCGCGAGGAGGAGGAGCGGCACTACAAACTGGAGGAACGTCCGGCCCATCCATGATGCATCGGCCGCTGCGTCCCCCTGCAGGCTCCACTCATTCCACAACGACCGTGCAAGCAAAAATCCGAGCGTCCCGGAGATGACGAACGCAGGGATCTCGAAGATCCCGTGGGGAAGCAGTGCGGCTGCGATGTAAAGAGCCCCCTCCTGCTGCCGGACGATCTCGACGATAGAACCGATCAGGACGCCGTTTGAAACGATGACCAGCGCGGTCAGGATCCCAAACGACGCCCCGCCGAGGAACATGACCAGGCACGCCTGCAGGTTGTTGAAAAAGAGCGTGGCTGCAAGGACCGGACCGGAGCTTCCGATCACCTCCCGGGGATCGCCTCCCTGAAGAGGTCGAGGAGCTGCGTGCCGACAGACGGGTCCCCTATCGTGAGCGCGACACCAACCGCAACCGACGCGGCAAAGAGAATGCAGGTGAAGACCGCGTATCGTGCGGAATCAGACATACAGCACCATCCGGACCATGTCCCTGACACCAGGTGCAAGGCCGACGGTGATCATGGCGAGGACGATGAGGTGCCAGAGGATTGCAGGACCCTCGTTCCTGTACCGCTGGAGGATGTAGATGCCAGGGAAGAGGACCGCCAGCTTGAGCGGGAACATGACAAACGCCGTGCCGGTCAGCTCGATCAGGGTGGACCCCACCACGTGGACCTCCATGTAATCGATGGGGTGGAGCGCAATCCCATAGCTCGTGGCGCTGGCATCAAGCATCTGCCCGAAGATAAGGGCAAGATAGAGCGGGTCTGCGGCGTAGCTCCACCCGAGAAGGTACCGCATGGCCCCATACACAAGGAGCGTGGCAAGAATCCCCATGCCAAGGATCGCGGCAAGCACCGGAATCGAGATGATCCCGTGATCCAGTCCGAACGAGACCAGCAGCCCGGCGATTGCAATGCAGGAGATAACCCCGGCCCCGGCGTAATAAAGGGCATAGTCCCCGATAAGCCCGGCCTTCTCGGCATGGGCCGTGGCCACCAGGACGAGCACCGTGAAGAAGAAGAGGACAAAGTAGATGAGCGGCGTGATCAGGAGGTACTGCCAGGGGGGGTGGAGCATCCCGGTATCCTCCACGACCCGCAGAAGCCCCCCGAGCACCACGAAGGGAAGCGTGGCAAGGATGAACCGGCTGTCGACCTTGACGATCCTTGAGCGGTCAAGCCACCGGTAAATGATATACAGCGCCACAATCAGGACAAGAGCATACGTGAGTGTGTCGACTACGTTGTACGGCAGACCGTACACGATGGGATCTACGTAATATTTGTAGATGAAATCCCTAATCATTCCCTGATCTCAATGAGCGCGGACCGTATTAAAGTACTGAAGCAGAAAGGCTTTGAGATGTCCCGGTGGATGCAGCTCCCGCGGGACATCGTGATCGGCCATGGCGTGCTCTCGCACATCCCGGCAGTCTGTTCCGATCTCCGTCTGGGACGGTCAGCGCTCGTGATCACGGGTACGCATACCCGTGACCTTGCCGGCGAGGAGGTGCTACGGATCCTCGGAGAAATGTACGAGGTCAGGTCGTTTGTTGCCGGGTCGATCAGCATGCAGGTGATCCATGAGGCGGAGCAGGCTGCACAGGGGGCGGACTTCATCGTGGGCGTCGGGGGAGGAAGGGTGATCGATACCGCAAAGATCGCCTCGTACAACCTGGACCGGCAGTACATCAGCGTCCCGACGGCCGCCTCCCATGATGGCATCGCGTCGTCGCGGGCATCGGTCCCGATGGAGGAAGGGAGCGCATCGCTCGAGGCCCATCCCCCCATTGCGATCATCGCCGACACCGAAGTGATTGCCAAGGCCCCCCACCGGCTCCTTGCAGCCGGTTGTGCCGACATCATGTCGAACTACACGGCATGCCTTGACTGGGAGCTGGCCTCCCGGTTGAGGGGGGAATCGGTGAGTGAATACGCAATCGCCTTGTCCCGGATGACTGCCGAGCTCCTGATGAAGAATGCCAGAACCATCAAGCCCTGCCAGGAGGAGAGTGCACGGTTTGTCATCAAGGCACTCGTCTCCTCGGGGGTGGCAATGAGCATTGCCGGTTCATCCCGCCCGGGCTCGGGAGGCGAGCATAAGTTCGGCCATGCCCTGGAGCGGCTTGCGCCGGGGAAAGCACTCCACGGGGAGGCCTGCGGGATCGGGACGATCATCACCATGTACCTGCACGGGGGGAACTGGAAGGAGATCCGGGATGCGCTCCGCCAGATCGGTGCCCCGACAACACCGGAAGACGTGGGGATTCCCGACAAGATTGCAGTCGAGGCACTCCTTACCGCCAAGGATATCCGCCCGGAACGTTTCACCATCCTTGACATGGGGCTTTCACGGGAGTCTGCAGAACACCTGATCCGGATGCTGTATACGGAGTGAACGAATATGGCCGAAGTAAAACCGAAAGTGACCCTGATCGGAAAGGAGCTTGCCAAAAACGGGCTCGAGTTCATCTACGAAGGAACAATCTCTGATTGCAGCGCCTGCAAGCTGAACAAGGCATGCAACAACCTGAAGAAGGGGCGGCGCTACCGGATCGTGGGAGTCCGCCCTGCGGAACATTCCTGCCTCGTGCACCTCAACGGAACCAGGGCTGTCGAAGTGGTTGAATCGCCTATCCCTGCTCTCGTCTCCGCTGACATGGCGATCAGGAATACAAAGATCCAGTTCGAGTGCTCATGCACAAGGGAGCAGTGCCATAACTACCCTTTCTGCCGCCCGGACGGGATTATCGAGCGGGAAAAATATACCATCGTCACTGTTCTCGGTGGATCTCCAGGGCAATGCGAGAAGGGACGGGGGCTCCAGTTCGTCGAACTCATGCCCGTGTGATGCATTTTTTTGCAATGAAACGCACGTGAGACTCCTTCTTCACATCCCTCCCAAATGAATATCGCGGATGCGGTTTTCATTCCAACCGCCAATGACCGTACCGCGGTCATGGAAGTGAAAATGCAGATGGCTCTGCCAGTTTCATTTTTTATGGTTGTGTCACAAAGGGGATCGTATAGTTTTTATATGGCTGTTTTGGGTGGGGAGACGAAAATCGAGGTTGTTCTCTGCATACCAGTACAGTCACGAAAACCGCCGTTTCGGGGCGTCCTTTTGGGAACGGCGGCATTCATCCTTTTGGGCCGTGGGGCGACAGCTCCTGCCAGAGCAGGAGAAGACCTCATTTGAGGAACGCAAGAAACAATCCTTCCGGACCACACAACGTGCTCATCTGGTCTCACTCCCTCGCGACATTCCACAGATCCCATGCAACAGACGTGACCCCCGAGAGGCCGTGCAGACCGGCGAGCCACCTTTTGGGGATAGCCATGAGCCCATACCAGGATCCCGCGAGAGAACCGGCAATCGCTCCGACCGTGTCCGCATCCCCGCCGAGGTTCACTGCGGAGACGAGTGTCTCCTCAAAGGTATCGTTCTCCATGAAGACCGTGAGTGCGGCATGGGTGGCAAGGAGGCAGTCCAGTCCGGGGACCGGGTCGTAGTGCCGGAACTCCCCGAGCAGAGCAAAGACCTCCTCATCCCGGCAGCGGGAGAGTGCCCTCAGGTACGCCTCCTCCTTTCCCCTCTCCCGGCAGAGGTCGCTCACCATCCGGTTCACAAAGGCAGAGCAGGCACCTGCCACCGGGTCGTAATGGGTGAGGCGGGAGCAGCCCCTGCTGCACTCCTCCACCATACGGCCTGCGTAAAAGACACCGATCGGCGCCCCCCGCATCACGCTCCCGTTGCTTCGGCTGCGACCGTTCATTTCATGTGCGGCCACTGCAGCCTCACGGGGATCCATTCCAAGGAGGACCAGGTCAAAGACCCGCCGGGAAGTCGGGCCGTACACATCAGGATCCAAACGATAGGCTGCCACCAGCTCCACCATCATATCCTCGGGGAAAAACCCCCTGCAGCGGGTGAGCGAACGGGCGACCGCAAGAGCCTGCGCGGTATCATCAGTGAACACTCCCGGCTTACGGCCCCGCTGGTACGAATATTCCATATCCCTGACTTTTCTCAACGGAGCAGGCCTGCCTTCAAGGGGCGCACCAAAAGCGTCCCCAACAGCCAGTCCTACGAGGGTTCCGGCCGCACGTAAAAGCTGGATATAAACTTCACCAAAAAAATATATCACGTTCCCAAAATAAGAAATGACGTGAAGAAAGGTGATAGTGTGCAAAAGGAAGAGTTACTCCATCTCCACATGCTGATGATTCACATCAAAAAGTACTATGAGAGCATCACCAACGAAGAAATCCCCACGAAACATTATTCTTCCCTTCAAATTTCTCCTGTTCACATCCACAAGAACAAGAAGTGCCACAAGGACGCGATCCTTGCACTGGGTGATGAGATCGTTTCACACATTCAAACCCGGAGGCCTGGACTGACCGTGACGAGCGAGATGGCGCCGGAGAAGGTTGCTGTCGAGCAATAACTCTTTTATGAATATTCCGGACATCCACCGGGAGATTATCGACCTCCTCTTTTCGCGGAATCCCGACCCATCCGATGTCACGAGAGTGAAAGTGGAAATATGCCGGAAATACCGGCTTGGTTCCGTCCCCAGGAATTCCGCCCTCCTTGCTGCCGCTCTGCCGCATGAGAAAACGGCCCTCAGAAAACTCCTGCTCGTCAAACCGACGAGGACCCTCTCCGGGGTTGCCCCTGTCGCCGTCATGACCTCCCCTTCCCCATGCCCGCATGGGAAATGTCTCCCTTGTCCCGGCGGTCCGGACCACCCCTATGCCTCCCCCCAGTCCTATACCGGCGAGGAGCCCGCAGCACTCAGGGCACGGGAGCATGGCTACGATCCCTACGAGCAGGTAGGAGCCCGGCTCGGCCAGTTCGAGCTCCTCGGCCACCATGTCGACAAGGTGGAGCTGATCGTAATGGGCGGCACCATGACGGCCCGTCCGGCTGACTACCAGGAATGGTTCGTCGCATCGTGCGTCCGGGCAATGAACGATTACCGGGGCGGACCAGGGAGCAGCGATACGGCCGCCATCTTCCGCAGGAACGAGTATGCCCCTGTGCGGTGCGTGGCGATCACCTTCGAGACGAGACCGGACTGGTGCAGACCAGAACATGTCAGCAGGATGCTCTCCCTGGGGGTGACAAAGGTCGAGCTCGGCGTCCAGCAGGTGGATGATGCCCTCCTCGCCTTCAACCGGAGGGGCTGCACCACGGAAGATACGATCGCTGCAAACCGCACGGCCCGTGACGCCGGCCTCAAGGTCGGGTTCCATGTCATGCCAAATCTCCCGGGGAGCACTATCGAAAAGGACCGATGGATGTTTGAAGAACTCTTTAAAAATCCCTCCTTCAGGCCGGACTTCCTGAAGATCTACCCGACCCTGGTGACACCGGGCTCTGAAATCGAACAGCTCTGGCGTGACGGGGCCTATCTCCCCTACGAAGAAGACGCCCTCATAGACCTTGTCGCCTACGGAAAGTCACTCCTTCCCGACTATGTCCGCCTCCAGCGGATCCAGCGCGACATCCCGGCAAAGCTGATCGTTGCCGGCTCCCGGCACAGCAACTTCCGGCAGCTCTGCCAGCAGAGGCTGGAAGAGCAGGGGGGGAAATGCCGGTGTATACGGTGCAGGGAGGTCGGGCGTAACCCTTCGGAAGGGCCATACGGGATCCGGACCCTCCGCTACGAAGCGGTGGGAGGGGAGGAGCACTTCATCTCGGCAGATTCCGGAAATTCCCTGATCGGGTTTGCCCGGCTCCGGACGGGGGGTGAACGGATGAACAGCGATACTGCAAATGCGGCACTCCTCCGTGAACTCCATGTCTACGGGAGCGTGGTCCCGCTCGGCAGCATGCCGTCGCCAGACCAGCGGCAGCACCGGAGGGTAGGCAGGGAACTGCTCGAGGCCGCAGGAGAGGCTGCGGCAGCAGAGGGATACCGGGAGATCGCCGTGATGAGCGGGATCGGGGTCCGGCCCTACTATCGCCGGCATGGCTATGAGCGAAGGGGCCCGTACATGGTAAAGGAGCTGCCATGAAAGCGGCCACATTAGAGTTCCTCCGCCAGAGATTTGCCGACTATTACCGTGCGGCACCCCTGAGTGCACCCCCGTCTGTTGAGCAGCGGGAGTGGGCGTTTGTCCTCTTCGACCCGGGGTATCCTGAGATCCGGATGCGGCGGCACATCGGGTATCCCCATAAGACGGAGCTCTTCGAATACATCCGGAGCATCGCTCCGGCGCACCTATACTACTCATCGGCATACTATGGCATGCCGCATGCACCCACCATGGGAGAGAAAGAATGGCTCGGTGCCGATCTCATCTTCGACCTGGATGCCGATCACCTCGTCCGGGGACCCTACGACCAGATGCTTGCCCGCGTCAAGGAGGAGACCGGTAAACTGATCGCGATGCTCACCGGGGAGCTCGGATTCAACGAAAAAGAGATATACCTTGTTTTTTCAGGGGGGAGGGGCTACCACATCCATATCAGGGATATCGCGGTGAGGGGATTTGGGAGTGCCGAACGGCGGGAACTGGTGGATTATGTCTGCGGGATCGGGCTTGATCCAGGCATCGCCCTCTCCTCCTCCTCACCTTCACACCGCGGATGGCGCCAGCGATATATAGAGGCACTGACCGAGTACCTCATGAGACTGGAGAGCATGGCACCAAAAGAGGCGATCGCTGAGCCTCTCCGCACTTGAAGGGGTGGGAAAGGCTGACAGCAGAGGAATTCCTGAAAAGGAGCCGCGACCTGCGTTCTGCACTGCAGAGCAGACCTGCCGAGATCAACCTCAAGGACGTTGCCGTCGGCAAGGTAATCCGGGCGCTCTCTGCGGCAAAGGAGGGTCCTTTCCTCCCGTTCCTGCAGAAGAGAGCTGCCCTTGCCGATGAACCGGTCACCACCGACACGAAACGGCTGATCCGGCTCCCCTCCTCACTCCACGGGGGGAGCGGGTTTCGTGTCACCCCGGTCCCGGTCCGCGACCTTTCCGATTTCGACCCCCTGGATGATGCAGTCATCTTCGGGACACGGCCGGTCAGGGTGGACTCCAGCCGGCCGGTTGCGATGCCCCTGCTCGGGGAGGTATACGATGTTCCCCTTGGGGAGAGCACGGTGCCCGAGGCCCTCGCCGTATTCCTCTGCTGCAGGGGCCTTGCCGAAATCGGCGGGGGTGAGACCTCCCGTGCACCTTGACGAGCTCCGGACAGTCCTGATCTCGGAACGGGAGACGGGCAGGCTCCTCTCTCTCCCCCTGATCTCTACGAATCCACCGGGGAGGAACTCGAGAGTCTTCTTGGCGAAGTGTATGCGAACGAGGACCCGTTCTCCGACAAGGCACGGGTTCTGATCGAGAGGGTGAGCAGCATACGTGAGACACTCCAGGACCTGTTCATGCTCCGGGCGGAGAAGATACTCGGCCTTGCACGCAACCAGGAGGAGGGTCACCATATCGACCGGGACGAGCTGAAACGGATGCTCCCTGAAGAGCGGGAGATGTTCGATGGGATCGTGCTTGCGATCGGCCAGTCCAGGTGCCGCCTGATCCCCTGCACCAAGACTGCAAGGGCCGTCCACCCTGCCGCCCCGACATGCGAGTCCTGTGAAGCGATCCTCGAAGATGCAGCAGTCCCTCCCGACTTTGTCCTCTCCCGCGTCCTTGCCGACATGGAGCCTTTCATGGGAGTGGACGGCAGGATCTACCAGCTCAAACAGGAAGATATCGTGACCCTGCCAACCCGGAACGCCGAAGTACCTGTGCGGGCGCAATATCGTCCTGGATTTGAAGATGCCGGCAATACCACCACCAAGAATGGGTTCCGAATAACTGCCTGAGGGTAACTATTCAAGAGTTCATTTCATAGATTTTGACCAGCTCCAGATCAGAAACGGGCGAAGGATCAATGCTTTTTTTTAATTTCTGATGGGGAAGACAGCCGGCAGTCCCAGTAGGCGAAACCCAATGAGAGGAAGATGCAGGGAGGATCCCCCCGCTCAATACCTCACCGGTTCAAAAGAAAAACCCTGAAAACTCGGGAAGTCACGCTGCCCGCATGCAGAGTATCCCCAGAAAACTGCAGCGATCCTGCTCACAGAGAGTAAGAAATACTCCTACGTGAACGAGTTGAATTTCAGAGCGGGAGGAGCGGTTGATCAGACTCACGTTTGCCCTGCGGGGTGGTCACAATGTTTATTATACAATAGTAATCTATCATGACTTGTAAAGCCTTTATCACATCGATAAAGGGGTGTTGATGCATGACGATGAAAATGAAGATTGGCATCGTAACTCTCGATCCTTCTTCTGGGAATGGTCATTACGAGCGTATCGGCAAGTGAAGTGGATACAACTCTTTGGGACAAGGGGCATACGGATGCTCTCAAAGAGGCCTATAAAGCCGCCACTTGGGATGCAGGGAATACCGCTGCTCTCAAAGAGGCCTATAAAGCCGCCACTTGGGATGCAGGGAACCAAGCCGCCCTAAAAAGATATACAGCTCCTACCTGGGATGCAGGGAACCAAGCCGCCCTAAAAGAGATACAGCTCCTACCTGGGATGCAGGGAACCAAGCCGCCCTAAAAAGATATACCTACCTGGGATGCAGGGAATACCGCTGCTCTCAAAGAGGCCTATAAAGCTCCTACCTGGGACAAGGGGCACACGGATGCTCTCGATTCGGATTAATTTCCCTTTTTTTTCGCCTCCTCACTGTTTTGTGGAGAAAGACTGAATCGAAGTTGTTTTCTGCATACCAATTCAGTCACGAAAACCCCCGCTGACGCGTCCTTTTAATGGCCACTGCGTGTAACGCGTGTAAGGTCATCAATCTTACCCACGCCAGAGAGCGCAGAGCCTATTTTACGAAAGGCCTCGGTCAACCCAACCAATTTTTCAGGCTTATCATAGATCTACAGCGTTGAATCTCCCCCCCACCCAACCTCCAATTCCCGCATTGCTGGGTCGGCAGCCTTTGCAACTGTATCTTGTGGGGGGAGTTGAAGTAACGGGATATTCAGATCTGATAGACGCGCTGCAGGATCGTCTCTCCCCTCTGCCATCTCCAACGGACATCTTCATGCCAGAACGCCAGAATAGCCCGATCGATTATTCGGGCAATAACCCAAAAAAACAGACCCAAAAATTTCCCAATCTCGCGGTAGTAACCTGGAACACAATACATTCAGACCATTATGAAATCGCTTACCAGTATTTACCCTCAATCCTGGGATAATCCCAATAATCCTTTTGTTCTGCGATCGAAGGATAGATATGTCTTCTGACATCGAAGGATAGATACACATTCTTGTTTTTGGCGTTCTCCTAAAAGCCCGGAACAAGGGTATGATATCGGGGACCATCCCACAGTCTTAAATATCAACCCGGGCAAATAATACTGATATTCGCTATCCGGTAGCATGAGGAAAATATCATGAAAATGCCAGTAAAATTTAAAACATACTGCCCATTCTGCAGGAATCACCAGACCCATGAGGTGGAGAAGGTCAAGAAAGCCAAAACGACAGGTCTCCACTGGATCGACCGCCAGAAGGCACGGCGTGGAAGCGTAGGCAACATGGGCAAGTTCTCAAAAGTGCCCGGAGGGGACAAGCCGACGAAGAAGATCAATGTCAGGTACCGCTGCAAGACCTGCGGCAAGGCACACCTGCGGGCGGGATACCGCGCCGGCAAATTCGAACTTACGGAGTGATAGGATATGGTACAACAGGCACGAGCGAACCGGAGCAGGTTTGTCAAGGTAAAATGCCCGGACTGCGAGAACGAGCAGATTGTCTTCGAGAAGGCATGCACCACGGTCAACTGCGTGGTCTGCAGCAAGGTCCTTGCTGAGCCTACCGGTGGCAAAGCCCAGATGAAAGCAGAGATACTGGAAACCTTCGAGTGAGAGGAGCGATGAGCGACCAGTCGTGGCCGGCGCAGGGAGAACTGGTGGTCTGCACCGTCAGGGATATCAAGGACTTTGCCGCGTTCGTATCCCTGGACGAATACCCGGGCCGCGAAGGGCTCATCCCCATCTCTGAGATCGCAACCGGATGGATCAAGTATATCCGCGACCATATCCGCGAGGGGCAGAAGGTGGTCTGCAAGGTGCTCCATGTCGACAGGAGCCGCGGCCATATCGATCTCTCGTTAAAGGATGTCAACGACCACCAGCGGCGCGAGAAGATCCGCGAGTGGAAGAATGAGTCCAAGGCACGCAAATGGATAGGGTTTGCCGGAGAAGCTTCGGGAGAGAGTCCCGAAATCATCGAGGAAGCCCTTCTCAAAAAATACGGGGATCTCTACTCGGTCTTTGAAGAGATCGTGATCGAAGGCACGGACTCGTTGAAGAAGACCGGCCTTTCTCCGAAGGTCATCGGGGCGCTCGCAAATGTCGCCAAAGAGAACGTGAAGGTGCCCCATGTCACCGTTGCCGGGAACCTCATCCTCACCTCAACAAAGCCCGACGGGGTGAATATTATCCGGAGGGCTCTCCGGAGTGCTGAACCAAAGATACCGGAAGCAGAGATCGAACTCACCTACCTTGGCGCCCCGACCTACCGGATCAAGGTCACTGCCCCGGACTACAAGAAAGCAGAGCGGGCTATCGAGAAAGCTGCCGCTGCAGCCATCGGAGTCCTGGAACGGTCCGGCGGAGAGGGAAAATTCATCAAGAAACCAAAGTCCGGAAAGTCGACATGAAGGGGAGAATCCGGCGCTGCCCTGTTGATTCCCGCTACACCCTGCACGCTGCCTGCCCGGTCTGCGGTGCGGCAACGGTCACCCCCCACCCCCCTCCCTTCTCTCCCGAGGACAGGTACGGAGACTACAGGAGGAGTGCGAGAGGATGGAAGATATAGAGATCCGTTTTTCCGGGAAACTCCCTGCAGAAGACCTGAAAGCACCCGTCCTGATCGAAGGGTTGCCCGGGATCGGCCACGTCGGCAAGCTGGTCGCCGAGCACATGATCCAGGAACTCGGTGCAGAGAAGGTCGCCGAGATCCATTCGATCTTCTTCCCGCCCCAGGTGATCATCGATGAGAGCGGGACGGTCCGGCTGGCCAACAATGAGCTCTATTATTATGCGGGCGAGACCCACCGGTTCCTCTTCCTCGTGGGGGATTACCAGGCGACCTCGGGCGAGGGCCACTACCTCCTTGCCGATGCCTACCTTGACATCGCGGCAGAGTGCGGCGTGTCCCGGGTCTATACCCTGGGAGGGTACGGGGTCGGTCACCTCGTTGATGAACCGAGGGTGCTTGGCGCGGTAAACCAGCCGGATCTCCGCGGGATGATCGAGGACGCAGGGGGAATTGTCGGAAGAGATGAACCCGGCGGCGGGATCATCGGTGCGGCAGGTCTCCTCCTCGGGTTGGGGATATCACGGGGAATCGAGGGCGTCTGCCTTATGGGAGAGACCTCCGGATACCTCGTGGACCCAAAAAGCGCTGCGAGCCTCCTCAAAGTCCTCACCACGCTCCTCGCAATCGAGATCGACCCGACCAGGCTCGAGCAGCGGGCGGGCGAGATGGAGCACGTCCTCCAGAAGCTGATTGACGGGGAGCGGGTTTCACAGGACGACGAACTCCGCTATATCGTATGAGTCGTTCCCTCTTCTGTGACCTGCACCTCCATTCCTGTTTTTCCATCGCATCCTCGTCCCGGATGCTTCCGGACTGCCTGATCGAAGGATGCAGGAAGAAAGGGATCGGGGTCCTTGGAAGCGGCGACGCGCTCCATGCAGGCTGGAGAGCACTCTGGAAAGCGACCCTGGAAGATGACGAGGTACTCGTAGTCCCGACGGCAGAGGTGGAGGACAGGGATCGGGTCCACCACCTGATCATCCTCGACTCCTTTGAGCGCTTTGAAGACCTGGCAGCAGAGCTTGCTCCCCATGCCAAAAACCTGGCAGAGACCGGGAGACCCCATGTCAGGATCCCGGGGAGCGAGATCGCCGGAATGGTCCATGACCTTGCCGGCCTGATAGGGCCCGCCCATGCATTCACCCCATGGACCTCATTGTATGCCGCGTTCGACCGCATGAGCAGGTGCTATCGCGACGAGCGGCCGGACTTCCTCGAACTCGGCCTCTCTGCCGACAGCAGGTACGGCGCAGGTATATCGGAGCCTGACGGCATCCCGTTTCTCTCAAACTCTGATGCGCACAGCCCCGATCCGGCAAAGCTTGGCAGGGAGTTTACAAAAATCACCGTGAGGGAAGTATCAGCACGGGGAGTGATGGAGAGCATGACGAGGCGGGAATATCACGATGAATGCAGGGTTCTTCCCGGAAGAGGGGAAGTACAACCGGACGGCATGCACCCGCTGTTTTCGGCAGTACACCTCGCTTCTGCAGTCGCAATGCAGTGGCGTTGCCCGGAGGACCGCGGAACGATCAAGAAAGGAGTGTATGATCGTGCACTCGAGCTTGCAGATGCTCCGCCCTCTCCCCGGCCTCCGTATCTGCATAGCATCCCCCTCGCAGAGATCATCCGCCATGTCCTCAAATGTCATCGGTCCGGACGAGGGCATGCACCCGGCTCTACGACAAATGTATCGCTGTCGGGGGAGATGAGATCCAGGTCCTGACGGCTCTCCCCATCGGTGATCTTGCTGCAGTCGACCCAAAAGTCGCACATGCCATCGATTCCTTCCGATCAGGGAGGGTATCCCTCTCGCCAGGAGGGGGAGGGCGTTACGGCTCGTTCTCATTCCTGTGAGAAACAGCGAGAGGCACGGGAGATCCAGTCGCCACATCCCCCCAGGGGAGGGGGGGTTTCCAGCCAGAATCCGTCCCTGTTTTTTTATTTCCCCCCAAGAAAAGATTATGCCCAAACCACCCCTATATTTGAGACATGCTTGAGATTCATCGTGATGTCTGCGGATACTGCGGGTGCTGCGTATCGGTCTGTCCCGAGGGTGCGCTTGAGCTGATCGATGCGTACCTCGAGGTGGATGACCACTGCACCGGCTGTGGCATCTGTGCCAAGGTGTGTCCGCTCGGTGCCCTGGAGGTGAAGGATGAAGTCAAAGTATGACCTGCTCGTGATCGGGGGCGGACCTGCCGGAGCAATCGCGGCCAGGACCGCCGCAAAGGCAGGCCACACTGTTCTTCTCGTCGAGAAGCGCCCCGCGATCGGGGCTCCCGTCCGGTGTGCTGAAGGGATTGGAAAGGAAGCCCTTGCGGAATTTGTCGAGCCTGATGAGCGGTGGATCTCCGCTGATCTCAAGCGGGCGGAAATTATCGCCCCTGACGGAGCATCGATGCTGCTCGAAGCGGAGCTCGCAGGCAGCAAGGTCGGCTACATCCTCGACCGGAAGGTCTTTGACCGGGAACTCGTCTGGCAGGCTGCCGGGGCGGGTGCCGAGGTGATGGTCAAGACCAGGGCTTCGGCTCCCCTGATGGCCCATGGTGCCGTCAAGGGCGCAGTCCTCGAAACCTGCGGAAAGCAGAAGGAGGTGCATGCGGATATCACGATTGCCGCGGACGGGGTCGAATCCAAGTTCTCCCGCTGGTGCGGCGTGGATACCACGGTACCGGTCCGCGAGATCATGAGCTCGTGCCAGTACCTGATGACCGATATCGATATTGACGAGGCGTGTACAACCTTCTTCCTCGGAAACAAGGTGGCCCCGGAAGGCTACCTCTGGATATTCCCGAAGGGGAAGCGGACGGCAAACGTCGGGATCGGCATCTCGGGAAAGAAGAGCGGGGCAGGGCACCGGGCAAAGGATTACCTTGATCGGTTTGTAAAGACCCGATTCCCTGAAGGGAAGACCATCGAATGCATTGTCGGCGGTGTCTCGGTCTGCCGCCCGCTCGAACGGACGGTCGCAGACGGTCTGATCATTGCGGGTGACGCGGGCCGGGTCGTGGACCCGCTGACCGGCGGCGGTATCTACAACGCCATGTACACCGGGAACCTCGCGGCAGAGGTCGCATCAAAGGCGATTGGCGACGGCAAACTGGATGCAGCTGCACTGATGCCCTACGATAAAGGATGGCGGGTCTCCACGATGGGGAAGGCGATCGAACGGAATTACCATATCAAGGAGTACCTGATCAAACTCCCCGATGAGAAGCTGAATGCGATCATCCACTCGGCAAAGTGCCTGGATATGCAGGACTTCTCCACGCTCACCCTCGTCAAGGAACTGATGAAGCGGAATCCGAAACTGGTCGCAGAACTTGCCGTGCTCAAGGCTTCGCTCTGACAGGTTTCTCGTGAGCATCCCGGTCACCTGAACCCCTTTTTTTCACAAAAATTCCCGTGAGGATCTGAGCAGAGCATCCACTGCGTACCCCTCCATATCCAGGAGGCAAAAAAATCGCTGAGGCCGCTCAAGGGAGTTTTCACCCGTCTGGCTCACCAACCCTGCTATAGCGTCCCCCGGAATGCGAGAAGGGGGAAGCAGTCATCAGAATCTGCTGTTCGTTGCTGCACCATGGGAGATATCTTTTCGCAGTATATCCAGGGACCAGAAGGACGGTTCATTTTTCAACCGTGCCGTGAGGGACAGGTGCATGGCAAAACAAGGAGGACCCCCATGGTTCAGACCTGGCTCCAGGACAATCCGAACCCGGGCCAGGGCCATTTTAAGGAGAGAACGTGGAAGAACCTGCAAAGATCATGAGTGATCTGCCTGGCAGGAGGGGCAAAGGCCGGGTGCGGTAATTTCCGCACATGCACTCCTAAAAAAAGGGAAGGCCCCTCAAATGGAGGAAAAAAGAGGTTGAAGGAAGCGATTCCGATCTTATTTGTGGTATTGCCTCACGCGGCGGGGATCCGCAGCTGCCGGTTGAGGAGTTCGAGCGTCTCGATCTCCGCCTCTTTTTTCGTAAAGACCGTGATCGTATCTCCCGGCCGGATCCTGATGGTCCCGCTCGGGATGATCAGCTCTCCCCCCAGCCGCCGGATCGCGATAAAGACAAAGTCCTTCACCTTGAGCTCACGGATCTCCTTGTCCACGATCGGGGCTCCTTTCTCTGCAACCACCTCAAAGATGGTCCCCCCGGGAATGGAGGCGAGCTGCTGGAGCATCGGGTTTTTTGCCCAGTAATACAGGCGCGAGGCCACAAGCTCGTCAGGGTTCTCGGAAATCTTCACCCCGACTTCCTTGAAAAGGTCCGAGTGCTCCACATTGTTGACTATCGAGACGACATTCGTCACCTTGAACCGCTTGGCAAGCCAGCAGGTCATCAGGTTGACCGAGTCATCGCTCGTGGTCGCCACCAGTGCATCGGCACGGTCGATCCCGGCATCCTCCAAAATGACCTTGTCGGTGGCATTCCCGGTGATCGCCAGGACATCGTAATGCTCGAGCATCTCGCTGCAGCGCTGCTCATTCCGATCGATGATCACGACATTGTCCCCGTGCTCCACCGATTGTACCGTAAGGCTCCTCCCAATGCCGCCCAAGCCCACGATGATGATGTACATAGAGTGGGGTTACCATCATCGCCATTGAAATAACTTGCGCATCATACCTGCGATCGGATGTTTGCCGGGGTTGACGAAGCAGGGAAGGGCGCAGTCCTCGGTCCGCTCGTGGTCGCTGCGGTCGGCTGCGACTCGGATGAGGACCTGGCGGCTATCCCGGTCCGTGACTCAAAGACGCTCACCCCCGCAGCGCGGACCGATCTCTTCGGCCGGATCACCGGGAGCGTGATCTATACGGTCCTTGTCATCGAGGCGGGCGAGATCGATTCCCGCCGGCGTTCGATGACGATGAACCAGCTCATGGCCCTTGCGCACGCCGCGGTGATCAGCGAACTTCAGCCCGGGATCGCGTACGTGGATGCCTGCGATGTGATCGCCCCCCGCTACGGCCGTGCGGTCTCATCCCACCTCGATTTCCCCTGCCGGGTGATCGCAGAGCACCATGCCGATGCGACCATCCCTGTTGTCTCTGCCGCAGGGATCGTGGCAAAGGTGGTCCGTGACCGCAGTATCGGAGAACTTGCAGAAGAGTACGGTGAGATCGGGAGCGGGTATCCTTCCGACAAGACAACGATCGCATTCCTCGCAGACTACATCGCAGAGCACCGCCGGCCGCCACCCATCGCACGCGCCTCCTGGGAGACCACAAAGCAGACTGCTCGGTCGTACCGAACAGGTGGATCTCTCTGGTTTTTCCAGGTGAAACATATGCGACTGATCGCAAAAGCTGATTCTCTCCACCTCACCCCACTCCTGCCTACATTGATATCACCCGATGTGCCCCTGCTCCCGTTCCCAGGTTTGCATGCGTCCTGAAAGCCGCTCAACGATATTTCTTTGAAGGCGCGGTCACCCGGGAACAAAATTTCCTGCGTCAGCATTTTTATCACCCATTCTCACCCATAGCTGAAGAATGGACTGGCTCCTTTTGCTCGTGGTCGTCGTCGCTGTCTATGGATTGATAGCACTGATCATCCGGGAGAGAGGGTACTTTTCGGATCATATCGCTTTTTACGGCCCGATTATCGCAATAAAGTCCATGAAAGTGGGCTTCTTTGACTGGTTTAAAAAATACTCCTCCTTCCTCCGCATGTATGCCACGTTCGGTGTCGTGATGGTCGTGGTCATTTCAGTCGCAATGACTATCCTGCTCTTTTTATCGCTCACCCTCACCTTTGCGGTCAGACCCCCGCCCACAGGGATGTATGCTCCCCAGAACATCCTGCTTATCCCTGGAGTCAACGAGTACATCCCTTCCACTATCGCAGTCTGGCTGGCATTCGTGGTCGCGATCGCCATCCACGAATTCGGGCACGGCATCCTCTCTCGTGTCGAGAATATCACCGTGAAGAGCATCGGGGCCCTGCTCTTCGTCATCCCTATCGGGTTCTTTGTCGAACCAGACGAGGAGGAGCTCAACCAGACGAGAGGGATGAAGAAGGTCCGTATGTATGGAGCCGGTATCACGAACAATATCGTGATCGGCGGGGTGTGTATCCTCGTGATGGTCCTTCTCATGGGATTTGTCACCCCGGTGACAGGCCCGGTTATCGGGGGGGTGTACCAGAACTACTCTGCAGAGCAGGCAGGAGTCCCCGCCTATTCGTTGATACACGCGGTGAACGGGGAACCGGTCAGATCCCAGGCCGAAATCTCTGCCCTCCTGAACGCCAGCCGACCGGGCGATCCCCTCACCCTCACGGTCGGGCACGAGGGGGTCATCGCCGATTACCAGCTGACACTTTCGGAATGGCCGCAGGATACCGGGAACCGGACCAGTGGCTTCATGGGGATCACCTACTATGACCCGGCACTCATCCTGGATGGTATCGGCAACAGCATATCGCCTCTCGGACTCCTCAGGTTCCTGACGGTTCCCTTCGATTTCACAGGGTCGGAAAACCCATTCCGGATCCTGGCGTTTGACACGGACGCACAGCAATTTTACACCGTACCATTCGCAGGATTCTTTGGCGTTATCCATTTCCTCTTCTGGTGTGGATGGATCAATATCAGTGTCGGGCTCTTCAATGCCATCCCCATGGTCCCGCTTGACGGGGGTTACATCCTGAAAGAAGGGATCGACCGGCTCTTTGAACGGAGGGGAATAGGGAAATATGCCCCTTACGTGGTTACGTTCATCTCCACCCTCATGATCGTGATCCTCCTCTCGCTGATCATGCTCCCCTACCTCTTCAGCATCACCGCGGTCTGAACCATGGCAGAGGGGAGAGGCCCCAATTGAGAGCCTGCATGCAGCAAAAGACTCTTCTCGCAGACAGGCCAATCTTTCCTGCAGCAGTACCCGCCGAGGCTTTGTACCAAATGATACTCTCACCCTGCAGGAAAGTCTACACGAACGATACCCAGCGGACCGTCTCCCCGGAAGAGACCCTCTTACGGGTGGAAAAACTCCTCCCTGCCGCCGGGATCACCCGTGTTGCCGATATCACGAACCTCGACCGGATCGGGATACCGGTCTTTTCAAGCATCAGGCCGACTGCCGGGCTCGGAGCCGTGTCGGTCTACAATGGCAAGGGAGCGACCCCGACTGAGGCGAAGGTCTCGGCAATGATGGAAGGGATCGAGCGGTTCTCGGCCGAACTGCACCAGGATGACCTGAGGGTCGACCGATACTCCCGGATAAAGGAGGATGCACCTGCCCTCGACCCTGCAACGCTCGTCCTCCCTGCCGGGAGAGATCCCGATGCCTCCATCCCGTGGGTCACGGGATATGACCTGGGGGCCGGGGAGGATATCCTCGTCCCGGCCAGTGCGGTCTTTCATCCCCTGCCACACATTTACCCCCAGCTCTTCCGTACCTCGACAAACGGCCTCGCCTCGGGCAACACGATCGAGGAGGCAGTCTTCCATGCCCTCATGGAGATCATCGAGCGGGATGCATGGTCCCTTGTGGAGGTATCGCGGGATACCGGTCCAGAGGTGCAGGAGATCGACGACCCTCTCGCCGAAAGCCTCCTCTCCCGGTTCAGGGCTGCACGGGTCGATGTCACGATCAAGGATATCACGAGCGATATCGGCATACCGACCATTGCCGCCATCTCGGACGATACCCTGCTGCAGGACCCCGCACTCCTCACCATCGGCATGGGCACCCATACCAGCGCACGGATCGCTCTCTTGCGTGCACTGACCGAAGTGGCCCAGAGCAGGCTCACCCAGATCCATGGTGCACGGGAGGACACCACGGTTGCCGATTTTCGGAAGAAGATCGGATACGAGAGGACAAAGCGGATGAACCGGTACTGGTTCTCTTCACAAGAGAGCAGGAGGTTTTCCGCAATTCCATCGTTTGACACCACCGATTTTCTGGATGACATTTCCCTTGCCCGGCAGAGGCTCCGGGAGGCAGGTCTTCCCCGGATGATCGTGGTAAACCTCACGCAGGAGACGATCGGCGTCCCGGTTGTCCGGGTGATCGTGCCCGGCCTCGAGGTCTATGCCATGGACCAGGAGCGGATCGGCAGGAGGTGCCATGAGGCACGAGATCGTCGTATTTCTCGGCCCAAGCCTTGACCCGGTGGTGGCCGGCAGCCTCCTCTCCGCACAGTTCTGCCCCCCCGCCAGGCGCGGGGATATCACGGATGCGGCGGCATCCGGCGCCCGGATCATCACGCTGATCGACGGGGTCTTCTTCCAGGACTGCGCGGTGGGACATCGAGAGATCCTCTCCGCCATCCGGGAAGGGGTCCGGGTGATCGGGGCATCCTCCATGGGGGCACTGCGTGCGGCCGAACTCGATACCCTTGGGATGGAGGGGGTGGGGAAGATTTACCGGCTGTACCGGGACGGCGTCCTCACGTCAGATGACGAAGTTGCCCTGGTGTACGACCCGGAGACATTCTTTCCCCTCTCCGAACCGCTTATCAATATCCGGTGCACGGTCCGGGCTGCAGAAAAAGCGGGGGTACTCCGGCAGGAGACGGCTGATCTCCTGGAGGATATCGCGGCATCCCTCTATTTCCCGGACCGCACCTGGGAGGCCATCTGCAGTGAGGCACAGGGGAGGATACCTCCTGAGGAGGCAGCATTTTTTTCTGGTTTTCTCAAAACTTCTGCAGTCGACCAGAAAAGGAGCGATGCGCTCGGAGCGCTTCTGCGGACGAAAGCACTGGCAGAGGACCTTGGATTGGGGAGTTAGGGGAGTCACGGCATTGGAGAGAGGAGTCAATCGGGTTTTTTCCCTTTCGCTAAGTATATGATCAAAAAAAGCCGAGATCTACTGAAATGACCGCAACAATCCCCGACAAGATACGGGGATTCCTCTTCAGCCCGGGCGAGGCATTCTGGCAGGTACGGGACGAAGACCTGAAGGATACCACCCTCTATTTTATCGCAATCTCAGTCATCTACACGCTCCTCTCCACCCTTATCACCGGCATTGCCGTATCCAAACACCCCGCCCTTCTCCTCTTCGGGCTCGGATTCGGGAGCAGGAATATCATTCTCTCCTTTTTCATCATCCTCGCCCTCACCATCGGCTTCGCGGTAGCCTACGCTATCTGGCTTCATCTCTGGATCATCCTGATCTGCGGCAAGAGGGGGATCCATACAACGATAAAAACGGTATTTTATTGCCTGACCCCTGTCATGCTGATCGGCTGGATCCCGGTGATCGGGGCGTTTGCCGCCCTAATCTGGTCGGCGGTGGTCGGGATCATCGGGATCCAGACGCTTCACCAGGCATCGTTTGGAAGGGCCCTGATCGCGATCCTCATCTGGATTATCAGCGCCGGTATCCTGGCAGGGGTCCTCTTCTGGCCGCTGCTTGCCGAGGTCATCGCCTCGGGACCTGCCCTTATCGGGCCTTACCATTACCACCCGGTCCTCTGACCGGCAGCCTTGTCAGCCCTGGAGTC
>CAWIVM010000005.1:0-69391 GCA_963839585.1 uncultured Methanoregulaceae archaeon
GAATTCGCAGATTCCTCTGATAGTATCGACACGGTCATAACCATACTTCGTCACTGCCCGATCCTTCAGTTTCAATACGCCCGATGATGACAGATGTGGTATCGTAGTGTCGAAGGACTTCACAAGACGCTTCATTGTGACCGGCATGAATCGCCATGGTTGCCAGATCCGGAATGAAGAGGTCTGCTCCAGGAGTATTGTATAACATATTTCCCTAATTGTCAAGTGTATATTGCATGCGTGCACACTACTTTCTGGACAATCCATGAAACTACCCCGCTGGTTGAGACGCGGCCTTGCCGCCGTCATGGGAGTTGCAGGCCTTGCCTACCCCGCCTGTGCCGCCATCTGCCCGAAGGGGAGGGGCTACTGTCCTTACCCGGGCCATTGTTTCCTGTATACTGACGTCGATGCCAATTCCATCTGTGATTATACCGCACGGTCTGCAACTTCGGCACCTACGGCAGCAACACCGATACCCCAGGTAACGACCCCGATCGCTCCTGTTCCCGCTGCAACCGCTGCCCCATCTACGATCTCCTCAGTCGAAGGCATTGGCTCATCTGCGCTTCCCGTTTCGACAGATACGGTGGTTTCCCCGGTTGCAACCGCTGTCCCCTCCAACGCCTCCCTCCCTTCCTCCCGGATACCGGATTTCTGCCGCCCGATCCATTGCTTATCGGGATCCTCGCAGGGGGCCTTATTGCTCTCCTGTTATTCTTTGCCTTCAGGTCAGGGATTCTTGGTGTCAGGATCCCCAGGGCCGGCCCTGCCCTTGCCACCGCCGCTCTGTTTGCCCTTGGAATCGGTGAGATGACGACCTTCCTCCTGCTGGGGGAGGAGACCATGGCTTCAGCGTTTGCTGTCGTGTACCTGCTTGCCGGGACCGTGCTGGCCGCCTTCGTGTGGAAGAGCGGGTACATGTCGCGGAAGATCGCGGTTGCGACGGTCGCAATAAGCGCCCTGTTTGGCTTTGTGGTCCTTGCCCCGCTCATGCCGTTGGAATTTGTCGGGCTGGTCAGCATCGTGACTTCCGGCCAGACTATAGCCCCCGGTATAGTCGGGATCCTGGCAGGGGTCGGGCTCGTGCTCTTTGTTGGCAGGACCTTCTGCGGCAATCTCTGCCCGGTCGGCTCGGTGCAGGAGCTCGCGTGGAACATACCCGGGAAAAAGATCGATATAAAAAAGACAGAGTACCTTGAAGGCCTCCGGCTGGGTATCTTTGTCGCAACCGTTGCAGGTGCCCTCTATTACATCAACCTGATTGACTACACCGGGATCTACGAATTCTTCGCGCTGACCCTGTCGGTTGGCTTTATCGTGTTTCTCCTGTTTCTTGTTTCTCGGTGTTCGGGTACCGGCCGGTCTGCCGGGGAATCTGCCCGTTTGGTCTCCTCTTCTCCATACCTGCCCATTTCAGCCTGTACCGTTTGAGGCGGACCGATGCCTGCATCAGGTGCAGGAAATGCGAGAAAGCATGCCCTGCCCATGTTGCGGAGAGGGACGCATCGAAACGGGAGTGCTACCTGTGTGCCCGGTGCACCGCTGTGTGCCCGGTGCCGGGGCTCTAGTATATGGGAAAGGGGAGTGACTCTGCTGAATGCCCGGCATTACTCGCCGGCCGTGATATCTCACATGAATATTCAATCTCTGACACTCTGCAAGCGGGCATCAAAGCCGTTATCCTCTTTTCCTGAAAAATAGTTCGATGAACCGTATTTCGTTCTCAAACACCGCATACACAACCCTGTACTGCCCGATTCTCAATCGATATTTTTTAGGTTCTGTGTCTTTTAGTGCTTTTATATCGGCATTGGTACGGGAGGTGAATGGATCCTCTGCAAAGTTGCTCCAGGGCATTCCTGATACGACTCTGGGATTCCGGGTCAAGGTGACCGTATTCTTTCTGGAACGTCGATGAGACCTGGACACGTAATATCAAGGGCATCCAGCGGGATGAACTCGTCATGTGCAAGAATACTATTCCAGTGTGCATCAAGCCTCTTCCAGGCGGCTTCATGCAGGAGGCGCCGGATAATGGTATCATATGATTCTCCTTTTTCACCCAGTTGCCGCAGGAGTTCTTTTGTCTCCGATGAGACCGCAATCGTGGTAGGCATCGTTTATACCTCGTATATATTCTATAATAGATATATCTCTTATAATTCCGGGCGGTCGACAACCGGATACTTACGGGGGATATTCTTTCAGAATACCCCCGGCCGCATTGCAAACCCTTTCAGTGATCAACATCGGGTTCAGGCTACGATGGGTAGCGGTATTTTGGTAATCCTCGTGCACGGATGGAACAGTCACCCGGGGGTCTGAAAGAATACTGGTTGTTTTTCTCGATCCGTGAAATAGAGTTGTCTCCCCCTCTTTACTGTAAGATACATGATGTAAACTGATCTCTCATTCATTGGAACAACAGGTTGAAAGAATTTATAACAGACTCAATTCCTGTTTAGGTAATGCTGAAATAATCAGTATGAATTATAGGAGAAATAGTATGAAGAAAGTTGGGATATTCGTGATCGCTCTGGCATTGTTCATTGCAGGCATTGCAATGGCCGATTCGGGAATCGAAGCAACCACCCAAATCAGATCCACGGGAGCAGATAGTGATGGGATCACTTTGACTGACACTATTTCCGGAAGCGGGGATAGCCTCCCCGTTCTCCAATATGGATGAGACCGGGAGTTCCTCCCACGATGAATGTCGTGAACCCAGGAACGAGACGAACAACAGGTTTGCGGTGGGGGCTGTAAACCTGCCGTCAAGTACCGACCACTACCTCCGTCTTGCCGCACTTGCCAATACCCCCTCCGTGGGTAAGGTATCAGCCTTCATGAACGTCCTTACCCAGGAAACAAGCGGCAGTTCAGGTCTGGTTGAGCAAGTTGAATTCAGTCAGAGAACCACAGTAGATGGACAGATAACACTCTTCGAAATGAATATGCACTGGGAGTCCGGTGTCAAAATAGAATAAGATATCTGGGAGGTGAGCAGTTCGGTCTTATTCACGCTCAAACCCCTAAAATGGTGCTGGAACAGGGAACCTCACCCATCACGCCATGATAATGCAAAAAAGGATTTTAACCACGGCGTCATCAACCGCAAGAAACCACCCCTCTTTCCCTTGGCTGTGATCAGGATTCATTTAATCGTTTCCGGATAAAGACCCGCCATGAGGTCGGTGGAAACCCCCGCAATAAACCGTCAATGAACCGGAATTCCGGGCCGGATTCCATTCCCTTTTTTGATCAACATCGAGTATCAGGCTGCGATGAGAGACCGATATCCGGTAATCCTCGTGCATGCTGGGACAGCCGTCCGGAGTCTGGAAGAACCCCATTGGTGATCGCCGGCTCTCTTCCCTTATCGAAAGGTACATGATGTAACTGATCTACCATGATGGTAACAACAGGTTGAAAGAATTTATAACAGAGTCACTTCCTGTTTGAATGATGCTGAGATTATCAGCATGAAATATAGGAGGAATAATTTGAAGAAAGTTGGGATTATTCTGATCGCCCTGGCATTGTTCATTGCAGGCAGTGCAATGGCCGATTCGGGAATCGAAGCAACCAAGCAGATTAGACTCATTGGAGCAAATGGTGCGGGGATTATTTCGACTGATATGAGTTCCGTTAGTGGGTATAGCCCGGCATTCTCCAATATGGTGACGACCGGGAGTTCCTTCACGATGAATGTCGTGAACGCCAGGACCCAGACGAACAACAGGTTTGTTGAAGGGTCTGATGACACCACGCCAAGTGTCAACCACAACATCCGTCTCACTGCAGTTGGCAACACCCCCTCCGTGGGTAAGGTATCAGCATTCATAGAAGGCATTACCCAGGAATCAAGGGGCACTTCAGGTCTGTTTGAACAAGTTGAATTCAGTGAGAGAACCTCAAGAATAATGGACACATAACGCTCTTCGATAAGGATATGCACTGGGAGTCCAGTCCCAGAAGAGTGTGAGATTATCCCTGGAATATCTCTCACAGGAATTTTTTTTGTAATTACCAGCCTGCTTCTGCCATACCCCTGGCATACCTTTACCCGTTTGAGAAGGTCCATCCTGCTCATGAGTGCTGCCTCTAATTTTCGGGTGTGGGATAGATCGGGTATAGTTTTCCACAACCAAACAGGGGGCTTCTTCCATAAATGCCCCTGGAAATCCCTGAATTTCCCAAAAGTTTTTATTTGATTAAATTTTTAAAATACAACGATTTATATGACGCAAAGATATCACCTGCTCATACTATTACTGCTGCTACCGGGTACTGTTATTTTCCCTGTATCCGCCGTAAATAACGAGGTTGCCCAGGACAGCGGTCCAGGTGCCGTGACCATAACCCTGGCAGGCGACCAAGGCCTTATCTAAATCGGAGGAATCCAGTTCTCCGGTGTCAACCTGGAGAGCGACACCGTCTACCTTTTCATCACCGGACCGGGCATTGCACCCGAGGGCGCCCCCTTCTGCACAACCCACAGGGATCGGTAGTGGGTGGCGGGTGGACCACGCCCGGTGTTCTGGATGACACCACATGGGATAAACGTGTGGAAGACCGCCCCTCTCAACATTGACGCCGGGACCTACACCATCTATGCTGTCGTCCAGCCCACGGGCAACAACAAATCTTGCCGGGTCATGTTGGAACCTTGTCGGTGGATCTCTCACGCCTTTTGTGACCGTCTCTGTCTCACCTTCCCTCATCATACCCGGACAAGCGGTCTCTGTCTCCGGGACTGTCGAAAGCAAACCGTCATCGGGCCTTGCGGTCTGGGATCCTGGCGAAAATTTCACGGACTGTTCCCCGGCAAGTGTCGATAACGACGGGACCTACGGGTACAACCTCTCCGAAGCCCTGACCTCCGGAATGACCCCGGGCCAGTACTTCGTCATCGTCCAGCACCCCATGCAGAATGATATCTTCGATGTTATCCGGCAGGAGACTCCGTGGTGGGAGCCTCTCCGGTCCGGTGGACGACCCTTTTCGTGCTAGCGGAAAGGAAGCCTGCAGGGATCGGAAGCGGCAGATGCACTGGTCGCTGCGCTGGATAACCCGGCGATCGATGACACCTGCAGCAGGGCCCAGTTCCAGATCAGCCCGAAGCCTCCTCAACTCCGCCAGGGCATTCTACGGAACGATAAAAATTGACGGGAAACCGGCTCCTGCCAAGACAAATGTGTCAACGACCGTCGCGGGAGGGAAGGACGAAATAAACTATCTCGTTACCACGGTTGAAGGGGTATACGGTGGAACAGACGATGCTTCACCCGACATGATGGTCCAGGGGACCATCCAAAAAGGCGCCCCCATCAACTTCTTTGTCGATGGAAAACAGGCAGAGGTCTATGATGTTGCCGCTGGCGGCCCGTGGCAGGAGACCTCTCCTTTCAAGCCCGGGAGAGTGACGAATCTTGACCTTCGTGTCAATGCCGCTCTGCCGGATCTTTATTCCGTCACCACCTCTTCTGGTGCGGGAGGGACTATCGAACCGAGGCGGTCCCGTTGAGGTCGTATCCGGCAGTTCTGTTACCTTCACATTCACCGCGAGTCCGGGATTCCACCTCCAGAATGTCCTGGTTGATGGAGTTACTCAGGGAGTGCCCGCGACCTACACATTCACGAATGTGACCGGCAATAATACCATTTCAGCCTCTTTCACCGCGAATAGCGGTGGTGGTGTCAGCACCTTCCCCCTCTCCGTGACATCGGTTCCGACAGGAGCGTCGATCTTTATTGACGGTGTTGCCAGCGGCCAGACAAACGGAACCGTTCAGAACGTTAATGCAGGGACGCACAACGTGACCCTCACCAAAGCAGGATACCTGACAGAGACGAAACAGGTCAGTGTGCAGAGCGGAGGTGCGAATTCAGTCTCCTTCACGCTCCAACCCACAAGCAGTGTCAGCACCTTCCCACTCTCCGTGACATCGTTCCCGAGAGGTGCTGCGATTGCCATTGATGGTGTCGCCAGCGGGCAGACAAACACAATCGTGCAGAACGTTGCCCTCAGGGACCCACACCATGACCTTTAGCAAAGCGGGATACCAGATGGAGACAAAACAGGTCAGTTAATACAGAGTGGAGAGGAGAATTCTGTTTCCTTTACCCTCTTGCGCTTAAGGGGTGGTGGAACCGGCACCGGGACCCTCTCAATCACATCGATTCCGGGTGGTGCTGCGATCCTGATTGATGGTATCCCCAGCGGGCAGACAAACGCGACTCTGGGATACGTTGCAGCCGGAACCCACAGTGTGACCCTTAGCAAAGCGGGATACCAGACGGAGACGAAAAAGCAGGTCAGTGTACAGAGTGGAGAGGAGAATTCGGTCTCCTTCACGCTCCAACCCACAAGCAGTGTCAACACCTTCCCACTCTCCGTGACATCGGTTCCGACAGGAGCGGCGATTTTTATTGACGGTGTTGGCAGCGGGCAGACAGACGCAACTGTGCAGAACGTTGCTGCCGGGACCCACACCGTGACCCTCACCAAAGCGGGATACCAGACAGAGACGAAGCAGGTCATTGTGCAGGGTGGAGGTGCGAATTCGGTCTCCTTCACGCTCCAATCCACAAGGAATGCCGGCATAAGGACCCGTTCCTTTTTCCCCTCCTCAATCCGGGATATCAGTAGGAGATGATAGGGTTGGGAGTGGAGGTGCCACATCCGGTCTCCTTCACGCTCCAACCAATAGGGGTGCCGGGACCCAAGCCCCCCTGCCATTTTCATCACAATCCCACTGGGATGCTGTTGGATCTGATCGACATTCATGCTCTTCTCGAAGAGACGACTCTGCGGTGCCGTGAAGCATTACCCTCAAACGTGAATTGCGGGACTGTTGAGGCTGATCTTGTCAGCCGTAATCAAAGATCGGGTTTGTGGTTGATGCAACAAATGCAAAACGCCAGACTGCATCGGTATCCCTGAAAGAGCATGAAGAGTCAGGGATCGTTGCATCGCGGAAGGTGGGAGAGAAAAAAAGTGCGTGCATACGGCACTGCTGCGGCTGCGCATGGAGCCATGAGATGTGTTGATAAATAATGGGTATTTCGACACGTTTGGACGATATGGTGATGCTGTTGACATATACCCGTATGCCAATGCCCCTGGTCTGGCTTTCGAAGGGGAAGATTCAGGTTGCCCGGCTCCGTTTCTCTCTCCCGCCATTAAGGTATTGCGGTGGAAGAGCGTGTATTTTTAATCTGCAGTATCCGGATAACCGTTGCGTGGCTTTTTTAAAGGGCCAATCCCAGGGTATGCAGGGGGCCGCGAAGCAGGATCAGGATGATTTCATTGGTCAGATTTTGAACCACATGGCCCATTTATGCACCAACAGACGATGTCGTTGCCCCAAGTGTCCAGGTATGAAACGGAAAGCAGTGAAGAAGAAGTTCTCTTTTCCCCCTGCTCCATTCTGTGCCTCACCCGATTGCTGTTGTCGAGGTCCCGATCCCATCAAAATCAGGAGACGGGGATGACCCATAAGAGAGCACTTCGTGAGAGACTTCACAATCCGCACCCTTGAGAAAGGCGCGGGTGAATTATACTAATGTACATATTAGTACAACAGATTACAATTATCAACTCATATAAAAGCTTAAACATATATCTCAGAAACTAAAATCATTTAGGCAGTATGGCAAAGGACAAAAATAGCCCTATCCGGATGCACAAACTCTATCCGAGGACTGCCCAGAGTGTCGATGATCCTCTCGCCGAGATCCAGAAGTTGGTTCACTCGCTTCCCGAAGAACCAGAAGATGAGATCCAAACCCCCCTCATAGCACTCATCGTCCGAGCAATTCTACACAAACTTGATTTCATCGAAATGATCAACGAGATGTACCTTTGGGACAGGGCCCAATGCCGGCTCAGTCCAGGTCACCGTGCCCTGGCATTCATCCTCCTCCCCTTCATATCCGAGAATCAGCGAGTTGCACTCGTTAATGCTCAAGACTCCTTTGCCCATTACGATATGGAACTCATCTTTGATGCCCCCCTCGATCCTTCTTCACTCAACGATGACTGTCTTCGGCGCTTCCTGGACCAGTTTGCCAAAGCATGCCCCGAAGATTTCTTCAACCAGCTGGCCCTGAAGTGCTATGCAGTCTTTGACCTGCCCCGTTCAACCCTCCTTCATGGAGATACCACATCGCATGAAGTCTGTGGAGAATATGAAGAGGAAGAAGGAATACCGCACTTGGGTCCCATGATCTGTGCAGGGTACAATAAAACAGGCAGAAAGGACCGGAAGATCTTTCAATCAGGTGTCGTTAGCGACGGCAATGGCCTCATTAGACATTGTACCATTATGGATGGGAATAACGCCGATTGCCAGTGGAATATGGATGCACTGAAATTTCTTAAGACACTCTATGGGCCAGAGTTCAACGAGTATACGTACATAGCAGACGCCAAACTCCTGACGAAGCCAAATATGGAGGTAATGAATCGACCCGGGTCCGAAGTACGGTTCATCTCCCGTGTACCGTCAAGTTTTGCAGAAAACCTTGCTGCGAAACATCGGTCACTCGCCTATGAACGAAATAACTGGACGAACCTTGGCCGGTGTTGTGATGAAGAGGACCAGAAGGTTCCCCGCGCAGTATACCGGTCACAGAGATTCGACGTTGATGTATTCGGCCAACCGTGCAATCTCATTGTATATGAGAGCTCAGCCGCCGACGCAGAAAGTGGCGGACCAGTTGAGGGCCGATGAGAAAGAACTGAAAAATACGATCACGCAGCGGTTCAAGGACTCCTTTGCCTGTGATGCAGATGCCAGAAAAGCAATCGGAGAATTTGAAGGAGAATTCACCAAGCTCCTCCTCAATCCCAAATTTGAGGTCGTACCAGAAAATATTACCCGGTGGCCCAGGGGTCGACGCGGGAAAGACACCAAACCTTTGGAAGAACATACCGTCTATTATGTCCGTCAGACCGGGCTCATCCCTGATGAAAAGCGGGTCATTGAATTCAAACGGAAGAAAGAGACGTTTGTTCTATTGACGAATGTTCCTTGTTCAGATATGGACGACAAGGCCGTCCTGAAGCATTATAAGCAACAAAGTGTGGTGGAGTATATCTTCAGGTTGATGAAAATGTCGGTTATGGCGGATCGTATCTATCTCAATGACCCTGCCAGGATCAAGGCGCTCATGACGATTCTGTATATCTCATACCTCGTGATGGGGATTATTCAGGCCGTCTCGCGCAAAAAAGTGGTTGAACTTCCGGAACCACCACGAATCTATATTGACGATAAACCTCTGAAATCGCCGACTGCTGCATTTCTCATCACTTCTCTTCGTCATTTCTCCGTCGTGACTGCACAAGGATCACGCAGGATCGTTGGTACAGCACATCAGCTCCGTACGAGGTTGCCGATCCTTCTCTTCCTTCTCGATATGAATCAGCTATGAAGTGATGTTCATGGAAAATGATGCCCGGCTCTACCGTAAGCGCTCAAATAATTCTTTAATTCTCCTCCTCTCCCCCCGAAATCGTTTATGGTGACGGGAAATTTTATGCGGGGTTGTGTACTTTAGCCCGATAATTGTGGGGAGGATCAGCCTGGTGACGGCTAATTCGTTGATCTATATGGCAAGGGTGCGGATTCTGAATGCTATCGGAAAAACAGGCGTTATACAGTCCGATCCTCATGAGGGTTGCCCACGGAACAGAACGGATCCTCCCCTGCAAAATCCCCGCTCTGCGCATACGCCCGCACCCTGCATCCACCACCACAGAGCGGGAGATAGGCACACGACCGGCACTTTCCCCGGATATCCGGGGGTTTTTTGCGGAACCGGGAGAGGACGTGATTCGTGTCATCGTTCCACATCGCTGAGAAGGGTCGGTCACGGATGTTGCCGACAAGGAAGGCCGGCGAGCGGGCGAACTGGCAGGGATACACGTTTCCGCGGGGATCGACATTGGCCACCCGTTCCCCGGCACTGCACCCCCCGTTGAGCGACGCAAGGAGCTCGCGGGCATCCTGAAGGTCCGGTAATCCGTCGCGTTCCATGGACTGCAGCAGGTGGATGCAGTCCTGCGGTGCATCGACAGTGAGAAATTCCATTTCATCCGGATGAATCTCCTTTGCCTTTCCGTACAGGAGCGTGAGCGCCCGGGTGACCTCCGGGGCGTTCACCTGGAGCCGTTCGTAGGTATCGCTTCCCCGGCCGCACGGGACAAGCCAGTACAGGCAGAACCGGGAGGCCCCGAGGTCCCGGGCAAGGTCCACAAGGGCTCCGAACTCGTCCTGGTTCTCCTTGGTCAGGGTCACCCGGACCCCGCACCGCACCCCTGCCTTCCGGCAGCAGGCGAAGGCCGCAACAGCCCGGTCAAACGCTCCCGGGGTGTTCCGGAACCGGTCATGGGTTGCTGCCGTGGCCCCGTCCAGCGATATACCCGCATACTCAATCCCACTGCGTTTGATCTTTTTCGCAATTTCATCAGTGATGAGGGTGCCGTTGGTGCTGAGCGCAGTCTTGATCCCGTTCTCCCGGGAGTACTCCGCAAGCTCCCAGATATCGGGACGGACCAGCGGTTCGCCGCCGGTGAAAATGACCAGCGGGACGTTCGATGCCGCAAGGTCGTCAATGAAAGCACGGGCCTCGGCCGTTGTCAGCTCATCCCCGGACCCGCATTCCGGCCCGGATGCACTGTAACAGTGGGTGCAGGAGAGGTTGCACCGGTCGGTCAGATTCCAGAAGATGACAGGCCTGCGCTGGCCGGCGAAGGCAAGATATTTACTTGGAACGGCCCCTTTCCCGTCCCGGTGTTTCATAACGGCACTGACGGTGCCTTTGCCATGGAGGCACTGCGTGATCCGGTTCATCTCCCGCTCCCATTCTCCCGGATGCGGACATTCGGGACACGCTTGAACTCCTCGGTGCTGAAGAGGATGAGGTAGCGGGACAGGCCGGTCTGTTCTGCAACTGGCGGACCTCCTCTTCAACTTCCTTCCTCGAGAACCCGTGATGGACCGTATACAGGGAATAGTCCCAACGGCCCGCCACAGGTCTCCGTTCGTAACAGTGGGTGACACAGGGATACGATGCAAGCCGGGATCCCATTTCTCCGGGCGCCATTCCGTTGCAGTCCCATGCGACAAGGGCATTGGCGGTGATTCCCAGCTGCCGCTGGTTGATCCGTGCCCGGAACCGACGGATGATACCGGCCTCCTTTAACTCCCGGACCCGTACCAGGACTTCCTCCCCCTCAAGACCGAGCTTTTTCCCGATCTCCGCAAACGGCTCGGGAACAAACGGGAGCCCTTCTTCAAGCGTGGCAAGGATCTCCCGGTCATTCTGATCCATTCGCACCTCCGTTCCGGATCCCTGCGAGAGGGAACCGGACATCGATTTTTATCTTGTTCACGGTCGGCAGGTCCAGAATATCGTCCCGGGTAAAGCCTGTTCTTTCAAGGATCTCCTGAAGAACTTCATGCAGCGTATTCTCATCCTTTGCCGAGAGCGTGAACCAGAGAGAATACTGATGATCACGCTGGAAATTATGCGAGACATCCGTGTAGTGGCTGATGATGTCAGCAACCTCGCGGATGTGTTCTTGCGGCACAGGAAGCGCAACAAGCGTTGCGGCAGTAATGCCCAGCGGCCGGGATTCGATGATGGGTGAGATGCCCCGGACTATTCCTTGCCGGGACAGCCGCTCCAGCCGTTCCAGGAGCACATCTTCCGGGATATCGAGCAGGGCTGCAACCGCCTCCCACGGGCGGGGTACGAGTGGAATATCCTGCTGTAATGCATCGAGAATGCGAAGATCGAGTTCATCAGCCGGTGTTCCCGTGGTCATTGCATGCCTCCCGGTTCGTACGGGCACCATGGGTCCTCAGCGCAGAGCTCCCCTGCAATTTCCCGGGGGGGCATAAGCCCGTCACACCAGCGGGGGGAAACCGCTTCCGGGCCCCGGTACGCCCGGGCACGGCAGCCGCCGCAAATGATTTTGTATTCACACTCCCCGCATTTCCCGGTCAACAGGTCCGGGTCGCGGAGTGCTGAGAAGATGGGTGAGTGATACCATATCTCTCGAAACGGGGTCTTTCGGACATTCCCGGCACTCAGCGGCAGATAGGGACATGGGGTGACATCCCCATCTGCGTAGATCCGGCAGTAGCCAATCCCGGCGATGCAGCCCCGCCCCCATGCCGGGTTGCCTATCCCGAGTTCTTGGGCAATCCGCCGGAACTGCGGGGCACAGGTCGGGCGGAGGTTCACGCTGGTGTCACGGTACTTCAGGAGCACCTGCCGGATCACCTCTTCATATTCCCGGGGATCCAACGGGCTAAAATCCTGTGCACGTCCCGTGGGAACGGGGAAAAAGACCTGGTAATCCGTCACCCCCAGACCTTTCCCGAGCTCCACCACGGATTGCACATCCCCTGCAGAGGGCCGCATCACGGTCATGTTGATCTGAACCCCGATACCCTCATTGCGGCAGTTCCGTATTGCCTGCACGGCCTTCTCCCAGGCACCGCTGACGCCACGGAACGAGTCGTGGACGGCAGGGTCCGCGGAGTCAATGCTGACCGCCACAGAACGGATTCCTGCATCCCGCAGCCGTTCCGCCATGGAACGGTCGAGGAAGTACCCGCTGGTGCCCATCACCATCCGGAGACCCTGCTCCGTACCATACCGTGCTATTTCGCAGAGATCGCCCCGCAGGAGCGGTTCGCCCCCGGAGAGCACGACAACAGGCGTCCCGACATCCCTGATCTGGTCGATGACCCCCAGTGCCTCGTCTGTGGAGAGCACCCCTGCTGTTTCGTTCTCACCTGCTTTCACGTAGCAGTGGGAGCACTTCAGGGGACAGCGGAGCGTGATATTCCACGAGATGAGACGCGGCGGCCCACCGGGTATTCCTTTCAGAACGTCAGCCCTTTTCCCATGCACGGTCCGGGCTCCTTATCCGCATTCGTGAGGTTCTCCACCTTTGAAGATGTGCATACTACGATCTGGCGAGATCGAAGCGATCAAGGTTCATCACCTTGACCCAGGCTGCCACGAAGTCCTGGACAAACTTGTCCTGTGCGTCCGCACCTGCGTAGACCTCGGCCAGAGCACGGAGCTGGGAGTTCGACCCAAAGATCAGATCGACACGAGTACCGGTCCACTTGACGTTCTCCGTCTTTCGATCGCGCCCTTCAAACACGTCTGCATCTTTCGAGACCGCCTTCCACTCGGTACCCATGTCGAGCAGGTTCACAAAGAAGTCATTGGTGAGCGCCTCCGGGCGCCTGGTGAAGACGCCGTGCTGGTGTCTGTCCGAAGTTGGTGTCCAGCACGCGCATGCCGCCCAGGAGCACGGTCATCTCGGGCGCGGTCAGGGTCAGCAATTGCGCCTTGTCGACCAGCAACTCCTCGGCCGATACGGCATAGCGGGTCTTTTGGTAGTTGCGGAAACCGTCCGCCTTCGGCTCGAGCACGGCGAAGGAGTCCGCATCGGTCTGCTCTTGCGAGGCGTCCATGCGTCCCGGCGTGAAGGGAACCGTCACCTTATGACCAGCATTCTTCGCAGCCTGCTCGACACCCGCACAACCGGCCAGAACGATCAGGTCAGCCAGTGATACCTTCTTGCCGCCGGACTGGGCGCTGTTGAACACGCTCTGGATGCCCTCCAGGGTCTTAAGCACCTTCGCCAGCCGGGCAGGCTGGTTGACTTCCCAATCCTTCTGCGGCGCCAGACGAATGCGTGCACCGTTCGCACCGCCGCGCTTATCGGAGCCACGGAAGGTGGACGCCGACGCCCATGCAGTCGAGACCAGCTCTGACACCGACAGGCCGGAAGCCAGGATCGTACCCTTGAGGGAGGCGATGTCCTTTGCATCAATCAATGCATGATTGACCGCAGGGATGGGATCCTGCCAGATGATCTCTTCGGCAGGCACCTCCGGGCCAAGATAGCGTGAGCGTGGACCCATGTCGCGGTGCGTCAGCTTGAACCACGCCCGGGCGAATGCGTCCGCCAACTGGTCCGGGTTCTCATAGAAGCGCCTTGCTATCTTCTCATAGATGGGGTCGAACCGCAGGGCAAGGTCGGTGGTCAGCATGCCTGGTGCGCGACGCTTCGACGGATCGTGGGCATCCGGCACGGTCCCGGCGCCTGCGCCGCCTTTCGGCTTCCACTGGTACGCACCGGCAGGGCTCTTTTCCAGTTCCCATTCAAAGGTAAACAGGTTCCGGAGGAAGTTGTTGCTCCACTTTATCGGCGTCTGGGTCCAGATAACTTCCGGGCCACCGGTGATCGTGTCATTCCCTTTGCCAGTGCCGAAACTGCTCTTCCAGCCGAGTCCCTGCTCCTCGATGGGGGCCGCTTCGGGCTCAGGCCCCACATGGGAAGCAGGACCGGCACCGTGGGTCTTGCCAAACGCGTGCCCCCCGGCGATGAGCGCAACCGTCTCTTCGTCGTTCATCGCCATGCGGGCGAAGACCTCCCGGATATCCCTGGCTGCCGCGACCGGATCCGGTTTGCCGTTCGGGCCTTCCGGGTTGACGTAGATCAGCCCCATCTGCACGGCAGCGAGCGGATTTTCGAGGTTCCGGTCACCTGAGTAGCGTTTGTCACCCAGCCATTCGTTCTCGGAACCCCAGTAGACACCCTCTTCAGGTTCCCAGGCATCCTCACGACCGCCTGCAAAACCGAATGTCTTGAATCCCATGGACTCCAGGGCGACGTTGCCCGCAAGAACCAGGAGGTCGGCCCATGAGATTTTTCTGCCATACTTCTGCTTGATCGGCCAGAGCAGCCGGCGCGCCTTGTCGAGGTTTGCGTTGTCAGGCCAGCTGTTGAGGGGCGGAAAGCGCTGCTGGCCGGCGCCGGCGCCGCCGCGGCCGTCCCCGATGCGGTACGTGCCGGCGCTGTGCCATGCCATGCGGATGAACAAAGGCCCGTAGTGGCCGAAGTCCGCCGGCCACCAGTCCTGTGATTCGGTCATCAGCGCCCGCAGATCCTTCTTCACGGCCGCCAGGTCGAGTTTTTGGAATTCCCGAGCGTAGTTGAACTCCTTGCCCATCGGATTGGACAGGGGAGAGTGCTGGTGAAGCACCTTCAGGTTCAACTGGTTCGGCCACCAGTCCCGGATGGACATGCTTCGGCTGTCGTGCGTCATAACGTCATCTCCTATCGTTGTATGATTCTATCCACTGTGGCGATTTGAATATTCCTGAACAGGTACCCGGATAACTCCTTCAGTATGGGGAGCAGGTCGCATTCAATCCCGCTCACCACCAGAAGATGTGGATGCAGCAACTTCACGGTTACCGACTGGGCTAAAGAATGAAGGAATTGTGACAACTGGCCAGCCGTTCCTTATGTAGTATGATTCCCCGTGGACGCCCGGTTTCCTGCGGCGGAACGAAGCGGGGATAGTGGTAGAACGACTGGACTGGTGTCGGGCACGATAACTCCCGGTTTTTCATAGGGGTTTCATCCCGTTTTTTAAAAAATTCTCCGTTATTTTTAACCTGCCTGGCTGCGCTGCTTGATTGGGACGCTGACGCCCGGTCATGTTCGTCTCCACGGGCTTATCGGCCGTTCCGCTCACATCACCTCGCTGTTTTACGGAATTTCCTATTGAGATGATGACGTCCCCGTCCTGTCGCGCTGCTCCGGGGCCAGCGGCTGCCCAGGTCAATATCGGACTCCTCGGTAAATACTGTGAGGATTGCCAGAGATGCGTGAAAACTCCCCGTACCCGTAATATGACTGTTAACAGCCCGTATCACCCATCCCGTTCACAGATTCAGGATAGTCAATACGACTCCCCTGACCACAATCTTTTTTTTTAATTATAATGATTAATCATTATAGAATATTCTCACGGAGGGATGAATCCGGAAGATGGCAAAATATCAGGAATTGGAGGGGTAATAAAAAAAAGAATCAATACGATTTCTCTTCAGCGGGAAGTAGAAAGAGAGATTTGACCTCCGCATAGTGGAGTATACTGGATGCGTGAACCCTCATGCAACTGCACCGTACTTACCGCAAGGTATTATTCCGTCAGAGAGAGTATTCTACCCGCGGCGCTGAACAATGAGAAAGCCGTTTGAATCAAATGAAATTTTGTCCCGATCGGCTCCCACGAAAATGATGGATAACCGGAATAATAAAAAAAGGTGCAAAAAGAATGAAAGAATCGTTTAATGTCAAACTCGTCGAGGATGTGAAAACCTACACTCCCGACCCCCAGTACAAAAAGCAAGCATGGATGGGAGACTACCAGAAAGCCTACAATGATTTTCTGGCTGACCCGGATGGGTTCTGGGAAAAAATGGCCTCAGAACTGGAGTGGATCCGTCCCTGGAACGCGGTGAAGGAGTGGAACTACCCGTATGCAAAATGGTTCGTCAACGCACAATTGAATATCACCGTAAACTGTCTTGATCGCCATGTAAACAACCAGCGGCGCAACAAGGCAGCACTCATCTGGCGGGGGGAGAAGGGAGCAGAACGGATCTTTACCTACCAGCAGCTGCTCAGCAAAGTGATGCGGTTTGCAAACGCACTCAAAAAGATCGGGATTAAGAAAGGTGATCGTATCTGCATCTACATGCCGCTCGTCCCAGAACAGGTAATCGCAATGCTTGCCTGCGCCCGCATCGGTGCAGTTCACAGCGTTGTCTTCGGCGGGTTTGGTCCTGCTGCGCTCAAAATGCGCATCCAGGATGCTTCAGCAAAAGTTGTCATTACCGCAGATATTGGCATGCGACGAGGTAAGACAATCCAGCTGAAAGCAATTGTTGAAGAGGCGATCATTGATGCATCATCAGTAGAGCACGTCATTGTGTTACGGCGGCAGGATCCCCAGGTTGATCTGAACCCGGTCTTGAACTTGATTTCAACGAGATCATGGCGAGTGCCCCGCAGGAATGCCCGGTTGAAATCATGGATGCTGAAGACCCGCTCTTTACGCTGTATACCAGCGGATCCACCGGCAAGCCAAAAGGGATTGTCCATACCTGTGGCGGCTACATGGTCGGGACCTATTATACCAGCAAATACGTCTTCGATATGAAGGACCACGATATTTTCTGGTGTACGGCAGATCCCGGGTGGATCACGGGCCACAGTTATATCGTGTATGGCCCGCTTGCAGTCGGAGCGACCGTATTTATGTCCGAGCTCACTCCGGATTATCCGGATGCGGGCAGTTACTGGAGCTTAATCGAGGAGCAGAAGATCACTATCTTCTACACCGCACCGACAGCGATTCGGATGTTCATGAAACTGGGCGAAACATGGCCAAACAAGTATGACTTACGTTCCCTGCGGATCATCGGATCGGTCGGGGAACCGCTGAACCCGGAGGCGTTCGAGTGGTACTATCATGTCATTGGTAAGGACAAGATTCCAATCCTCGACACCTGGTGGCAGACCGAGACAGGAATGCACATGATCACCACCATGATCGGTGAACCTATGCGCCCGGGTTTTGCCGGCAGACCCATTCCTGGCGTGGAAGCGGATGTTGTTGATAAAGACGGAAACCCGGTGCAGCCAGGGACCGGAGGGCTCCTTGTGATCAAATCCCCGTGGCCATCCATGCTCCGGACAGTTTGGCAGGATGATGGGCGGTATCGTAAATACTGGGAGACAATAAAAGGGGTCTATACTGTAGGCGATCTCGCGGTGAAAGGAATGGACGGGTATATCATGATCCTCGGTCGTTCTGATGACATCATCGTGGTTGCAGGACATAATATCGGCACTGCAGAAGTCGAAAGCTCGCTGGTCTCACATCCTGCAGTAGCAGAATCGGCAGTCATCGGAAAACCTGATGAGATGAAGGGCAACTCCATTAAGGCGTTCGTGATCCTCCGAATGGGCAATTCACCCAGTGATAAGCTGAAACAGGATCTGATGTATCATGTTCGTATGACTCTGGGGCCCATCGCAGTACCTCAGGACATTGAATTTGTGGAAAAATTGCCGAAGACCCGGAGTGGCAAGATCATGCGCCGCGTCTTAAAAGCCAAGGAAATGGGCATGGATCCCGGTGACATATCAACGCTGGAAGAATAATTTTTAATTTTTTATTACCTGAGGAAAAAATGAGCGGGATAGTGCATGAGTTATTCCTGCTCACACGTATTTCATCAGAAAAGAGAGCCAGTACACTTTCCGATAGCGGCTAGCGGGCACCCTTGAGAAACCACACACTTTCCACCGGCCATTGATAGTAAATTTATAGTCTCGATGAAAGACACTTTTCCATGGCATCGAATCCGATAATGGAGTTCCAGAGGAGATATATGTCCTTTGGAGATATGCTCGGAGAATGGTTCTACGGATTCTTCATGGTCGCCGTAGTCTGCGGGATATTGGGTGGATACAGTCAGATCCTGCTGAACAGCAACCTCGGGTTTGGCAGGGTGTACCTCACTGTGGTCCTGCTGGTATCACCTTTGGAGTGAACATTACGTGGGGGTTCATTGATGGTATTACCGTGATTTACGGTGGCCTGACGGACAAGGCGGACCTGGAGAAGAACATCAGCACGCTCAAAAAGGACAGGAACAACAGGGAATTGAGGGACTCACTTCTCGACTCACTTGGGGATTCCTCCGCTGACTATCTTCCCGATGAGGAGAAGGAAAAGATTGTGGACCGCATCATCGATGAGGCTCCTGAAACCCCTGTGAAGTATCATTTAGACCGGGACGACCGTAATACCCTGATCGCTATTGCCACGTGTGACATCCTTGCCGTCATTCCGGTCATCCTTCCTTACCTGCTTCTCGGCTTCGGAAAAATCCCCTTGCTCCTCTCCCGGCTCATCGCTTCTGTCGCTATCGGATACATTGTTTTTCTCTATGCCGAGCACACTGGCAGAAGGAAATGGCTGGCTGCAGGAATCTTCTTCATATTAACGATTGTGGTTATGCAGATAACCTACTATTACGGGTGGTGACCAGGCCCGCGAGGTGGCTTGATCCTATCCTTTTAATTCTCTGTGCCTCGTTATCAGGATTCTCTGCAGTTGCTTTTTAGACGAGAATACCGGTGTAATCTTTTTCGTTGTTCATATACACCAAAGCTGAATGAATGAGACGGGATTTTATGTTCTCATACCCATGTTTCACCCATACACCAGAAGATGTTGCTAGGGACTTTATTAACTGCCATTTGTCTGCTGTTCATTATCTCTTCAGGATGCACCTCAATACAAGAAGGGACATCTGTTCCCGATACAAAAAACTCCTGTGGCAACTGAAACATACATAGGTTATTTCTTCACGCTCATCATACACGTCTGCTCCGGATCGACATCGTAGGTCCAGGGTGCTCCGCAATTCTTCCAACCGTTCCTCATCCGTTTCCCGTGGTATACGCTCCCGGGATCGTCTACCTTGTCCCCTTCCATCCCGTCAATGATGTTGTAGACATTCACAAACCCTGCTTTGGTAAGCGCATTCACCGCCATGGCGCTGCGGTCCCCGGACCGGCACATGACCAGGAGCGTGTCTGTGGGTGCAAACAGGCTCTTGACACGGGGGATAAAATCAGAATTGGGCTCTACGACAAATTCTTTGATGTCAGCGTTCCATTCGTGTTTGACAAAGAGAAGGGGAATGTTCCTCGCCATCTCTGCATGACCGATGAACACGTACTCTTCGGGGGTGCGGACATCGATGATATGGACCCGTTCGGGGTTGGCCCTCCACATCTCGTACGCTTCTTCCGAAGTCACGTATAACCCCACGGTTGTCTGCTTTCTTTCGGGCACCTGGTGGACCGTTTGAGCAGGTGATCCTTTTTGCGTCGTCATGATGGTGTCTCCATGGACTTGTTTGTCGGGACCGTTTTCCGTCACGTTTTCCAACCTATCCGAGCCGCGTGCCCTCTGCATCGAGCCCGCCGCCATGAGGAAGCTTTGTCCAGCTCCTTCTCTGCCACTCCTCTTCGAGTACTTCCAAGGCCGCCTTCTCCAGGAATTCCGGCGCAGCCCACGTATCCACATCAAAGTCGTTTTTGATGTAGCCGTGGCTCAACATGAAATCCTTGGCGATCTTAATGGATTCCATGTTCTGCGCATCAGGCTTGGCACCATGTCGACATGCTTGATTCCCTCGTATGTGTGTTCGGCATCCAGGTAGAAGGTCTGCCGGTTGAGGATAACCGCCGCGGCGTGTTTGTGCTCGTTCGCCCAGCGGCCGACCTTGATCATGGCCTTCATGTAGGCGATGACGAGCTCGGGATGCTCATTGGCCATCACGTCGGTGCAGGTGATGACAGCCGGGCAGTTGGCCATCTGCAGGGTCCAGTCCGGGTAGCGGGACAGGTCGAAGATGGACTTAATTTTGCCCGTGGCCTCCGAGAGTTGCTGTAAAGGTCCGCTCTGGTTGTAGATGGCATCGACGTCGCCGTTCAGCAGTGCCTTCTCCAACGGGCGGAACGCAAAATCGTGCTTGTGGTCACGCCGCAGCCACAGCTCCGACGGGTTGTTCATCGGCACGACCAGCATATCAGGTTTGTCATACCAATCGTCCGGGTAAGGGAATTCGACGATCTCGACGTCATCCATGGTCATGTCGTTCATCATAAGCATCAGCTCGATGCCGGCATGCTCCTGAATACGCCACCAGTCCGTCTTGATGGTGTTCAGGCTCTTGGTGAGACCGATCTTTTTGCCCTTGAGATCCTTCATCCGGAAGATGTTGTCGCGGGCACGCACCATCATGACGCCGCCCTCGTAGACTTGAGTGGCGCCCAGCAGGCGGGTCCGGCGCATGTCGGCGTGGACGTGGATCGGAGGGTAGAGGCCACCGAAGCGGATCAGGTTGTCGAGGTTGTGGATATAGTGGGGGTAGAAGTTGTTCATGCTGTTGGAGCGGAAGTAGGCGTACTCGACACCAATCTTCTTGAACTCTTCTTTGCACCACCCCAGCTCCTGATCGACGTTGTTGGCGGATACCATGGGGCAGTTGGTGTACCACACCTCTTTCCAATTCAGCGGAACTGTGGTGGACTTCTTGATCCTTTAGCCATACCTTCACTTCAACTGTGAAGTTATTTCATAGTTGTGTTCCCCAATATGGAGCGTTACATCTCCACTCATTCGGTTCCTTTGGAATCCTATTCTTCATAAAAAATTTCTGTTCCTACTCCACCCTTCAAGGGATACTATCCTCTCCGATTCTACCATTGCGGATAATCCTATGAGGGCGTTGCCGCACGTTCATTTCACTATAAAAACACCCTTACACTTTTTCACCCGCATTTCTGCGCGAGCACAAAAATAACTGATTTACGGGCTCCGTTGCCAACCCGGCTGGGGCTTCAGAAGTCTATGTTCAAATTTCCTTAACGAGAGAAGCGTTCCTACGGCCACAGCGGCCCGAGCGAGCGCCGGTTACGGACCGCATAGCGGGTCGTCGTGAGGTCGCGAATCACCGAGCGTTAGTATGTGTACCGGGTACTCAGCGACGAGCACGAAGCGGAGCATGGTGCGAGGAGCGGGAGGCAAGCAGTTGCCGGTGAGGAGTGAAACGACGAAGCCGGGAGCGTCATCTTGCCACAATTAACCGTGAGAGAACAGGCCCATGGTGTGAGCGAAATGGAGTGAATTGAGCACCGACAGGAGCGGAACGAAACGAAATGGAGACGAGCACGATGGGCCGTCATCTCTCTCTGGACCGGTGGTCCCGCCCCTTTGGTTTGGTGGGGCGGGCACCGGGAGGGGCGGTCCGGAAGAACTGTAGAAAATTATTCCGGCTTAGGTGCCGATGTTCTGTCCAGGTATTCCATGAGCTCCGCTTTGTGCTCCTTCACGAACTTTTGAATATCCTCTTCCCTGGCCGTACGGCTCTTCAGAAGAGACTCGCCACAGTGTGCGCAATAGTCAGCAACCGGTGGCATGAGTGAGTGGCAATTAGGGCAGGCCCGGGGCTCGAGCCGAGGAACACGTTTTTTCTCTGTTTCCTTCTGGATACCGTATACCCGGCGCAGCTCCTCATCAATGTCGTTTCCCGTTAAGTGGGCATAGACCTTGAACATCGTCGTATGCACTGAACCCCACATAATCATCTTGATCACACTCTCCGAAACTCCTTCGTTGATGAGATGGGTGATCCGGGAGTGGCGGAAGAGGTGCGGAGGGATGTGCTTGGTAATCCCAGCCCGATCGCATATGCAGCGGAGTTGTTTGATGACCCCCCCATTTGTAATCGGTCGCCTCAACTCATTCAGGAAGACTAATGCATTTCCCTCTAGAGTGCCTGGATAATCGGCCCGCCATTGGGAGAGGTATCCCTTCGCCATGATGATCCGGACATACCTGGGAATCCCTGTCTTGAAATTCACATTAGCAACCACGCCAGTGCTGTCGAAAGAGAGATCGCTCCACTTCATCTGGCCGAGCTCGCCGATCCGAAATCCCCCCTCATAGAGCATCCCGGTGAGGGGCCGGTCCCGACTCCAGCGGCACGCCGCCAGAAGTGCCTTCACCTCTTCGGGGGTAAAGAGATCCGCGGCCTTGTGGGTCATGGTATCCTTGGTGGGGACCTGGATTCGACGGATTTTCCGCTCCGGGAGGTTGGAATACTCATTTTCGATCATCCAGAGAGGGAATTGACGGAGGACACGGACCCAGTCGTGCTTCGTGTTCTGTTTGAAAGGTGTCCCTTTCTGCGTGAGGCTATTCTTCATTGTGACAATGCTAGTATATACATCGGCAATCGAGAGCTCGTGGTAAGGCCCAATAAACCGCCTCCATCCGACCAGGACATAGATGAACTTGTTCGCCCGGCTGGCGCCAATGTTGGCGGCTACCTTTCGCTCGGCGATGAACTCCTTGATGAGATCGGCATCCCGCTTGTGTGATCCGGTTCGATGCCTATGCAGCATCGATCGAATGCATGCCATACTCAGCTTTGATACATGAGAAACGGTGTGAAGATGCTTCTTCAGTCCGTACGGTAGTGGCTATCGTGGAAGGTACCGTAGAAACGGGTCTGAAAGGATATACAAAAACATTGCGACCAGGATTTGAACCTGGCGTCCGGATGCCTCAGCCCGGATTTGAACCGGGGACAACCAGATCTTCAGTCTGGCGCTCTCCCGAACTGAGTTACTGAGGCGAGGAATACATTATTCAGCTTTTGAGCCTAATAAATTATTGTGTTTATGGGTGCATATACCAAAAATGCACCGATTTTTCCCTTTGGTGGTGAATTCTCTGGGTCTTGCAGGAACCGGCGGTGCCGACAGTGCATATAAGGAACGTTTACTCTCCCTTCTCAAATCGAGGAAAACACCACTCGTCCACCTGACACATAACGACCTCGATGCGGTTGGCGCCGATGCGGTCCACAGGATGCGTTACGGGACTGTCACCAGCATATTCAGCTCGGTGGGCGGTTTCCCTGAAGCCCTGGATGCAGTGGCATCGATAGAGGGCAATGGACAAACCCTGTCGATCAGCGATCTCGGCTACCAGCGTGGGATTGAACATCGCATCAAGAGGGTGAACGAGGCAGGGTGGCGGATCGAATGGCGTGATCACCACCGGTGGTCTTCTGAGGAAATCGACCTTGTCCAGCACTACTGTGCCCTTCTCAGACTGGATACCTCGACCTGCGGTTGCGGTATCTGCGCCAGGGATATTCTCCCTGGGGATCCCACCGCTGCAGAGATTGCCCGTGTTGTCTGCGATTATGACCTCTGGAAGCATGAAGATCCCCGCTCCGCAGTATTGGGCATAGTCCTGCAGAGAAAGAAGAACAGGGATTACGTCCGCGACCGGCTGGCAGAAGGTATCCTTTCCGATGAGCATATAGAGCGGGAATACCAGGAGATCGTCGGGGATATGGAGGAGAAAATAACAAAAAGTATCCAGAAAGCGACGATAATGGGGGAGAAATACCGTATTGCGTTCTCTCCGCTCTTCGGCTACCCGAGCGAGACGGCCGCCCGCATGAGAAAGGAGCTTTCCACCGATATCGAAGTGCTCATTTCAAAGGACGGGCGGTTTTCACTCCGGTCGGTTCCCCCGATCAGCCATATCATCGCACGGGAATACGGTGGCGGGGGGCACCCGAACGCTGCCGGAGGATCGTTTCACTTCTCATTCTGGGACAGGATCCGTTTCCTCATTCTTGGCAGCAGCTCGCAGTTCCCGCACTTTGTGGCGAGTGCAGAATCTATATGACGATTGAGGCATTCTCCACGATGGATTTCCAGGTACTGCCTGCAAGAGTCGTGGCAATAACCTCCGCAGAGCAGACTGTCAGGGTCTTTGAACTCAAGTGCCTGTCTGATATCCTCTTCCCCTGCATCGATCAGGATAATCTTCTGGACTTCGTATTCGTCCATAAGATCCCCGATGAGCCCAAGCCCTGATGGCCTGACTGCAATCACAGACTGGTGTTCGAGCAGAAGAGCGAGGGATTCTTTTTTCTGGTCGTGGCTGAAAAAAAAGACGTTCCGGCCTGCCAGCGCTTCGAGTTCTTCTCCGGATGGTTTTTCATTGAGCAGCACATGGCCGGCAATATCGCAATCCCGCATCGCCCGCATCATTCCCCGGTATGCAGAGAAAAGGGAATGGGCAGCCTCTTCCGGATCATGATAATACTGGTCTGTGAGACCAAGATCGAGGGGAGACGGAACTGCAAGCCATAGATTTTTTCCCATTGTATTCAGATCATCGATGTCATGTACGAGTGGGAAGGTATCACATCCCATCTCCCCTGTCATTACTGTTCCTTCAACGCCGATGAGAGAATCGAGCAAACGATCACGGTAAAACCTCCCTCCGGCGCAAGGATTGGTTACCCCAGCATCGAGTTGGTGCTGTAACCCCTCCTCCAGCTGGTAGGTGATGAGGTCCCCTGTTCGTCCCCGCCGTGCTCCTACCCATTCTGCCAGGGCACCGGGATCAGGAACCGGTGCATCGGAGCCAAACGATCTGGTTGGAAACAAGACCCGCTTTCCCATGGTAATCACGTTATTTATAGCATCATCGTCAAAACGAGATAATGATGAGTGAAAGACCCGTCCTCGTGACCTGCGGGCTTCCCTACACCAACGGCCCCTGCCACCTCGGCCATCTCCGCACGTACGTGCCGGCAGACTTCTATGTCAGGTATTTACGGCGGACAGGTCAGGAGGTGGTGTTCATCTGCGGGTCCGATAACCACGGTACCCCCATCGTGGTAAGTGCTGAAGGTGCCGGCATATCCGCAAGGGCACTTTCAGAGCAGTACCATGCTCACTTCGACCAGACATTCCGTAAAATGGGGGTGATTTTTGACCATTTCGGCATGACTGATGATCCCACCAATCACCAGAGGACAAGGGCAATCGTCGAGCGCCTGATACAAAACGGATATGTGTACTCAAAAATCATTCAGCAAAGTTATTGCACGAAATGTCAGCGGTTTCTCCCGGACCGGTACGTAGAAGGGACCTGTCCGCACTGCGGTACCCCGGCACGGGGAGATGAATGTGACCAGGGATGCGGGAAGCACCTTGAACCCGGTGAAATACAGGAACCGACCTGCACAGTTTGCGGAACACGGGCTGAATCGAGGGACCAGGAGCACTATTTTTTCAGACTGAGTGAGATTTAAGGAGTTCCTGCTCGATCACCTCGATACCCTCTCCGGGACCCTCAATGCCCGGAATTATGCCCTCGGATGGGTGAAGGATGAACTGCACGACTGGTGTATCACAAGGACCCTTGACTGGGGGGTAAAATTCCCGGGCCGGGATGACCTCGTGGTATATGTCTGGGTCGACGCTCCGATCGGCTATATCTCGTTTACCGAGGAATGGGCGGAGAAGCAAGGCAGATCATGGAAGGATATCTGGTGCAAAAAAAATGCCCGGATAACCCATTTCATCGGCGGGGACATCATCTATCACCACTGTATCTTCTGGCCGGCACTGCTGAAGGGTGCGGGGTATGGTGTTCCGCATGCAGTGGTTGCCTCGGGAATGCTGAAGGTGGACGATCACAAGTTCTCAAAGTCACGGGGTTACGTGGTCTGGACAAACGATGATTACCTTGACAAGGGCCTCCCTTCGGACTACCTGCGATACTATCTCCTCGCGTATACCAGCCATACCAAAGAACTGAACTTCTCGTGGAAAATGTTCCAGGATCGGATCAATAACGAACTCGTCAACACACTCGGAAACTTTGCCTACCGGACATTGTTTTTTGCCCACAAGGAGTTTGGCGGGATACCGGATGTCCCGGTCCGTGAGGAGATCATCAATGAGATACAAAAGACGCTTACCCTGGCAGACGATGCAATAAAGGACTACGAGTTCAAGGCCGCCATCGATGGGATGATGACCCTTGCTGCATATGGCAACAATTACATCCAGACCAGTGCACCGTGGAAACTCATCAAGACGGACAGGAATGCTGCTGCCCGGGCGGTGAAAGATTGTATTGTGCTCGTAAAGGCACTCACCCTGCTTTTTGAACCGGTACTCCCGGCAAAAGCCCAGGAGCTGTGGGAGATGCTCGGGAACGATGACCTGGTCTCGGGCCACCCCATCAACGAAGCGCTTGAAGATGCGGCGGCACGACCACTCCCGGTTCCGCGTCCCGTATTTTCCAGGCTTGAGGATGATTTCATTGACGGGATGGACAAGCTCCTGGCATTCCGTGTCGCCGAGGCAGGAAAAAAGGTGGTGAAAATGGAGACGATTCCATTCGAAGAGTTCTGTAAACTTGATATCAGGACCGGAAAGGTTGTCGCTGCCGAGAAAGTGGCGAAATCAGGGAAACTCCTGAAACTCAGGGTGGATATTGGAGGGGAGATCCGGCAGGTTGTTGCAGGAATGGCCCGGTTTTATACGCCCGAAGAGATGACAGGGAAGAGCGTTGTCGTGGTGGTAAACCTTCAGCCTGCAAAGATTTTTGGTATCGAGAGCAACGGCATGATCCTTGCAGCAGGGGATACCGCGTCTTTGCTGATGCCGGAAAAGGATGTACCGCCCGGGACAAAAATCAGATAATATCCCCTGTTTTCTCAGGCATACCCAAAAAAATAGGGTGATGTTCTTCCTGCCATAACCAGTGCAAAATAAAAAGGCGGCAGCATTTTCATCGCCATAAGGGAAGCAGGAGCAGGCCTGTGTCACATTTTTCCTGGGAAAAAAACCACGCAAGAACGGGGTATCATCAGCCGGAACGAGGTTCCTGAGCGAGTTTTGCTCCTGCTTTATCTGCCATTATGCGAACGAACGGATTTTCATCCTGCTGACATGCCATGATCGGATCCCTTGCTGCCACATCCCCAATCCTGCAAAGGCTTTTTGCTGCCATATACCGGACATGATCCTTCTCATCCGATAAGAGTCCCACCAGTGGGCTCACTGCTCTCTTCTCTCCCATGAAACCAAGAGCTTCAGCCGCACGGTACCGGACTTTCCAGTCGGGATCGCGAAGGAGCGGGAGAATCTGCTCCAATGCAGCTCCCCCAATCTCTGCAAGGGCCACGGACGCCTGTGCCCGTACCGCTTTTTCCGGGTCTCTCATCGCATGGATACAGGTATCGATCGATCGCGGATCGCCCGCCAGTCCAAGCATGAAGACCGAATGCTTCCTGGTCATAGGGTCATTGTCATGCAAAGCCCTGAAAGAAAGCAGGTCCAGGGTTTTCTCTAGTGAAGCATCGGCCGGTTCAGTATTTTTTGGGGAGGGATTCCGTTTCTCCTGCATATCTCCTTTTTTTGGCAGGAAAATACTATAAAACAGGATGGTTCGATCGCTCCGGCTTTCATTTCGTGAATCCCTGCCCGGATCAGGAAGGCACCGAAAATGCGGGAAACAAAAGGGACTACAGGAATCGGGAGAGGTTTTCTGAAGACAAAGGAGGGAATCAGGGGAAACAGGATCATCAGGAACTCCAGGGCCAATCAAAGGTCCTCGAAAAAAAAGGTCCTCGAAAAACCAGACATGCCCGTTCGCCATCCCCGGACTCCTGCTCCAGTTCTGAGACCTGATCTCTGCCTGTCATCCCTTTCCCGATCAGGCATCCCGGATTTATTATAAATCAATATATAGTTTATTATTTTCAATACCTGTTATTTGGGATTATTACGTGATTCAAATGAATAATCAGGGTTTAATAGCAGATAAAGGACTATAAATGAACTAGAAAAGCATTTGGAATGTTCCTGCTCTCTTCGCATGGCCATAGGGTTTCGGACCTGGATATACCCCGGCTAACAGCGGGGGGATACTATCCGGAATTACCAGGAAATGTGAATATTTTGCCCAAATGCCATATCCTTCAGGATATCGATACTATCAGACTCTCCCCAGCACCAGTGACAGTCCAAAGGTGTAGCGCTCTGGAGCATGCGAGATTTGAAATTGTTTGCCTCCTCGCTGTTTTGCGTGGGAGGACTAAAATCGGGGTTGTTCTCTGCAAAACAATTCAGTTACTGAACCGCCGCCGGGCGTCCTTCTGGGGCAGCGGCGGGTATCGCATATGGGGGCGAACGCACCCCCACAAAATGTATCCTGTTGATCAATCGAATACCACACCAGAGAGCGAAGAACCGATTGTTCTGCGACGATTTCGATAAAAATGAGGAAATTGTACGCCCAGGTCGGAATTCGAATCCGAGTCGTCGGCGTGACAGGCCGACATGATGGGCCACTACACTACCTGGGCACGTGCTGCAAATGGTCCCGCCTCCCGGATTCGAACCGGGGACATCGCGGTAGCTGCGCAATTGCCTTTATTACGGCAAATCATACTACAGCCGCGCACTCTACCAGTCTGAGTTAAGGCGGGATTTGCGCTTATTTAATAGGGGAAATAAAGTTATTAAACATATCGATATGGATATATGAAAAAGGCTTTTGGCAGTTTTTCGGTCACTGTTTTATAATATAAGCGCATTTTAATTGTTGTATGGTTCCCATAACAACTGAAGCGGGGAATTGTTTTCTTCACCGATAGCCAGGCGAAGACACATGTGACTGTTTTTGATACCACCCTCCGGGATGGTGAACAGACGCCAGGTATATCATTTACCTTTGTACAGAAACTTGAGATCGCCCGCCAGCTTGCCGCGATCGGGGTGCACGCGATCGAAGCCGGTTTTCCTGCATCATCCGAAGGTGAACGGGAGACGGTGAAAGCGATTGCTGATCTGGGACTTGATTCGGTCATCTGCGGCCTTGCACGATCACGAACCGAAGACGTCGACGTCTGCATCGATTGTGGTGTGGACATGGTGCATGTCTTTATTCCCACCTCAGAGGTCCAGCGGGTGCACACGATCAAAAAATCTCCCGAAGAAGTGCTTGCTATCACCCGGGAGATTGTCGCTTACGTGCGTGACCATTGCGAGCTCTGCATGTTTTCGGCAATGGATGCGACAAGGACAGATCCTGACTACCTTATCGAGGTCTTCCGTGCAGCAGCCGAGGCAGGAGCAACCATCATCAACGTCCCGGACACGGTCGGGGTGTATACCCCCACGGCAATGAAGAAACTCATCACCAGGATCGTCAGTGAGGTGGATTGCCCGGTCGATGTACACTGCCATAATGACTTCGGGCTTGCCGTTGCAAATACGACCACTGCTGTTGAGGCAGGGGCATCGCAGGTCCAGGTGACCGTCAACGGGCTCGGTGAGCGGGCCGGGAACGCAGATATCTCCCAGACCGTGATGATCCTTGAATCAATCTACGGGGTACATACCGGAATTAAAACCAGCCAGCTCTTTGAGACATCACGGCTCATCTCACGATATTCCGGGATCCAGGTGCTCCCGACCCAGCCCGTCGTGGGGGACAATGCTTTCTCGCACGAGAGCGGGATTCATTCCCACGGGGTTATTGCATGTGCGGCAACGTTTGAGCCGGGTATCATGACCCCTGAAATGGTAGGGCACCGGAGAAGACTGACACTTGGGAAACACGTGGGCCGTCATGCCGTCCGGCAGATGCTGGCGGATGCACATATCCATCCCAGCGAAAGCGAGATTGACCGGATCATCGAGAAGGTCAAGTTCATGTCCGTAAAAGGGAAGAGAGTGACCGATGCCGATCTCTACGAGATTGCCACAACCATCATGGGAATAGGAAACGGAGGCAGGGCAATCGAACTCCAGGATATCGCAATCATGACCGGCAATCATGTCATTCCCACGGCAAGTGTGAGAGCATTCGTCAACGGAAAAGAGCTGGTGTGCAGCAGCACCGGAAATGGTCCGGTGGATGCTGCGTTGAAAGCGATACTTGGTATCGTGCCCACAAAGGTCCAGTTAAAGGAGTTCAATATCGAGGCCATCTCCGGCGGATCCGATGCGATCGGGCATGTGAATATCGCTGTCGAAGATGAACATGGGCATATCTTCTCTGCGAGTGGATCCAGCGACGACATAGTCCTTGCCTCCACCGAAGCGATGGTGAATGCGATCAACCTGCTGCAGCGAATACGCCAGCCTGATGAATGAGTAGCAGGAGAGGATACGAGCACCGCTGAAAAAAGAGAATACCGGTAATGCCGGAGATCAGGAGGCGCTCTGGGGCTTGCCCTCGAGCGCCTGCTTGATCTGGTTCTGCAGCTGTTCGAACCTGCCTGACAGCATCCCTTCCTGCTTCTCAAGCGATTTAATCCTGAGCTCGAGGGTCTCAATTTTGTCGTTGAGGTTCTTCAGGACATCCTCTTTCTTCTTCTCCATCATGACCGTTCCCACGCTCATGAACACGGGGGCATCCTCGGCTGTATCGTTGAGCTCCTCGATTGCCCGCTTTGCCTCGCGGACTGCCATCTCATACTGCGCCTTCTGGGCGCCGATGGTCTGCATCTGCTGCTGCATCTGCTGCAGCATTGCGATCTGGTTCTGGACTTTTGGTGACAGTGAACTCATAGTATCGGTTCCTGATTGTTCAGCAGTTCCTGCATCTCCTCTGCCACTGAGATCAGCCGGAGCCACATATTGAGCGAGGCCCGAAGGGCTGGAATGTCTGCTGCCTGCACCCGAAGCACCAGGATATCGGGCGACTCGAGGATGCATTCCGCCTTCGAACGGGTATGGCACTCCCCTTCCATCTCCGGGAACACCGCATGGAAGAGGTGGTCGGCATGTGATGACCTGAATCTGAAATGTGCTTCATGCCTCATGGATCTTCAGTGAAAGCAGGTAGCGGCGGGACCGGGTGCCATCAAAGACACACGAATCTTCGCCTTCTTCTGACAATTTCACCGGAATATATGGAACCAGCCGCTCATAAATGGATAGGTCATTCACCCGTATCTCCCTTCTTGGTCCCTCCCTGACAGTAGTCCGGAACCCGGAAATAAGAAGCAAGGTATTCGTATTCCCTCCCGCGCATAGTGCAAGAGAGAGAAATGTTCCCTCGTGGAGGGAGAAAATAATAGGTGTGGGATCAAGTGAGTTGACAGATGACAGTCCCATCTTCCCCCGGATAATGTACCTGCACCCGGCAGCGAAGGCAAAGTCCTTTGCTAGTGACCGGAGTTCAGGGACAGGTTTTCTTGAGGTGGTGACGATGGTCATCGAGACTTTTAACTCTTTGATCGCAGCGCCACGCTCCTTGAAGAGGATCCGGTGACCACAGTACGGGCAGCGGACATTGACGTCAATCTCGACTTTGTGCTTGCATCGTGCGCACTTATAGGATCCAGCCACGCCGGTTTACACCTCTTTTCCCAGCGACCGCTCGATCGTCCTGAGTGCAATCCGGAGCTGCGGGGTCTGCGGCTGGTATGCTCCGCCGGCAAATTTGAAGCCGCATTTCCTGCATCCCCAGATACCGGTCCCTTCCCGGCGGATTGTCATCATATCACAGCGTGGGCAGCGATGGGCAGCCTTTGAGATCTTCTCCATGTCGGAGACCCTTTTCCGGACAAACCGTCCATAGCGTGGACCGAATCGTCCGGAGCTTCCCGATACCTTTCCTTTCGCTTTCTGTGTCCTGCTGGCCATATTCTCATCCCACCTAAATGTCTTTTATACTATGGCATCCAGGCCTAATATACTTGCTTGAGAACACGTACCTCTCCCTGCCCCCGGGTAATCCTGTTGATCAGGTCGTAAAAATCCCCCTGGATGCCGGCAGGGATCCTGACCACGCAGATCCATGATCCGTCCTTCTGCCATTCCTCTTTCTCGATCTGCACTACAGGCTGGATCTCCCCATATGCTTTTGAGGCAAAATCCGGGGGGATTCTCACCGCAATCCGTACTTCCTCGAATCTGATCGGTAAAAGGGGGCGAAGGGCTTTCATCGTCTCCTTTACCTGTTCGTCAACGCTCTTGTACAGATCAATGTTCACCCTCGCCTCATCCATGGCCATCTCAATCCTCTGTGGGGGGTGGGGGAGACCGGTCTGGGGATTCACGGCATTTCGTGCGATGAACGTGATGACCTGCCTGCGCTTCTCCCCGATCATGTGCTTGCGCTGATCAGCGGTGAGATGGATCTCACCTTTCAGGATGATCCTTGTTGCAATTGCAGGGAAGTCGGTGGTATGGAAGACTTTTTTGAGGGATTCTTCGGATGCCCTCGTTCCCCTTGAAGAATTCTCAAAGACGGAGAGGGCGGCCACCATGTCTTCGAGATCCACCGGCTCGCCCTGCCTGAATCGGACGGAAAGGTCGGGATCGACCAGCACTTCAAATTTTTCCCCGTGGCTCTCGAGCCTTGCCACAACTGCCCTCTCGAGGGGTATCATGCAGCACCTACTTTTCAAATTGTTCGACGAAGGATGCTACCTCTTCCTTCGTCATCTTCCTGAATTGCGGGCTATTGGTCTCGATAACTCCGATTTCAACGGTATTGACATCGAATTTGCCCTCGGTCGCATCATGGAGCGCCCTGAGCCCGAGCAGTATGACATCTTTCAGGGGGGCTTCAGCCGAATATTCCTCTTCAAAGACCTTCATAACGGCGTTTCGTCCGATCCCGATCCCGGTCGCTTTGTACTCAAGGAGCGTCCCGGATGGGTCGGTCTCGAAGAGGCGGCATGTTCCGTCGCTGATCCCCGCGATGAGGAGGGCAGTCCCGTACGGGCGGGCTCCGCCAAATTGTGTATAGGTCTGCATGTGGTCGCAGAGTTTCTTTGCCAGGGCTTCGACATCCATCTTCTCATCGTAGGTGACACGGTTGATCTGGCATTCGATCCGTGCACGGTCAACGAGTGCCCTTGCGTCCCCGACAAGTCCTGAAGAGGCAACACCGATATGCTCGTCGATCATGAAGATCTTCTCGATCGAAGAAGCTTCGAGCAATCGTGAGCTGACGCGTTTGTCGACGATTAAGACAAGTCCATCTTCACATTTTATTCCGACAGCGGTCGTGCCCCGCTTGACCGCTTCCCGAGCGTACTCGACCTGATAAAGGCGGCCGTCCGGACTGAACACCGTTATCGCGCGGTCATAACCCATCTGATATGCCTGTGGCTGCATTATGTTTCCTCAAGATCATCCTGTGTGAGAAACAATAGTTCCTGTCTTTTAATTCCTTTTTCCAGCAAATCAACCTTTTGACCCGGATACCGCCGTGCCAGATACTCTTTGTCCCTGAACTTCAGAGGTGATATCGTCTCTGTGCAGAGAGGACACATGCGGGCAATCCTTCGCCTGAGCGCGAGCATGGTGCCGGACGTGGCCACCGGGTGCAGGGCAATTCTCCGCTCTGCAACCGATGTCAGCGTCAGGAGCGCGATTCTCAACGGCCCTTCATATCCCCTCACGCACCGGATCAGTGCATACCCCGCGCCACACGTCATTACCCCTGGCATCATCCTGGCTGCCAGGGCATCACCAAAAAGACTGGTGACGGATTCCTGAACGGCAAAATACAGTTCTTTTGGGTCCTGATCCGGCTGCTCCGGCTGGATACGGGCAAGGATGTAGCGCTTTTTCGCCCTCATGGTCGGCGGTCTTGCTCTCATGGCACCACCATGACCGGAACTGCAGGGGAGAGCAGGGTCCCTACAGTCTGCAGCGCCCTGCGGGCATCTTCCTCCTCCATGCCAAACAGTGTGCAGATAAGGCAGATTTCATCGGGAGAACGAAGATCGAGAACCGAACATGCATTGCTCGATATGGTGAGAGGAAAATGATACCGGGAATACAGTCTCATCAGGTCAATGTACCGGCTCAATACCTTCTGCCGGATGGTCCCCTTTTCCTGGATAATAGGGGAGAGATCGATATCCACCGCGATGCCATTTTCAGCGGCAAGACGCGCGGCCACGTGATCGAAGGAATTTCTGGGAGCCCTGTGGACTCTCCGGATACCGTGCACGCCTTTCTGGGAGAGGACGGCGCGGTTAAACCCATTCTCCCCTGCATCAACAAGGAGGAGGGTCTCTCCGTTCCCGCACTTCCTTATCTGGCCTGTGACCTTCCTGATATCAGTTTCACTGATAATTATGGCCGGAATGATCCTCACTCCCTGGTATTTTCCAGGTCGCGCACCGGGAACGACGATACCGTCAAATCCCAGCGCCCGGGCATCGACTGCCATTCTCCTGACTGATGAATTCCCCTCCGGATAGGGATGGATACAGGCGTCGGCGTCCATCATCAGAACACAAATGAGAGAAAAGAGGATAAGTTATTTTCCGAGATTGCCATGCGACCGGATACTCGGGCGGGTCTTCTCTGTTCCTATCCCGCGGTTCATCATTCCACGACCTTTTCTTCCTGCGCTCGTCTTTCCGCGCTCTGCACGCCCGCGGTGGGCGGGGTCTTTCAGCCAGGCAAGGTTCTTGTCGGCCTGCACGGACGGGTGATGCCCATCGACAAGGATAACCTCGAACCACTTCTGCTTCCCGTCCTGGCCAACCCAGTAGGAGTTCAGCACTTCCATGTTGGGATATTTCACAGAAGCACGCTCTTCGGCAATACGCTGGAGGCTCTTTCCCGCGGTGATCCGGTTGACCCCCATCCGGGCAGATCTCCTTGCGCGCACGTACCGTGGTTTCCGGCGCCCCCCGCGCCTTATACGCACACGTACAACGGCAATGCCCTGTTTTGCCTTGTACCCAAGGTTCCTTGCCCTGTCTATTCTCGTGGGATGCTCAAGGCGGACTACACTTCCCTCGCGCCGCCATTCCTGCATCCTCTGCCACTGGAGTTCCTTTACCCCGGTTTCAGCCGGTTTTTTCCATGCCTCACGGACGTAGGCATACATCGATTTCGCCATTGTACTGTCACCTCAGGTTCAGCGTACTACCACGCTACATTCCTTCACGGGACAAAAATCCCGCAGACCATATCATATCAGCAAGTACCTTCATAAATCCATGCCCGCAGGAACCGGCAGGATCATTCCTTCTGTTTCTGGAGCACACGAACCGCCTCAATCCTGGTATCCGGATACTGCCCCTTCGCATCCTTCTCAGCGGACTTTACCATGTCCCAGATGGTGAGAAGAGCAACGGAAACACCGGTGAGGGCTTCCATCTCGACCCCGGTCTTTCCGACCGATTTTACCAGAACGGTCGCCTCGATATGGTCCTCCTTCTGATCGAAATCGACCTCGACTGCGGTAACAGGGATCGCATGGCACATGGGTATGAGCCGGAACGTGTCCTTCACCGCAAGCGTGGCCGCGACCCTTGCAGTTGCGAGTACATTTCCCTTGATCACGGTCCCGTTCCTGATGGCGGCAAGGGTTTCCGGTCTTAAGTAGATCTTCCCCGCTGCAACTGCAAGACGCCTCATTTCCGATTTTTCGCCGACATCCACCATGCGGACCCGGTCTTCATCGATGTGGGTAAACTCAGCCATTATACTCCTCATTTTCCAAACAGCACCCTTGGGATGTGAGAGAGGAGGTCACTTGCAAGCATGCCTCCCTCATGGATTGTGCCGACTGCCATCCCGGCCCTGCCATTCACATAGGCACCGGTGCAGGCAGGCTTCAAATGCCGGCATCTGGCAAAACAGTCCTGCAACCACCCCCGCAAGCACATCGCCGGTCCCCCCGGTTGTCATAGCCGGGCTGCCGGTTCGGTTGAACCGTACCCGTGTACCATCAGAGACGACATCAACTGGTCCTTTCAGAAGGACGGTGCCATTTCCAGACGCAGCCCTTACCGCATGCGCTCGCGTGACGAGGTCATCGCCCGGCCTCGCACCGGTCATCCTCTCGAACTCCCCTGCATGGGGGGTGAATATGGCATCATCCGCTTCCGGCAGCGGTGCCCGGATGGCATCCGCATCAAAGACCACTTTCCGGCAGGAGGGGGCAAGTGCCCTCACCACATGGTGACTCCGGGCGCCCAGCCCGTTCCCTATCACCACAACATCGGCGCGGTCAATCAGGGGCAGGATACGGTCAATATGCTCTGCACCGATCTTCTCTCCTTCGAGACATTCATAGATGAGTTCCGGGACGGGTTCAAATACCGGGGATGCAATCCGGACAATATCTGCCCCGGCCCTGAGTGCGCCCATGCCGCAGAGATACGGTGCACCCTGGTAGGGGCCTCCGCCAATGACAAGCACCTCACCCCCGCTTCCCTTGTGTGCATCATGCCGCTTTTTCCGGAGATTCAGGAGTTCCCCGGGGCCTGTAAACACCTCGGCTTCAAGAGGGATCCCAATATCGGCAACCGATGATTCTGCTACCTTGGGACGGTGGAAAGCAAGGATATGATCCGTCCTGATTCCCGGGGTAGGTATATCTGCAGAGAGTATGGTTGCTGCCGAACGGTTCGCAGCTCCACGCAGGTCCGGATTGGCTCTTTTAGCGCCCCACGGAGACCGGTACCAAGCAGGGCATCAACGATCAGATCGGCACGGGAGAACTGTTCCGCAAGAGCCATGACATCTTCCCTGCAGAGGACAGGGACCACCCCGACCCTGCAATGATCAAGGAGCCGCAACTGCCCGGCACTTTCAGCAGTCATGCCAGGTTTGGCGACCACGCACACCACCGGTTCGAGATCCTGGAGGTGCCGTGCTGCGACCATCCCATCGCAGCCGTTGTTCCCCTTCCCGCAGAGAATAAGCACCTGGCAAGGGGCATGGGATCGTATCGTGTCAGCAAGTGCCCGTCCTGCGCTCTCCATCATCTGGAGAGAGGAGAGTCCCAGTGCCCGGGCATTGGCATCCACGCTCCGCATCCGCTCACAGGAGATAATCCCGGTCTCGGCAAACGCTCCAATCCCGGCAGGCAGGTGTCCGGAATTCTGTTTCAACAGGCCTTTTCCTCTTTTGAGGTAAGGTCGTGAGGGCATATGAAGTATGGTGCCTGACCCGTATGCAGATGGGCAGTCTGGCTGAAACCTGCAAAAGACCTGCAGGATACCAACATTTTTTTTGGTGAATCTGCGCATGGATAGAATGATGGGGCTCGCAGATGACGTCCAGGCAGTTGCACAGGAACTCCTCGCACAGGAGTCCGTGACCATCATCTCCCATATCGATGCGGACGGGATATCCGGCGAGACAATCCTCTCCCAGGCACTGTCACGTGCAGGGGTGCGGGTAACATCGGTGTTTGTCCGCCAGCTGGAACCCCTGACCATGCGGCAGGTCCCAAAGGACGATACATTCAAACTGTTCTGTGATCTCGGGTCCGGGCAGCAGAACCTTCTTGCAGGGTATGGTCTTTCGGAGGATGAGGTGGCAATCATCGACCACCACGTGAGCCAGCCATGCGGTCCGGACTACCTGCAGGCGAACTGCCTGCCCTACGGCCATACCCGGCTGAGTGCGGCAGGGGTCGCATACCTGGTTGCAAAAGAGATAGATGCCAAAAATACCGACCTTGCCTCGCTGGCAGTCGTGGGGAACGTCGGGGACATGATGGCCAGGGAGGACTGCGGGCTTACCGGGATCGCCCAGGAGATTGCCTATGAAGGGGCAGCACATGGCTTTCTGGAGATCAGGAAGCGTGACCTGAACTGCTACGGCATCTCCACAAGACCGCTCCACGTCTGCCTGTCCTACAATGACGATCCCTTCATTCCCGGGATCAGCAATAACGCGGGTGGGGCGCTCCGGTTCCTCCAGAAACTCGGGATACCGCTCCAGGATGCCCTGCACCGCTGGCTGGTCTGGGAGGAGATTCCCTGCGAGGACCAGCGGGTAATATCCAGCGCACTGGCCCAGCAGCTGCTCGCAAATGGCGGTACTATTGCAAGACTTTTCTGTGAGTCATACCTCTTCCCTGGCGAGAGAGGACGGACACCGCTCCGAAACGCACAGGAGTATGCCACGCTCCTCAATGCCTGCGGGAGGTGGTCGAGGCCCAGAACAGGGGGGCATATCTGCCGGGGTGATCGCGGGGCTGCCTACCGTGAAGCGGAACACATGCTCACCAACCACCGGGCTATCATCCGGGAACTGCTCCAGTTCATCCTGGATTCCGGGGTGACCGAGCTCTCCCACCTCCAGTATATCCACGTGGGGAACCGCTACCCTGACACCATCGTGGGAATCGGAGCAGGTATGGCGCTTTCGAAGCTCAACCGGGAGAAGCCTATCCTCATCATGGTGGAACAGGCAGAAGAATCCTTCGCTGACAAAGGTATCCCTCAGGACCACCGAACAGATGCTCTCACGAGGGCTGGACCTGCAGGTGGCAGCGACAACGGCTTCGGAAAAATTCGGCGGTGCAGGTGGCGGCCATCGCATTGCCGCCGGGGCATTCATACCGCGTGAGTCAGAACAGGAGTTTGTACACCATGTCAACAATGTGCTTGCAGGACAGTGCACGAAGCAGGGTGCAGGTCATCGCTGATTTCCAGTTCGGGAAAGGGGCCGGCGAGGCCCTCTTTCCGGAGGGGTGTGAGGCGATACTCTCGAGGACCGGCAGGGTGAGGCAGATCTCATTCTGCGGAAAACGGCTTGTCACGGTCCGTGCGAAGGACGGGCGGTTCACCCTCGGGATAGATGGGGCATTACGATTGCTCCCTGTCCTCATACCGCCGGCATACCGCGTGGTGGTTTCGGAGGATGTTGCCGGGTTCATACGGCAGGGCAAAAACACGTTTGCGAAGCATGTAACCGCGGCAGACCCTGCAATCAGGGCCGGGGATGAAGTGATGGTAGTGGACGAAAAAGACCAGCTCCTTGCCACCGGCTCTGCAGTGCTGTCAGGAGGGGAGATGCTGCTCTTTAATTACGGTGTAGCGGTAAAAGTACGACAAGGACGGTGAGGCGCATGATGCCCGGAAACATAAACCCGAAAAAAATGAAGCAGATGATGAAACAGATCGGGATGCAGGTGGAGCCGATCGAGGATGTCCAGAAGCTGGTGATCTACACGGCAAAGGGCAATTACATCTTCGATACCGCTGAAGTCACCGCGATGACCATGCAGGGGATTACGACATACCAGGTCGCCGGCCAGGTGCGGTTCGAAGCGGCTGTCCCTGCCATACCCGATGATGACGTGGACCTTGTTGCAGACCAGGCAGGGGTTTCAAAGGATGCGGCGAGGGAAGCGCTCATCGCCTGCAAGGGAGATATTGCCGAGGCAATCCTGAAGGTCTCGAAATGATCAGGTCCGGGCAACGGATCCTTCTTGTCGGGCAGGAGAGGAAGTATTTTCTCAAAGCAGGGAATGGCACATTCTCCACCGACAAGGGGATGATAAGCCTGGATGAGGTCGTGGGTGCAGAGCCCGGAGAGAGGATTCGCTCGCACAACGGGTCTGAATTTACCGTTCTCATCCCGAAAGCACCCGATTTTTTTGAATATGCAAAAAGGAGCGGCGCCCCGATGCTTCCAAGGGATATCGGGCTTGTGATTGCCTGTACCGGGATGAACCGGAACGATGCCGTGCTGGATGCAGGGACCGGGACCGGTATTGCAGCGATCTATTTCGGTGGGATCGCACGGAACGTGACTACCTGCGAAGTGAGACCTGATTTTGCACGGATAGCAGAAGCGAACATCAGGGATGCCGGGCTTGCGAACGTCGAAGTCCTCGCCTGCGATGTCCTTATGGTGCAGGGGTCATACGATATCGTCCATCTGGATATGACAATTGGCCCGGAACATGTCCGCCATGCTCATTCCCTGCTCAATCCAGGTGGCTATCTTGCCTGTTACACCCCGTTTCTCGAATACCTGTTTGGCGTTATGGATGCGGCTGAACCGCTCTTTTCAGAACTGAGATCCTTCGAGTGCATCGAGCGGGAGATGAGCCGGACCAAACGGGGCACACGGCCTTCCACCCGCGTGGGTCATACCGGCTATCTTACGATTGCCCGGAAATAACGGGTATGACACTTTCCATGGATTGAACCGGTTGGTTAACTGACCTAAATCTGCAGTTATTTTCTTAAAATATCCTTAAAAATTCAAGATTTAAGTGCGAAGCACTTTATAGTTCGCTGAGGAATTGATTATGAAAGTTCTGGGAACACGGGCATTGCAATGCAATGCAGCACGTGTCACAGATGCAGGAGTAACGATATGAAAACGACAACATTCCTGGCGCTCTTGATCGGGCTGTTCCTTATATCGGCCGGGACCGCTATGGCGGATACCGGTGTCAATGCCACGACCGAGACCCAGGGAATATCGATAACAACATCCATCATTGCCGTGGGCAGGCTTCAAGTCAGACTCGTCTGTTGCCTGGGACGGCGGCGGCTACCAGGCAGGATATACAGAAAAAACCATGTCAAACGGTGTCGGTCAGATCGCATACGACAAGAGTCTCACCGTAGACACCGGTGCAGCGTTGAACGGGCAGTCCAATATCGAGGCAGTCAAGCTGCTGACCTTCACCGGCGAAAACGGCGCCCACGTGTACTCTGATGAGAGTATCATGGTCTCAGGTTCGGGCAGTCCCGCACTGACGGGAAATGCGGCGATCTGTGTATTTGCAGCACCCACAAGCGAGTACATCCCTGCGTTCTGCAATCATGTCCTGGCGGGCAGTACCGTCTCGGGCGGGTTTATCAACATGCAGACTGCATCCGACACCCGGTTCATCGTTCCCTCCGGCAGATACCCCGGTTGCGCTCAACCACCACGTCACGGTCTCACCAATAACCATTGTGGACGCAGCCGGAGTCATGCAGACCTATCCGAGCGTTGGTGACGCATCGGCCTATATGGAAGGCCTGATCATGGAAGGCCGTGGGAACGACATAAGCTCCTATGGGACGATGGAGTTTGCAGAACGCACCTCAGTGAGCGGTGATATCTACAAGTTCGATAAGAACATGCACTACGAATCTGGCTTCAGAAGGGTCAGAGAAGCATAATGCCGTGGCAATACATCCGGACCAACAGAAAACAACCTCTTTTTTATTTCTCACTTCCACAGCCCTGAAGAGAACAGGTTCCGGGATACCCATTATTAAAATAAGATAAGAAAAGTATACAGGTAACAGGAAAGGTGACCACAATGATACTGACAAAAAAGAGAGTACTCCTCCTTGTCCTCACCTTGATCGGTGCTTCAGTCCTGATAATGCCGGTATATGGGCAGACAGTGCAAGCGTTTGACACAAGGGTGGAGTCGGGAAGCAGCGTGAGTATGAGCGTGGTAAATATGATGACCACCACAAGTGCCGGGTTTGTCGTGTCAGAGAACACCCCGGTGAAGCTCGATTATCACATCCTTGTGACGGACCTCAACAGCCTGCCCTCCCAAGGGCAGGTTACCAGCTTCATGCAAGGGAGCATCCAGGAGAGCAGGGGAAGTGGCACGGCGCAATACGAGACCATTGAATTCAATGAGAGAACCTCTGCAAGCGGCCAGATATACCTCTTTGACAAGAATATGCACTATGATTCTGGCTTCAGAAGGGTCAGAGAAGCATAATTCCGGGAATTTCCCCGGGACTCCCTTTTTTCATCCCAAATATCCGAACGGTTAGTGCTGATCCCTGTTTTGAAATTTCCCGCGCATTCCTTTCACCATGTTCCGGTGTCTTTTCGATCCAGGAACAGGATACCAGTGTACTACTGATAAGAGCGGGGCTTCTACGGGGTCGTGTCACCTGTTAAATAAGAAAACCGCTGCCCCTCCCAACGAAACGATGGCTGAACGAGGGGGGCACAGGTGGAAGAAGACTCCATCTCGGGAAACCGGTTCTCCAGGTCATTTGCGATCAGGGATCCTTGACGGGGGTTAGATACTGAAATGCGTTGATATTTGTGCATGTCTGACAGAACGACACAATCAGAGATCCTCGTCCCGTTCTCAAATTGTTGATTCATGAAGTAATACGACCGGTTACCGTTGCAGATTCACTCCTCGCCTGGTTTCATTGGCTCTTTGGCGAACCGTAAAACTTCTGTTTTCGTTTTCCGGAACGACTCCCTTGAGTGGCTGGTCTTTTTACCCGGTCGTCTCATATAACATGAGTACGTACAACACGAGAGTTACCTGGCGGAATGAGATACTGCTGAGAGAAGAAGGATGAGGGACGACAGTCAGGGATGATGCTATGCTGTTTGGGGCACAGGGTACACGAATAGCCGGGTTGAATTCGTGTATTTTCATGCGTGCTTTTCTGGAACTCGTATGAAAGCCGGGCTGGAAATGAAATGAAGACTGTTTTATACAACCCGTACAATATAAGATCAGGCGGTGAAGGATACGAGGAAAAAGATAAATACGCATTGATTCTGGCGGCTCATCCAACATAAGAAGGATCAGCGGTCCCACAGTGGTCCCACAACGGGCCTGCCGGACCCAATCTCCTCGATTATATAACCGATCGGTTAAGTAAAATTATTATAGTCATACCTCCTAATTTTGAGATGGTGCTGAGAGTATCAGCATAGAATGTAGGAGGAATATTATGAAGAAATTTGGAATTATGGTCATTGCTTTGGCAATGCTCGTCCTTATGACCGGTATTGTTATGGCTGACCCAGGGGTTAACCAGACTTTCGAGACCCAGGGCATCACCATGGAAACCCTCGTTGATGTCACTGGATCTATGAAAGCATCTGCAGATGTTACCTGGAAGATCACCAGCACTGCACCGCTCGGTTCTATCCCACCCGCTCCAGCATCAGGTGTGTATTACCTGAGCACCTACAGCGAGGACACAGAATCCGATGGCACCGCTGATATCCAATACTCCAAGGATCTCATCTTAGAGTCCAAGGCAGCGAATGGGGATCAGTCAAACATTGAAGCAACCAAGTTACTCACCTTCAATGGCTACAATGGCGCATCAGTCACCACGACTGACAACATCTTCCTCGACGGCACTGGAAACTACTCACTGACAAAGAACCAGGCAATCTGTGTGTTTGCAGCATCCACAAGCGAGTACATCCCTGCGTTCTGTAACCGTGTCGAATCAGGCAGCACCGTCTCAGGCGAATTCATCAACATGGAGACCACAACCAACGACAGGTTCATTGTAGACTCCGCAGACACCCCGGTTGAACTCAACCACGTGGTCACTGTTTCACCAGTCACCATTGTGAACGCACATGGTGTCAAATGCAGACCTACCCGAGTGTTGGTGACGCATAAGCCTTCATGGAAGGCCTGATCATGGAAGGCCGTGGCAACTCGAGCGGTATCTTCGAGACTATCGAGTTCGCAGAATCCACCTCGGTCAGTGGCGACATCTACAAGTTCAGCAAGAACATGCACTACGAATCTGGCTTCAGAAGAGTCAGAGAAGCATAATCCTAGGGATTTCCCCAAGGATTACCTTTTTTTAATTCGAAACAGCAGAACAATTCTTTTCATTGTAGTATCCGTCTGTTCCAGGTATTCCCTCTATCGGAAACGAATAATAAATCCGTCCTGACGCACGGTTTCCAGGATACACCGTTTTCATCCATGTCCAGATGATGATCAGAGACTGGGAACACGAAAGAACCGGGTCTCAATTGAGACGGGCAGTATACTCAGACGATCGACGAGTTCGTGTCACCGGAGTGACTTTATAGTAATGAAAAGAAAATTTTAACGATGAAATGGCTCCCGCTTATTGCCATGATCTGCCTGATCGCGGGCATTTTTTTTACTGGCTATGGGATAACCTATGAAAGTGAGGGAGAGGCTCCCCGTGCTGATGAGGCCATGCGGGAATCTCTGGCAAAATACGATAAATACACTGCCATGGACCCGTCTAACGTCACCGCGTGGGTGAGTAAGGGGATGCTGCACCAGCAGCTCGGGGAGTATACTGAGGCTGACAGAGCTTACGATAAAGCCCTCGACCTTGAACCTGGTAGTGCAGTGGTATGGCTCAACAAGGGAGTGATCCGGCATACCCAGGGGAATTTTTCTGAAGCGGTCCTGCTGTATGATACCGGCATTGGAATCGATATAAAGAACCCCCTGCTCTGGGCAAACCGGGGAAGGGCACTCGTCTCCCTGGGGAGATATAATGAAGCGCTCCAGTCATACAACCAGGCACTGGCCCTCGATCCGTCCCTGGCGGCAACCGCAAAGGACAAAGGTGACCTTCTGAAAACCTTCGGGTATTACGATGATGCACTCGCTGCCTATACCATGGCATTCACTACCAGTCCGGATAATCTGGAATTTGCATTAGGAAAGGCGGATCTTGAGAAGGAGACAGGGCGATATCCCGAAGCACTGGCGAGCTATGAACGGATCCTGGCAGGCATTCCTGACAACAAGCCGGCATTATCGGGAAAGGCAGATGTGCTGGCCGGATTGGGGCGATATGAAGATGCTATCAGTCTCTATGACAGGGTCATTGCATCATCACCCGACGATGCGGATCTCTGGGCTCACCGGGCTTATGCCCTGAATGCTCTAGGAAGATACCGGGAGGGGCTGGCCTCTGCAGAAGAAGCACTTGCACGGGATCCAAAGAATTATATCGCATGGAATAACAAGGGCTCGGCGCTCAATTCGCTCGGCCGTTATGCCGAGTCCCTTGACGCGTATAATAAAACGGTAGAGATAAATCCTGACATTCCGGTAGCCTGGACCAATAAAGGGTTTATACTGGCATCCATCGGGAGGTATGAAGAGGCGCTCGATGCATATAACACGTCTCTAGCATTGAACCCAGGACAGGCCACTACCCTCGGGTACCAAGCATCGGTGCTGGTGCAGCTCTTCCGGTATGAAGAGGCAATCGTTGCCGCTGATAACGCACTCAAAATCGATCCATCCAGTTCCCAGGCATACATTGCGAAAGGGGATGCAGCATTCGGCCTTATACAGTATGATGATGCAGCGGCCGCGTACCGGGCAGCACTCACCTTCAACCCCTCTTCGGCGACAACATGGTTCAATCTTGGCTATGCCCTTCACAACGAAAAAGATTACGACGGTGCAGTACAGGCGTATCGGACCGCACTCGAATTAAAACCGGACTATGTCGAGGCATGGACATACCAGGTATCAGCCCTGAAAACCCTTGGCCGTGGAAATGAAGCAGTAGCGTATTATGACAAGGCAATCAGAGACGATCCCAACAATACTGTCGCATTGATGAATAAGGGTTATGCGCTCCACCAGATGGGTGAGTACGAGGAGGCGATCCGGGTCTTTGACAAGGTAATACGAATCGAGCCGAACAGTACGGCAGCCTTGCTGAACAAGGGATATGCGCAGATTGAGATCGGAGACTATCTCGGGTCTGTCAAAACATACGACAGAGTTATTGCATTGGAGCCCAACAATACCGAAGCATACACCAACAAGGGGATTGCCCTTTACAACATAGCCCGGTATGACGAAGCGGTTCTTGCTATTGAAAAAGTAACCTCGATAAATCCCGGACTCTCATCCGCATGGACTACAAAGGGATTCTTTTTGATCAAGACTGGTAATGTTGAACAATCCATAGTTGCGTTTGACCGGGCCCTGGAGTTCAATCCCGGAGATATCATGGCGCAGCAGGGAAAGATCAGGGCCGCCAGGATAAAATGGCCTTTTTACCAGGGCTTCTGATTTTTCCCCATTACCTTTGTCAGTGACAATGGCGACCTTGTCTGGGAGAAAATACCATTACCGCTCGTCAATATCTTTGCCTCCTCGCTGTTGTGTGTGGGGAGACTGAACCGAGGTTGTTACTCTGGGATACCAATTCAGTCACGAAAACCGCTGCCGGGGCGTCCTTTGGGTGCGGCGGCGTGGCATCGCATGTGGCGGGGGACAGCACCCATATAATCGTATCCGGTTCATCAATCTTACCCACACCAGATGGCGGAGAGCCGTATCTTTGTCGACAACCACACCCTATTCTGACCTGCACTTTTTCTTTGGAGAAAAGAGGTGAGTCGCGATCTCCTTTCCCGCCCATGAACCTGAGACGATTCTGGCTGGGCTGTATTCATTCGGGGCATATGAGAACCTATCAAAATCATGCCCGGGATTAGATGACCAGAGCATAAAAATCTCTGCAGGGTAGTTGTTCTCTATCCTGATAGTCTCTTTACGATGTTCCTGAAAGGGAGCAAATAAGCCTCATTTTGGGAAAAACCTCTCTGCAATCAGGTTTCAGCTTCCACAAGCAGGAACCTGCACCGGATTTTTTAAAAGTAAAAAAATGGTTTCTCTCTTCCTCAGTTGGAAGAGGAATATCCCGTGTTCATTGCGATCGTGATAAGCCCGTTCACGGTGACCTTTTCTGCAGACTCCACGTTGGTGGTCAGGTTTGCCTTATCGCCGGATCCTTCCATGATGAGTGATTCAGTGTACACGGTTGCCATTCCCTCCGCAGTCGCGTTGCCGGTCTGGCCGCTCCCATCAACCTTCACATAATAGTCAAGGCTGATACCATCATTGAAATCAGAGACGATATTGGCTTTGCTCACCGAGGTGACAGAGCCTTCCTCAAGGAGCACTTCGCTTCCTGATATGACAGAGACGGAGGATCCCGGCAAGACATCAGAGGTGTCGGTTGGCCACATGCAACAGCCAGCTATCTATTGTAGAGGAGGCAGACACATCTTCTTTAATCATTACTGATTCGGCGGAGTACATCATGCCGACGCCATCCCCGTCACCAGTATTGGTATAATCAATATCCCGCACCACCAGGAGGTCGTTTTTGGGGCCGGACCTGAGGTGTCAAGATAGAGGTTTTTCACATACGTGATCGATCCGCTTGTTGCAATGGTCTTCTCATCATACCCTAACATTGCCTGGCCTTCCCCGGCATCCAGCGGGGGGTTGTCGATGAGGTTCCCGTTTCCCTGGGTGAATGTCAGGCCGGTACCTGGACGAAAGACTCCCCACAGCGGTTGCATTAATCTCGATATACAGGTTCGAGGTCTGATTGCTTGGCAGAATTGCGGGTCCTGCGCTCCCTGCTGAACAGCACATCATAAGCCCCATGATGAGAACAGCAAGTACAATAGTGAATGATTTCGCCTTCATTATGCCACCTTGATTTTACACATGGATTTTACCGATTTATACTATAAAATGGTATCTGCGTCATCCTCCCGTCCACGAATAATTTTAAAAACTCAGGTCCTCCTCTCCGATATGCAACTGGTTTTTCGATCGCTGTAGTTCACAAGGGATTTTTCAGAACAATGCAGAATGGAACTATTGGAGCGGTATCGTTGTGTTTCCACCCGTTTTTCTCCCTTCAGAAAAGATTTCCACCCGGTGATGATGACGATTATAGTGAAGGTCGCGTCTCCCGTGAATACTGACGGGATTGGCATCACTCATTTGTTCGTGCAAAGGAAGTTGATACACTACCAATCAGAGGAATGTTCCTTTTGGTGGAGAGCGCTGGATCTCCAACAAAAAATAGGGAAAAATGGTTATCTGAATGCGCTTGAATCATACCGGGCACTGTACATAAAGTTGTTGATGATTCCTTGCACTGATACAGAATTACTGAACTCAAGATGGGTAGTCTGACGTCTCGCACAGTCCTTCGCTGAAAGCACTTGCCGACCCGATCGATCCATTCGAATTTGCCCCGCTTGTGATTGCTGCGGCGGCGACAGGTAAAGACCTGGTTGTCTGGATCCTGCTTGGGGATGATTGGATTGTTCGCGTCAGGTCCTTGTCACCAATGACGGGTGTATCGTACACCCTTATTGAGTATGCAGATACCGGTCCCGTAATCACCAGGGCGGTTATTATTGCGATTGCCAGGATGAAATATTGTATTTTCATGGGTCTCTCCTTTGTACCTTAGCGTTTTCCCTGAAAAATTAAATACTTTCCCGAGTTTTCAGAAGGATTGTGCTTCCTGTACCTTCCTGTTTTATTTCCATTGGTGCTGGTATCCCCGCAACGGCACCGTCTCGTCATCCACCAGTACTGTGTGTTCACGGATAACGGTCCCGATCATGAGGCAGTCAATATCCAAAACAGGGAAGAGCTCCGGGGGGCAAGTGAAAAGAAGGTGAAAATCGCCGCCGCCAAAAAGGGCGTACTCCCTGCTCTTCTCCGGAGGCACTCTCTTTGAGAAGGGGCAGCCTGGCAGAATCAATCGCGTACCCACACTCGTTCGCATCGAGGAGATCATACAGCGAGAGCACAAGCCCGTCGCTGATATCCATCATGGAGGTGATCCCTGCGGAGGCGAGGTGCTCCCCTTCTCTCACACGGGGGATTGGTTCCAGGAGATAGCGTTCGTAGTGGCGATATCCGTCAAGTGCAGCCTGGGCCCTGCCAAGAGGCCCTGTAATGCAGATGAGATCACCAGGAACGGCACCCCTTCGGCGAATAACTACCCCTCCTTCTGCAAATCCTATGCCCGAACTGACAATCGTGAGCTCCTGGTGTGCATCAAGGTCGCCTCCGGCAAGGGCTGCGCCGCAGAAGTCGCAGCAGGCTTTTGCCCCGAGCAGAATCTCCCGGATCCGCTCTCCTTTGTCAAGCCCGACAGCAAGCAAGAGAAAGGCCGGCCGGGCACCCATCGCAGCAATATCGCTCAGGGTAACTGCCGCACTCATCCACCCGATCTGCCAGTCCGTCATACCTCGGGGAAAATCGGTCGTTTCATGCAGCATGTCGGTCGTGGCAACGAGGAACCCGCCACCGCAGGGGAAAACGGCGCAGTCATCGAGTGTCTGCGCTGTCCCGACAATCTCCCGGACCACTTCCTTCAACGCCCTTTCATCCAACTTTCTTCATCTCCTTTCCCCGCTCGGTCCGGTATTCCCGATAGATCTCGTCGAGGAGCTCAGCCTTCTTCTCACGCTCAAACGCTCGCTGTTCCTCTTCCCATATCCTGATGGCAGTATCCAGCCGGTCCCGTTCTGCCGTGACAGATCCGCCTCTCATCACTGCACCAGCCGACTCTGCGGAGAGGAGCGGGACGGAGGCCTCCCTGAATATCGCCTCGAGCTGAGGATCGAACCGGGCTCCCTGTGGCAATTTTGCCACAAGCCCGCCGATTCCTGACCCTGCCAGATCCCGAGCAGCATTCTTACCCCAGACTTCGACCCTGGATACATAGATGAGGTCTCCCTCTCTGATGCCGAGCTCTTCCGACAGGGCCCGTATCCCCTCTCGCGTCAGGGAGGGCAGGCGTTTGAGCATGACATCCTGCTCGCCAGTACCAGTCTCCTCGTGAGCCCTGATCTTTTTCATTCGTTTCAGGAGTTTTTCGCTGTTCCGTTCCTCCCGCCGGACCCTCTTTTTGAGACTGGCAATGACCGCATCACGCTTCACCAGCTCTGCATCTCTCCGAAACACCTGGTCCTGCTGAGAACGGATTCTCTTCACCCTTCCCTGGAGCCGGATGATCTCGTGATCCTTCTTCTGCAGCTCCTCCTGCAGGTCCTTGACAAGGACTTTGAGACGCTTGACCGTGCCATCCAGTATCCTGATCCGTTCATCCCTTCTGGCATCTATCTCCACCTTCGGGGCTTCTGCGACAGGCCGGACCGGTTTTCCCTTCATCTCCGAGAGGACCTGTTCGAGGGACAGCCCCCTCACGATCCCGGCCTTCACCTCATCGAGGTCATTTCCCGGGGGCACCCTGCGGAGGAGATTCTGGAACTTGTTCTTGTAACTGCGGAACGCTTCCATCGCCGCAGCAAGGGCATCCCGTTCATGATCGTTCTGGTACCTGGAACGGGGCAGTCAGCTCCTGCTTCGTCTCCACGCTCATATCCTGGCGGGGGGAAAAGGCAATCCCGGAAAATGCCCTCCTGATCTTCTCGACAGAAAACGGCATCTCGTGGACATCGGATGCAATCACGAGCGGGTTTTCCCACCCGGTAGATCGCTTCGATCACATCCGACATTGCCATCTGGCGCGAACTGGCGAGTGGAGAGGATATTTCCGTCAAGGTCGAGTGCCGCAACGGCCGTTGTGGTCCCGGGATCGATGCCGACGATAAGGTAGCGGGGTTTTCCCGATAGCGGCCTGAACGTTATCCGCTCAAGCCGCTTTCCGCTGATCCGGACCTGCACATCGGCGCCCCGGTACGTGGTTGCAGGCACCTGGCCCCGGGAGGCATACACTTCGAATGCAACCCTGCTGTTCCCGCCAAATGCCCTGGTCTCTTTTTTCTGGTACCGGAGACCCGCCGCCACGAGAGCCATCTCGATCTCCCTGGCTTTGTGCTGGACCGCCCCGTGGATCTTCCGGACATAACGGTTCTGGCTCCAGCCCCCCTTGCCCGGCGAGCGGTGCCTGCTCACGATAATCTCGCTGGTATTCTCAAAAGCGATGACCTCGGCCCCTGCACCGAGACCGGCAACCCTTGCAATGGTCCGGGCTTCCTCAAAGGGATCGAACCGGTTGAAACTGATATTGAACCGGCTTGCAACCTTGCCGAGACTCTCCTTCCTCTCACCCCCTGTCACCTGGACAAGGCGGACAGATGGGGGAAGGGCCTGGAGAAACGCGTACAGGTCATGCTGGTCGGCTGCGATCTCCTGCAGGCTGTCTACGGCAAGGATGTCAGGTCGCTCTTCGTTGAGGATCCGGAAGAGCCGGAACCCGGAGACCTCGCCCTCTGCGATGATCTCCCCCTCCTCCATCCTCACGAGCGCATATACCGGCCGACGTGACTTCGAACGCACCGAACCTTTGATGATATCGATACCAAAGACCCTCATCCCGTCACCATCCGGTAGGCCTCATCGGGGGGGAGGACAACCCGGTGCCTGCGGCTGAAAAACCGGGTGATGTTGCCGAGGTCGCGTAAAAGGAGTTCCGCTGCATTGGGATGATCGGTGCTGATCCACTGCGGCCAATCGATGACGTAACACCGGTAGCCGTCATGCATCACATTGTATTCGGAGAGGTCGGAGTGAATGACTCCCGCAGCATATGCCAGTCTGACGTTTTCAATGATCTCGAGCAGGATATCCCGTGGGCTTTCAAGCGCACACCGGTTGAGGGTCGCACCCGGAATGAACTCCATCACGAGAGTGTGCCGGTTGATATCGACAGGGAGCGGCACACTGACAGCCGGGTGGAGCTTCCGGAGCGCTTCGTACTCCCGCTCGGCAGAAAGGCGCGAGGCAAGAAGCCAGGGGCAATTGCTCTCGTCCGGGATATAGTCCCGGGTGACCCTGGCGGACTGGAACGAGCGCTGGCCGACATGGTGGAACTTGAGCGCAACCGGCGACAGCCCGAGACCTTCATAGACCACCGATTCTTTTCCTTCACCGATCATGGACCCGAGGGCCTGGAGCGTGCCCTTCTTTGAGAGCGAGATCAGTGCAAGGGCATCATACCCCTGGAAGATCAGGGATACCCTTCGTAGGGGACGGTATCGAACCGGACGAGCCCCCTCTCCATCAGCCTGCCAAGACGGTAGCTCACCTCTGATTCAGAAAGCCCGATCGTTTTTTTGATGATATCGAGAGGGACCCACCGGTAACGGCGCATCAGCCGTTCCAGTATGAGAAGGATGCGGACTTCATATTTATGGAGTATCCCGGATCTGGTCGGCTGAAATTCCCATGTAATCTACACAATTTTATCTATGCTGGTGATAAAGGTTGATCTGATACCCCCCCATGCTCTGCAGCAAATGCCGCCGGCAGGCGGTCCTCTATCAGCGGTATTCCGGTCTCCATCTCTGTAAAGCCCATTTTATTTCCGATTTTGAGGCAAAAGCGAAACGTGCTATAAGGACGCACCGCTGGATTGTCCCAGCATGACAGGATCGCCGTGGCATTGTCCGGCGGCAAAGACAGCAGCGCCCTCCTGTATTTTTTAAAAAAACTTGTGGGGGCGAGAAGGGATGTGGCGCTCTCGTGCGATAACTATCGATGAGGGGATCGCGGGATACCGTGACAGCCGTGTTGCAGCCGGATCGCCGAATCGATCGGGACAGATCTGATCGTTGCTTCATTTCAGGAAATGTGTCGGGGTGACAGTCGATGAGGCGGTCAGGGCAAAAGGGATCGCCTCCCCTGCTCCGATTGTGGCGTGCTGCGAGGCCAGTGCCTGAACCAGGTTGCAAAGGATAACGGGATTACGAAGCTGGCGCTTGGTCTCAACCTCGATGACGAAGCCCAGAGCGGTACTGATGCATGTGCTCAGTGGTGATGCAGATCGCCTTTTTTTGCAAGACGACCCTGCTGATGGGCTTGTACCATGGATCCGCCCGTTTCTCACTATCCCGGAACGGGAGGTTGCCCTCTACGCATATCTCCATGGGGAAGGGTTTGAGATCGGGCGATGCCCGTATTCACCGCATGCATTGAGATCTGATGTACGTGCAGTCCTGGAGGACTACGACTGGCGCCATCCGTCCGCCAAGTATCGCCCTGGTCAATCTCGGGGAACGTCTGGCATCATGCAGGGGGCTCTCGGACCTCGCAGTCTTCCCGCTGCCCGACATGCGGAGAGCCCTGTAGTGGGGAATGCCGGTCATGCCAGGAGGGGAAAGGAGGTGCCCATGCCTGAAAGCAGGAGGGGAAGACTCTGGAAACTCTTTCATGCTTCCCGGAGAGCGAAGATAGCGCTCTTCTTCATCCTGTTTGCCATCCAGATCATCGCGCTCACGCTCGATTTTCCACTATGCCTACCCTGTCCTTGAAGGCAAGCCCATCAGCTGGCCGAATGCGCTTCTCTTCATCCTTGAAACGGTTACCACTGTCGGATACGGTGATCTTCTCCCCTTTTCCAATGATCTGACCATCCTCTTTACCATCATCGTCATGATCACAGGGATACTCCTGATCTTCATGATAATCCCGCTCCTCCTCGTACCCTACCTGAGGAGCATTTTCGTGAGAGCGCCCCCTGAAAAAACTCCCGCATGAACTGCACAATCACATCGTGATAGTCGGATACGGTGAACTGACAAAGGCGCTTCTCGAGAGTATCCGGATCTCCGACCTCCCTGTCGTCATTGTCGGTGGAGCACCCCTGCCGCAGCCCAGACCGCCGCAGGGGAATCCGGGGCAAAGTCCTACGTCATATGGGGGGATTACGGGGAATACCGGAGTATGGTCGAATGCCTGGATCAAAAACGCCCATTCCGTCATCCTTTGCGAGGACGAGCAGACCAATGCTGCAATCATCCTCGGAATCAGGGAGATGGTGTCAGGAACCATCATCGCGGTAATCGACAAACTCGCTCTCGGACGCTACCTGAAATATGCAGGTGCGGACTATGTGGTTTCCGCAAAACATGTCACCGGCCAGATCATTGCCCGGCATGCAGCACTCACCACGCATGTCGATACCATCATTGAAGAGACGATCAACGAACAGATACCCGATGGACTCCTCCCTGACAAACGGAACCGCCTGCGCATCATCAACCTTCCCATCATCCCCGGTTCCGAGGCAGAGGGAAAAACACTCCATGAACTTGCCCTTTTCGAACGGTACGGATTCTTCACCCTTCTCATCTCCCGGGGAGGCAATTTCCGTCTCTATCCGTCCGGAGATAATGAGACGGCCGATGCCACCACGATGCTCTTTCTCATCGGCAACCTGGACAGGGTAGAGGAGATGGTACAGAATGAATTCATGCCAAAGGCAGGGGGGAGGGAGATTGCCCTGATAGGAGGGATTTGGGGATGTCGGACTTTCTGCCTACCATGAACTCGCCAGCCTTGGGATCGAGTGTATCGCAATCGACCGGAAAAAACACGGAGTCAGCCAGGTCGTGGGAAATGCAGAGGATGAAGCGACGCTGAGGGAAGCACATATTGAGGATGCAAAATTTTTTATCATTGCCCTCAATGACGATGACCTCAACATCTTCACCACCCTGATCGCAAGGGACCTGAACCCCGAAATAAGGATCCTTGCCCGCGCCAACGAGCCTGAATCCGTGCATAAGCTCTACCGGGCAGGGGCTGATTTTGTTGCGCTCCTCCCTACAATCGGCGGCCAGATCATCGGTGGCATCGTGCTTTCCGATATCGTCCATGTCATCCTGAATCTCCCGAACGGTCAGACCGTCGTGAGAAAACAGGTGAGGAAAAGTTGGGGAAAAACCACCGGGTGGATAGAGAGAAAAGCAGGGGTGCGCATTATCGGCATCGAGGGGAGATCACGGTCGGTGGTAAAGCCGGATCCAGAGGAAATTCTGCGTGAAGGCGACGCCGTTATCGCTGTAGGAAATCCATCCGATCTCACCATACTGATCAGAACCCTCCAGGAGTGAATGAACATGGATACGGAACACAGCTGTGCGTTGGGACAGATAGAACAGATGATCCGTTATGCGGTATGGAGCAGCGGGGCAAGGGGGGCGGTGATCGGGGTCTCGGGAGGAGTGGACTCGGCAGTGTCAGCGGTGTTGTGCTGCCGGGCAGTCGGAGGAGACAAGGTGCACGGCTTTACCCTCACCACTTCCGTGACGAAGCGTGAGGATATTGAAGATGCATCCGACCTCTGCAGGGCACTTGGCATGCACCACCAGGTCATGAGCATCGAACCGGTGCTTTCAGCCTACCGCCAGATGCCCGGATATTCGGAGAATCCGTATCTTCTTGGGAACCTCATGGCAAGAACCCGCATGGTCCTTCTCTATTATCATGCAAACCGCGATGGCCTCCTTGTCTGTGGTACATCGAACCGTACCGAATACCTTCTCGGCTACTGCACCAAGTTTGGGGATAACGCCGCTGATCTCCAGCCTATTCTCCATCTCTATAAGACCGAGGTCTTCGTGTTTGCCCGGGAACTCGGCATCCCTGAATGCATCATCACAAAGACCCCATCGGCAGGGCTCTATGCAGGCCAGAGCGATGAAGCCGAGATAGGGCTCACCTATCCTGAAATCGATACTGCATTGAGGGCACTTGAAAAGAACGGCTGGAACAGTGCGAATCCTGTCGAAGAGAAGGTGCTTTCGCTCGTAAAAAAGAACGCCCATAAACGTATGGACCCGCCCAGCCTCTCCTGGATTCCCTGAATTGAGATCTGCTGCATTTTCCGGGTAAAGGCCGCAGGCGTTCCCGAAAGGACAGGAGAGGCGGACACCTGCCGTATTTTTTTGCCTCCCCGCTGTTTTGCGGGTGGGCTGAAATCGAGGTTGTGCTCTGCACACCAATCCAGTCACGAAAACCGTCGCCGGGGCGTCACTCCGGGGTAACGGGGTGCATCGCGTGCGGGGGTCAGCCCCGCAAAATGTATCCGTTTGATCGATCTTGCCCACACCAGAGAGCGTAACGCCATTATTTTGGTCCAGGCAGGGGCACCGCCGGCCTCCCTTCACTTCTTCTTTCTTACCACGAAGAAATAATACCCTGCGGCTATGATCGCGCCGATAGGTACTGCAGCGAGCAGGATTGTCATACCCGGGGAGGGTTCTTCAACGGCAACCATGACCTTCATGGTGTCGGAGATCTGGCTGTTTCCAAGCGAGTCGCGGTACCGTATCTCCGAATCGAGGCCGTACTCCTTTGCTGTCGCTGATTCGTCCACGCTCACTTCGTAGCGTGCACCTGCTGTTTCACCCGGGCCAAGGTCTCCGAGGAACGCCGTGTCATCATTGCTGGTGAAAGGATCCACTGCACTGATGCGGGCCTGGGCACTATATGCAGTTCCTGAACCCGTGTTCTTGTACGTAACCTCAATCACCTGCTTATCCCCTGCGGCAATCGGCTCGGGATCCGTGGTGACGACAAAGTCTGATCTTTCCCTTGACCGGGACACCAATCGTCGTGACCTTTGATGTCATCCGCGCTCCCGATTCATCCTCATACACAAGGAAGAGATCGAGCGGGTAGCTCTGGTCACCTGCCTCGCGCGATATCGAGACCTTGAACCGGGCCTCAACCATCCCGTCTATCGGAAAATCACCGATATAGATGCTGCTGTCAGTCGGGATGACGGGACTGTTGCCATTCCGTGCTATCTTGACAACCGCTGATGTCGCATTCACATGCCCCGTGTTTTTCACCTGCATCACCAGGTATCCCTCGTTTCCGGCATTCAGGTGCTCGGTTTCGAAAGACTCCACCGACACATAGGCCTCGGGTTTTATTCTGACGGGAAGATCGATTGTCTCGTTCACGTCCTTGTAGGTATAGGTGATGCTGTCCTGTCCGTGCTGCTCTGCATTCAACAGGTAGGTGTACTGAAGCACAAGGGGGAGGAGATACTCCCCTGCCGCGGCATTCTCATCGATCGTCGCAATAAAAGCGACCTGGATACTCTTCCCCCCTTCAATATCCCCTACGAGCTGGGGATCCGATTTCATGAGTACGGGGGCATCCCCGGGAAGAAGGGTTGCCCGGACCAGTTTGGCAGTAGTGGGCAGGTCATCCCTCTCGACAATCCCTGACTGGACGAACTTGATATCGATAAGTCCCCGGTTTTCGATATTCACTTTGAATACCACGTCCTCACCCGGAGAGAACTCGTTTGACCCTGCAATAGCTGCGGAAATGTCAGGTCCGCCAGACAGATATTTTGTCCCCGCCAGTACCCGGGGAGCTGATAAGTCCAATAAAAATGACCAGAATTGCCAAACGAGTGATTTTCATAGTATTTCACTTGTTGTTATTATGGTAACAACATTTAAGAACGGACCCTATATATAGGTATTTGATGACAGCGCCGGTAGCAGAGGGGGGGGCAATCGCTGAATACCTCAAATCCCTGGGACTGACAAAGTATGAAGCGCTTGTCTACATCGCCCTGCTCCAGGTATCCGGAGCGACCGCAACAAAGATCCATGAGCTGTCGGGAGTTCCTCGCGCATCGGTCTACCCTGTACTCGAACGCCTGTCCCAGAAGCAACTGGTATGGGTGTCGAATACCTCGCCAAAACGGTTCAATCCGGTGGGCCCGGACAAAGCAATCGAGACGCTGCTGCGGTCGGTGGAGAGCGATGCCGCAAAAGCAAAAGAAGGCCTGAACATGCTATATTCCCAGTCGTCACCGATCGAACAGGGTGACCAGGAGTTGATCTGGAGCATACACCGTGATGATCAGATCCGGGTACGGTTGCTGGAAATTTTGCAGGGGGCAGAAGAGAGCATCCGCATCATCTTTTACTGGGACCATCTCAAGGCAGAGCTGATGGAGCAGCTGATCACTCTCAAAAAAGAGGTGGAGGTGGAGATCATTACCGATGGCTGGACTGGTCCTCTCCCGGGTCATATCAGGGTCGTGGTCAAGGCTCCTCCAAAAGAGACACAAAAAGAGACGGGGACAACATGGCTGGCAGGAGTCGTCTTTCTCATTGACCGGAAAAAGGCCATGGTCGTGATGGGGTCCAGGGGCAACGGTTTTACCGCCCTTTATTCTGAATCGGTTGGATTTATCCGGTTTTTCACCATGTACTGGAACTTTTTTTCTAACTGGGGGTAGCGGGGGGTCAGTAATCAAGGATCTCAGACATCGTCCCGATGTCGAGCAGCCCCTTTATTGCATGGATAGTCACCTCTATCCCTGATTCCCTGATGGCCGCCATCGGATTTGTCCCCCCCAGTGCCACAATGCCCATATATTGTGGACTCACCTGGACTCCGAGAGCCGGGCTGTTTGGGGGTCCGATATCAAGGATCCCGGTGAATGGGGAACCCGTCAGGTCATCCAGGACCTGCCCGACAAGGTGTTCGGCTTCCATGTGGCATTCACGTATGTTTGCCAGGATCGTACCGCTCCCCTTCCGCATCACATTGGTAATTGAAGTGATCTCCTGGGAGATCAATACCTGGAGGGGATCGATCGTGGTATGCTGGTAGAGGATAAGATGGGTAAACCTCCTCGGTATCCGCTGCTCTATCTCGACCACGCCCCCTCCGATGGGATTTAACGGCACACCCCGGTGTATCAGGATACCATCGAGAGTCGTGCTGCACACGGTGACAATCCCGGTCTTCCCTTCCGGGACGGGGAAATCCCCGACTCCTTCACCACCGGAAATAAACCTGACAAGCCCGCTCACGCACACCCCTGCCTTGAAGGCATCCTTGTAGACGGCGATCGCCATCTCGAGGTCTTTTGTATCGATCAGTGAGAGATTGTAGACGAACTGTCCGGTCCCGTTCCTGGGATCGTAGGTTACCTGCATCGCATATTCTTCAATTTTATGGCTGACAAACTTCAGGGGAAGATTCATCACTAATGCATCGATCACCGCAATAGAAAAATTGTTCTATAAGATGAAGGAAATGTATGGTTGATGGAAGGAAAATTGCGGGAAAACGCAGGAAATGCGGTAAAGGCGATCCTTGAAACTGCAGGTTTTGAGGTCCAGGAGGTGGAGGCTCCCGTAGATTTCTCAGCGGTGCGGGAGGGAGAAGTACTCCTCGTCATCTGTTCGAATGACAGTGCTCAGATCCAGGAGTTTGACCGGACCCGCTTCCGCCTGAAGGTTGATGATAAGGAACTGGAATGCCGGAAACTTGTTTTTTCACTCGAAGATACGATCGTGACAGAGAACTGCATCGTCTGGGGTGTAAAGGAGTTTGTCAGGTATGCCGGTGAAGCCACCCTGGCACGGATCCTTGAGCGGACCCTTTCACTCTCCTTTTCTTCTGCACGAAATGAAGATCCGCAGGGAGAGGAGCGGCAGCCCGAGGTGGAGGCCTCATCCGGGATCACCATACCGCATCTTCCGATCAAGGTAGGAAGGCAGGCTGCCGAAAAGATAGCCGGAGTGGCAGGAACCACCACGCTCCGTTTTATACCCCACTGGGTCTTCCACTATGTCAGTTCCGGTGAACAGGTGTATAAAGATCACCAGGTGCTGTTTGACGGCGATGGATCAGGAGCGATCAATGCCATCAATGGACTCCGGATAGAGCTTGACGGGAGTGCTGTTGCAGAAAAGGAAATTCCTGCTGACGCCGAAGTTCTGAAAGCAAAGATCACGAGGGAGAATGCAGCCGAGCAGGTATACAAGGAACTTATCGAACAGCTGACAAAACAGGTCAGGATCAAGCAGGTGAAGGGGGATGCCATCTTCTACGAAGAGAAGGTGATCAGACCGGAAAAAAAGAATATCCAGCTCGATATGTCCCAGGCGTTTGTCCCGGTCTGGCAGGTACGAGGGAAAAAGATCGTGGAAGTGAATGCCACCAACGGTGATATACTCGCAGTCCCCATGGATGAAGGCGTAGAGATCCTTTAGGTCGGAACATGATTGTTGTTCTTGGAGGAGGACCGGCCGGAAGAACGGCGGCAATTACTCTGGCTCTTGGCGGACGTGACGTCACCCTCGTGGAAAAAAACGAGATAGGCGGCCAGTGCCTCCACTACGGGTGCATGATGGTCTGCGCACTCAACGAGGCAGCACGCGTGCTCACCCACGCACGCCACCTCCATGCCCTCGGGATCACCGATACCGTCCCCTGTATACGCTTTCCGACGCTTCTCTCTGAAATGAAGATCATTCAGGATAAGATTGCCGGGATTCTCGATGCGGAGACCCGGGGTGCCGGTGTCACCATCCTGTACGGAAAAGAAGGAAGCGTTGAGGGTGCAGCGGTATTCCTGGATGGAGAGAAGACAGCAGCAGATGCAGTGATTGTCGCAACAGGATCCCGTCCTGCTATCCCGGATGTCCCGGGTATCGGGACAGCGGGGGTCTATACCCCCCACACCCTCAGCCAGATGCAGGACCTGCCAGAGGAGATGGTGATCATCGGCGGTGGGACCATGGCCACCGAATTCGCCTACATCTTCCAGGAATTCGGCACCCGCATCCACCTGGTGAGCAGGAGCGGCCTGTTAAAAAACCTGGATCCGAAGATCCTGCAACTGGTAAGAAAGGAACTGGAAGGTACCTGTATCCATGAACATACCACCCCGGTCTCTATCGAGAGTGACGACGGCAGCCTGCGGGTGCATCTGAAAGGGCATGGGGTCCCATGCGAGATCCCCTGCGATGCAGTCTTCGTTGCAGCCGGCCTTGCACCCCGGTCGGAGATGCTTGCCGGGATGGAGAAACGGGGCAATGGCGAGGTCGTGGTGGATACACGGATGCGGACCAGCGTGAGAGGTGTGTACGCCTGCGGAGATGTGACCGGCTCTCCCCGCCTCACTCCTGTTGCACGGCGCGAGGGGTTCGTGGCGGCAGCAAACATCCTTGGCAGGGATGAGGTCATGGACTACACGGCAATTCCCCAGTGCATGAGCCTCTTCAATGAATATGCCTTCGTGAAGACAGATACCTCCTGCGCGGCGTCTGCATCACTTCCCGGTCCTGCCGGACCGGGCACCTTCTGGTCGGTGCCGTCCGGGGGGACAGGCTTTGCCAGGGTGAGCGTTGATCCTGACACCGGGCAGCTGTGTGGAGTCGAGTCAGTGGGTCCTTCGGCAGGGATCATTGCCGCATACCATGCCTTTCTCATGAAGGAAGGGATCGGGGTGGACGAGTTTGAAAAGTTTATGGAAGTTCACCCGATGACAGACGGGGTATACCCCCTCATGAAATTCCTGGCAGGGAAACTGAAAGAGAGAAGACCATCTTCATGAGAGGTTACATCTGCTGTTCCCTCTCCCAGGTCCGCACGATACCGATCAGCTCTTCCGGACGCTCTTCAGACCACTCCACTGCACCGATATACACGTCCCCTGAATTCCCGTCGATGCTGATCACGGTTCCCTCCCTCAGTGTATGGCCACTGAGCGTGCACCGTTTTTTGGGGGCGTCGATTGTAAGGCCCTCACACTGGACGACACAGATCTTGCCCATCTGTCGTGCAACGACCGCCGCGTGGGAGGTCCGGGCACCCCGGACGGTAAGAAGCCCGCGTGCAGCCGAGATGCCAGGAAGATCGTCTGGGGATGCGGTCTCCCTGACCAGGATGACGGGGTTGCCCTCGCCTGCCTCCTGTTCGGCACGTTCCCCGGAAAAAGCAATCATGCCGGCAGCCACACCGCCAGAGGCAGGGATGCCTGCCGCAACCGGGTAATCGCCCGATTTTACCACCTGTATTTTGATGGCATCAAGATCTACTTCGCGCAGCATCCATGATACGTCTGCAGGGGTAATGATCCCCTCCCGGCATAAGGAGACCGCGATCTTCAGTGCTGCATAGGGGGATCGCTTCCCTGAACGGGTCTGCAGGATGAAGAGTTTTCCTTCCTCAACCGTGAATTCGAGGTCCTGCATATCACGGTAATGAAGTTCCAGTTTCTTTCCAATCTCTGCAAGCGTCTCATAGATAGCGGGCATTGTCCGTGCAAATTCCGCCTGTGTTGCTGCCGATTGTTCTCCCGATACCACGTCCTCTCCCTGGGCCCCGAACTTGAAATCGACGAGAGGATCTCCGGTGCCGAGCCACGGATTCCGTGTAAAAGCCACCCCTGCTCCGGAACGGGCCCCCATATTCCCAAACACCATCATCTGAACGGTCACGGCCGTACCCCGCACCTCCCTGACCAGGTTCATCCTCCGGAATGCTTCGGCACGCGGATTGGTCCAGGATCGGATCACCCCCTCTGCAGCGCATCGCAGCTGTTCGTTGACATCGGAGGGAAACCGCCTGCCGGCCCCGGACGAGAAGATGCGCTCGGTACTGGAAGGCGAGGTCCCTGAGGCTGCGGGAGTTGAGTTCCATCGGGTCGTTCACTTCTTCCGCATCGAGCATGGTCCTGAGTGCGAGGTGATAGGGCTGGAGATCCTGCCGGAAGATGACCCGTGCAAACTCAAGAAGGAATCGCCGGTAGGTATCATAGGCAAAACGGGGATTGCCCGTAAGCGAGAATCAACCCTCGCAGAGTCTCCCTGTTCAGGCCTACATTCAGGATGGTGTCCATCACCCCGGGCATCGAGACCGGTGCACCGGACCGTACGGAGACCAGCAGAGGGCGGCGCATGCTCCCAAAGACGGAACCACTCGCCTTTTCAAGAAACGCAATCCCACCCGCAAGGAGAGAGGAGAAATCCTCAGGCAGTGTGGCAGCATCCCGATAATACTCCTCGCAGACCGAGACCGAAAGGGAAAATCCAGGGGGGACCGGGATACCCATGAGGGCCATGGTGGCAAGGCCGGACGCCTTGTTGCCGAACTCGGAAGAAGGCACCTCTTCCCGCATCATAGGGCCGAACCTGACCATTCGTTGACCTGATTTCATCAATTTGTGCAATGCTCCGCCCCCTACCGGTTCATTCCCTCGAGGATCCGGTCCCTGAGGATATACACCGATTTCATCAGAGAGTTCGTGGATTCCTCAATAATACGGGCGATTTCAAAAAATATCATCATCTCCCTGTAGTCAGTGGATTCTGTCAGGATACGCCGCTCGGACAGGCGGAGTGCCTCATCGCACTCTCTCTCATATCCGATGACCCGGTCAACGGCCTGTAAAAAATCCTGCATCTCGTCCCGGGAATACCCCCGGTGGATAGTTTGGGAGGCCATCAGTGCTTTCAAAAATTCCTGGCTGCTCTTCACCGCTATCTCTGCAAGCCCGGCCATCTCTCCGGTCAGCTTCCGTGATGAAGTAACCTTCGGGATAAGGGTTGCAAGAAACATGGCCTCCTCGAGGAAGTCAAGGGTATCGTCCGCGACATTGATAAGATCAGCATAGAATCTCGCTGCTTCGATACGCCTGGAGAGACTCCGGACCTTGATCACAAGCGTGTCTGCCTCGCTCTCCCATTGTTTTGCCCGCATCGCACTCCGGCCCACATACTCCCCATCCCCTCCCCGCTCAATTTCAAGCAGTGAATCCCGCAGTACCGTGGCCACATCGATGGAGAGGGTGGCATGCTCCTCGCAGATGTCCATGAGGTTCTCATGTGCCGTACGGAAATAACGGAGCAACTCCGTCTTGATCTCGTCCTGGAGCAGGAGGCGTGAATGCCCGGCAAGCAACCCCGTCGAGGCGGTCTTCAACACCCACTCGAAATAATCGACCGTCTTTTCCCTGCCGAGTATCTGGTGGAGGGGTTCCCCGTAGCGGAGGGGGACCCGGGAGGCGAGCTCGAGCGCCTCGTAGATGATCGTCTCTCCTCCAAGGATCAGGAAAGCCATGTGGCCATACTCATTGTCCGCGGCCCATCTGAGGACGGTGGATGCATCCCTGTTTGGCAGGAATGTCCGGAGCCGTTTCCTGGCGCGGTTCCAGTCGATAAGAAAGACGAGCCGCGATCCAAGAAACGTCAGGAACCGTTCGAGATCTCCCCTGGTCCCGGCCTGGTACCTTCCGACTGAGAGATGGTAGATCTTTGCCTCGAACTGCCCACTTGCTTTCTTCGAGAGGGTGTCTGCCCATACCATTCCCTGTGCTTCGAACAGCCCCTGGAAGAACTGGAGACGGGGCATATGGATATCGGTATAGATCACCGAGACGGCATAGATCCTCCACATTCACCACAAGCACATGGGCATCGGTCATACCAATATCGTTCTGGATAACAAGTTTCGTCCCGTTTCTCGTTGCCGTTGTCCCAAGTCCCGGGATGATCAAACTTCAGGGGAGCGGTTTTTTTGATGCCCGCCATGAACGCAATGACGAGATCCCTGTCATCATCGGCGAGGAGGTAGGTCATTGCCCCGTCTATAATCTCGCTTGCGAGATCTCCCTGAAGGATATTCAGGGCCTTGTGGAGATCCATCACCAGCAGGTGAATGCTGTCAATGGTCCCTTCCTCACCTGCAGTGATCCGCTGTATGACTTCATCTTCGATTATATCGCTCTCTTCGGCCGGGATCTCTGCAACAAGGGTTTTTAACCTTTTTTCGAACGATGCACTCTTTTCATCGTTCACGGTGAGGAAGGTGCCGTCATCTCAGTGAGGGATGACCGGATGCCGGAAAGGATCCGTGTAGCATGAGGAATCTGCCAGCGGCCATTCCCCGCTTTTACACTCCCGGGAACGACGCGATCGAACGCAGGATCTTCCACCCCGGCGGCCTCCCGTTCAGCCCGGAGGTTTGAAATCTCGCTTCCCGGATGCCTGGCATGGGACCGGGCTGCCTGCAGGAGGGTAAAATAGTACTTCACCCGGTCATTTGCAGCAAGGGCATTGTTCACGAGCGTAGGCAGGATCAGTTCTTCCTCGCCAAGCTCCTGGATCATCGTCTTTTTTGCGATCATGCCTGAATTTTCCTGAGATGGTGTGTAATTTCTGGAGGTGTCGCGAGATGTCTCCAGAAGGTAAAATAGCTACCGGGCTATAAAGAATTTGCCGCGAGCGATAATCGACTGGAAGATGTTTGTTTTCAAGTCATGTGGCTCCTCCTTACAGAAACAAAGGGAAAGGTTTGATACCCTGCCGGCATTATGTGATGGTGACGGCATGTATACCCTGCAAGGGGTCGATTATGGGGTTCACAAAATGAATTTCTGGGAGAACAAAAAGATCCTCATCACCGGCGGTGCAGGCTTTCTCGGCTCCCACCTGGTGGAGGAGCTGCAGGGGAGAGGCGTTGTAGCCTCCAATCTCCGAATTCCACGGAGCAGGGATACTGACCTTCGAAAACGGGAGAACTGCGAGCATGCGGTGGCGGGGCAGGATATCGTTATCCACCTGGCGGGTAAAGTGGGCGGGATCGGATTCAACCGGGAGAACCCGGCCTCCCTCTTCTACGATAATGCCCTCATGGGAATTCAGATCATCGAGGCCGCGAGACGGGAGGGGGTCGAAAAATGCGTGATTATCGGCACGGTCTGTGCCTACCCCAAGTTCACACCAGTGCCCTTCCGAGAGGAGGATCTCTGGAACGGGTATCCGGAGGAGACCAATGCCCCCTACGGTCTCGCGAAAAAAATGCTCCTGGTACAGGCCCAGGCCTACCGTCAGCAGTATGGATTCAATGCCATCTATCTCCTTCCGGTCAACCTGTATGGACCCCGCGATAATTTTGACCCCGCCAGTTCTCATGTCATCCCGGCCCTGATTCGGAAGTTTATGGAGGCGGTTGATGAAGGGAGACAGGAGGTGGAGGTCTGGGGAACAGGCTCAGCTTCACGCGAGTTTCTCTATGTCAAGGATGCCGCCCGGGGCATTGCTCTTGCGGCAGAGCACTTCAACGGCCCGGACCCTGTCAACCTTGGATCCGGCAGAGAGATCACTATCATCGACCTCGTCAACCTGATCGCCAGTCTGACCGGATATGAGGGAAAGATACGCTGGGATCCTACAAAACCCGATGGCCAGCCCAGACGGTGCCTCGACACATCCAGGGCAAAACGTGAGTTCGGATTTGAGGCCGTGGTGGGATTTTCCAAGGGTCTCGAGCAGACGGTTGCATGGTATCAGGCCAATCGAAACCTCGACAAATAAAAGCGGATAGTGATGCCCGATATGAACAGATTGTGTCATTGACGGCGATGCTGGAGAAGAGATATTCCCTGCAGGGATTGATCCATAGACTCATGATCAGTACTGAAGAATTATGAAAATCGGGATTAATTTACTACCCCTACGGCCTGGAAAAATCGGCGGTATGGAAATATATGTAAGGAATCTTTTGATGAAACTCTCAACAATTGACAGGGATAATGAATACTACCTGATAACTGCACCTTATAGTAATCCATCTTTACATTTTCCTAATGAAAATTTTAAAAAAATATTTTTCAAAAGTGAAATCACCCTTTCTATAAAAATCAGATACTTGATCGAGAGACTCCTTGGGAAAAAAAGCGGTTCCGACATTCCCCTTGAAAAAATTATCAGAAAATATCATTTTGACCTCTGGTTCTGTCCGTTCTTAAATCTGGAACCAAGACCTGTTAAAATTCCCAGTCTTATCACTATCCCTGATATACAACATGAATATTATCCGGAAAATTTTACAACCAACGAACTTTTTTCAAGAAAGGGATTTATCAGACCATCGGTAGAGATGGCAACGGAAATTATCACACTATCTGATTTTTCAAAAAAATGTTTTATTGAAAAATTTGAACTGGATCCTGAAAGGATACATGTTATCCCTTTATCTGCGGATGATAGATTTTCGAATCCACCGGACAACGTGAATGGTTTGATAAAAAAATATGACCTGCCCGAGGAATATTTCCTGTATCCGGCCAACGGATGGCCTCATAAAAATCACCTGGCATTGATACAGGGGTTTTCTTTATACAAAAAATCGTTCAAAACGCCCTTGCATCTTGTCCTCACGGGAAGTGGGTTGCACGGTGCGGCTGCTCTCATGGATCCTATCTCTCACAACAATATTTCGGAATATGTTCATATTCTTGGTTACGTAGAAGATGAAGAAATGCCAGGATTATATAAAAATGCACTAGCTCTTGTATTTCCCTCCCTTATCGAAGGCTTTGGGATCCCTCTTCTCGAAGCAATGGCAATGGAATGCCCCATTATCGCATCAGGCACCACAAGTATTCCCGAAGTGGCAGGAGATGCTGCGTATTATTTCGATCCCACAAACCCCCAGAGTATCTGCGATGCCATGCATAGGATTATCGATGACCATGCATTGCGCGAGAACCTGATCAGGAACGGAAAAAACCGGGTCACCCATTATTCCTACGACAAGGTAGCCCGGAGGCACCTTGATGTCTTTGCATCTGCAGGTTCTAAAGCAAAAGATGTTGAGACAGCGTATCGCAACCGGAAAAATATGGATTCACTCACTGGAACCGTCACGCAGTTTTTTCAAAAGAGAGTCTGATGATCATGCAGGAACCGCCTCTTGTCTCTATCGTAACCCCCTCTTATAATCAGGGTCGGTTCATCGAAGAGACTATAAAGAGCGTGGTAAACCAGGATTATCCCTCCATTGAGTATATTGTCATGGATGGGGGCTCCACGGATGAAACACTCGATATACTCCGGAAGTATACGAGCCGCCTCACCTGGCATTCAGAGAAAGACAGCGGCCAGAGTGATGCTATCAACAAAGGGCTCCGGCTGGCAAAAGGAGAGATCCTGGCATATCTGAATTCCGATGACACCTATCTCCCCGGTGCAATAACCCGGGCAGTCCGGTACCTTACTGCTGAAAACCCGGATTCGCACTTTGTGTACGGTGAAGGGTATCATATCACCGCTGAGGGAACTATCATTGAACGATATCCTACTGAACCTTTCGATATCCGGCGTCTTGCAGAAACGTGTTTTATCTGTCAGCCGACGACGTTCTGGAAACGGGACGTCATGGAAACGATCGGATTGTTTGATGAGAATCTCCATTACGCCATGGATTATGATTACTGGATCCGGATCGCAAAACAGTATGGAACTCTTGGCTACCTGAACGAATATCTCGCAAATTCACGTCTTTACCTGGAGACAAAAACCCTGTCAAAGCGGTTTGAGGCTCATGAAGAGATCCTGGATGTGATCATGAACCATTATGGCAGGGGGAAGATTCCCTCGACGTGGATTTATGCCTATGCCCATCATTATATGGACCGCCTGGTTTCAAGGCGGACTATGACCAAAAATGTATTTTTTATGGTGGGAATGACAATAATGGCCGCAATGAAATTTTTGCAGTATAATCATACCATCCCGCTTTCAGAATTCAGACGATGGAAAGAATGGTATGTGGATAATCTTATTCATTATCGGGTATCGTGACATGAAAATCGGGATCGACATAAGCCTGACCATCGGAGAGAAAGCAGGTGTCGGGTATTATGCTGCGAACCTGGTTGACTCCCTTGCAAAAATAGACAGGACCAACCAGTATCTCCTCTATCCGTTTTTTTACCATATCTATCACCCCGATTTCAAAACTGCAGTGGTACCCTCTAACAAAATTTTCATCTGCGTGGTGAAAATATACCCAAAAGATGCATAGATCTGGTCTGGCGTTCCCCGGTTCCAAGGAAATGGATCCTTGGCAAAGTCGACATCCTGCATTCAACGACATTCTGCACCCCCGGGATCATTATGGCCGGCTTATCGTCACTCTCTACGACATCAGCTTCGTGATCTTGCCTGAGTGTCACACCGAGGCCAACCGGCAGCATTGCCTCAAGGGTACCCTTGATGCAGTCAGATATGCAGACCGCATAATCGCGGTATCGAATTCCGGAAAAAATGACCTGGTAAAATATTTCGATGCAGACCCTGAGAAAGTCGTTGTTACCCCCCTGGCCGCAAAAGATATTTTTTCACCCCGTGGGGTAGAGGAGCGTTGCCGGGTGCTTGAAAAGTACGGGATTCAGGGCGATTTTATCTTTTCTCTGGGATCTTTTGAACCGAGAAAAATATCAAAACTCTCGTCAGGGCTTACGTGAACCTTCCAGAAAAAGTAAAGAATCAATATTCTCTTGTGATTGCAGGAGGAAAAGGGTGGATGAACTGCGAAATCGGGGAATTGATCGGATCCCAGGATGCGGGAAGGATCCGGCGAATCGGTTACGTCGACGAACAGGATCTCCCTTCATTGTATTCTGGTGCAGCAGTGTTTGCATACCCCTCCTACTACGAAGGATTCGGGCTTCCCATTCTTGAAGCAATGGCGTGCGGTGCACCGGTGATATCCTCAAACACGTCATCAATGCCGGAGGTTGGGGGTAATGCTGCACTGTATTTTGATCCCGCTGATGTCCAGCAGCTGAGCGCTCTCCTCCTTGAAGTGACAGGAGATGAAAACATCCGCAAGGAGGTATCCCTGAAAGGAATACGACAGGCTGGAGCGTTTTCATGGGATAAGACCGCCAGGGCGACACTCAAAATTTATGAGGATCTCTCTCCCGTACAATGAAGAATTCCGGAGATAGACACTATCGAAAAGGCCGGCACGATGCACCCTGATTCGATGAGACAGACGAACCCGCTTTGTACATGAGTCGTGAATATTCTATATGAGGGGCATGGAAATGCCGTCTCTGGTATAGAGTAGTATTGCCAACGAGGTGTATTACTCAACCGTGACATACTTTGCCAGGTTTCGCGGCCTGTCGATATCCCTCCCGAGTGTGTTTGCGGTATGGTACGCGGCAGCTGGAGTATCACAATCGCCGAGAGAAGTCCGGTTACCTTATTTGCGAAAGGCAGCGGGATGAAGACATCTGCTATCTCCTGGAGGTCTCGTCCAATTCCTCGCCGAGAATGATGAGAGGCGCCCCCCTTGCTTTTATCTACCGTATATTTGATACCATCACCCCGTACGTATCACCCGGGGGACAATCGCCACGACAGGGGTATGTTCCG
>CAWIVM010000006.1:0-41900 GCA_963839585.1 uncultured Methanoregulaceae archaeon
GGTTCTGCCGGTTTGCGCTGGTTCACATGAAGAGCCTGATTACTTTTTCGGTCTGGATATTCCTCGCAGTGAGCGGGTTTTTTATCCTGACGACTGTTGATGTTATCTTGATCGGCTTTTATCTGGGCAACGCAGAGGTCGGTGTGTACCGGGTTTCCCTCCAGCTCGGCTTCGCTTGGAGTGTTTGTTGCTCTTGCGTTGGAGAACGTCCTCTTTCCGAGGTTCAGCAGATGGAATGAAGAGCGAAACCATGAGATAATAGCAACAAGCCTCTCCAGGGCTTATATGTACCCCCTTGTGCTCGCGATTCCCTTCTGTGTAGGCGGCTGGCTTCTTGCAGATAAACTGCTGGACCATCTTTATGGCGAAGTCTTTACTCAGCGGGACCCTTGCGCTCATGGTGCTCTTCCCACTCTATGTCATCTATGTCTTCCAGTTCCTCCAGACCATGACCCTGATGCGCTCAACCACCCGAAGGACTCGTTCTGGATAACATCGATCATCGTGCTGGTGAATATCGTGCTGAATATCCTGATGATACCGGTACCGGGGATAACCGGGGCTGCCGTTGCAACCTTTATCTCTATACTTATAAGTGCGGTTCTCGGGTATCTCGTGCTAAAAATACCTGTCGGTAAAGATAGAAAAGAAACCGTTACTCCATATCCTTACGGCGGTAACGGTAATGGCCTTGGTAATCGGGGGACTCCGGCTGGTGGTCCCGGTTGTGAATCTGGGGTATCTGAAAAGGGATCGTGATTATCGGGGCAGCAGTCTATTTCGTGCTCCTTTTCAGGATTGACCGGGGCATCCGCGACGAATTAAAAGAGATGATTGGACAAATCGGAATCGTCTGGCCGAATTTCCTGTAGTGTGTGCAAAGAGCCCCCGCAAAACCTATTATCCCCCCCTCCTATCTACCTCACAGGTGGAGAACGCATGAACCCTCCCGTGGAGAAGGAACTCGAACACCTCGCCACAATTGCTGCCGGCAAAGGTGTGAAAACAAAGGTCATCACCCCATCCAACATCATCGTATCCGGCTGGGTCCGCTTCAAATGCCGGTTCGGGTGCAAAGGATATGCAAAACATTTCGGCTGCCCTCCCTATGCCCCATCCCCGCATGAAACCCGTGCGATGGTGAACGAATACAAGACTGGCCTTTTACTCCGGTTCGATGGAGTCCCCGGCCACGAGTCTTTCGGACCCGACGACCTGCCGGAAGACTTCCATCATTTTTACAGGGATCTGATCCTCTGGGTGAATACGACCGTCCACCAGATAGAAAAGACCGCATTCTATGACGGTTTCTACAAAGCGTTCGGTTTCGGGGGCTACCCCGCTATCTTCTGCGAGGAGTGCGTCGCAGAACAGTGCGATGGAGCGGTAGATGAGAGCATGAGGAGGAAATGCCGGCATATGGACCTCGGACGGCCGAGCATGGAAGCGGCCGGAATCGATGTCTTTGCAACAGCAAAGAATGCCGGATGGGAGTTATCAACCATCCCCTGCAGGGACATGGAATACGGGAAAGTGGTTCACGGCAATATTGTTTCCATCGGGCTGGTCCTGATCAAATAAGTTTCACGGTTTGGCTTTTTATTTTCGATGAAGCCATTCCCGGAATTTTTGAATAAGGGGCAGTTCGTTGGTTGTCACCTGTGCTCGATGCAAGGATTTTCAGCGGGCTGTATCCCTTGGAAAAGAGGCGCTTTGCTCGCAACCGGGAAAGATATGCCTCGATCGTGCTCGGTCAGGACATGACCACGGGATTTGTATGGCCGGCGGGAGACACTTCGGGTTCTCCATTTCAGAGAGCCTCGCGCTTCTTGTCAGGGAACCGGCATCCGTCTGTGTGATCAGGGAAAAGGCATAACCCATTTCTCCTCTCTTTTCAATCACAATCCCCATTGCCTCCCAGCAGGACGACACAAGAGCGATATTCGTGACTTCACTGGTGTGCTTATGAGGAGAATGAGGATAGCGTGGGAAAACTCTTTCTCCCACGATGAGAGGTACCTGCCCGCTGAAGGTCACCTGAAAGATCAGCCCCAGTGGTTTTCTCGCATGAAAGGTGGGAAGAAGCGATTATCACCGGCAATTATTTTTCGATAGTCCCTTTCTGAAAAATTGCGGCACCGCACAGCGATTGCAGTATCCGGACTGTCGCCCTCTTGTCAAGCGGCTGGTTATCGTTGCCACATTTCGGGGAGAAGATACAGGAGGGGCACCCCGTCTCGCAGGGACACTCTTCCACGAGGTGAAGAGCAGTGGCGGCAATATCCCCGAACAGGTGATATGCTTTCTCTGACAATCCGATACCTCCCTCGTAGCCATCATACACAAAAACGACAGGCCGCCCCGTCTCTGCATGCACCGGCATCGACACCCCACCGATATCCCCCCGATCACAGAGGACATACATCGGCATCATGGCAATGAACGCATGCTCGGCACCATGCAGCCCCCCGCAGGGATCATACCCCTCTGACTGGATCCTCTCGTGTGACCCTTCCGGGGCGAGAACCAGAGGGCTCTTGTCGGGAAACTGAGGGGGGAAGGTCGAGTGGTTCCACCCCAAGGAGGGCGTCTTTCGTATGATCTTGTAGGCATAATACTGCTCGGTCACTTCGACATCACCAAAACTGACCGGGGTATCCTGCATTGTTGTGGTTTCAAGGACTCCTTTGACCTCGATATGTACCGATTTCAGGGGCCGGGTGTAATAATCGACATCTGTCCGGCTCACCCGTATGATCCCATGGAGGATATCCATCGAATCGACAAGATACTGGTCCCCCTGGTGAAGGAGGACCGCTCCCTTGTGGGCTTCCCTGAACGCCTGGTTCCGGTCCAGGGTCTCAAGAGACCGGCCATCTGCAATCACCCTGAAGCAATCCCGGGAGATGCTCCCCATGCTCACCAGTTCATGCGGCCTCCTGCTCCCGGAATAGACAAACCCCCGGCTGGTCCGGGAGATGAGGCGTTCCTTTATGAGGGCTTCGATCGCCGGGCAGGCATCCGGGCCAAAGCTTGCGATATTCTCTCTCGTGATCGGCGATTCCGCAGCAGCGCAGAGGACCTGCCCTGAAAGAATATACGGGTTTGCCAGGTCGATGGTTGCACGCTCCACAGGGGCACCAAAGAACAGATCGGGATGATGCATGAAATACTGGTCAAGCGGATTTCTGCCTGCGATCAGGAATGCTGCCGAAAGCGACCCGTTCCTTCCTGCCCTGCCGGCCTGCTGCCAGGTTGCCATCATGGTTCCGGGATACCCTGCCATGATCACCGCGTCGAGAGAGCCGATATCGATCCCGAGCTCGAGCGCGTTTGTAGAGACCACACAGCTGAGGTCACCTGATTTCAAACGGTCCTCTATTGCCCGGCGCTCTTCAGGGAGATATCCTGCCCGGTAGGAGCAGAGGAGATCCGGCCGTCCTCTCTTTTTCCTTACCAGCCCCTCCCTGGCCAGAGGGCGACCAGTTCGGCCATCTTCCGGGACCCTGTAAATACAAGGGCCTGGAGGTGGTGACCGATGCATTCGCCGATCAGGTGAGCGGCCTCGTTGTGGACAGATGATTGCCTGTTCCCTTCGGCATGAGGGTTGATCAGGACAAACTGCCTGGATCCCCGTGGTGATCCGTCCCCTGCAACAAGGGTGAAGGGGACCCCGCAGAGCCGCCCGGCAAACTCAGTCGGATTTGCCAGGGTGGCACTCGACAGGAAATAGACGGGGTCCGAACCATAGTGCTGGCAGAGACGCCGAAACCGCCGGAGTAAAAAAGCCATATGTGAACCCTGCACTCCCCGGTAACGGTGCGTTTCATCTATCACGATGAATGAGAGGCCCTTCAGGAATGAACTCCACTGGTAGTGCCAGGGGAGTATGTGGTGCAGTTCATATGGGTTGGTAAGAATAATGCGTGATGACTTCCTGATGCCAGGCCGCCTGTCACCAGGGGTATCGCCATCATAAATGGCGGGGGATACCCTGATTTCGGTCTCTCTCTCCAGCTCCACCACTGCTTTCAGCTGGTCATTTGCCAGCGCTTTTGTCGGATATATGATGAGTGCGGTTGCTGCGGGATCCTGCTCGAGTTTTTCAAAAACAGGCAGGAGGAAGGCAAGGGTCTTTCCGGACGCGGTAGAGGTGGTAAGGATTACATTCTCACCCCTCCCGGCAGCATCGATGGCTGCGGCCTGGTGACTGTAGAGCTGGATACCCTTGTGGGAAAGGTATGCTGCAAGGGAAGGAGAGACCGGGCTGTCTCCGTATTCTGCATTTTTTTGGGGAAACTCTCTTATCGTGGCGATCTGCCTGGAGTATACGGGATCTCCTGCTATAGCCTGGAGCAGGGAGGCGACCGTCATGAGGGATACCCCTCCTGCAGCAGACAGTAGAGGCGTGCCAGGGAGACCAGATCCTGCCGGTTGTGGGTCACGATCGGGACAAGGGGCCCGGGGTTCCCCGTGGTCATGAAGGACTCGTAAAATTCGGGTACCATTGCCCCAGGGATATCGTTCTCCCTGCCGATCCCAAGGAGGTATTGTGCAAGAGTGCCCAGCCTGCAGTCCGGGAGATCGTCTTTCCACTGCCTCCTTGAGAAGTGGAGAAGGTCATAATGGGCGTTTTTAATAACCGCCGTCCTGCCGTAAAATGCCGATCTTCCAGCCAGATAGGGGATGTCGAACGCTTTCCCGTTGTAGTGACCATACCCGGTCTCCCGAAAGCCGGTCAAAGACGGCAGAAAGGGCCGGGACCTCCTCGCTGATGTCCCTGAGAAGATACTGTGAGATGCAGAACTCACCGGACCGGATTTCGGCAAGGCCGAAAAGAATGATCGGTCGCGAAAAGAGACCGAGCGTCTCGATATCGATAAAAAGGAGGTCGCCTGGATGGTAGAAACCGGCCGTGAGAAAGGAGGAACGATGGGAGGGAGAAAGCCAGCGGGAGACCAGCTGTTCGATCGCGGCGACATCGTCCCCTGTAAGGACGGCCAGTGCCTCCCGGGCAGGTTTGCCGAATCGCCGGTGACCCGCGAGATCGGCAATCGTGGAATACCCCCTCTCCTTCAGCTCCCTTTCCTTTCTCCTCCCGATCCCATATACAAGGGTAAGGTCCGAAAGGAGTGTGGATCGGATGCGGTTTCTATCGCGCTTCCTCAGATCGACCGGTTCACGTGAAGGAATGCAGTAGCAGGTCCCTTCAGTGGTATCGCATTCGTGGCCATGAAATAGATCATCCAGCGTGGACCCCGCAAACGATGCCAGGACGCAATCCAGCCGCTGCGCCGCAAGCGTATACAGAGACTCGGAGACAGCGTTGTCATGGAAACCGGCGCGAAATGCTGAATCATTCCGGATGATTGCATACTCATGGGATTTCCCTATGCGGGATCGCCATTCTCGGCCTATCGCAGAATAGACATGACCTGATTCCATGCGCGCTATGGCGATCTTCCCCCTGTATCCTTTTAATCCGGGGCGTGCACAGTGAAAGTGAACAGGATGTCGAAAATCCCTTATATTCCCGGTATCCACTTTTTATTTATCAGACATATGGCGGGACCGGCCTGTCTGGCGGGTCTCAGGGAAGCACCTGTAGTCTGGAGATACCTCAAAATGGATCCTGAAGCTGTCCTGATCGACCTGGACGGAGTCCTGTATGTAGGGGAAACGCCGGTTCCCGGAGCGGTGGCTGCCCTCTCGTATCTGACAGACAATGGGTATCCTTTCAGGTTCGTATCCAACACGACAAGGAGATCCCGGGAGACCATAGCCCGTCGATTGGCATCAATGGGTTTTGCGATTCCCGTTTCACATATATTCACTCCCTGTGCGGCGGCAGTCTCGTATATCTCCGGGAAAGGGGAGAATTCCGCCTTCAACCTGACCGCCCCTGAAGTAGTCTGCTGAAATGAGCCGCGAAGGGATCCGGCATTCTGCAGAGGGTGCCAGGTTTGTAGTGGTCGGTGATGCCGGGGATCTTTTCACCTATGCCCTCCTGAACGGAGCATTCCGCACGCTTCTTGAGGGAGCGGAACTCATCGCCCTTGAAAAGGATCGCAACTGGAGGGGAAACGACGGGATGATGCTCTCTGCAGGACCTTTCGTAGCAGCCCTTGAATACGCCTCGGGAAAAAAGGCGCGGGTGATGGGAAAGCCCTCGAAGGACTTCTTCATGCGTGCACTGGCCTCCCTGCATGCCCGGCCCGAACATTCGGTTATGGTCGGCGATGATGTGGTAACAGACGTTTTGGGTGCTATCGCATGCGGCCTCACCGGCATCCTTGTAAAGACGGGGAAATTCCGGCAGGACACTCTTGAGAATGCACCGATACCTCCTTCGGGAGTTATCGCATCGATAGCGGACCTCCCCCGCCTCCTTGCATCAGGGGAGCTCTGTCCTCGCCGATGAACCAGAAGCAACAGCATCTCCTCCTTTTTACGGTGGTGGCAGGGATGCTGCTCGCTACCGGTTGTGTCAGCTACCTGCATAGTTACCTCCCGTCCGCAACCTACCCTGAGATCCATCCCCGGCCAGGGGGCACGCTCCAGGCACTTCCGGAATACACGTTTGGATTCGAGGACTTCACGGTGACTCTCACCACACCGGTCGATCAGGAAGTGTATGCCGGTGCGCGGATGGCCGAGAAAGGGGTAAGGGTTTTTAACACCTCAATGAAGGATGACGAATGGCGCACGGGCCTCTATCGCGCGATGACGACAGACCCTGCCCAGGATCAATTCTTTCACGACCTCACGAATGAATTCCGTGGAATACGGACCCGACACAACCTCGATTCAGACGAATATCTCGAACTGATGACGGTATTTGTCCAGTCAATCCCCTATAAGAACCAGAGCCTCTCAAGCCCCAAATATCCTGTCGAGACCTATGGTGACGGGGAAGCAGACTGCGATGACAAGAGTATGCTCCTCGCCGGGCTTCTCGCACACGAAGGGTATGGGGTAGCGCTCCTCTATTTTGGGCCTGAACAACATATGGCGGCAGGGGTCAGCTGCCCCGGAAAGGGGTACCGCGATACAGGATACGCCTTTATCGAGACCACAAGGGTAAGTCTTGTCGGTACCGGGTCAGAGGTCCTTGCGAATAATGTCACCCTGGTGTCCGATCCCCTGGTAATTCCGATAGGGACCGGAACGATGGGCTACACCCGTTGCAATGAGACCCTTGCGATATATGCCGAACTCGCCGAGGTAAGTTTGCAGCTGGAAGAGATCAGGAAAGACCTTGGCGAGCGTGAGTCCGCCTTGATGGCAAAGCGATCAGCTCTTGAAGACCTCGATCCTGCAATTGAACAGATGCGGACCATCGGTGACTATGCGGCCTATAACCGGATGGTGGCTGACTACAACAACAAAGTCCGCGAATATAACCAGGAACTGGATACCTTCAATGAAATTTCTGGAGAATACAGCCGTCTTGCCGAACGATACAATTACATTATCGGGCATGAACATGACCGGGAAGGGACCTATCGGACTTTGTTTGGATCGCCCTCCTGATACATTGCAGTGAGTGCCGGATGGAATTTCGTCTAGGACTGGTGACCAGGATAGCGCGCAGTGCCAAAAAAACCTCCCGTGGGCTTTGCAAGATCCCATGGTATTCTGACAAAGACAAAGGATGCCAATTTTGGGAAATCGCAAAATTTGGATCTTCACCGGGTTCCCTGCGGGAGAGCCGGCCTCATCGGAACTAGCCCCCTGCTATAGCGGCGCACATTGAATCGGGAACGGCCTTTTTTGCTCTTTTGGGGCCTCACGAATCGGGATGCTGCGGCTCCACTCAGTCCCGGTACACTTCGAGTGTGGGAACTCCTTCCGATCCGGCCACGACTTCTGTTCTCTCAATCCGTTCAATTGCCTTCTGGCAGTACTGGAGAGAGATGTCAATTCCTATAAACCTCCGGGAATTCTTCCAGGCGACAAGGGTTGTGGTCCCTGCACCATTGAAGGGATCAAGGACCAGGTCCCCCCTGTAGGAAAAAAGTTTCAACAGCCTTCTTGGTATCTCTTCAGGAAACATGGCAGGGTGCCCGTACTCCTTCATCCTTGTCTCTGAGTGGATGTTCCACTTCCCGACCACCCACTCCTTGAATTCATCAGCAGTGATATCGATATCCTCCCGCATACCGGCCTTTTTATGGGTCTCTTTAGCAAAGATCTCGATAAATTCCCAGGTATACTTCAGGTAGGGCATGGAGGGGGATTTCCAGCTCCCCCATGCCGTATACTTGGCATTATAATTGTTCTTCTCCCAGAGTATCTCTGCCTTCCAGAGCAGACCCAGTTTCCGAAGCTGCGAGGAGATTATGTGGTGGGTCGGGATATAATCAGAAAAAAGGGGCTGGATATTGACGGCAATCCTTCCCCCCGGTTTCAGGACCCGGGCGCACTCGCGCCAGACCGCATACAGCTGTGAAAAATAGGCGTTCCACTCATGGGTATCGTCATTTGGATCCCCTGCATAGCTCTGCCCGAAATTATACGGGGGTGAGGTAACGATGATATCCACACTCCCGTCCGGGATCCTGCGCAGGACTTTCCCTGCATCCCCGCAAAGGATCCTGTTCACAAACGGCTGCACGCCTGCAGGCTCCCCGGAAGGGATCATTGCGTTTGAACCCTGTGTCCCGCCCCTTACCAGGGATTTTCCGACTTTATCCGATATCTTCTCCTGCTTTGGTTTCCTGGGCATCCGATTCTAATGGTTGCTCACAGGTCATTATACTGCTTCGATCAGTATGGCAGGGTGAAAACCGTTTAATCTCCTGGTGTATATACACTAAAGACGATTGCAGATGCTGGATATTGACGATCTCCACGTGGAGATAGGGGACAGGGAGGTGCTGCACGACATCAACCTCCATATTGGTGACGGAGAGACCCATGTCCTGATGGGGCCGAATGGCTCTGGAAAGAGTACGCTCCTCATGGCGATCATGGGATTTGCGAACTATACCGTGACGAATGGAACCATCACCTACAATGGGGAGGATGTGACGAAGCTGCCCCTGCATACGAGGGCACAGCGGGGAATGGGAATGATGTTCCAGCGCCCTCCTACCATATCAGGTCTGAAACTGGGGAAACTCATTGCGGCCACCTACGGGGACAGGCCTGACCAGATCATGGAGATGGCCAGGAACCTGAACATGGATTGGTTTCTCGACCGCGACATCAACAAAGGGTTTTCCGGTGGAGAGATCAAGAGGAGCGAGGTTCTTCAACTCACTGCGCAGAGCCCGAAATTTGTCATGCTCGATGAACCGGAAAGCGGCGTGGATCTGGAAAATATATCGCTGATCGGGAACGCTATCGGAAAACTCCTCGAAAAGGATGTGCATATTGTCAACCGGAAAAAAAGCGGGCTTGTCATCACCCACACGGGCTATATCCTCGATTATCTTGATGCAGACAAAGGGCACGTTATGTGTGACGGAGAGATCAAATGCCATGGAAACCCCAGGGAGATCCTCAAGGAGATCAAGGCCCGGGGATACAGGGAGTGTCTTGAATGCAGGCAGATCCAGTAAAAAAAGTTGAACTGAACCGGGAAGACCAGGAAAGGCTTGCCCAGTCCGGAATCGAGCCCGGCATGGCGAACCGGTGCGGGAGTTATCTCCAGATGAACCAGGATGTCATGCATTCCACGTGTTCGGAAGAGGGAATCGAGGTGCTCCCCTACCGTATCGCCATGGAAAAGTATCCCTGGCTTTCCGAGTATGCCTGGAACCTCGTGCAAAAAGACAAGGATGAATACACACGGTATGTGGCAGCGCAGGAAAAACCGGTAGGCTATGTCATCATTGCCCGGAAGGGGACCCATAACATACTCCCTATCCAGGCATGTCTCTTCCTCGGCAGTGAACAGATACAGCATGTACATAATATCCTGATTGCGGAGGAAGGGGCGGAGCTCCATATCATATCGGGCTGTGCCAGCGGGAGTCATGTCGGAAAAGGCGGTGCACATTACGGAATAAGCGAATTCTACATCGGAAAAAATGCGAAGATCAGCTTCACCATGATTCACACGTGGGGTGAAGAGATCGAGGTGTACCGAAGAAGTTCAGCCCGTGTAGAGGAGAACGGGGTATTTCTCTCCAACTACGTATGCATGAAACCGGTGAAGATGGTCCAGATGTACCCGACCGCACACCTCGAAGGAGAGAATTCGGTTGCACGTTTCAGCAGTGTGGTGATCAGCACGGAAGATTCCCATCTCGATCTCGGTTCACGTGCGGTCCTCTCGGCAAAGGGAGCAAGTGCAGAACTTGTGACAAGGGCGATTTCACGGGGTGGCTCAATCATTTCACGCGGACATATTAAGGGAATGGTGAAGGATACCCGCGGTCACCTGGAATGCAAGGGGCTGATACTTTCGGACGGAGTCATCTATGCTATACCGGAGATAGAGGGGTCGGTTGTCGGGACCGAACTCTCCCATGAGGCTGCAGTGGGAAAAATTGCCCAGGAGGAGATCGAATACCTCATGTCACGGGGGCTTGATGAAGAGATGGCGACCGCCACCATCATCCGTGGGTTCCTTGATGTGAAGATCGCCGGTCTCCCGGATGTCCTGCAAAAACAGATCGATGCCGCGATTGATGCAGCGGAGAAGAGCGGGTTCTAGAAGAGCAGGATGACTGGCACCGACCCGTGGCAGGTTGCAAGAGACCGGATGGTCGAGACGCAGATTGCGGCGCGGGGGATAACAGACGCACGAGTCCTCTCGGCGATGCGCAAGGTCCCCCGCCATCTGTTTGTCCCTGAAGAGGTACGCGCCGCAGCGTATGGCGATCATCCGCTTCCGATAGGTCATGGCCAGACCATTTCACAACCCTATATCGTTGCGATGATGACGTCCCTTCTTCAGATACAGCCGGAAGAACGGGTGCTTGAGATTGGCACGGGGAGCGGATACCAGGCCGCGATACTGGGGATACTTGCACAGGAGGTCATCTCTCTCGAACGCATCCCGGAAGTGGCCCGGCTCGCGCAGAAAAACCTTGCTGTTTCCGGTACCAGGGCTGTCAGGGTTATTACCGGGGACGGCACACGGGGATACCCTGAAAGGGCACCGTATGATGGCGTCCTGATAACGGCCGCTACCCCCTCGTACCCCCTCCCCTCATCGACCAGCTTGCGGAAGGGAAGGCTCGTTGCCCCGGTAGGCTCACGGGACCTTCAGGAGCTTCGACGACTTACAAGGAAAGAAAAAGATCTCCTCCGCGAGTCCTTTGGCGGAGTTGTCTTTGTCCCCCTTCTTGGGGAGCATGGGTGGGAGGAATGATGAAAAACGGACGGATTTTTGATATCACCAGGCCCCTTGCCCCGGGATGCATCGTCTACCCGGGAGATATTGTTCCAGGATTTGCCCGGGAGGACCACGGCAACTACCGCATTACCGATATCCAAATCAGCAGCCATTCCGGTACCCATATCGATGCGCCATCGCACTACCTGGATGAGGGTGCCAGCGTCGATGAGATACCGCTCTCCCACCTGATGGGCTGGTGCCGTGTGGCAGACCTTACCCGGGTAAAGGGAGAGATATCGCCGCGTGATCTTGAAGGAAAGACTGGTGGAGCGAAAAAAATCCTTCTGAAAACCTCTTTTTCAGGCCAGGACGATTTTGTCGAAGACTACCCGTCAATTGGAGAGGAAGCCGCAGCATTCCTCGCGGCACAACGCATGCACTGCATAGGGACCGATGCACCCTCGATAGAGGAGTTCAACTCAGCGGGGCCGTTCACAGACGACTCCTTTCAGCCGGAATTGCCATTATCGAGATGCTCGACCTCTCGGGGTGTCCCTGAAGGACAGGTACTGGATGATTGCCCTGCCCCTCCGGCTGACAGGGCTTGACGGTCTCCCTGCAGGGCACTTTTATTCGAAGGACGGGAGGGGGAAGGACCGGCATGGACCTCATTCGCACTGCAATAAAGAGACTGGAATCACGGCTGGAGGGATCCGGCTCTGAGGAGGGGGTAGTCAGGATCGATACCGACCCTGACCGGATCACCTGTCAATATGAAACAGGAGCCTGCCTCAGGGCAACCTACGGGGGAAGATCCGCAGAGTTTGTGACAATGGACCCGCTTACGGCAACGACCCGGATCGGGTTCATGTTCGGGGCCGGGCTTGAAAAACCAAACCAAGGGCTGCGGCATGCGCCATCCTGAATGTAGTGCAGGGTTCTTCTGCATATCGCGGGTTCTCAAGTCCTGCCATCCTAAGCACACCGGGAATGCCTCGCGGCTCTTCGGTGCGAGATCGGAAACGCCCCAGTCTGCCTTATCGGATGGTTCCCACCGCAGGGGAAAAATTCGGCCATGTGGTGCATAATCCCGATGAGGCTGCTGTTCTTTTGATCGTGGGAGACGGTCTGCTACAACCCGGGACCGGCGAACTGATCGAACAATACAGGGGATTGAAACGGATCCTTTTTCTCTCCCCTTCTACTGGCGGGGTGAGCGCTCTCCTCGGATGTGAGCACTGGTGCCCGTTTGGAAAGTGGTAATCATTCTCCCCTCGCTGTTTCGTGTGGGGAGAGGAGATTCCGGGTTGTTCTCTGGGAGACCAATCCCGTCACTGCAATCCCCGCCTGGGCGTCATTTTGGGGGCGGCGGCCCGGTATCCCCTGCGGGAGCGTGGGCCGCGGTCAGCACCCACAAAATGTAGCAGGTTCATCAGTCATACCCGCACCAGAGAGCGAAGAAGCCTCCATTTTCCCTGCCGGATGGGTTGTACAAGGAAAATAAATGTATAATGGGTCTCATTTCCAAATTTATACCATAATATTGGATGGTTCACAAACTATTAACCTAATGCAGTTTAAATATTTGTTAAGTATGAAATGAAGAGGTCACCACACATGGCAGAGACCGGATTTTTCCGATACAAAAACATTGGTATTATCATCATCCTTGTTCTCCTGACAGTATTTTCACTCTGGGTCCGGGTGATCCCCTTATTCGGGCCCCAGGCTGCCGATATCCTCAATATTGTGGCAATGGACGATCCCATCTACAACCTGCGGCAGATCGAGCTGATGCTCGCCAATTTCCCTGGATACGGCTGGTTTGAACCAATGACCCTCTTTCCCACCGGCCAGACGGTGCCATGGGGACCATTGTTCACGTTTATCTGCAGTATGGTCTGCCTGGCGGCAGGGGCATCAACCCGCACTGAAATTATTCAGACCGCTCTCTGGGTAGCCCCCATTCTGGGAGCACTGATGGTCCCGGTTCTGTTCGTCCTGGTCAGAAAAATCTGGGACTGGAAAGCCGGACTGATAGCCGCGGTGCTGATCGCGGTTATAGGGGGGCAGTTCTTCTTCCGCTCCCTGGCCGGTTATCTTGACCACCATATCGCAGAGATACTCTTCAGCACCATCTATTGCATTGCCTACATCTACGCCCTCAATTTCTGCCTGAAAAGTCCTATCGACCTGAAAAAGTGGGAGACGCTGAAATTACCGGTCCTGGTCTGCTGCATTGCCGGGGTGGCCTATGTCCTCGGGTTCCTCACGATGCCGACAATAATTCTCTTTGCATTGATAACCGCACTCACCACCATTGCCCTCTTCATAATCGAATTCTCTCATGGAAGGCAGGGTGAATACCTCGTAGTAATCAATACGGTTGTGTTTGGCATTGCCCTCCTCGTATCCATATTTTATCTGCCTTCCGAGGGATTCGCTCTCTATTATTATTCCCTGGGCCACCCCATCTCCTACCTGCTCCTGATTGTCGGAACCATCATTTTGTATGCGCTCTCTCGTTACCTGAAAGGTAAATCATGGTATAGCTATCCGGCCGTTGTGATCGGGCTCTCTCTCCTTGTTATTCTGGTCATGGTGATAGCTGTTCCTTCTCTCTATCAGACTTTTAATGATGGACTGATCACGTTCTTCGGCCTCAGCCCCTATGCCGTCACTATCCAGGAAGCCCGTCCCTGGACCCTTGCAGAAGCCTGGGAGGTCTTCAACGTTGGCCTGTTCCTGATGATTGGAGGAATAGCCGTGCTCCTCTACAAGAACTGGAAGGAATGCAGGGCCGAGCATATCTTCATTCTCATCTGGGCCCTTTTCATCATCATCGCGGCATTCCGGCAGGTCCGGTACCAGGACGATCTTGCGGTGAACATTGCCCTTCTCGGCGGGATCTGTGTAGGGTATTTCGTAGAGCGTGCCTGGCCTGATATCAGGCTGCTGGTAAAAGGATCCGGGGTAAGGACTCCAAAGAAGAGCCCAGGGAGGCGAAATGGTCGGAGAAGAAGAAGAAAGCCGACAGGGCTGTACAGAAAGCAACCCAGAAAACCACTTCGAAGCAAAAGATCAATTATCTCAATATCCTCCTTGCAGGGCTTGTCGGAGCGTGTGCCGTCATCTTTGTCGTGACATCGGTCCAGCTCCAGTATACGGTGGCTTCTTCTGGGGGTATCAGGATGAACCAGGACTGGAGGGAATCTCTGGAATGGATGAATTCGAGTACCCCGGATACCGGTGTGGACTATTATACGATGTATGATAAGGACACTTTCTCGTATCCGGCAACTGCTTACGGCGTGATGTCCTGGTGGGACTACGGACATATGATCACCTATATCGCCCAGCGTATCCCGAACTCAAACCCGTTCCAGGCAGGAGTTTCCGGTCGGACCGGTTCTGCAGCATACTTCATGGCTCAGACAGAAGAAACCGCCAACACGATCGCCGACGAACAGGGAACCCGTTACATTATCACCGATGTTGAGATGGCGATCGGGAAGTTCTGGGCAATGGCTACCTGGTACAATGCAACTGAGGCACAGGTGCCGTACCAGCCGACTTTTTATATGCCCGATTCCAAAAACCCCGGCTCCTACACTCCACTCACGGTCTATACGGACAAGTACTTTATGACCACCATCTCCCGGCTCCACAACTTCGACGGGTCATCAACACCTGCAGGTGAGGTGGACTATATCGAATACACCACGATGCTCGGCAGTCGATCCGACCAGGCCGTGATCACAAACGCCGTAGTGATGGATGCCGACAAGGCAAAGGCTGCAGCAGCCCAGTATAACCAGCAGGCACAACCCGGCACAGGTGCTGCAGCGGTCAGTCCGTTATTCATCCAGCCTACAACCGATCTCCCGGCGTTGCTTCATTACCGCCTTGTACATGAGTCGCCTACCGATGTGCTCTCTGATGCGTCGCATGACATGCGGTATGTCAAGGTCTTCGAATATGTTCCAGGAGCCCGGATCAGAGGAGAGGGGGTCATCCAGCTCCCCGTGGTGACCAATACAGGGAGGCAGTTCACCTGGCGTGCGGCAAGCGTGAATGGCGAGTTCACCGTACCGTATTCGACCGAAGGGAATCCCTATGACGTTCGGGCAACTGGCAAGTACCGGGTTGCAGGAACCGGCCGCGAGTACTCGGTTTCAGAGGATGCAGTCATGAGGGGAGTGCAGATCAGTTAAGAGATGACGGACAAGTGCTCGGCAGTCTGCGGGGAGGAATTTTCTGCCCATGACCTGGAGATCTCCCGTGAGAACCGGGCACGCATCAAGAATGCCATAGCCCATCTGCCGGATTATGTGAAGCACTACGCCCCCGAATCTGCCCTGGAAGAAGACATCGGGCGGGTCCATGACCCCCGGCACATCCGGATGATCGAAGAGTTCAGTTCCTATGGCGGCCTCCATTACATCGATATGGATACCTATGTGACAGGGGATTCCTTCACCACCGCCCTGCTTGCCGCAGGGTCATCCATCAGGGCATGTGGCCGGGCTCTTGACGGGGAGCACTGCTTTGCCCTTGTCCGCCCCCCAGGGCACCATGCTGAACCTGACCGGGCAATGGGATTCTGTCTCTTCAACAATGCCGCAGTTGCAGCTGCCTGGGCGCTCCAGAAGGTGGATCGTGTCGCGATTGTCGACTGGGACCTCCATCACGGGAATGGCACCCAGAAGATCTTCTATCGGAGTGACCGTGTTCTTTTCTGTTCAATCCACCAGAGTAACGCCTTTCCGGGTACTGGATGGATCGATGAGATTGGAGAAGGGAGGGGGCGGGGCTTTACCCTCAACGCCCCGATATTGCCCGGCGGCACGATCGATGATTATGCCTACGTATTCGATGAAGTATTTGCTGAGGCAATCTCCCACTTTTCCCCTGACCTCCTTATCGTCTCTGCCGGGCAGGACCCTCTCTTTGATGATCCCATGGAAGGGATGCGGCTCTTCCCGGGGGCTTCGCGATCCTGACCCGGATCCTGATGGACGCCCATGAAAAACCCCTTGCCCTTGTTCTTGAGGGAGGATATGGCCCTTCACTCGGGGCAGCAGTCGCGGCGATGTTTTATGCACTAAGGAAAGCCGGTCAGGATGACTTTGGTGATCCCCGTGAAAGGCCCATAAAGGCGGTTACGCAGCCCAAAAAATGATGATGAAGTTGTTATCCCATACACTCTCTTTCAGACAGATAGTCAGTTGTCAATCAAAAGAACCCAAAAATCCGGCACAACACGTGGTATCCACCCCAAATACACTCACGGATACTCCTTGCTCATATTCTGATACGGAGTACTGCATCCGGTAATGCCCGGTTTCGGATACGGGCAGGATTTAGATGAGAGACCTCGAACCCTGGAATGATGACACGGACGACGGGAATCGCAGTCCTCGTAAGGTCACAGACACAGACCCATTCGGCATGAGGTAGTTCATCAATGACCAGCCTGATATCATCATCAATGTACGGGGTGCTTCTGTCTTCAAAGGAGGAGAGGGGAACCTCTTCTGCCTGGGCAAACCACTCCCTGTTGATCCGCTTCATCCGTTCATACCCTGCCCGTTCTACCAGGCTTTTCCGATCAGGATTCTCCCGCACTCCTGACAGATACAACGCCCGGATCTGGGCTATCTCGGTGAGCGCCCCGAGAGCCGCGAGAGAGGGGTCGGGATGGGTCCCCGATCCCATCACGAGAAGTTCAGGGTCTTTTGTCACCGTATCATCTGCTGCTGCGGCAATGGTCGGGATCCGGGTTTTCCCGGAAAGGAACCACAGGTGAATCTCTATCCCGGCAGACTCCATCTTTTCCCGGATATTTTGAGCCGGACAAGGCCGGTCAATCTCCAGCCGTTTTCCCATGGAGCGGGTCCGGCCTGCTACGCTCATGCCATCCGTCATGACTTCGAGCATGGCATGCAGCAGTGCCTCCTCCCGCACATTCCCGCTTGCAAGGCCGTTCGTATCACTCTGGAACAGGGGAAATGTCATCCCCAGCGTGTCGTACGGGTGAAAGACCGCGTTGCTTGGGACACGGACCTCATCTCCGGAGAGCAGGTCAAGCGCCGGGCTCCAGTGGAGTTTCTCCCTCTCCTGCAGTTTTCGTCGCAGGATGAGATCAGCGGGATTGACCGTCCGGTGTATCGGGAGTTCTTCATACGCTGGTACTCCATCTGGTCCATCCGGTATATTGCACTATACTGTTCGACCGCCTCCATCATAGCCGATACTTTCGCCTGGACAGGGTCCTTGCCCTTCCCCGCGTGGTAGCGGACACCCCCTCGCGGTGCACGGGGACGGTATGCCGAAAAACAGGGGATCCCAATCCTGTCAGACGGGGTGATATCGGTCACTTCCTCCACACCGATTTCATCCATCAGCGGACTGACTGACAGAAGGGTCTCTGCCGGGGATATCGCCCTGTGGGTGCCATCCAGATACTGTTTTCTGACCCGTTGCAGCGTAAAGCTCATCAATGGTCCTGGTACAGAAAATATCTTTATAGTATCCTTGTGCCTCACTGTTAGGTATGAACGCCGAGGAACTTGTGATGCGGATGCAAGTCCGCTGTCCGAGCACGGGACAAGCGGCAGGGTCAACGGGTCGAGCAGCGGCGGGGGAACCTTTTTGCGGAGATTGACAGCACGGGGCTCCTGTATAAAATTGACCAGTGATTCCTGCTCCGGCAAGGAATGAGAAACAGGCAAAGGTCCGGGATGAGGATCTTGAGAGAATCAAAAGGGAGAGGGAAACTGGTAGCAGATGAGGCGTTCCGGGAGGCGCTCTGCCATTCAGACCAGAGTGCGAGAGTAGCGGTCTAATCATTAATCGGGATGGTGGTGAGCTTGACTGATTCCACCCCTTTTCTGGGACATAAGCCGCTCTGCGAGTGTCTTCAAGTCCGCCCCATCCCCCCTGATAAGGATAATTTCAAGGCAACGGTCGTGTGATACGTGAGAATGGAGCGTGGCCTGGGTTATTTCCATGAACTCATGCTGGATATCAGTCAGTGTAGCGAGAAGCCCCCTCTGTTGATGGTCATAGATCATGGTGATAACTCCCTGGCGTTCCCCTTTCACATCTGACATCCATTTGTCGTACGTGATGTAACTCCTTATGGCATCCCGAATTCCCTCTGAACGAGATGAATAGCCCCGGTAGTTTATGATCTCATCGAACTTGTCCAGCAGGTTTTTTGGAAGGGAAATCCCGATCCTCGAGAGGAAGTCTGTGTCGATCGTGCATCTGGTATAACCTCGGTTAAGGAGATCTGCACCTGCCCCACCTTTTAACCTTTCCGTATGTCGTTGGTCGGAGTGCAAGTTTTTCAGAATTATACCAGGCCACAGGCATTATCCTGTCATGTTATGACACCTCCTCTTCAGATAAGCGATCCGGCGATGCGGCGCATGACCGGTTTGTATAAGTAGGTTCATTCAATATTGAATAAGGAGGTTTGATCGCATTTGCGTGATGTAACTATTCCGGGCGTTAATATCGGGGTCGTTGGTCATGTAGACCATGGGAAGACCACGCTCGTCTACGGACTTACGAAGGCATGGACGGATCGCCATAGTGAGGAAATAAAACGAGGCATCTCCATACGCCTGGGATACGCTGATGCGACATTTTACCGGTGTGAACACTTAACCGTGCGGATGCGCTCTCCACGAGCCCGGACTGCCCGATCTGCGGGACACGGGGAGTCCCGTTCCGTTCTGTCTCCTTCGTTGATGCACCCGGCCACGAAACACTGATGGCGACCATGCTCTCCGGTTCGGCACTCATGGACGGTGCCATGCTTGTCATTGCGGCGAATGAACCCTGCCCTCAGCCGCAGACAAAAGAACACCTGATGGCACTCGAACTTGTCGGGATTAACAGGATCGTCATCGTCCAGAACAAGATCGATGTGGTCTCCCAGAAAGATGCTCTCAGGCATTATGAGCAGATCAAGGCATTTGTGAAGGGCACAATCGCCGAAGGCGCTCCCATAATTCCGATATCTGCACAAAAATCGATCAACATCGGGGCAGTGATCGAGGCGCTTGATACGGTAATTCCGGAGATGGAAAGGAATCCGGATGCAAACCCGGTAATGCTCGTTGCCCGTTCATTTGATATCAACAAGCCCGGTTCAAACTGGAGAAAGGACAGGGAGGAGTGATCGGGGGATCACTCATTCGTGGCGTTTTCAAGGAAGGTGATGATATCGAGATCCGTCCTGGCCGTCAGGTACAAGCGGAGAACAAGATACGGTGGGAGCCGATCACGACAAAGATCACGACCATCAATGCAGGGTCCAAAAAAGTCCCTGATGCAGGACCCGGGGGGCTGCTCGGGATCGGACCAAACCCGATCCTGCCCTTACCAAGAGCGATGCGCTTGCCGGTCAGGTAGCAGGTCATTCGGGTGTGCTGCCTCCCGTCTGGGATCGCCTCCGCTTCCAGGTTACCCTGATGAGCGGGTTGTGGGAGCCACGAGCGAACTCTCGATCGAACCGCTCAAACATCATGAACCTTTGATGCTCTCTGTCGGCACAGCAGTCACGGTAGGGGTGGTTACCAGCGCGAAAAAAGACCTGGCAGAAGTGACCCTGAAGCGGCCGGTCTGTGCCGAACCCGGGGCCAGGATAGCAATCAGCCGCCAGCTGGGTGCCCGATGGCGTCTTATCGGGATGGGTGTCCTGATCGAGTGAGAGTCCTGATAGATGCAAATGCGCTGATGGCGCAGCTGCAGTTCAGGCTTGATATCTTTGCAGAACTGACACAATGTATTGGTGCCTATGAACCAGTATTACTCGACTGCGTCCGGGACGACTGCGCGGGCTTGCCGCTGGACGTGGAAAGGAAGGATCATCCGCGCGGTCCGCGCTCATTCTTGCAGAGAAGTGCACAGTTGCTGAGACCGGCGCCCTTGAAGGGTCGGTGGATGAGAAGATCCTTTATTTTGCGAGCACGCATGGATGCATGGTATTCACAAACGACCGTGATCTCCGCAACGCCCTGCTTTCGCGCGGTGTGCCGGTGATCTCGATCGCAGGAAAACAGAGGCTGGAACTTTACAGGAAATAGGTGGGTCATGTATTACCGGATAAAACTGGCAGATAAGGTGCGGGTCCCTCCCCACCGTCTGGGGGAGGAGCTCCGGAAGGTGATCCTCGAGGTGCTGCAGGAGCAGCTTGAAGGGAGCATCGACAAGGAGATTGGCATATTCATCGCCGTAACAAAAGTACTTGATGTCGGAGAAGGGGAGATCGTTCCCGGTGACGGCGCGGTCTACTATGATGTGGATTTCGAGTCCCTGGTGCTCCGGCTCAGCTTTCAGGAAGTGATCGAAGGATTGGTGGTTGAAACGACCAGTTTTGGTGCATTTGTGAGCCTGGGTCCATAGATGCCATGCTCCATGTGAGCCAGATCTCGGATGAATATATCAACTATGATGAGAAGAATGCCAGGCTGATATGTCAGGAATCCAAACGGTATATCGCCGTGGGCGAGACCATCCGTGTAAGGGTGGTGACCCTCTCCCTGAACGAGCGGGAGCCCCGCGACAGTAAGATCGGTCTTACCATGCGGCAGCCCGGTCTTGGCACCGCCAAGTGGCTTGACGAGGATGGCAAAGGAGAAGGAGAAAGAGAAGGAGAAAGAGAAGGGTGGTGAGCGTGGCAGCCGCTAGGAAAAAACTGGTACGGATTTGCAGGGAGTGTCACCGGGTAGTCAGGGAGAGAGTTGTGCGGTATGCGGCAGTTCGAATATCTCGACTGACTGGACCGGATATCTTGTGATTATTGATCCAAGGCATTCAGAGGTGGCAAAAAAGATGAATATCTCTCTCCCGGGAAGATATGCGCTGAAGGTCCGCTGAATGCTCCTTCTGCCCGAGAGCCAGCGGCATTTGTTCAGGCGGCCGTTTGGTACGCTGTGCCCCGATGTGGAAAGTGTACTTCCCCTGCTACAGGGAAAGGTGGTCTACACGGTCGGTGATGTGGTCACCCACCACCTTATCCAGAAGGGGCTGGTCCCCGCAATTGCGATTATCGACGGGCACACAATGAGATCACCCTGCAACCGCTCTCCTGCGGTCTTCAGAAAAAGGCGTATTGCCAGAAATCCGGCCGGGACAATCACGCCGGAACTGAGAAAATGCATTGAGGCCGCAGTGGCAGATCCCGGCCTGCTGATCCTTGTTGAGGGAGAGGAGGATCTTGCGGTCATCCCGCTCATTATTGCCGCACCCGAAGGTGCCATGGTCCTGTACGGACAGCCTGGAGAAGGAATTGTTGTCTGCGAAGTGGACGGGCCCGCAAAGGAGAAAGCAAAAACCTTGCTCTCTTGTTTTGTTGAGCGTGATGAAGATACGCTGTTTGCCTGAGCATCGCCGGGTGGCTAGAGTATAAATAATCTGACCACGAACCATAAGAGGATACCGATGGATTTTGAGGTTACCAGGGATACGAGGAACGAACTCCTGGCCAGGAGGGAGGTGGACTTCCGACTCCGGTTTGATGGGCCGACCCCGTCAAGGAAGCAGGTTGTCGGCAAACTGGCAGCAGGACTGAATGTGAACGAGAAACTGCTGGTGCTTGACACCATGAAGACCAGTTTTGGAATAACCGAACTCTCCGGAATGGCCAGGGTGTATGATACAGAAGAACAGAAGTCAAAGACCGAACGGGCATACCTCTCCAAACGTGGCATGCCAAAACCGAAGGAGGAGGGGGCCTGATGGCAGCGAAAAAGGCGAAGGCGCCTTCTGTCCGCCGTGCCTCCTGTTATACCATTGAAGGCGGTAAGGCGACGTTTGCAAAGAAGTTCTGCCCGAGATGCGGACCTGGCGTGGTTCTGGCTGATCACAAGGATCGTATGGCGTGTGGAAAGTGCGGATATACTGAATTCAAGAAATAATCGCTGATGCCTGTTTTTGGGCGGATTCTCGGGATAGAGGGAACAGCCTGGAACCTCACGCCGCTGTTTTTGAAAACGATCTGATTGCTCTTTATTCAAAACCGTACCATCCCCCATCGGGCGGTATTCATCCAAGGGAAGCAGCCCAGCATCATGCTGCGGAGATGAAGGCGGTCATCTCGAAGGTGCTGACAGAGCCCGGCATGATCACGGGAGTTGCCTACTCACAGGGGCCCGGTCTTGGCCCCTGTTCAGGACAGTTGCGACCGCTGCAAGATCTCTCGCCATCGGCCTTGGGATATCCCTTGCGGGTGTGAACCATTGTGTTGCCCATATCGAGATCGGTCGTTTTGCCACAGGATGCAGCGATCCGGTTGTGCTCTATGCAAGCGGCGCCAATACCCAGGTGATCGGCTACCTCAACCGCCGCTACCGGATCTTTGGGGAGACGCTCGATATCGGAATTGGCAATGCTATCGATAAATTTGCCGGAGTAAAGGTCTCCCCCATCCCGGTGGTCCGGCAATCGAAAAACTCGCAAGGACCGAAGTATGTGGATCTGCCCTATACGGTGAAAGGCATGGACCTTACCTTCTCCGGCCTTGTGAGTGCTGCACGGGAATGCAATGCACCGATCGAGGACGTCTGTTACAGCCTTCAGGAGACAGCGATTGCCATGTGCACTGAGGTGACTGAACGTGCTTTAGCCCATACCGGGAAGGATGAAGTGCTTCTTGTCGGTGGAGTGGGGGCAAACAAACGCCTCCAGGAGATGCTCTCGCAGATGTGTACTGATCGGGGGGCGGTTCTGTATGTACCGGAACAACGATACCTTGGGGATAACGGGGCGATGATAGCCTATACCGGCAAGATAATGCTGGAGAGTGGCTACGCTGTCCCGCCCGACGCGTCATATGTGAATCCCTCCTATCGTTCCGATCAGGTCGAGGTGACCTGGCGTCATGATGATCCCATGGAACGGATCAGGACCGGGGCCCTTGACCAGATGACCCGGGCTTCCGGTGCTGAAGCAGAGGTACTGCTCGGCAAAAAATTCGTTGATAAGCAGAGAGTCAGGAAAGCCTACCGGCAGCCGGAGCCTGATGCCAGGTTGATCTCTGAGCGGACAAGGGCTGAGGCGCGGCTTATCGCGGCAGCCCGGAGGGCGGGAGTCCCGACTCCGGTACTCCATGATATTACGGGTGATACGATCCGTATGGAGCGGATTTTTGGCAGCCTCATGAGGGACACCCTCAAAAACGAGCACCTTGAGGAGGCAGGCAGGACGGTAGGGAGACTTCACCGCTCAGGAATTGTGCATGGGGACCTCACTACGAGCAACATGGTGATGAGGGAGGGAAGATGCGTGTTGATCGATTTCGGCCTTTCCGGGGTTTCATCCGACCTCGAAGCCCGCGGGGTTGATCTGCACGTCCTGTTCCAGACGCTCGAGAGCACCACAGGCCGTTTTTATGACCTGAAAGAGGCATTCAGCAAGGGATATGCAGCAGTATTTGACCGTGCACCTGAGGTGCTTGCGCGCGAAAGAGAGATAGAGAAAAGGGGCAGGTATCTGTGAAGATCGTGGTCGTGACCTCGAACATCCACAAGGCCGCAGAGATCGCCGATTTTTTTGGAGGTCTTGTGGCAATCACGCATGTCAGCATGGACATTCCCGAGTATCGCCATGACGACGTTGGGGAGATCGCATACCGGAAAGCCGAATATGCGTTCCATGCTCTTGGTTGCCCGCTTATGGTCGATGATACCGCCTTTTCAATCGAAGCCCTCGCAGGGTTTCCCGGCCCGTATGCCGCATATGTACTCTCCACTATAGGAAACGAGGGGATACTCAAGCTCCTCGAAGGAGTCCCCAACAGGAATGCATATTTCGAGACTGCTGTTGCGGTCGCTTCTGAGACCGGGATCCGGGTGTTCAGGGGACGGGTCGATGGCGTGATAGTCTCTCCCCGCGGAAATTCGGGATTTGGCTACGATCCCATTTTTGAAGTGGATGGACGCACCTTCGCAGAACGTGAGTGCGCCGAAAAAAACCGGATATCCCACCGTGCGCGGGCATTGGCCCTTCTGAAAGACTGGATTCTTGAGAGAGATCGGGCCTGAGCATGGCACAACCGTTAAGAGGAAGGATGACGTTTAATAATAATCCAATACGTGGTGTCCCCTATGGCAAGATTTCCTGAAGCCGAAGCACGACTCCTGAATGTCAAGATATGCATGCACTGCAATGCCCGGAATGCAATACGCGCGACCAGTTGTCGTAAGTGCGGATACAAGAACCTCCGCCCCAAGAACAAAGAAAAGAAGGCCTGATACTTCAGGCACTATAAAAGGTCACTCTTTTTCCTTTCTCGCTGTATTCTCCCCTGTATGTCTCGATATTCCGTTTATACCCGATACGATCGACAAACCCGAGTGCACGCAGGCGTTCCCTGACCCGCATCACCTCCTGCTCATCCCGCCAGTCAGGGGTGTATATATATATCACTTTCATACTGTCCCGTGAATCAGGATTGGGTTTTGCCGTGCTCACCTTGGACGAAATACCAAGTTCCTTTCTGAATGTTGCATTACGGACGAGGATCCATGCTGCATCCACCCGCTCAGGAGGAAGGAAAATGAGCCATTTTCCTGCAAGTTCATCCTCCATTGCATCCGGTTTCACCTCAGGGGCATCCTGAACGATCCAGAACATCCTGGTGGTCCGGCTTGGGATCACCCCCTCCCCCTCGAGAATGGCATGATAGATGGCGTCAGGGGACCCGGAGTGTTCGATCAGCGCTTCTCCGAGCTGGGGATAATCGCTGCAGAACGTCTCGAATATCTGGAGGAATTGTGCCTTAAAATCAGTGCCTGTTTCCACGAGCTCAAACAGGTACGGTCCCCTCGCGCGAAGTCCGGCATTTAATGTCACCTCGAAAAGACCGTAAGCCACGTCAGCAAGCGCTCCGGGATCGACTTTCTCCATATGATAGGGTTACACGGAGGTCCTGAAAAAAGGGTATGGTCCTCCCCCCCACCCCTGTGCAGAGATCCCGAACATTACCAGGGATGCGAGTTGCCCATTGGAACGGAAGTCCCCAAAATGGAACAGAAAAACCCCCCCAAAAACATACCTCCCCCCTGGTTCACCAGAGATCTTCCCTCCTGCAATCCGAAGTTGCGATCAGGCCGGGGGGTGTTCTCATGCGCTCTCCTCTCATCAGACCTGGAGCCGACATGCATTCTTCACCAGATGACGATGACAAGGCCTGTTTTTTTGCAACGACCCATGCAACGACCGCATCGTGTCCGGTTGCGCTTTGGAGAGAAACAATCTCCAATCCAGGGATATTTTTTGATTTTGCAGGTAATTTCCACGCCCCGGAGAGAATATTTATGAACCACGCATTCCGTACATTCATACCATGAAACCATGGAAGCGTGACTGGGGACTGAAGGGCAGGATCTGGCTCACCATGTTCCTGCTGTTCCTGGTCTACCTTGCCTTCATCGCTGTACTATCAATGCTTGGGATCAATCTGTCGATGCTGGTGGTCATCGTATTTGTGATGGCATTTATCCAGTATTTTTTTTCAGACCGTCTTGTACTCTGGAGCACGAGAGCCCGGGTTATCGAGCCTGACGAATATCCTGAACTCCACCAGATAGTCGAGCGGTGTGCAACAGAGGCAGGTATCCCAAAGCCCAGGGTCGCCATCATGCAGACCCCGGTGCCCAATGCGTTTGCCACCGGAAGGAGCCCGAAACATTCCGTGGTCGCGGTAACCGACTCTCTCATGCGTCTCCTCTCCCCTCGTGAGCTTGAAGCGGTCGTTGCACACGAGATCTCGCACGTCCGGAACAGGGATGTGCTGACGCTCACCATCGCGAGTTTTGTTGCCATGATTGCAGCGCTCATCATGAACAACTTCCTGTTTGCGGCGATGTTTAACCGACGGGATTCAGGGAATGCATGGATTATTGCGGGGATCGTAGCCGTAGTAGTCTATTTCATCGCGCAGCTCCTGATCATGGCCCTCTCACGCTACCGTGAGTTCTCCGCAGACCGGGGAAGTGCCTACATCACCGGTTCTCCAAAGGACCTTATCTCAGCCCTTGGGAAGATCAGTGGAAGGATGGAGGCAGTGCCCCGCCAGCAGAAGCAGGCAGTAGAGACCGCCAACGCGTTTTTCATCATCCCTGCCCTGTCTGGATCCACCCTGCTTGAACTCTTCTCTACCCATCCCCCTCTCGAGAAGAGGATTGCTGCCCTTGAACAGGTCGATCTCGAACTGCAAGGCCTCGCATAATCCCTCCTTTTTCTCCCCCGGTTTTTTTGCATCTCCCCTGAAAAATCTCCTGGTGAGGATGTAACAAAAGGAATAAGTGGAAGTATCTCAAAATAGAGAGGCGCGAAATGCATCGATGGTCTAGTGGCATGACTTAGGCCTTCCAAGCCTATAGCCCGGGTTCAATTCCCGGTCGATGCACTGCGGGCCCGTGGTCTAGCTGGTTATGACGTCGCCTTCACACGGCGGAGGTCAGGAGTTCGAATCTCCTCGAGCCCATCCTTTTATCAACAAAATGTTATTTTGGAAAGCTCCGGACAGATAACTGATTGTCGGGGTAGTAAGGCATCCTTGAAATTTCTGTACCTACAACATCATCATCGATGAGGTGGTTGAACTCTGTTAATGTTCTCTCTTTATCAAAAGTATACGTTTTTTCCGGAATGACATACAATAAAATTCCCCCGGTTTTCACTTTTTTCAGGTGATTTCGAATTGTTCCAATCGGATTTTCGCAATGCTCTAAAAAATGATTTGCAATGATGAAATCCAATGAGTCATCCGATATCGTCGATAACGTTTCGCCGTCATCGATACTATCAAGTGGTACCATCCGATGGGGATCCAAGTCAGGATAGTGTTTCTGCAATTCACTCAACGGCAATCGATCCACATATCTGACGTGCACATTTTTTCTGACAGGAAGTGGAGTTCTTGACAGTCGAACGGTCATGCAGATTCCAAAATGAATCCTTTAATATAGGACAATTCTCAATACCTATTCAGAGGAGCTGAAAGAATTATGACTCCGGAACAGTTCAGAGCGATTATATCCAAAGCAATTGAAAATGAAGTGGAAGCCTACACCTACTACCGGACAACTTCCGAGAAGGTGAAGGATGCATATCTGAAGAAGATATTTGCAGACCTTGCAGGTGATGAGAAAGGGCACCGCGAGTTCCTGCAGGGACTCCTCACCATGGAGCCGAAGCGGCTGAACATCGTTGCCTCAAAGGACTTTAAGATTGCCGAATCGGTGGCAACCCCGCCGCTCTCAGCCGACTTGAAGCCGATCGATGGGATTGTGCTTGCTATCAAGAAGGAACTCCAGGCAATGCAGATGTACACCCAGCTTGCAGCGGCACAGGCCGATGGAGAACAAAAGAATCTCTTCACGGATCTGGCAGCCATGGAACGAGGCCACAAAGCCCGTCTCGAAGACATCTACACAAACATGGCATTTCCCGAATCCTGGTAAGGGAAATCATCTTTTTTTCTTTTCACTATCCAATTGAAAAAATCTGATTTCTATCGTCCTGATCTACCTTTGCATCCTGTTCCTGAAATAATGCCCATGCCAAAAAACCCGGGTACTATTGCGGGATTGCAGAACTTCCTGCTATCGCCCGGTTTTAAAAAAAATCCTGGAAAATACTGCTATCTTACCCGTTCGGTAACATAATAACCCCAAAGACAGAGATCATACCAGCATACATGCAACGCAGTCTCAGGACTTCCCGGGTGGCTTTTTTCCTTCTCATTGCAGCACTCGGCTTTATGGCAATTTTGCTGGTTCTCTCACCAGTTTCAGGAAATTCACCCTCGGAGATTGCAACCTCCCTTCTCCAGAAGGGAGATGATCTTACCATCAGGAAAGAATATTTTGGAGCCCTTGAAGCATATGAGGCGGCGGTTGCGAGCGATCCCTACAACAGCATCGCATGGAACAAACTTGGGATTGCACATATGAACACAGGGAGATACCAGGATGCAGTAACCGCATTTGAAAACGCCATCGCCATTGATCCCTCCTACCCGGAGGCCTGGAACAACAAGGGGGATTCATTCGTAAAACTGGGAGAGTACGAGGACGCTATCACTGCCTTTGATCAGGCACTTCGCTTGAATCCTAACGATCACTATGCACTCCTCAGAAAAGGCACCAGCCTCCAGGAATCGGGTTCTCCCGATGAGGCCATGATCACATATCAGGAGGTCATCAGCCTTACAGAGAAAGAAGTAAGGAAACACCCTGATTATGCACGTTTCGATGCAAAATTGTGGGCAAATAAAGGGGAAGCACTCTACCGGCTGGGGCGATACACAGAAGCGGCAGAGGCGTATTCCACCGCGCTTGCCATCAATCCCAAATACGAGCGGGCACTCCAGGGGAAGATGTTTGCAGAGGAAGAGATCCTGCGTGCCCGGGGCTCTCCTTCAACCTCCATTCCTACGAAAGAGGAGAGCGGGGTTGCTATCGGATTGACCAACTTTCCCTTTCGTTTCCGGTCCTTGTGGGAGTGCTGATCGTTGCAGTATTCCTCTTCAGGGTAAAACCGCAAAAGAAGTGAGCGGAAAACGGATTTTTTATGTTCTTCCATGTTATCCTGACCGACGAGTGCAATCTATCGTGCCGTTACTGCCGCGGAAATGAATCTGATGCGTTTCTTCCTGTCGATAAAGACTGCAAGATCGATCTGAATCTGCCTTCCGAACTGGCGTATGATCTTTCGGACCTCTCCGCCTTTCTTTTGCAGGATCCCTCTCCCTGCATCACTTTTTACGGGGGCGAACCTTTGATCAGGGCCGACCTCGTGAGGGAGATTATGGACCACGCACCGCATTCCCGCTTTATGGTCCAGACCAATGGCCTCCTGCTTGGGACGGTCGGTCAGGAGTACTCGATCGCATGGAGACCATCCTCGTTTCATTGGATGGCAATGAGGATCTACCTGATTATCACCGCGGGACAGGGACATTTCGCCCGGGTAATTTCACAAGTGAAGAATATCCTGGCCAGGGGTTATCCGGGTGAACTGATAGCACGCATGACGGTGACGCAAAAGACCGATATTCTGTCATCCGTCCGTTACCTGGCGTTCAATGACGAATGTCCGTTTTCATCGGTCCACTGGCAGATCGATGCCGGTTTTCAGGAATTGACCGTATCAGGGATTTTCGCAGGTGGCTTGATCGCTCCTATAATCCGGGGATCAGACAACTTATTGAGGACTGGGTAGGGATCATGGAAGAGGAAGGGAGGGTAGTCCCATGGTACCCCTTTCTCCAGACAACAGAGGATCTCCTTTTTGGGAAGAAGATCCCCATACCATCCGGTGTGGCTGCGGCTATGCAAACTATACTATCATGACTGACGGGCATATCGGTCCCTGTCCGGTCATGGCTGGTATGAGTGATTATTATGTCGGCCATATCCGGACAGCCCATCCCCTTGGTCTGCAGGAGATAGGCATTCGTGGCTCTTGTGCTGACTGCAGGATCTTTGGGTTTTGCGGGGGGAGATGCCTGTATGCTGATGCTATCTGGCCATGGTCCCCTGCACAGAAGGAACTGGTTTGCAGCGCCGTGTACGCACTTCATGAAGGGCTGACTGGCGTGTACCCGAATCCGAAAGAGTGTCACGTCAGGCAGCATACATCTGGATGACTTCTGCCACACCCGCTATAACGGATGCGAGATTATCCCCTGAATCAATCGCTATTTGTGATAGGGGATCCCGCGGCTGATGCACGCAGCACGATAGATCTGCTCGATAAGTATAAGCCGGACCAGCTGGTGGGGAATGTCATCCTCGAAAGCGAGAGGACAAGATCTGCATGTCCGGTTACTGCGGGGGAGAGACCCAGGGGTCCGCCAATGAAAAATGAGATATTACCCTGTCCTTTCAGTGCACACTGTGTCATCCTCGCAGCGAGATCGGGACTCGATAGAAGTTCCCCTTCGGGATCCAGGGCAATGCCAAAGGTGGTATCAGGTGCTGCGGCAATGAGACGTTCTCCCTCTTTCTCCTTTCGCAGCCGCTTTTCTGCAGCAGAGCAATTCTCCGCTATCCGTTCCTCGGGGAGTTCGGTCATGAGGATCGTATGCCAGGGAGAGAGACGTCTGCGATAGACCTCGATTCCCTCCTTCAGATACGCTTCCCTGATCTTCCCGATAGCGATAATCTGGATCTGCATAGATCCTCTCATGCATCCCGGTTCATAGAAGGATCCCTCTCTTCAGGGTACTCACTTTCACGATGCACGGCCGGACTATTTTAACTCTCTCACTGATGAATGAATTGGAGAGGCATGTGGTGAAGGACCCTCCACTGTACAAGGGTCACCCCCTCCCCTCTGCAATCTTACTGACCCTGAAGAGAAACCTCAGATCTCCCCCTTTTTCTCCGGGGTTTCTCTCCCTGATTCTGTCTCTCCTCTCTCTGGTATGGGTACGACTGATGAACCGGATACCTTTTGTGGCGGCTGACCGCCCCCACGCCCCTACCTGCGATACATGCCGCCCCCCCCTAAGGACGCCCCGGCGGCGATTTTAGCGACTGGATTGGTATTCAGAGAACAACCCCGATTCAGTCTCCCCTCTCACAACCGTGAAGAGACCTCATTCTTCTCACTGCCCAATCGTTGCACGGGAAGTTTGGTTGCGGAAACCCGAAATCGGAAGAACCATTTATCAGATTACTCCGGTTCGACCTGATCAAAGCAGAGTGATACCCGCAATGGCCCAAGGCCCAAAAAAGTCCCGGATACCGAAGATAAGTTTCCCCCTGGTGATCATATCGCGAAAACCATTGCCTTGGAGATCCTGGCCAGAAATCCTCTAAAAAAGCCGCTTGGGTGCGATGAGAACCGTAGATGAAGTCTCTGACTTCGATCTGTGGACTGGCCGTGGTTCCGAGGTGGAGCATCAGGATAAAAAGAGAATAACCAAAAAACCGGCACGGGCACACTCGCGCGTCAGTTCATCTCCTGCACATACATTTTGTGAGGTACGATCCCTGACTTCGCAGTATCCCCGGTTTTTTTAAAAAAAATCATGCGAATGAGATAACAATTTATTTTTAGAAATATTCCAAATCATTCCTATGGCACTCCGGTCAGTCACCCTTCCCGGGATAGGAACAAAATATGAACTGGAAACCGAAAAAAAGGATACTATAGCAGTTTTCTTTCTCAAATCGGGAAATATTCAGATGTACACCCTCCAGCACGAGAGCCAGACCCCAAGTGTTGCCGAACTCTCTCCTCAGGAAGCAAGGAGGCTTGGTGCAATCCTCACGGGTGCCATCATGGAAGCTGATCGGGAGAGCGTGGAGATAGCCTTCTCGGCACTGTCCGATTCGAGGCTCAGTCTCCATACCTATATCATCGGAAGGGACATGGCAGGAAAGAGTCTCTCTGACCTTCAGATCAGGACAAAAATGGGGGTGACCATCATCGCGGTTTCGAGGGGGGAGACGAATATCGTGAATCCTCCCGCGGATTTTGAATTCAGGGAGGGGGATGCGGTCGTAGCAATAGGGGAGACGGACCAGCTGAAAAATTTTGAGCGTGAAATCATGGTGAAGTGATGCAGGGGATCGTTCTTGCACTCTTTGTCTGCATGCTCCTGGCGCTGATCACAAAACGCTTTTCCCTGCCGACCATACCCTTCTATATCCTTGCGGGGCTCGTCCTGGGAAAAGCGGACTCGATCTGGTGGGTGCTGACCAGGTATCTGTCTTCCTCACCCACCTGGGCCTTATCTTCCTCCTGTTCTTTATGGGACTTGAGATCAAACCAGATCGTATCTGGCATAACCAGTCGGCTATCGTTTCCAGCGGCCTGATCGATCTCAATATTAATGCCCTCATCGGATTTCTTGCCGCATATGCGCTCGGTTTCCCCCTCTTTGATGCGGCCATCATCGCTGCAGCATTCTTCATCAGCAGCACTGCGATGGCAGTCACCTCCCTTGTAGAGAACCGGAAACTCCTCATGAGGGAGTCCGAAACCATCGTATGGCTGATGGTCTTTGAGGATATCGTCGTCATCCTCATCCTCGCGCTCATCACCCCACAGTCCGGTCATCCGGGGATAATGCTTGCCAAGACCGTCACCGTCCTTCTGTTCCTCTATGCACTCATCCGTTTCGGAAAAGAACAGATCATCTGGGTACTGAAACGTGATGATGAACTCCCGGTCCTGCTTACCTTTTCTGCAGTCCTCGGAATTTCTGCCCTCTCGATCTACATGGGCATTCCAGAGTCCTTCATAGTGATCGCATTCGGCACCCTCCTTGGAACAATTGATCCGGTATCCTTTGAGGTCCAGTCACGACCGTTCAAGGACGTATTTCTGGTGGTATTCTTCGTCTTCTTCGGGATTACGGTGAACCTCTTTACTCCAGGGATCTCGCTTCTCGTGCTTATTTCAGTCAGCCTTGTCGCAGTCTTCTCGAAATACCTTTCTGGTATTGCTATTGGAAAATACATCCATAAGAGCCTCCCGTTCCGGAATTGAGATATGGGCAAACACGATCGGGAGAGGTGAGTTCTCTATCGTTATCGCAGCCCTGTATGCTTCTGACGCGGTCTCCGGGACCATCGCATGCATGGTGATCGTGACCTCGATAATCGGGGCATTTGTGGCCAAGTACAGTGAAAAAATCGGGGATATCCTCATTCGTCCCCGAAACCAGGACCATAAGGTCCTGCCGGTAAAAGACCAGGCAGGGTGATTCGGGAGATCAGTGGTCCAGTTCGGAGCGCACCGTAAGAAAGACCGGTCCCCTCAAATCCACCTTCTTCTTCTGGTCTGTGATAAATCTCATCGCATGCTCTTCAATTCTGATATTGATATCACTCGGGAGTTTGGCCATTTTGACCTGGACCGTGGCAGGTTTGTCCACAACGGGCAGCCGCTTCAATCCGCGCTGCGGCAAGTGCTGCAATTGCTGACAGGTAGGTAATGCCACTATCCACTCCTGATTCCCGGACCTCCTTCCACTTGTCGTTGTCAGGGACCCCCAGGACCGACCCGGCATGCACATAGATCCTGTTCATACAGGCAGGTCCAAGCAGTTTTGTACCGCTCTCAGGTTCCTCTACATAGACCCGGACATTGTCTCCCTGCCATCACGTTTTCAGATGCAAGGAACGAACAGGGTCCGGGCTCCGATCCATGGGCTTCTCCCGCCGACATGATTGCCCGTGCGACAAGCTTTCCGGCAGGACCTGCGGGCTCTTCCTTGAGTGTCACTGCCCTGGCGATTTCAAAATCGGTCAGGTCCGTTGCGAAGAACTGGGGGAATGTGAGTCTCCTGATATCATCAGACTGGTAGGCAATCATCGCAAGTCGCTCAACACCAAGGCCGAGATTCATCACCGGTATCCCGATCCCGTACTCTCCAAGCGCCGAAGGAGAATACAGGCCAAATGTCGCGACTTCTACCCAGTCATGCACAGGATGGCGGGCATATACTTCGGTCTGGGATCCGGGCATGTAGTATTTGGACCGTTTCTCATCGGGCTGGAAACGGAAGTCGGTGTAGCCGAACGATGAGAGAAGAGCCCTGCTCACCGCTTTGCCGTCCTCATTGGTCACGTCCTCGCCTGCTATCACGCATGAAGCAGAATGATAACTCATCAGCCGGGTCGGCCCCTCTTCCTGTTCCCGGCGAAAACATCGGTCAACCGAGAACAGGTGGAGGGGAAGGGGACGTCTCTCCCATATCTGGGAGAGGGTCAGGAACCACCCGCTCGTCATGTGGCTCCGGAGTGTATTCCTTGAAGATCGCGGTTCCAGGGATCGGAATGCAGAGAATACTTTCTCATAGATCTCAACGGTTACACCATCATCAATTCCAAGCGCCTCTGACGTGGCATGAATGAGATCGTCACCATCGATCGTCGATTTTTTATAGGACTGGAGGAGTTCGCGCAGGTGCTCCTCCTCGGCCGAGTTTACTTCCTTTCCCGTTATACCTGCAATCCCTCGAGCTCGGCCTTTCCGATACCCTGGTTTGGCCGATCGAGCCCTCCAAGGTAAAATACCCTGTCGAGCACTGCACTGGCTTCCGGGCCAAACTGGCGGTATACCTCCTGCTCCTCCACGATAATCGGGTTGCAGATCTCATCAAATCCAAGGGAGAGATACGTCTCCCTGGCCGGTTCACCGTCTCAAATATAGGGTGGGCGGTGGCTTTCCAATACCGCAGGCGCGGGTATTCCTGCTCCCTGCCAGGGGGAGTCAGCACTTCAGGACCTTTATGCCAGGCCTGTTCGAAGTTATCCCTTGCCCGCTTCCTGGAATTCATCAGGGTTGAATCTCATGCAGCCTTCTCCAGCAGGACGACCCTGCTCATGGTATTCTCCTGGGTAATCCGGTAATCGCAGTGCTCTGTGACCCTTCCGGCAAATTCCTTTACATGTGCATGCTCAGGCATATGCTCCCTGCTCAATCGTTTTCTACTGTATCCAAGATACATATATCCCTTTATCTCGATATACGAAGCCCCGGAGTCCTGGAACAGCGCCGCATAGTGTTCCGGGCTGTGATCATTCAGGCCCCGGACCAGGGTCACCCTTACTGCGGACCTTCTTTTCGCAAGAAGTGACAGGCTCTCATAAATCCGGTGCCAGTAATTCTCTGCCGGCCTGCAGATTCTGAGATAGGTCTCTTCATCCGGTGCAGGAAGAGAGACGTAGGTCTGGAACGGGGCACAACTCGAGAGAACATCCGGGTTGGTGCCATTACTCACAAGAAACGTGGTAAAGCCGCTGACCTTCAGGAGGTCGATCAGCTCTGGAAGGTGTGAATACAGGGTCGGCTCTCCGGAAAGGGAGATCGCAACATGGGTGGGACTGAGCGCTTCGGCGAACCGCTCGCGGGTCACGTACGGGGAGACCTTGTAGCCGGAAAGGGCCCTTTTCTGGAGATCGTACACCCCGGCAAGGATCTCTTCAGGGGTGCATTCCCGCTCGCCCGGGTATTCGTGTTCAAATGATCGCCAGCAGAAGAGACACCGGTGGTTGCAGCGAAGCGTAGGGGTCATCTGGATGCACCGGTGGCTCGCTATTCCGTAAAACTGGTGCTTGTAACACTGCTCCCCTCCCTTCAGCGCCTTTTTGCACCAGAGGCATGGCTTGACCGCTGCAGAAGATTCGGGGGAGAAGAACTGGTATCCCTGACCCCGGAGTGCGTTACATGGTGTCAAGGGCATCGATACCAAGCGTCCCGAGCGTCATTGCAAGCGTGTTCTTCGTTGCCTGCACGAGAGTAAGCCGGCTCTGCCGGGTTATTCCCGTGCTCTTTAACACCGGTTCAAACTGGTAGAATACATTGAACAGGTCCGCGAGTTCTCTGGCATAGGTGGCAACGAGATGTGGTTTCAAGTCCCGGACCGCATTCCGGATGACATACGGGAATTTGGCGATGTACTTGGCAAGGGCGATCTCGCTCTCCATTACAAACTCGTACGCCGGGTCGAACCGACCTGCTTTTTCAAGGATGCTGCATGCCCGTGCATGGGCATACTGGATGTACGGGCCGCTCTGCCGCTCGAAATCGAGTGCTTCCTTCCAGTGAAAAACGGTGCTTTTCTCAGGAGAGATCTTCACAATGTCATACCTGATCGCGGCAATGGCCACCGACCGCGCAATCGCCCGTTTTGTCTCGTCATCAAGGTCATCCCGGCGTGAATCGACCTCTTCATAGGCCCTCCTGGTCACTTCATCGATAAGTTCATCGGCAGAAATGAATTTTCCTGCCCGTGTGCTCATCGATCCTTCCGGCAGGGAAACAAACTCGAAATGCACAATCTCGGGAGCTCTCTCTCCCATCAGCCGGAGGGTAGCGATGAGCTGGCCACCTATCAGTTTATGGTCAGCCCCGAGGACATCGATCAATCGGTCAAAGTTCCGTCCTTTCCAGATGTGATATGCCAGGTCGCGGGCTGCATAGACCGAGGTCCCATCGCTCCGGCGGAGAACGTACTCCTTTTCGAACCCCTCATTCGAGAGATCGAGCCATAGTCTCCCGTCTTCATGGCATTCATCCCTCCTTCTGATCCGGGCAAGGAGACGCTCCGTATCCCCATTCCGGACAAAGTCGCTTTCCCAGACGAAGCGGTCGTGCTTTGTGGAAAGACGCCCGAGGGTCACCTGCAACCCCTCAAGGCATTCACTTACCGCGTCCTTGAAGAGCGCAGCAGTCCGGGGATCACCACGCTCAACCTGCTGCATCAGCAGATCGACATCGGCTACGATCCCCGGATCTCTCTCCAGCTCCCGGTTCGCCGCAATATAGATGCGGGCAACATGGTGGTCTCCCTTCTCCCCCTCTCTCCGGGAACTGTCAAGGTGGGAAAAACCCCATGCGACGATGGCAATCTGGCGGCCCATATCGTTGACGTAATACTGGACCTCGACCCGGTGCCCTGCTTTCCGAAACAACCGGGCCAGGGTATCCCCGATGATCGTATTCCTGATATGGCCGACATGGAGCGGGCCATTCGGGTTTGCGCTCGTGTGTTCCAGGACGACCCTCCCCTCTTTTTGGGAGAGGGTGCCGTATCCCGGTTGTAGTGCTGCCTCTATTGAAGAACGGAGGAAACCGGGACCGGTAGAGAAGTTGATATATGGCCCTTTTGTCTCGATCCTGATTCCTTCCAGTGACGGATCCTTCCCAAGCGCTGCTGCAATTTCCTCTGCGATCCTGACAGGATGACGATGCAGTTCCTTTGCCCGTTCAAACGCGATCGCTGTGGCAAAATCGGCGTGGGCCCCGCCTTCGGTGAGAGGGGGGTTCTGTACCCCTGCCGCCCTGGACAGTGCCCGTTCTATCGTTTCAAAGATCTCAAGATACATATTACGATCCCGTCCTGTAACGGAGGATTGCTGCAATCCCCCCGAATGCATTGTAAAGGATCGCCCCCTCTTCAAAATCATCGGAGATTATCTCCACCCGGGCACTCGACTGGTCTGCAAGATTCGTGAGTTCCTCGACGATATCCACTTCCGATTCCACCACGAGGGGGGCCGTGCATGTCCGGCAGGTATGGGCAAGAATATCAAACACAGTCTTCCCCGGTTCAAGGGCGATCGTCCGTTCCTCCGAATGGCCACAGCTCTGGCAGGTGATTTTGACCCTCGATTTCCGGAGACGGCTGGAGAGGAGCAGCACATCGACTGAACCCAGCTCGAGGTTCTTTCTCACGCTCTCTTCACCATAGGAGGCAAGCCCGACGTCCTTTACAAGCTCCTTCAGGAACCGTTCCATCACCTCCTTCTCTTTCACCACCTCCTGACCTTTCAGGGCATCCTTTGCAGAGTCCACGAGCTCTGAGAGGCCGTCCTCGTTGGTGTAAGCGACATCAAAGAGCCCGATGACCCGTTTCTGAATCTCGTGGTGGAGATATCTTCCCGCCTCAAATTCCTCCTTGGTCGGGCTGGGTCCACCGATAAGAACCCCCTTGAACCGCTCAAAAAAATCCTTTTCGGCAAGGAATATGGCGCTCGATCGTTCGCCAATCTTTGTATAAAATTCATTGATCGCGATCTCCCGGAGACGCTGGAACCTGGCGCTGGACTGGCCCCCCTTCCTCTGTTTCCCCGGGACTGTGGAGGTTACCCCCCCGATCGGCTCGATACGGTTCCCCCGTAAAAAGCCCCAGTAGGCTTCGCGCCTGTCAAGGACGAGGAGCCCGTATACCACCTTCTCCTCGAGCATCTGCTTCAGGGGCTCGAGTTCGAAATTCGAACTGCACCGGTAGATATAGAGGTTGAGCGGTTCGGGGGGTTCGATGATTGTGCATTCAAGGTCGGAGCGATCCCCCTCCATCTGGATCGTACCGCAGAAGACCGCTATTCCGTTGGCCGGAGGATTCTTGTAATACTTCAATCGTGAGAGGATCGAAGAGATGGCGCTCTGGACATTGGTGCGGGTCTGCTTGCTCTTGATGTTCGCACACTGCCCGAATTCGTCACGGAGCTGCGCGGTGACATCGTAAATCTGCTTGTCAGGAGGGATGTAGAGCGTGATGAGCTCGGTCCCGCTCCCCTGTTTTGCCTGGAGCCTCTCAAGGGTCTTCTTGAATTCATATCGACGCCGCGCATTATCCATCTCCGCTGCTTCTGCCATTTTTTTAGTCTCACCGGTGCTCAAAAGCTACAGCAGTATTCAGTGCCTCTCCCCATAAAATTGCGCCCGGGGGAAATCTCCTGCACTCCCGCAGACAGGAGGAGCCCGGTCACCAGGATACGTTTCCTGGTCCAAGGCAGCGGTATACCAGCGCGATGGTCTTTGCATCCGAGATCCTGCCGTCCTGAATCATGAGGGGAAGATCATCTGACGCCACCCGTATCACCTCGATCTCCTCATCCTCGTCTTTCTGGTAGCGACAGGAGGGTGAGAGGTCATGTGCTTCAAAGAGATAGATACGTTCATCGGTAAACCCCGGTGTGGTGTAAAGAAAACCTCTCGGGATCAGGATCCCGGCTGAAAAGCCAGTCTCCTCGATAAGTTCCCTGTACGCCGTCTCTTCCGGCACCTCTCCCGGATTGATCGTGCCGGCCGGGGCTTCAAGGATGTACTCCCCGATTGCATAGCGGTACTGCCTGATAAGATAACAGCTCATGTCCGCTCTGAGGGGAAGCACTGCCACCGCATTTCCGGGGTGTACGACTATCCGGTCCCGTTCCTGCCCGCCAGGCATCCGGACCCTGATCTTCTCAACCGATAACCTGGTCCCCCTGGAGAGTTCCATGGTCACCCCTTCTCATACGGGACCGGGTCGCATAATCCGAGGGATTCGAAGGCTGCCCGCCGAAAATGACAGGCTCCGCAGACACCGCAGGCCTTCTCCTCGTTCTGGTAACAGGACCATGTATGCTCATAAGGAACCTTCAGTTTCGCACCTATGGCAAGGATATCGCTCTTTGTCATGGCGAGGAAGGGGGCCATGATCCGGATGCAGGTCTCTTCCCTGGTTCCGACATCTACCAATCTCTGAAAGGTCTCGATAAATTGAGGGCGGCAGTCAGGATATCCGCTATAGTCCTGCGACTGGACCCCAATGAAGATGGCCCCTGCACCCCTTGCCTCAGCATAGCTGGTCGCAATCGAGAGAAGGTTTGCGTTACGGAAGGGAACATAGGTATTTGGGATGCCCTCCCGCTCCTCCCTGTACCGGTCAACGGTGAGCGTATGGTCGGTAAGGCTGCTCCCCCCAAAGCGGGTGAGATACGAAAGGTCAATTTCTATGAACTCCTCCGCACCTGCCAGCCCTGCTATCTTTCCTGCGGATGACCTCTCCTTTCGCTCGGTGCGCTGACCGTAATTGAAGTGGAGACAGTAAATACGGAATCCCTGGTCCCGTGCAAGATATGCGAGGGTCGCCGAGTCCATTCCCCCGGAGAGCAAACAGACCGCCTTCATCATCTCACCCCGATTATTTTATGCAATTGCAGCTGCAGCCTTGCAGGAAGGCTTCGTGCAAGCAGGAACTCTGCAATCCCCGCGTAATCCGATCCGTATACCGGGGAGAAGAATACCTCGCCCCTCACAGGATGCATGGCCAGCACCCGTTCAGCATACCTGCAATCATCGCAACCAGCAACCACGAATTTGACACTGTCTGTCGCAGTAATATTGCACAAGAGGGAAAGGTCGCTTTCCATTCCTGAAGAGGGACATTTCACATCCATGCAGATGGAGGCATATGGCTGGAAGGGCCGAAAATCGATAGTTCCGTTTGTCTCTATCTCAATGTGGTACCCTGTGTTCCAGAGTCTTTCAACGAGGGGAAGGAGTCTGACCCCCCTGGAGGAGAGGTTCTCCTCCCGTGATACAGAGTCGGTTGCCACCCAGACTGGCTATCGTATGGAGTATCTCGCTGCAGGGGAGGGGTATGCCCTCTTCCCGTGCATACCGGGTATCGCACCATGCACAATCGAGATTACATCCGGCTAACCGGAGAAAAATGGACGGGTAGCCCTGGGAACGTCCCTCTCCCTGGATACTCCGGAATATCTCAATGACCTTCATGCCTCAGCTCTGCAAAGCAGGTATCGGATTCCCACACCCTGATCCTCACCACCCGTGCAGGTATCCCGGAATTTTGGCATTCCGCATCCAGCATCTCGATAAACATCGCGGCGAGAGACTCGCTGGTGGGATCACCGGGAGTTGTCATGACTGGCTGGAACTGCCCAATACAGGGGACCATCGGATCCTCCTGGTTCAGGATGGTCTGGTGATCGAAACGTTCTATGATGGATTTGATCGTATTGTAGTCAACCAGGATCCGGGTTGCATCATCCACGCTCCCCTCCATCCATACCTCCACCCGCCACCTGTGGCCATGGAGCTGCGAACACTTCCCGTGGTAATGCATGAGCCGGTGGCTTGCGTCAAAATGAACCGACTTGTAAATTCGGGAATTCATCACTAAAGGTTTCGCCTAAAGCATGTATAATATTATCATCAATGCAGGATAACCTATCAAGGCACAGGTTGGCGACTCCACAATCTATAAAACCGTTCCGCGCGATTTTATATAACACAGTGGGCCGTTTCCACTTCGTCGAGACCAAACCAATGAGGCTACTACATGGGACAGGGTAAGTTTGCAGCAAGAAAGCTGACTCGCGACGCTAAGAAGTTCCGGTGGAGTGATCCAAAATACGTCCGGAGCCATTCTGGTGTCAATCTGAAATCTGACCCCCTAGAGGGTGCACCACAGGCACGGGGCATTGTGCTTGAGAAGATCGGTGTCGAAGCAAAACAGCCGAACTCAGCCATCAGGAAATGCGTTCGTGTCCAGTTGATCAAGAATGGCCGCCAGGTCACCGCGTTTGCGGTGGGAGATGGCGCTATCAATTTTATCGATGAGCACGATGAGGTTGAGATTGAGGGCATCGGTGGCCGGCTCGGCAGGTCCATGGGGGATATCCCCGGCGTCCGTTATGTCGTGACAAAGGTGAACAATGTCTGCCTCCATGAAATGGTCATCGGCAGGAAAGAGAAACCGCGCAGGTGAAGGGTATGGCAGAGACTGAAGCAGCACAAAGACTTCTCTTTAACAGGTGGGACCTTTCCGAGGTCCATATCGCAGATCCCGGGCTTGTCCGGTATGTGGGTTTGAACCCCGTGATAGTTCCTCATACGACGGGAAAATTCACGCGCCAGGAGTTCAACAAGGCCAACATGCTGATCGTCGAGCGGCTTATCAACCGGCTCATGAAGTCAGAAAAGAATACCGGAAACAAGCGGCTGGCGACTCGGATCGTGCGTGATGCGTTTGAAACAGTCCACCAGAAGACAAAAAAGAACCCCGTCCAGGTCCTTGTTGAGGCGATTGCCAACACCGGCCCCCGGGAAGAGACGGTCCGGCTGAAGTATGGGGGAATCAACGTCCCGAAATCCGTGGATACCGCACCGATCAGACGCGTCAACTCAGGTCTTTACTTTATATCGGAGGCCGTCTACAAGGCCGCCCACAAGAACAAGAAGCCCGTAGCAGCATGTCTCGCCGATGAACTGATCGCGGCATCAAAAGGCGATGTAAAGGCATTTGCAGTAAATAAGAAAGAAGAGCGTG
>CAWIVM010000007.1:0-37585 GCA_963839585.1 uncultured Methanoregulaceae archaeon
GTTGTCTTCCGAAAAATCTGAATATCCCAGTGAAAGGGGAAGAGGCATCCAACCTATCAACACGATATAAGACATTCTTCCGGAGTTTTTTCTTTGAAATGTATTCCATCAGTTCATCAGAGAAGAGGATATCGATATTGGTGGCTAGAATAAATTCACCGCGTGATTTGCGTATCCCAACATTTTTTCCAATCATCTGGAACAACGGTATCCTGTCAGAATTTTTAAAGGTGGAATGTAAGGTATTTGGGACCTGAATAATTCGTGTCGTCAGAAATCCTCTATTATCCGGCCATTGAATAACTTCATGGAGCATTTTTTTATTTTCGGGAGGGTTCCATTCAACAATAATCAATTCTGTTTCAAGTTGATACCTATTGCACTGCTCATTTAATGAATCTATGAATATCTGCATTCTTTCAAGAAGATGTCCCCCATGTTCATCGTTCCGGGATACCGAGACGATACTCTAGATACGGTTTAGTCCTATTCATTATTTGTAAAACCAATAGTCTAAAGAAAGATAATGAAGGTTAGTATGGCTAATGTGAATTTTAGCCCCCTTCCGAATCCATTACATAAATCAATTAAAATGATAAACTGATCTACTTTCAGAACAAATTTCTTAAAGACAGGGTAAAAGTACATCTGGAAATATCCTAAAATTCAAAAAGAACCATGAATAATCCGCAAAATTGATTGGTACTCGAAGCGGATACATATTTTTTGGAACCGGTCCTGGCAGTCATATCAACTTGCCGCCGCGCCCAGCAGGAATTCTCAAAATACGAGATTATACCGATAAAAACCGCAACAGAGGCACTCAAAATCACATTGTGCCATGTTCTTTCAGTGGATTATGCCTTTATTGTCCAGGAATTGAAGGACCAAAATAAATTGCGAGATTCATGGGAATCCACGCAGTTCAGTCAGTTGAGACGGGCTATAGCAGTTTGAGTAAAATCGATGAGTACCAGGTCATTTCTCTCATCAAAAGCATCCTCAATTTAGGTGCATTGGAAAAGGAGGCGCGGAATGAATACGTTCCTATGTCAATGCAACAGCGATTACCCTCGACCTGAACTGGTTCAATAGTTCCTATTCAAAAGCACAACTTGAGAGAAGAGTTCAAATGCGGCTATTCACCACCGCATGGCATTAAATTGGATATAGCGTAACTCGCACTTCATTCGCGTTCCCTGTAACCGGTGTGTTCTCCTTCATCCCGGCCGCGATCATGGCGGTAATCCTCCGTAAGTTCTCCCCCGTGAAGTGACGCAGCCCCCGGCTCTTGATCCGGGGACGGATCGGCCCGGGGTCTCGTTTCTCCCCTGGCATCCCTCTTTGCCGCATCCACCCTCCGTGCCTGGGCCGTATTCACCGCGATCGCGTTCTTCCCTCCGCTCATCATCTCGCGGGGGTTTGACCTGTTTACCGCAAACCTGCTGATCACCCTGATGCTCTTTGCAGGAGTGGCCGGGCAGATCAGTGGCGGGATCATCGCTGACGCCTACGGGAAGAAGGAGTTTACCATCGTAAGTCTCCTCTGCCTCAATCCCCGTTCCTGTTCCTCTTCCTCGGGTCTACAGACATCGTCTCTTATCTTGCCCTTGTCGTATTCGGGTTCTTCCTCTGGTCCAGTTTCGCAGTGACGGTCGCGATGTCGCACGAGATCCTGCCCTCACGGGTGGGCATGGCTTCAGGGCTGATGCTGATGCTGATCGTCAGATACCCGTGGAATATTCTTGACCGTGCCAGGCACTGATGCCTACTTCGGGCGGTATACAGACAACAGGAGCGACTGATCGATCCTCTTTTGCAGGGAGAACCATAACAGCGGGACAAGGACCAAAACCAGGACAGCAGACCCGATAGCATCGTACAAAAGGAGATTGAACAGGGCGTGGGAAGCCATGGCAAAGATGAGCCCCGCTGCGATGACCGCCGGGCGTTTCTCTTCCGGAATAAAGCGTGCTTTGCCGAGCGAATAGCCCCACATCGCAGAGAACAGGACATGGCCCGGGACCGACAGGAGCGCCCGGACAAGGCCGGTCTGGAGTGCGAGGACCAGCGAGGTATCAAGGGCTGAAAAGACATACACCACGTTCTCAAGGGTGGCAAACCCGAGTCCTGCAGCGGCGGCATAGACTATCCCGTCGACAGGCTCATCAAACTCCAATGACGTGTACACGGTCTTTCGCACCACGAGATACTTCCCCAGTTCTTCGACAACCGGGGCTACCATAACGACGATGAGGAATTCCGGGAGCACTGTGGCGATCACTCCCTCGACAAGAGCAACCGGGATGGTAACGGCCATCCCGAATATGTAGACGAGGAGGACCCAGGAGACCGGTTCGGGTTCGTACCGGTCTCTCCGGTAAAAATACCAGAGCCAGAATGCAGCAGGGGCGATAGCGAGAAGGAGGAGAAATCCCGTTACCATACAGGACGATACCTATGCCACGCAGATGATAATAATAGGTGGTCATGATGCCGGGGTGGCCGGGGAGAAAGCCCAACCGCTTCGGATCCTCTGGTTCCTCCACAGAGTTCTCCCATGGGACAGACCCCTATCTGACACCTGGTCTGGATTCAGATCGCTGTTTCATCCTGATCCGATTTACTCCTGGCTATGGACCATAAGATCCATCAACAAACGCGGATCTCCTGCTTCTTCCTGGCCGGGGTCTTCTGCCTCTCCCTGATTCAGATCCAATGCTTCTTCCTGAAATAGATGAGCATCAGGATGACCATCCCGATCATCACCGCCCATATGCTGAAATAGCCGTACTCCCACCCCAGTTCGGGCATGTACCGGAAGTTCATGCCATAGACTCCTGCCACGAAAGTGAGCGGGATGAATATGGTTGCGATCAGCGTGAGCACCTTCATGATCTCGTTCATCCGGTACGAAAGCCCGGAGAGGTAGATATCGATCATCCCGGATACCATGTCCCGCAGGGTCTCAAGGGTATCGATCACCTGGATAGTATGGTCGTACACATCCCGGAGATAGATCGCAGTCGTCTCCTTGATGAGCGGGGACTCGGAATGTTCGAGGTTGTTGATCACTTCACGGAGCGGCCAGACTGATTTTCTCAAAAATATCATGTCCTTTTTCAGCCTGCTGATCCGCTGGAGCGATTGCTGGGACGGATTTGCGACCAGCTCCTCCTCGAGGTCTTCGACCATCTCCTCGATCTTCTCCATCACCACGAAATAATTGTCGACGATACTGTCGATCAGGGCATACGCCAGGTAATCCGGCCCGAATTTCCGTATCCTGCCGTCTTTTCGTATCCGTTCGCGGACTGGATCGAAGATGTCCCCGACATCCTCCTGGAACGAGATCAGGAAGTTATGGCCGATCAGCATGCTGACATGCTCGACCTTGATACTGTGTGCAGGGTCGAGAAAGCTGAGCATCTTCAGGTTGAGGTAGATATACGACTCCAGGTCCTCCATCTTCGGGCGCTGGTCGGTGTTCAGGATATCCTCAAGGATCAGCGGGTGGATGGTGAAGCATCTCCCAAGCTCTTCAATGATCCTCGTATTTCCAAGACCATCGACGTTAATCCAGGTGACGGTCTCCGTATCCCGGAAAGGAAAGCATTCGGTGATCTGGTCGACCTGCTTCTCCGTGAAATGATCACCATCATAATCGATCACGGTGATAAGGACCGCGTCGGTTGACGGAGCGCCATCGGTAGTGATGGTTCCGGGCGGCTGGCCCGCTTTTTTTGCAAGTTTATGTCGATGACGGGACATGGGATCGGGTACCGTTGACAGAGTCTTTGGGTGGATCGGCAATTAAGGGTTTGCTGGGAGATGGCGGGGGAATGAACCGGGAACCCCGGGAGGTATCGAGAGAGCGCACCTCCCATGAGGGGATGGATCGCCTAAAAAAATTGGTGAAAGAGACGATTCCATGGCCAAACACGCTCGATTGCATTTTCACCTCTGCCGCTTGCGACTGTCCTAGGGTAAAAGCAATCAAAAAATGTACAGCCTCCACCTTTCGTCCATGCATACGCAAAGACTGCGTATTGAAAAGCAAAAGAACTCAAGGGGCCGTACAACCTCGCTGAAGGATGTTTTAGGAGAAGGGGGATTGGGGATTGTCGCAGAGAAGCGACCTTTTTATTTTCCCGCTTCCTAATCTTCCTTCAGGAAGGCCTTGTTTCCCCTCAATGTAGCAGGAGTGGTCCACTATTCTTCTTCCCCTGGTCCTGTTTGCCATCGGTCTCCTCCTTCTGATCAAAGGAGCCGATTTTACGGTCAGGGGTGCCGAGAGCCTTGCGGTCAGAATGGGGGTATCCCCGACGACGATCGGGCTGACAGTGGTGGCATTTGGCACCTCGCTACCCGAACTGGTGGTCTCTACAGAGGCATTCAGAGTGGGGAAGTATGCGATCGGGACCGGGAACGTGGTAGGGAGCAATATCGTAAATATCGGACTCATCCTCGGCCTTGTGGCGCTTCTCATGCCTGCAGTATGCGCATTGCCTGCGTCCCGTCCCCGTCTCTATGAGAATGCCCTGCTCACCCTTGCTGCCACGATTGTCTTTGCCCTCTTCACGCTTCGGGGATTTTTTGATCTCCTCTCAGGGATCGCTTTCCTGGTTCTCTTCTCCTGGATACTGTACAGGATGTGGAAGGCCGGGCCTGGTGTGGAACCTCCCTCTGGTTCTCACAGCAGGTACCCGATCATCCTGACCATTGCCGGTCTTGGGATGGTCGTGCTCGGTTCCCACCTGCTGATCACGGGTGCAGTCGAGATAGCCGAGATTCTCTCTGTCCCTGCTTCGGTAATCGGGCTGTCGCTGGTTGCCTTCGGGACCTCGGTTCCTGAGCTTGCAACGTCTGCAGTAGCGGCCATGAAAAAGAGTCCCGGGTATCGCTCTCGGAAACATCCTCGGGAGCAATATCTTTAACCTTCTCTTTATTATCGGGATCAATTCGCTCTTTTTCACCATTCCTGTCCCGGACCCGAAGGATACCTTTGTTATGATCGGATTTACGATTGCAATATTTCCCCTGTTTATACGGAAAGTTGGTGAAACCCGGATCTGGGGCGGAGTGCTCATCGCCGCCTATGCCCTCTATATCGCGTTCCTCTTCGGGCTCCTATGAGCCCTGTCGGGACATTCTGGCCTCGAAGGGAAAAAATTGTGGGCTGTACTGATTCGATGGGGGGAATTCAGACGCCAGATGCATCTGCAGGCAGTGCGATGATGACCGAACCGATAACAAACCCTGTCACTATCCCGGCAATAACGGTGATAATCCCTTTCTTCCCTTTCTTTGCCCCTTTCAGATAGATCTCCCAGTTGAGGTACATGATGACCCCAAAGATCAGGAGGCCGGCAATCGATACGATCACCCGAAAATCGGGCGGTATCGCCTGTTTCAGGGGTTCTTGGGCGGTATTCCATACCAGCGAGATGAGAGTGGCAAGACCGGGGATGCCAAGCCTCAGGGCCACTCCCGAGATAGTCGCAGAGATGAAGAGCTTCCGCCGGCTTTTCCCCATGGGTGACTACACTGGTATCCGGCTCCGCAGAGAATAAAAGGGTATGACCGTCCAGGTTCCTGCCATCAGCGGGAGATGAGCGAATTCGGGTATCCTTTGTAGGAAAGCCCGATACAAAGAACCCCTTTGAGAGGTGTGAAAATATGTTTTCGAATGAAACGCAGATGAGACTCCTTTGTTTTCTTTCGACAAGGGAGAGATCACACAGGGAGGAATCACGGATAACACATGCAACCCGGAACGAATTCTTAATCTCCAGCCCGGTGGAATGATGTCTCATGGATTTTGCTCCTGATCTTCTCAGTCGTCATCCTGGTATTCCTTCTCCTGAACTTCATCGTCCTTGCGATGAGGATTCGTGCTGCACCCGACAAGCCCATCGGTAAAGGGATTGGGCTCGTGCTCGGCCTTGCCATCGGGCTTGCTCTCTGGGTCCCCCTGACCTACCTTACCGGTAATCAGACCACGGGCATCATGCTCGGATCACTCATCGGGATTGTACTTGCAGTCGGCCTTGAGATCTACTCAGGTCGAATGGGAAAGGGGCAATCATAGGCAAGGGAGGGAATACCATTCTTCTTTTTTCTCCGATAATGCCCTGACTCTGCCCGATCACTCCTTATCATGCGGACAGGGGCGGCATCTCCAGCAAATGACGGAATTCAGACAGCATATGATGCAGTAAAACAGGCCGTCCTTCCTGAACCTGCATATGATACCAGGACGGGACGTTTTCCTGCTGCTATAAAGTGTTTTGGGGCCATATACGGGCCCGGAATGACAAATGGATGAACCAAAGGGTTCAGTTCTGGAACCAGCCCTATTATGCCAATATATCCCTGTCTTTTCAGAGCAGATAGGCAGGGGTGTCATCCCTTGAGGATCGATACCCCGGAGGTACAGGGAATGAATGTAGGGAAAAGCGAGATCACGGTTGCACTGGCACGCCGCACACGAGAGGTGATCAAGGCAAGAAAAGCCCTGTATGCCGCTGCAACAATCCATACCACCACCATACTCATGCTCCTTGCATGCTTTGCTGTCCCGCTGCATGCACTCTATGCATAACCATAGCACCTGGACATAGACAGGTAAGTTATCTGCCATGGCCCTGGTCAGGGTCCGTGAGGGCCCTGAAACCGGGGGAATATTATTTTTTTAAAATAATACACCGTCGATTAGTATCATTTGTACCAACTCTTCCGGTCGAATACCTACATTATTGTTCGAAAAATGAGGTTGTTCGTTGTTTTACTCATCTGAGGAAGTGCTGATAATGTCAATGAGGCTCTTTGACCGTGGTAATGACAGAATTCGCAGAGATCAAGTTTCCTGCTTCTTGACGACAACGTTCAACTGCTTCTTGTTTTTACCCCTGATCTCGATGAGGTAGCCTCCTTCCTCTGTGAACGTGTTGTAGTAGACTCCGTAGTTCTTCCCGTTCTGCGATCCCGGGAGGAACCCCTGGCTGTTGACCACCTTGCCGTTGATGAGAAAGTCGGTGGTAAATTCCGTTCCCCACTCGGGTGTTCCCTCGGGGACATCGAATTCATAGACGAAGTAGTACCGTTTATCCGTGATGAAGTAGCCGATAGGCGGGACCGAAGGGCCCCTTGCGTAGACATCATCGATCCAGATATCCCCAATAATTTCAGCTTTGACCCGTGTCATGATGAGAAATTGCACCGTCAATGGTATAAAACATTTAGCCCCCTCCACAATTTTGGAATAGGAACTCACGGGAATACAGCACAAATCAATAACAGTACTGTTCATACTCTTTAGATCTCTGTAACTGTTCAGCCTGAGTGTTGAGCAACTGAGGGAATGGACAGCCTTTTCTCGAAAACCCCTGCAAGGTCGGCCAGGATCGGCAGGTCATCCTTTGAGAGTGGCGTCGCGAGAAAAGAGTGAATATTGGATGCCTCGCTGATATCTCGGGTATCGTCATTCTGGTGATTTTCTCCCAATAATTGTTCCTTTGAGGTCAGTGTTACCAGGATCGTGCGGTGAGAGCAGAACTGTTGCCTTATTTTAAAAAAATGGCATGAATGGTTAGATGAGGTGGTTTTTCTTGCCTCTCAATACCTGTCTTTCAGAGCCACAACCAAGCGGTCTCAGTTCCTTTCCGGTAAAACTGCGTGAGGGGATAAACACTGATAAGAACAACCTGCTCATGACGGAGTCCATGCCATGAATAAAAAGAAGAGATGATCAGGCGTGGCGTGGCGAGGGAACCAATAATCCGGCTAGGGCACCGACAGCCGCTGATCCGATAGCAATTAACCCGTCAGGAACTGTCGCCTGTTGTGCGGTTTCAAGTCCGATATCTTTTATCATCACATACCCGGTGATACCTATCACGGATATAATTGATATACCCATGATGAGGATAATGAGGAAATAAAGCCTCATTACGTATCGCATTTTAATTTCATCCACGGGCGTTTCATTCGCGGGTGTACCATTTGTCATGTGTACCAAGTAGAGTTGTTATTTCATCGTGTATTTAAAAAAGTGCGTAAATTTTGTTTTCATTGTTTCAAGAGATCTTCACGTATACTTCCCTGTTTCACTCGTTACTACCCGAATCATTCCATTCCAATCGATACCAACGCCTGCCTTTGGCATAAACTCTCCCTTTTCAGACGTGCTCGATATCCGAGTGGTCCGAGATCTCCGAGTTCGTGGTGCAGAGGTCGAAGATGTCCATATGGTGGACATCGGCGTTGCCAGTGATCCGGGCAAAGTCCTTCAGCTTCTTCGGTGCAGACCCGGAGAAACAGTTCCAGTTTCCTTGCCGAGATATCGATATTCAGACGCTCCCGGAGTGCAGGGTTCTGGGTGGTGATCCCGACCGGGCATTTCCCGGTATTGCAGATCCTGTACTGCTGGCAGCCGCAGGCCATCAGGGCTGCCGTACCGATAGCGACGGCATCGGCACCGAGCGCCAGGGCTTTTGCAAAATCGGGCGAGACCCGGAGGCCTCCGGTAACCACCAGCGAGATCCCTTCTCCCCGATGCGAGTCAAGGAATTTCCGTGCCCGGCGGAGGGCAAAGATGGTGGGGACCGAGGTGGCATCCCTGATGAATTGCGGGGCTGCCCCTGATGCGCCCGGCCTCCCGTCAATCGTGATAAAATCAGGAGCTGCCGGCAGGATCGCATCGAGGTCCGCCTCGATGTTCCCTGCAGCAATCTTCACCCCGATCGGCCGCCCTCCCGATCGCTCCCGCAGCCAGGCAACCTTGGCAGAGAGCTCCTCGCTGTTCCGGATGTCAGGGTAGGTTGCGGGGCTGACGATATCGGTTCCCTCCGGATACCCGCGGAGATCCGCGATCTCTTTTGTCACCTTCTCGGCGGGGAGGTGTGCCCCGAGCCCGGGCGATGTGGACTGCCCGAGTTTTATCTCGATCGCATCGGCCGAGCGGAGGTTCTCATCGGTGACGCTGTACCGGTTCGGGACATATTCGAAGATGTACCGGTAGGCATGCAACCGCTCCTCGGGGAGGATACCCCCTTCACCGGAACAGATGGCCGACTGTACCGCGGCACTCCCCTTGGCGAGGGCAATTTTCACCTCACGGGAGAGAGCCCCAAAGGACATATGGGTCACGTAGAGGGGAGTTGCGATAACCAGCGGTTGTCGTGCGTTCGGCCCAATCACGGTCCGTGTACTGACCTCGGCCTCTTTGTTCAACGGGACCTGTGCGATCTGTGCTCCTTTTATGAGGATTTCGTCCCAGGAGAGGACCGGTCTTTTGGTCCTCATCGGCTCGAATATCGATTCACCGGTCCGCGAGATGAGATGGATCTCCTGCATGTGGGATTCGAGGTCGTCATGCTCCCTGCACCAGGGCCCAAGATACGAGTCGAGGGCTTTCTTCTCCTCATGGGTGATCGCCTTCATCACCGAAGCAAACCGAATCGCTGCCTCGGTTGCCGCCTCTTCATGCTTCTCTTCCGGCACACGGACCAGGTGCTTCTTGTCCGATTGACAGATCGGGCACCTCCATGTAGCAGGAAATTCATCCACTGACGTCCCGGGCTTTATGCCGGTCAGGGAGTTGCCATGCAGGGGATTGTACTCAAAGACATGGCATACATTACACCGGTACCGTACCATATGACTGCCGCCGTTGTTTCTCATGTAGGACGTTTGATGCCAAAAAAGGATTCGGATAAAACGGCTAATCGCTCCTCTCATGCAACAGGCGACCGATGAATGCGCTCAATCCGGCCACGTCCTCTTCCTCGCCATACCCCTTCGCTCTCCAGCGGATCCTTCCCTCCCGGTCGAGCAGGAACAGGTAAGCGAGCGCCGGGTCATCCATGCCGAGATCCCGCCGGTAGGGAAAAACATCACCGTAATAGGTGACCACAAAGGGATGCTTGACCGCCGGGATGCCGGATCGCATCCCTGCATCGATCCACCCTGCCACAAAGCGCCAGTATGCCGATCCTATCATGGGTATCTCGTAGAACCGGACCTCCGGGTTATCCCCAAACTCCTGCGAGAACGGCTCGTACCACGAATCGATCATTCCCTGCGCACCCCGCTGGAATGCAATTGCGATCAGGGTGACAAAGCCCCTGCAGTCCGCCGGGAGGGAAACGTTCTCCCCACTCAGTGCATGGGAGGAGAGGGAGGGGAAGAGGGGTTCTGAGCTGCCGGGTACTGTCATCATGGTGAGATGGAGACTGCAGGTAAAAAAGATACCTGAGGTTCCACCACGTACCAGCGGGAAGGGAAGCATGCGCCTGCATCCCGGGGATTCACCTGGAAATACATCATTTCATCTGCCTGGGAGGATCGCCACGTTTATCCTGCTTCACAAAGACATTGTCCGCAGATGAACCGGTATCTCCTTTTCATGGCAGGGTTACTCCTGCTCGTCGGATCCTCCGCTGCATCCCCGGTTATCTCCGCGGCCATTGGTGAACCTGTTCCCCTGGCCGGGTTTGCACCGGGAGCCGATGTGGTCTATCTGTTCGTGACCGGGCCGAATCTGCCGGTAAACGGGGTACGTCTTGACGACATCGCTGATCCCGTGACGAGCGGAGACCCCTCCAGCTTCACGAGATCATCTGTTGACGATTCCCGCTGGGAGTATACCTGGTATACCCGCACAAAAGGAGGGCCCCCTGATGCCGGGACCTACACGATTTATATCGTCACGACTCCTGTGGGAAGGAGAGATCTTGCAGGGTCCCAGTATACGACCGTGATGGTCTCACTCGGGAGTCCGCGTATTGGTATGGTGGCGGGAGGTGAGGTGACAATCGGAGCATCCCCCCAAGGGAACGAGAATGGTACGAATGGAACCCCCATTGAGCTGCAGGGTGTATCGCTGGGGGATCGGACCCCCGATACAGGAAACAGGAGCGATACAGGTCCGGATACCCCCATGAACGTCACCGGAACGGGGGATACTCTTTCACCGTCTGTTACGGCATCTCCTCTCCAGACCAATGCTGAAAAAATTACTTTCCCTATCCTTGCAGTCTTTGCAGCACTCACCTGTGCAGTAGTCATGGAAAGGATACAAAGGGAATAACAAAACCGTGAAAAGTTGAAAAGGGCCATCCTTCTCATTTTCAGGATTCTCCCATAGAATAATAAAGATGCATTTGCAAAACGCTCCCCTATCAGGTGTCAATCATGATCAGGCCACTTTCCCTCGATGAGTATCGGAATACCTACGATTCCACGCTTGTGGAGTGCAAAAGTACCTGCAGAACTGAAACCCCTGGATGGGATCATCGGCCAGGACCGGGCACTGAAAGCACTCACCTTCGGTCTGAATATCAAGGAGAGCGGGTTCAATATCTATGTGTCAGGGATACACGGGACCGGCCGGAAGGCTGCAGTCGAGAAGTTCCTCGATGAAATTTCGAGGGCCCGGCCCAGGGGAAACGACTGGATTTACGTGAATAATTTCCAGAACCCGTATGAACCGAATGCCATTAAGCTTGCCCCCGGGAATGGGAGGGGAGTTCCGGGATGACATGGCCGCCTTTATTGCCGAAGCAAAACGAGTCATCCCGAAGATCTTTGAGAGCGAAGACTACGTAAACCGGCGGGATGCAGCGCTGGCGTCGCTCGAGACAGAGAAGGCCAAGCTCATTGCCCAGGTCGATGCCAGTGCCAAAGAGAAGAGTTTCGTCATCCAGCCCGGCCCCCAGGGGCTGCTCACCATCCCCACCAAGGACGGGGCCCCACTCGAGCAGGAGGCGTTCCTAACCCTTCCCGAGGAGGAGCAGCGCGAGTACCTTGCAAAGAGGGAAGCCCTCACCGCCGAGTTGCGCACTACCTTCCGGCAGCTCCGCGACCTCGAACAGGCCGGGATGGAGGCCATCGAGCAGGCTCAACCGCGAGTTGTCACTCAGCGCCATGGGGCACCGGGTGGCATCCCTCCAGGACAAGTATGCGCATGTCGAGGAGGTACATGCGTTCATCGACGCGGTCCAGGTAGACATGGTCGGGAACCTTCCCCAGTTCATGGGAGAGGTGCAGCAGCCCCAGGCAGCTCCCCAGTTCGCAAACCCGCTCGCAAAAGAGCTTGCATTCCGGAAGTACGAAGTGAACGTGATCGTCGACAACTCAGGAACTTCCGGTGCCCCGGTGGTGTTCGAGCAGAACCCGACCTACCCGAACCTTTTTGGAAAAGTCGAGAAGGAGTTCCAGTACGGGGTGGTGACCACCGATTTCTCCATGATACGGCCCGGTTCGATCCACAAGGCCAATGGCGGATTTCTGGTATTGCCGGTCGAGGATCTCTTCAGGAACCCGTTCGTATGGGACGGACTCAAGAGCGCACTCAAGACCGGGAAGGTCTCCATAGAGGAACCGGCGGAACGAATGGGATACATCACCACGAAGAGCATCAAGCCCGAGTCCATCCCGCTGGACCTGAAGGTCGTGTTGATCGGCACCCCGATGATCAACCAGATCCTCTATACACAGGACCCCGATTTTTCCGAACTCTTCAAAGTGAAGGCCGATTTTGACGCCGCCATGGATCGGAATGAGGAGAACGTGCAGAAATATTCGGCGTTCGTCTGTACCATGTGCGAAAAATATCATCTGAAACATCTTGAACGGTCAGCGATGGCCAAAATTATTGAATACGGGTCCCGCCTGGCCGATGACAAGAAGAAACTCACCACCCGGTTTTCACTGATATCTGATGTCCTCCGTGAAGCAAATTATTACGCAACCCAGGACGAGGAGGGGATGATCGACGCGAAGCATATCCTGCAAGCGATCGACGAAAGGACGTACCGGTCGAGTCTCGTCCAGGAAAAGATCCGGGAATATATCCGGCGAGGGGTATTCCTGATCGATACCGAGGGGGAGGAGGTCGGGCAGGTGAACGGACTTTCCGTGGTCAGCCTGGGGGATATCGAGTTCGGCCAACCCTCCAGGGTAACCTCGACGGTCGCAGTAGGCCGGGGGGGTATCATGGATATCGAACGGGAGTCTGCCATGGGGGGTCCGACCCACACGAAGGGGGTGCTCATCCTCTCCGGGTACCTGGCAAGCAAGTATGCACAGGACAAGCCACTCTCCCTCTCTGCACGGCTTGTCTTCGAACAGAACTATTCAGGAGTCGACGGCGACAGTGCGTCGAGGACCCAGTCGTATGCACTCCTCTCTTCTCTCTCAAATCTCCCCCTGAAACAGTATCTCGCCGTCACCGGTTCGGTGAACCAGAAAGGGGAGGTCCAGGCGATAGGGGGAGTGAACGAGAAACTCGAGGGATTCTTCGGGGTCTGCAAGGCAAAAGGCCTTACCGGCATACAGGGCGCCATGATCCCGGCTAGCAATGTCGATAACCTGATGCTCTCTGAGGAGATCGTGGAAGCGGCCAGGGCGGGGAAGTTTTCCATCTACCCGGTAAAGACTATCGACGAGGGGATAGAGGTGCTGACCGGGGTGAGGGCAGGTGAACGTCGGTCAGATGGGACGTTTGAAGAGGGGACCGTCAACTACCTCGTCGATAAGAGGCTCCGGGAGATGGCAGAGACATTCAGGGAGTTCCAGGTGCCGGGCTCCTGATCTCATCCAGGGAGTATCCACAGCTTCCTTCCTCGTGACTCCTTACCGGATTTGCCTGGTGCCTCCGGGGGGAAACTGCACTCTTTTCCTGTTTTCTGCTGTCGGGCCGGGACCCTGGCCTCCTCCAGGACTTTGCTGCAGTCTCCCCGTGGCCCTGCTCTCCCCAAGGGTTTGCCGGCAGTCTTTTAGAGAAAGCACCGGCCACCATACCGTGCCACACCAGACATCTCATCATATATATAGTGGGAAGAAGTACGATACTTCATGACTTCCGATTCACAGAAGCGACGAACGCTGGTGTATTCAGCGGCGGCAGGACGATTGCTTGCCGGAATGCTCGTGGTGAGCGGCTGCACGACCCAGCCGGCCACAACCCCGGCCACTACGACAGTGCCAACAACTTCCGCCCCGGTTGGAGGGAACGATATGAAGGTATACAACGAGACCGCCAATGGAACAACGGTAAAGATCCCTCTTGGCACCGGGGGATGTATTGTCCGGCTTGCCGAGAACCCAACTACCGGATACGCATGGAATGCAACGGTGACAGCGGGCCTTGCCATCGTCAACGACACCTATGTGCAGGATCCCCTCTCGCAGGGCATGGTAGGAGCAGGCGGGACCCATTCCTGGACCCTCACCGGAACAGTGGCAGGGGAGCAGAAGTTTTCCGCGGTCTATATGCGGTCGTGGGAGAACGTCACCGGGAGCGAAGACACGTTTGTCCTGCACATTGTCGTTGAGAAGCCCTGATCCTTCCTCATTTTTTCCAATTTCACTCCCGTTCTCCTGCAGCGGACAACCCGGATCGGTGCACCGGGCTGCTGCCCCCTCATCTGATCGCTTTCATCAGCGATCCGGGGAGCAGCAATGCCGGTTCAGATACGCGGGTTCTTCCTGGCTTCCGTCAGGTTCATCGTGCTTCATATCAAAAAAGATCCCTGAATATTCCCATTGAGGAGGCAGTGAAATGGAAGAGCATCGCCACCGCTATGTGCATGGCCGTTCCCACAGGGAATCGGAGCGGCTCCACTACCAGGCATCAGGGCTGGCAGACCTGCTCCATTGGGACACCCGCTACCTTCCCGGGACCAGGGTGCTCGAAGCCGCCTGCGGCGTTGGTGCACAGACGCTGATCCTCGCAAAGAACAGCCCGGCTGCCGGGTTTGTATCTTTGGATATCTCTCTCGAATCGCTCGCACTGGCAGAGGAGCGGAGAAGGGCAGGAGGAGTGAAGAATGTGACGTTCTGCCAGGGCGATGTCTATTGCCTCCCCTTCAGGAAGGAGTCATTCGACCATATTTTTGTCTGTTTTCTCCTCGAACATCTGGAAAATCCGCTTCTTGTACTGGAAAAGATGCGAGGACTGCTCAAAGAGGACGGGACGATTACCGTGATCGAAGGGGACCATGGATCCGCCCTTTTCTACCCTGACAGCAGGGATGCACACCGGGTGATCGACTGCCTTGTCGGCGTCCAGCGGCAGATGGGGGGGAATGCAATGATCGGGAGGGAACTCCGGCACCTGCTTCTTGACGCCGGATTTTCGAAGGTTACCGTTTCACCCCGCCAGGTATATGCCGATTCGAGCCAGCCGGAATCAATCGAGGGGGTGCGGAACATTTTTATCGCCATGGTCGAGGGAGTGAAGGACCAGGCGCTCGCCGGCAACCTTGTTGATGCAGAGACCTGGGAGAGGGGAATCCGGGATCTCTACAGGACAACGGAAAAAGACGGAACCTTCTCGTATACCTTCTTCAAAGCGGTCGCAGGCAAAGGGCAAAGGATACCGTGAATTATATCGGTTTCATCCTCCTGGAAAGCCGGATGGCCGATACCCATTCCTGGTCCGATACCATGCTTATTGAAGGCGAGGGAAGTGTCGCGGTGAACACCTTCATCCCAGCTCTCGCATATTCCACCCCCAGGCTCTTGAGAAAGAGAACATTCTCCTCGCTGACAGGTGCGGAAGTATGGATGAACACCGGGTACATCCTGTCCGATACCTCCCTATATCGCTGTAATGCGGCTCTCATGCCGGCATCCATCTTTGAGTAATCCATGGTTTCCTCCCCAGGTCTCCCTCTATCGTAGAAAATGGGTGGAGCGATTACATCTTCTCCATCTGGAGAAGACCGTATCCCCATTTTGGATGATAGGTCCCGGGTTTTTTATTCTGGATCTTACTCTTGCCCTTCAGCAGATTTTTGATCCCCGCGGGATCCAGTGAAGGGTCACGCTCCAGCAGGAGTGCCACTACGCCTGCCAGGAAGGGCGAGGCCATGCTTGTCCCGGCCATCACGCAGAATTCGTTGTCCTGCTGTTCCATGGAGCTGACCTGCGAATCTGCAGATAAGGCTGATATGATCATCGCCCCGGGAGCTGCAACGTCAGGCTTGTTGGACCCGTCACGCAGGGGACCTTCACTGCTGAAATCTGAAATATCATCCAGATCAAAGTCGACCCCTTGCTGATGGCCGTCGATATCAGTCCATTTGATCCTTGTCGTGTAGGCTGCAACGGTAATGGCACTTTTTGATGCACCGGGAGACCCGATCTTCATCTTGTCCTGCACGCTGGTGCCAGTAAAGATCACCGGATCATCGGTAGTGGTCAGGGTCCAGGCATCGACACTCCCCTTCTCGATCGACACACCGCGGAGCGACAGCCTCCATACCCCTGCTTTTACCGGGAAGGTCGCCCGTGTCGCATTCTCAATAAGGACGAAGATGTTGTTATCCCCGTTCAGGGGATCAGGGCCCGGAGTGGCGATGGTCACCTTACCCTCCCGCAGTTCATAGGTCTTTTCCACCTCATCACCGGTGATAATACCCTGGTACCCTGTGGTTGAACCATCCGGTGACCTGATCGCCGCCTCCATCTTATCCTTTCCTGAATACCAGATGTTCAGGCCGACATAGGATTCGCTTCCGCCGCCGGACATAGGCACAGAGAACCGTATGGTCTTCGTCTTTCCCTTGGCCACGGATGCATGGGCATGAATATTATCATTGCCTTCATTTCCTGCAGCACAGCAGACTATCTTTCCCGGTCCTGATTCGGCATCAATGATCTGCGAGAGAGAATCTGTCCCATCGTGCGGATCCCATTGACCCCCGAGACTCAGATTCACCACCGCCGGACGATCCAATTCGTCCGCAACCCGGAAAATATACCTGATACCGTCCGCAATATGTGCATCCATGAAATCCGTCTTCACCATCACCAGGTCCGCCTCGGGAGCGACACCACAATACGTCCCATAACTCCCCGCTGCAATCCCGGAGACGTGGGTGCCATGCCCATGGAGGTCACGGGAGGTGGTGAGCAAATTGCCGGTCAGTTCAACCCCATAGTTCCCTTCGGCCACCCCATCCCCGGACAATACCTGGTCCCATATTTTGAGGATACGTCCCTTGAAGGCTGCATGTTTTGGGTCGATTCCTGTGTCAACCACCCCGAGGACAATTCCTTTTCCTCTCAGGCTTCGTTGTATTCTGGAAGGCCGGGAGACCTACCTTTCCCGGTGCCACGTCCATCATCGGCTTTAAGAACTGCGAAGGGGCAACCCACTTCACATCCCTATTCTCAGAGAGCGGCCTCACGCTTTCAAGATTGATAATTCCTGTCCTCACGGATCCTTTCGCCTGATTGACGGTAATGCCCGGCTCCCGGTCGAATGAGGCATTCTCTTTACAGTGGATGAACACCACGGCACGTGCGGGTTTCGGGTTATTCTCCTTGGAGACAATCCCCATCGTGCGGTTGTGCGCTTGCAGGCCTTTTCGGCCCTTGTTTTCAAAATCCCGAAGGGCAATCAGCAGCCCGGGAGCAATTTTATTGTGTACCATCAGACACCCCATCTCCTTTTCTTCAAGGCCACGGAAAAGACCCGGCATCATCCTGTGATTCACTCGCAGTCTCTTGCCGTCATGCTGTCATATGCATCTATTCATTAATATATTTCTGTGATGAAATCCTGGGATACGGAAATACCCCTTTCAGCCGCATATAGGTGCCGGAATGCAATCGTGAAAAAGAGATCTACAGGAAAGAGGCGCCGTCTGCTTTCAATGGCAGAATTCCGGTTCTCCGCTTCCTGCATCACCGGAACAGCTGCTCGCCATATCCGATCACGGTCTGGAGTGTTTTTAACCGGGCATAATACTTGTTATCTGATTCGACAACCGTCCAGGGGGCTGTCGGGGTGCTGGTCCTCCCGAGCATCTCGTCCACCGCCTCCTCGTACTCGTTCCATTTCCCGCGGTTCCTCCAGTCTTCATCGTTGATCTTCCACTGCTTCAGGGGGTCCTCCTGCCGGTCCTGGAACCGTTTGAGCTGTTCATCCTTGCTCACCTCGAGCCAGAACTTGATAAGCCCACCGCCGTTCCCGACATATGCCTGCTCCATCTCGTTGATCTCCTGGTACGCCTGTCTCCATTCGACAGGCGTGCAGAACCCCTCCACCCGTTCGACGAGCACCCGGCCGTACCAGCTCCGGTCAAAGATCGTGACGTGCCCGGCTTTCGGGAACCGCTGGTAAAACCGCCAGAGGTAATGATGATCGAGCTCGGTCTGGTCGGGTCGGACGATCGAAACAACATCGTACCCGCGGGGGTTCATCAGCCGCACGAGGCGCATGATGTTGCCCCCTTTTCCCGCCGCATCCCATCCTTCGTAGACGATGATGAGAGGGATCTTCCGCTTGTAGAGCAGGTACTGGATATCACGCACCTGCTCCTGGAGGCGGGCAATCTGCTCCTCGTATTCCGGTTTTGAGTACTCCACGGGAGCGGCAGATCGCCTCTTCACTGCTGTTTTCGGGGGTTTGAGGCTCCCGTTCTTCCCGTTACTCTTCACCTCCGGCCTCCTCCCGCCCCCGGTCCGGTCCAGGTGCTTTCTCAGCCGTTTGACCACGGTGGTGTATACCTTCATGCAGGTGTAGTTGCTGTCGTTCGCCTCGATGATCGTCCACGGTGCGTAGGGCTTGTCGGTCTCACCGATAAACTCCTCGATAACCGGCAGGTAGCTGTCGTAATGGTGGTGAAAATCCCAGTCCCCTTTCGTGATCATCCATGACGTGAGGAGATTCCGCTCCCGCTCATTCAGCCGCCGCCGCTGCTCCTCCTTGGTGATATGGAGGAAGAACTTGAGGATGATGGTGCCGTCATCGGCCAGCTGCCGCTCGAATTCGTTGATGGTGGCAATCGAGGTCCGCATCGCCGATTTCCATTCGAGCCCGGACAGCTGCTCGGCAAGGGAGCGGGAATACCAGCTCCTGGCAAAGATCGCGATACGACCTTTTGCCGGTATCTTGGTGAAGAACCGCCAGATGAGGGGATGGGCCCGTTCCTCATCGTTTGGTGAGCCGATCGAATGGAGGGAGATCCCGCGTGGATCGAGATGCTGGATCAGCTCGCTGATGACCATCGTGATGCCGGATGCATTCCAGCCCTCGACAACGATGATGATCGGGACCCGGTGCTCCCAGAGGGTCCTTGTGAGCACCCCAATCTCGACACGGAGCGGCTCCATCCCCTTCTCAAAGGTTTTTTCATCGGTCTTTTTCGACAGGTCATACTTTTCGAACATCGGATCCCCACTCTCTCACAGGGGATGTGTGAGGAGGCCACTTTAAGGTTGGGGAAGGTGAACCACGGTGTCTCCCTCCACCGGGAGCGTAACCTGCTGCAGGACGGAACAAAATACCGGATCCGGCCAGAATGCGACAGTAAGATCGGGGAGGAGGGGGAGCTCTACTCAGGACCAGGTCTCAAACCCGTGCATTCCCCGATGTTGGCAAATTTACGAACGATAGCCGGCAGGCTCCCCTTCGCCGTTCATGCTTCAAACACCAACGTCCCTGCTCCACCTTTTATCATCAGTCCCGGACAATAATCCGGACATGGACATAAAAGGTGCTTTGTATGGATCCCATTCGTATTGACTCAACTCTCTGTTCAGGTTGCGGAATCTGTTCAAGCCTCTGCCCGAGCAGGATCCCTGTACAGGACGAGAATACGAAACTACCTTCCGTCAATCCTGTTGCTGCCCCGCTATGCATCAGGTGCGGCCACTGCGAGGCTGCCTGCCCTGAAGGAGCCATCACCGTCATGTATCCGGGAGCAGGGCCGGTGCCTGAGATCGCGGATGAACCTGTCACGACCGGGCAGCTTCGGCAGCTCATGCTGATGCGCCGTTCGGTCCGGGACTACCATGACAGGACGGTTCCCCGGGAGACGCTTGATGAGATCTTTGCTATCATCCGCTATGCCCCCACAGGAGGAAACGGGCAATCCGTCCACTGGCTGGTGATCAGTGAGCCAGAAGAGGTCCGGAGATTGTCAGGGCTGGTGATCGACTGGGCGAGGGATCTTGCCAGGGATCAGCCCGGCCATCCCCTTGCAGCAATCGCTCCGGTGCTTGTCGGTGCATGGGAGAGCGGGAGGGATCCCATCTGCCGTGGTGCACCGCATCTGGTCATCGCCCACGGCCGGAAGGACAACCCGGCCGGGTTCATCGATGCGGTCATCGCATTGACCCATCTCGACCTGGCGGCACCGGTCTTTTCCCTGGGCACCTGTTGGGCTGGCTTCCTGCAGATTGCATTTGATGCATCCCAGGACCTGTGGAGAGAACTGCGAGCTACCAGAGAATCACACGTCCTATTATGCCATGATGCTTGGGTACCCGAAGTACCGGTTCCAGCGCCCTCCCAAGAGGGATGCAGCAAAAGTGACATGGAGATAGAGTCTTTATTTTTTGCACGGGTATCCCTGACAGACAGATATCCCGTCATGCTATCCCTCTCTGTCCGGGCGCGAAGAAGATCATTTATTTCCCCAGAAGGACATCTGGTAGTCTATGGGATTGAAGGAGAATTTCACCAGCGATGAATGGGAGAACCTGATCGGTCTGCCCTACGCGGTCTCGACAACGATCATGTTCGCGGCCCCCAATGTGCTCGGGATATGGGGAGAGACGAAAGCGACGATGCAGGAGCCGGCAAACCTGGCAGCCAAGAGCGGAAGTCCCCTCGTAGGGCTCCTCCTGGCCGAGATGCAGCCGAGGATAAAAGAACTCATGAAGAAACAGCAGGAGACCCTGAAACATGACCAGGCAGGATACCGGGGAAAGACGCTCGAAGCATGCAGGTCGGCTGCGGCTGCCCTGTCAAAGGTCCCTCCAGAAGAGGCGCTGGCGTATAAGACCTGGGTGATCGCAATCGGCCTCAAGGTGGCAGAGGCGGCAAAGGAGCACGGGGTTGCCGTCAGCGAACCGGAAAAGGCCGCCATTGCAGAACTGTCCATGGCGCTCGGGGTCAGTGCAGGGTGAGCAGCCTCTATCCGGATACGAACGTGACCTGGAGAGGCAGGACGCTCTGAAAGATCCTGCAGACTTCCTTTTTATTGCGATGCCAGATACCGGACCAGTGCAATCCTATATCCCCTCAAAGCACCTATGAATGTAGTAGCAGACCGTATCCGGGCAGAGAATGTGCATTTTTTACAAGCGGTAAAAAGAACGATTCGGGAATATATGCATCGATTCGTCCTCTCTCCAAGGGGATGTGCTACCAAGGGAACGGTGGTGTCCAGAATAACCACCAGGCAGACAAAAACCATGATGAAAAATTCCGTAAAACCATCGGTGATTGGAACACGATCCGGCTACGTGATCCGGTTCACCTGCCCGAATTGTCAGAATGAGAACTCGATTATCTGCAATATGCCAAAGGCCTACTTCAAGGGCAGCAGGGACGGGACCTGTGCAAAATGCAGGAAACATTTCGAGGTCCTCACCCCGGGCCAGAATTAAATCACATCCATTTCCAGGTCGCTTCTTCCCGCCCGAGAGCGGGCCCCTCAATCTTTGCGCTCAATGGGAAATCAGGTGCGGGCTGGGTCCGTTACCCGTCCCATAAACAGGATATTTTCGGTCTCGTCTTCCTGGATGAGGAAGATGAACAGGGTGGCGCTTCTTCAGGACTTCCCCCCATCCCCCAGATTATCACCGGTAACTATTAGGGCACCTGCCGATTGGGCCTTACCGGGGCACAATACAACGCAGTCATCGCAAGGATGCAGATGAGCACCATTCTTCGAAGGAACTGCCCATTCATGATAATCCCCCCGGCATGAAAATCCCCCTGCCAGTGAGGGAATCTCAGAGCACGAGATGAAATATAGTGCTCTCATATTGCAAGAGCAAGTATTTTCCTGGGTCTCTACGGCACAGATGGTACACCGGACTGCGATCGGTGAAGACCGGTAAATATGGTGTCAATTGCAGGATTTTGAGAGTGTCCCGTGATTTCCAGACCAGAAAAAAATATTACAGTTTCTTCTCCAGCAATGCCCGGATCGCCCTCATTTCATCGAGCACCTGCTGCAGGTCGGCAGATCCCGTGGCCGGGTGCGGGGCTGCCACTCCGGTGCCGGTCCCGTCCCCACCACTGGAGACCCGGACCATCGTCCGTATAAGCTCCCGGAGTTCCTCTGCATACACCATTGCCTCGATCCGGATCTCGGACTGGGCCTGGCCTGAATACCCGGCGGTCTGTATCGAGAGAGTGGAGATGTCGAGTGCCCGCATCACCGGGCCTTGCCGTATGTCGATATTGGTGATCCGGTTGTAGGGGACGATCCCGGTCCTCCTGAAAATGACGCCCCGTTTCCAGCGCATCTCGTCGTCATGCAGCTCGTACCACATGCTGTCATAGTACAACCTTGTCCAGATGATGAACAGGACAACAAGAATGCCCAGGCCGCCCAACGCCCAGAAGAAAGGCCCTCCCGACAGGAAGAGCGGGACAAGGACGAAGCTGCTCACGAAGATGGTAAAGATGAGGAAATCGATGATCAGCCACGGGACAAGGGCCGATGAAGGTTTGAAGGGGGTATTCCGGGGGAAATGTTCACTCTGCATGGATATCCATGAGGATATCGGGAGGATAATGCTATCGGAGCATGGGGGTCGTTTGAGAGGTCGGATAAGATGCCCCGCTCCCCCGTTCAGGCAGTGGGAAGCCGATCCGTTGTTGCAAAGTATACCTTGAGGAGGGCACTGGATAACTGGGCTCCGGTACCAGCCCTGCTCCGAATTCCATGCTATCATACTGGGAGAGTGCCCAGAACCAGATGAGTCAAGAAATTTATGTACCATCACCGTGATACTACTACAAAAGACCGGGAACTTCATGCACATTGGATCCTCTCTCCCTGCCGGGGTGCGATATCTCATCGCCATACTGCTCGTTGTAGTCCTGTTCCTGCCGGGCACCTCGGGTGCCAACGTCACACCCGGCACAACGGATACTCTTTCGATCACCCCCACTCCTTCCTCCGGGTCTCTGGAAGGACTCCCCCTGCAGACAGCCACGGAATTCCCGACCGCACCCATTCCCCATGACCCGCCCCGGATAGAAAACTTACAGACCATAATAAACGGCTATTCCACCAATATTTCCGGAACGGTCCTCCCCGGATCTCAGAACACGACCATAATAGGAATTGAATGGGACTGGGGGGACAACAGCACCCGGGAACTTCACGAGTTCCCCCATTCCCACACCTACGGCATTCAGGGCACCTATCCCATTTCTGTCACCGCGTACCAGTCCGATGGCCAGAGTGTCACGGAGATGGAGACCGTCACCATCGAGAGGCAGATCCTGCGTGAACTCCCGGAAAGGACCAACCCGGGTCCCTTCCAAATCGCCGGACCAGTCAGCCAGGTGAGTGCACCGGTACTCACGCTCCTCGAACCGGTGATCGACGGGAGGAACGTCACGCTGAACGGTAACCTCGACCCCGGTTCTCCCGGCGTCACCATCTCCTCGGTGAGCATCGATTGGGATGACGGGAATGTCACGAATGCAACGACCCTCCCTGCCACCTACCGCTATGCCACTGCAGGGATCTTCACTGTTAACATCACCGGAATTCAGTCAGACGGCCAGGCGACAACAAAAGGGATCACCGTGGATATCCGGCCTGAGAATTCCGGACCGCCAGGAACGCCCAACGGAGCAATCCCTCCGCCCGATGATCAGCCAATATATTACATCATCCTTGTCACCGCCGTTGTTCTCGTCCTGATCGTAGGGATCGGCCAGTGGCTCATCCTTAAAAAGAGGGACGAATCGGCTGTACCCGACATCCCAAAAGCGGTCTCCTTACAAGAAGAGATGTACCGTGCGGCAAAAGCGAAGGGCGACCTGGAAGCCGCTGCCGCAAGCGCCCAGGTCTGCGCCCGGATGTTCCGGTCCCTGGCAGAGCAGTCTCCCAAGATGCGCACCATCTATCTTGAACTTGCCGAGAAGTGGGAGACTATTGCGCAGACCACGGGAAAAACAGGGAGCGATCAACAGCATCCGCTGTCAGTCGGGCCAGTCAGCCGAACGCATTCCTTCCCGGGAGGAACTGGAGCAGATCTGTGCGGGGACCGATGTTGCTCCGGAAGTCGTCGAATCCATCATCAGGGTAGCTATGGAGATCGGGCGGGAAGGGAGAGAAGGGCAGTCCGTCGGGACCTCGTTTGTGGTCGGAGACACCGATGCCGTGATGCACAACTCCCGGCAGTTTGTCTTAAACCCGTTCCATGGCCACAAGGAGGCGGAACGGCAGATCACCGGGAGCGGCATCTGGGGAAATATCAAGGAGTTTGCCCAGCTTGACGGGGCATTCATCGTCTCGGGAAATGGCGTGGTCGAGTCTGCAGGGCGTTACATCACCGTGGACATGAGCCAGGTGAAGATCCCGGACGGGCTCGGCTCACGCCATTCCTCAATTGCCGGGATCACGATGGTGACCAGTTCGATCGGGATCGTGGTCTCGCAGAGCGGCGGCCTTATCACGATATTCAAAGACGGAAAGATAGTGCAGACGATCGGATAGTGGCCGCCAGCAGCATCAACAACAGGAGCGCCGCAGTCTCTTTTCCTCTATCCAATGCTACAAATAGGATCACTACACCTTCTTTCATTTATAGGAGCTACGAACTCATGGAAAAACTCTACACACTCCCAAAACTCCCGTATGACTACAAGGCACTTGCACCGTATATCTCGGAGGACCAACTCACCCTGCACCATACGAAACATCACCAGGCCTACGTGACCGGGGCAAACACCATCTTCGAGAAATTCGACAAGGCACGGAAAGAGAAGACCGATTTCGACATCAAGGCGTCCGCAAAAGAGCTCTCGTTCCATATCGGCGGCAACAAGCTCCACGCCCTGTTCTGGCAGAACCTCGCACCCGCAGGCAAAGCGGGAGGAGGAGTGCCCAGCGGTGAGCTTGGAAAGGCAATCGACGCAGATTTCGGGGGATTCGACCGCTTCAAAAAGGAGTTCTCCACCGCTGCAACGAGTGTGGAAGGCTCGGGCTGGGCCGCCCTCAGCTTCTGCAAGGACACCGGAAGGCTGCTCATCATGCAGATCGAGAAGCACAACATAAACGCCTTTCCCGGCTACCCGGTCCTGATGGTCCTGGATGTCTGGGAGCATGCGTATTATCTCGACTACAGGAACGACCGTGGAAAATTCGTCGAGGCGTTCTGGAACATCGTGAACTGGGACGAGGTCGGAAAGCGGCTGGCTGCCGTCAAGAAATAATCCAACCATTTTTTACAGCAAAATGCCGCTGGCATTTTCATTTTGTGTACCCAAATCACCACGCAACCCCTGTAATTTCTTTCGTGGGTCTGGCGCAATTGCAGGGTTTGCGTGGGTGGATCCCAGCCATACCTGCCAGGATACCATGGAGTTATTATCCGGCAGGTGAGAGATGAGAAGAGTGAGGAGGAGAAGAACATAATCATCGATGCACGCGTAAGACCGCCGTATAAAAGCCTGACTCAGGTCCTGGCACCGGAAATTGGGGCACGGCCGTCCGTGAAACGGAGTCCGCTGGTGAGCGGGTACGAACGCACCCCTTCCATGACCAGAAAATCGCACGAGCTCTTCATGGAGGAGATGGATGCCGCTGGTGTGGACAAGGGTATCCTCGTGGGGAGGCAGGCGGGGCACCGTACAATCGTCAACGACGACATAGCAGCACTCCGTGACCTGTTCCCCGACCGGTTTCCGGTCGCCCTCGCAGGTATCAACGGAGCCGATGTGGAGGCGGGAGTGAGAGAGATAGACCGGACACTCGGGGATCTGCATTGCAACGGTATCGCTGTCGATCCCGGGTGGTGGGTTCCGCCCCGCTACGTGGACGATCCGAAGAATTATCCTCTTTACGAGCGATGTGCCGAACATGGCGGGGTGCTCTACCTCACCTGCAGCCTGATGCAGGGACCGGACATCTCGTATGCCGAACCGTACCGTATCCAGCGGGTCGCCAATACCTTCCCCACCCTCCAGATCGTCGTCGTCCATGCTGCATTCCCCTACATCAGCGAGATGCTGGGGGTGTTGATCGCCAATGCCCCGCTCGGCAACCTCTGGGTCATCCCGGACTTCTTCCAGTTCATCCCCGGGTTCCCTGGCGCCCAGGCATGGGTGGATGCTGCCAACCATTTCCTCGGGGACCGGATCCTCTATGCCTCTTCCTACCCGGTCAGGCCCCTTGGCCAGAGCCTGGCGGAGTTCCAGCGGTTCTCCTACAAGCCGGAGGTGCTCGAAAACCTCCTTGCCGGGAACGCAGCAACCCTCTTTGGCATCCGGTGAGTGGGGGGAATGATGACCCTTATGGACGAGCGGATAAAGGCAGCACTGCTCTCTGCCGGGACTATCGATGTAGAAGAGTCGCTGCTGCCCCCGCCCCGGACATCGACAGCCGGGCCTGGGATGGGAGTCCAGAATATCTTCTTTTCGTCCGGAGGTCTCCGTGTCAGGCTCGAGGTCAACAAGGACTCACCGTTCCGAATGGTCCGGAAGAACGATCATGTCGTGGTTCTCCGGGACTGCCGGGAGATAGCGGAGGGGACGATCGAGGAAGTGGTCGCCCACTGCCCGGACCAGGTCTACATCACCATCAGCGAACGGTGCATCTACAACTGCCAGTTCTGCTCGGTGCCGTTGTCGAAGGGGAAGATCAAGACCAGGGAAGAGATCCTTGCCATTGTCGAGAAGGCAAAGAGGAACGGGAGACTGAACGTGATCTCCCTGACGTCCGGGATTGCGACATCCCCCGATGACGAGATCGATCGGGTGGTGGATATAGTCAGGGCTCTTGCCCCCTACCAGGTCCCCATCGGGGTGGCCGTTCACCCGGCCGCAGGGTGTTCCAGGAGACTGAAGGAGGCCGGGGTCACCGAGGTGAAGTACAGCGTCGAGACCATGGACCCGGAGATCTTCGATCGGATATGCAGGGGGAGGAAAGGGCATACGCTCGAATTTATCAAAGAATCGCTCCGCGAAGCGGTGGAGGTCTTTGGCAGGAACCATGTCTCATCCAATATCATCATCGGACTTGGGGAGACCGACGCATGCGTCCGCCAGGGCGTGGAATACCTTGCAAAGATGGGGGTTATCGCCGTTCTCCGCCCTATCTCCATCTCCCCCCTGCGAAAAGAGGCACTGGAGGGAGCGGTCCGGCCGAGTCCCGAACGACTCCTGGAACTCACTGCAATGACACGGGAGATCCTCGGGAAGTATGGCCTCTCAACCAGGGAATCGCAGACCATGTGCCTCGCCTGCACCGGGTGCGACCTTACGCCGTGAAGTGGTGGTGCATGAAATCCCGCCCTCCTCACAAGAGGTGGCGCATCCTGGCACCATTTCGCCGTATCGCCATAAAGGCCTTCATACACCCTGCACAGAAATTTCCCGATCAGGGTCACGTGTTCAGTGTCCGGGATCTCCCTGTCGACCCAGGTAGATGTCCATGCTCCTCAGGGGGATCATCGGAGAGGCACAGACACTGTCGGGAAGTGTCGCCCCCGCCTTCTCCACCCTCCCGTACAGCCTCATGATGACACACCCGATGGTGAGGGGAAAGAAAAAGAACGTCTTCACCCTGTACCTGACAAAACGCTAAAGTCTCCTATTCCAGCACCTTCCCGTCCCACGGAGCGGGATCGAATCGCGGGCACCATTCCTCTTCCATATTCTTTTCCTGATGCTCCGATCTCATGGCATTCCAGAATTGAAGCATCACCGATAAAGGTTCTCCTCCTCTACGTTCATCGGTGTTGCCATCCTCAGGTAGATATCAATCGCCGCAAGAAGTATTCCGGCTCCGATAAGACCGTAGCCGATGAGGCGGTTCTCCCCAAAGACCATGCCAGCGGTAATTAAGGCAAGAGAGAGGGCCACGAGTCCCGAGAGATCTTCCCTGGGCTTTTTCCGGCCTGCAATGAACAGTAAAAGTGCAACAGCGGCCAGGATTGCTATGGAAACTGCGAGGTACCTCAGCGATTCATCCATAGAGAACAGGTGCATCCCTCACTATTTGATTCCTCTGTATAAGTTCCGGGAAATTACCGGGATCTCGTAGACCATGCAAACATTTATCGGGAATCTTTCACATTATCACGTGTTTTTAGAGGAAATGTCAGATTTATGACTTCAATCAAAAATATTTGCCATGAAATTTGCAAAATTCAAAAAATAGAGGAAATTAGGTTCCTGCCCGGCGGTTCTCTTCCGCCAGCCAGAACTGCTCGATCTTCCCGGCAAGAGGCATATATCGTGCGGACATGGGAAATTGGATCGGGTTTGGTCATTGTATCGCCTTGTTCACCATGAATGAAAAAACTCAATTCCTCTTTTCGAGGGGCTATACAAAAGGCTAACCTGTACTGTTTCCCCCATGGACGACCGGAAACCTGATCATTCCGGTATGCAGAATCCCCGATCCCGGCAGCCTGACCTGTTCGATAACCGTAAATCCGAAATGCTCGTACAGCCCGATGTTCTTTTCGTTCTGGGTATTGAGGTAACAATCCATCCTTTTCCGGTCCATCCAGTCGAGCATGGGCCGGATCAACGTTCCCCCATACCCTCTCCCCTGGAAACGTGGGTCTACCCCGATGAAGAAGAGGTAGCAGTGGCTGCCCAGGAACGTGCTTTTTGTGATACACATCGACCTCATCTGCAAAGGCGAGGAGCCGTTTCATAGCGTCCTTCGAAAGTCCGCTTCTGCAACGCCATCCCTCCCGACCGCATCGCCCGCCAGAGCGTCACCTCTGACCGGTCCGATGGGAGCCAGACGGCAACTCCCTCGAGATTGGGCGATGTGGCACATACCCGGCCATAATTCAGGCCGTAACGGAGATGGAATGCGAAGAGATGTCTCCCCTGCTCTCTCCTGGCATTCTCGTCCGGGAGCACATGCGTCAGTTTGGCATCGTTGAAGAACGCTTCGACGAGCATCCCGCTTGCCTGCCCGACCTGTTCTTTCGAGAGACGGATAATACCCCCAGCCTTTTCAACCATGGTCCCTTCACGAAAAGAGAATAGCAGATCTCTGGTATATGATTCCTCCGGCACCATTTTTTAATTATGAGGCTATTCAATCCTCATAGCGGCATACCCATGAAGTTCAGCCAGGAAGTACTGAATGCATTCCCGGGGATCTGCGTGGCCGAAGGCGATATCCGGTCCTTGCAGATTGCAAAGGAGAGTCCCGGGCTCGAATCCCTGAAACTGGAGATCATCCAGGAGATACAATCCCGCTATTCACTCGACCAGGTAAAGGACGATCCGGTGTTCAGGGCGTACCGGGACTTTTTCTGGAGCGTCGGGGTCGATCCCACGAAGACCCGGCCGGCTTCCGAAGCGCTGGTGAGAAGGATCCTGTCCGGGGGAAAACTCCCGGGAATCAATACCGCCGTCGATGCCTACAACCTGGCATCGGTCCGCTCCGGGATACCGATCGCCGCGTTCGATGCCGATACCATGACGGAGACCTGACGCTCCGGTTCGCCAGCCATGGCGAACTATTCCTCGGCATCGGGATGGATAAACAGGTCATGCTCCAGAAGAACCAGGTCATCATGACCGATGCAGAACAGATTATCGCCATCTATCCGTACCGGGATTCTGACACGACAAAGGTTACCCAAAAAACCCGGGATATCCGCATCATCACCTGTGGAGTGCCCGGGATCGGGAGGGAGAGGCTGATCGAGGCGTACGACCTGTGTGCCGGATACCTGAAGGAGTATGTAGGAGGGATTCCCGAGGAGAGAGAGGTGTTTCCAGGGTAACGCGGGGTCAGGATCCACTGGAATTTTTGATACCCGCGATGGATATTTTTCCATTCATTCCACTATGATCCAATTTTGCGAAAATAATTGCATGGCAAACGCTCATATTCCCCCAAATCTTTTGGAAAATGCGGCCAGGATGGTCGTGCAGTGCGACCATCAGGCTCCGGATACAGCGAGGAGTGAAAAATATGGCAAGACTGATTGTCTCCGCATTTTCGGAAGATACGATTGCAGCGCCGGGGAACCGGCAGCCGAACTATATCGTGGTTTCGGTCACCGATGTGAATGGGAACCCTGTGCCAGGTCTTGGGGCCAGCAATTTCAACGTAGATCCGTTGATAGTCGGACCTGGTGGGGCACTGGTGAACATAGTCAATGTAACTCAGGGAAGACTCGCCGGCTTTTATCTTATCCATGTCGTTCCCATTCGGGCTGAGACCTGGAAAGCAGGGGTGTACATCTTCGCCGTAGCCGTTGCAAAAGGAGCCGACCACGGCCAGGCCCTTGCGACAGTGCTGATGGACTAAAACAAGGGAAGAAAAACCCAAGTGAGATGGCATTCCACCCGATCAAGGATGCAAAAGAGGGTGCGAAGGTGTGCGAAGGGAAGGGGGCCACCTGGTCACCTTCTTCTCTCATATGTTTTTAATCGAACCCTGCCATTTCACTCTTTTCGATAAAACCACCTTGCAACAGCGTAAAAATGATACCGTGACCTTTGACAGCCCGGTGGGAAGCAGGGGCGCAAGGGTCTCCCACCGGTTCATGAGCATTGATGTAACCGCCATCATCCCCTGAATCGAAATCAGAACTGAATCAGGAACAACCCCGCATGCAGCTGTCGACCTTTTTCGAGACACCGGGCTCCCAATTTTTTTATTGTTCTCTTTCGCCAGGGGGAGAGCTACGCGGAGGTGACTCCAGCCAGGACATTGAAACCGCCGAATTCAGAAAAATCCCCGCATTTTTTATATAGTTACTCCAAACGAGACATTGAAATCATTTGGTTGAGAATATAGTGCAAAACCCCTAGGAATGACTCTTGTTGTAAAAGAAATTCTGGCAAGAACCATCCTCTCAAGATCGAAGATCTATCCCTATGTGGTGAATCCGTATACCGGTTGCCAGCATGGTTGTTCGTACTGCTATGCACGTTTCATGAAGAGGGTGACCGGGCACAAGGAACCCTGGGGCGAATTTGTCGATGTCAAGATCAACGCCGCCGAGTTATTACTAGGCGAGAATAAGGAAGAAGAAGCGGAACAGAGTCTGGATAAGCGGGGTGTGCGACCCGTACCAACCGCTCGAGGAGCACTACCGACTTACCAGGCAATGCCTGGAAATTCTTTCTCAAAATAACTGGCCTGTAATAATCCAGACACGTTCTCCATTGGTGCTCCGTGACATCGACATTATAAGAGAGTTTCAAGATATTGAGGTCGGTCTTTCTGTCACTACTGCGGATGACAGTATCAGGAAATTATTCGAACCTGATGCACCACCGATACCCGACAGGATACATGCGCTCGATGTAATGCACAACGCCGGTATCAGGACGTATGCCATGATCGCCCCGGTGCTCCCGGGAGCAGAAGGGCTTGTGGAACTGCTCCGGGGAAAAATTGACTATGTATTGATCGACCGCATGCACTATCACTATGCCGACTGGGTATACCGGAAGTATGGGCTCGGGGATACGCTCACAGATGAGTTCTTTTACCGGACGAGGGATACACTTGCCTCTCTATGAGAGAAATGTATGAGGGATGGGAAGCGGATGAACGCTCCAAAGTACCTTTTCTCGCAGGATATCCTACCCAATCCGCCTTGCGTGGACCTCCACCCGGCTTCCGTGCCCGTGGGTCAGGACCGGGTATGCCTGCATACTCCGGTAATCCCCCGGGCTGCTCTGTCCGTCTCCATCGAGGTCCACGACCACACTGACCGTGTAGCGGGTCCTGGGATCCACCGCCGGGATTTCCAGCGAGAACTCTATACCCTCCTGTTCCATCAGGTCCAGCGCTACCTCATCGAGGGTGAGGGAGGAGACCGTCACGGCAGATGCGTCAGCCCGACTTGTATCGAGCACCCGCACATAGACCGTGGCAGGCCCCGACTCTCCCTGCCACCCCTCAAGGAAGATGCGTCCTGTCACAAGGCCCATTGTGCCTAGCCTGTATCCCAGAAGCGGTTGCAATACCAGCAGCCGTTATACCCGCTGGCCTTTGCTTCCTCCACCGTCCAGAAGGAACGCCGGTGGGAGGGGGCCATAAGGTTCAGCCAGTAGCAGCTCGGCAAATGCAGTTCACGCGTATTGACATTGCCCACGTAATAGACCCCTACACCGTACATGTAGGCCACTGCCATAATATCGCCTGTGCTCAACCCTGTACGCTGGCCGATCGTAACACCAGCCGGTGGAGTGATGGTGTCCAGTCCGTTCTTCGAAAAGGCGGTCCGGGAGTAGTGCATGATGGAGCCATAATCGTAAGGCCCCACATCATCGCCGTCAGCAATCTGCTGGTCAAAGTTGTACTCTTTGCCGTCTTCGATGTTCTCGTAGTGGATGGTCACATGGCTGTTGCGGTCCGCACGGCTCTGTTCATGCCACAGCCCGACCGTATGGCCTATCTCGTGGATTGTGCTGCCTGTGCTGCAACCGTTTGCCAGCCATACGCCTTGATGCCCACCTGCCCGCCCGACATTCGAAGCGCAGCCGTCGGGATCTGAATAGAAGGTCACATAGTCAGACTCGCTTGTGCGCAGTCGGAAACGAATGGGTGTATTTGCTTCCCAGTGGGCGATAGCATCGGTGACCCGGGCCTGATTTGACAGGCCGGGATCGATGGTGTAGGGTATTATTCCGCCGGGCCAACGCACCCCGGCGCCGACGATAACAACGCCTTTCACCACATCGCCCGCATGGATGACGTCGGGCATGGCCCTTGATACGTCCCTGGTTTTCAGATGTTTGGCACCAGCTCTTTGGCAGCAGTGATCCCTTCCTGGGTATTGATGATAATGTCCCCTTCAAAAACGGCACGACCCCTGATAATGGCGTACTCGACCTCACGGATCTTCATCAATCCGGTCTTTTCCGAGATATAGGCGATATGGCCACGCCCGGTTTGTTGTGACGAATTATACTCCCCTTTCATGGTAGATCTTCCTTTTCCTGTATGTCTCAAATGCCCAGGATATACCCCTTGAGGAATACCCAATGGAAAATCCCGTAGCCGGACTGGTTTTAGAAAAACACAGTCTCTCTATTCCCCCCTATCCAGGGTTAAGGAAGGGAAGGGAAGAAGAGATATAAAACTATTTCCGTCATCTGACTGTCACACCATGAATGTAAGGTGATCTGGTACCTCGCATGCCAAAACCCGGTACAGGAGGGACACAATCAAATTTCATCGTTCAGAAAACCATCAAAAAAGAGATAAAAAATTGAATACCCGTTACAGAGGGCTGATCGATATAAGGACGGGTGCAGATCGCTGAAAAGCAGGGGGTTTATGCTATTTTTAGGTTCTTGTTTCTGAAAAATGGAGAACCGGGGTAATTAAGATTGCTTGTAGCCGCCGTTGAGCCAGTTGAGAATGTCAGGCATATCGATGCGTTGAGCATAACCGAGGCCGGCACAGTTTGGGTTTGTCCCGAACGTGCAGATGCCGAGAATGGTGTTCGTCCCGCCCTTGAGAATCGGACTGCCTGAATCACCGTAGGCTGTTCCGCCCTTTCCCTGTCCTGGATTAGCAGTCAGCTTCATGAACTCCGCACTCATCACGTCACTGCTCGCAATGTATTGTGCTGGCGCATAGAACCGCATACCGTTCCATACCCATGCATCGTAAGGCTTGAATCCGTCTCCATGCTCCTGCCACTGGACCCCGTAGCCAACCAGATCTACGGGTCTCTTGTTTCGCAATGTAGCCACCACACCCGCCTCAGGCAGGTCTGCAGGGACAATGCCTACTGGAGCGTCTTTTTCCAGGACTACAATACCCACATCATGATAGTCGAAGCCGGGAAGACCATTGCCCTGGGGCGTAGCCCAGTAATCCGGGTGAGTATAGACCTCACCTTTAATTGAAGTGGTGGGATCGCCATCGGCGTACGGATAGTCTGTGCCCCTGATGTCTGTTTCAAACCACACTCTTGCGTAAGCAGTGCCGAAGGTACCATGACCCGCGGTCAAAACCACATCATCTGCAATAAGGGAGCCAGAGGTACGCCACATTGGATTGTTATATGCGTCATAGAACAACACTATGCACACATAGGGGTGGTTTTCTCCGTCGGGAACGCCATTGGATATGGCAGTGACCGGGGATGCTACCATCGACAGAACAACTACTGCTGCCAATGCTGCGAGAATCCACAACTTGCCGGTTCTTTTCATAGAATCGCCAAGATAGGAATTAGACAGTCGGAATAAATAATTTGCGAACTTTTGGGATGGGTGAAAATCCTTTCAATATGATAAGAAGCGACCACGAGATCTGATAATTATACCCTCTTTGTGGTGAAATCCGGGAGCAACAGCAAGAAGGGAAATCTCATTCTATTTTCGTTTCGGTGGCTTCAGCAGGATATACGCGATACCAAATCCGATGATGGCCAGAATAAATACCCAGGGAAATATCCCAAGGTAGTTCCCGGTCGTGGTCCTGATGAACCCGGCAAGCTGCGGGCCGGCAATCGCCCCTGCACCGAATGCGAGGAATACCAGGCCGTAACACCTCGGATAATCGCTGGTCCCGAAATAACTCGCCGTTGCAGTCGGAGCAATCGCGAGCCAGCCGCCGAGAGATCCCCAGAGCACCGCAAAGGCAACTACATACACCCCTGCCCCCGGCACCAGCCACATTGCCAGGGAGGCGAAAGCTATCAGGACGAAGGTGATCATGGCGGTGTTCTTCGGGTTAATCCGATCGGTGAGGTCGCCGAACACCAGCCTTCCACCCCCGTTAAAGATCGCAAAGAACCCTACGAGGGCTGTCGCAAGGCCTGTCTCGATCTGCATCAGCTCCGTCCCGACCGGTTTTGCGATGGACACTGCCATCAGCCCTGCCGTGCACCCGATGAAGTAACAGATCCAGAGACCGTAGAATGCCGGGGTCTTCACCATCTCCGAACGGCTGCACTCGCAGGTCACGTGCCCGCCTTCTCCCGGGACAGGGGGGTTCCATCCCGCAGGCTTCCACCCCTCAGGCGGGAAGGCGAGCGGCAGTGTCAGGGGAACAGTGAAGAGGATAATTCCGATCCCGAAGATACGGAAGGTGTTCATGACACCGTATGCGGCAATCAGGTACCCGGCGAGGTTCGCGGTGATGAGTGCCGAGAACCCGACCCCAAACACCATCAGCCCGACCGCAAGACCCCTCCTGTCAGGGAACCACCGGGCTGCAACGGCGACCGTTGCACCGTATGCAATCCCGATACCGATGCCGCCAATCACCCCATACATGACGGAAAGCATGGCGATGGAGGAGACTGTCGATGCGAGCAGCCAGCCGAGGCCGGTGAGGACACATCCGATGATCGTGATCGTGCGTGGCCCATGCGTCTCGACATATTTTCCGGTCACGGCCATGGTGACCGCAAAGACCGCGAGGATTACCGAGTAGGGCAGGAGCACGTCATTCGCACTGACGGTCTGCCCGAGGTCGCTGGAAAAATACTCGGCGAGCGGATTGACGAACACACTCCAGGAATAGACAGCCCCGAGGCAGAGGTTGATGATCAGGCCTGCGACAACGAGCACCCACCTCCCCTTCTCCAGGGGCATCCCTAAAAGCGTTGGTACTTCTATGGCCGGAGTGTGCTGCATGACGGTGCTTCCCAGAGTGTGATGCTCGTACCTGTAACCCATTTGCGAGGGAGGGAAAAAGGGTTTGGGAAATGGATCCGTATGGGGAGATAGGACACCTATGAGGGGCATATCCGATTCAGGTCCCATCGTCCTTATGCAAAAATGGGGGTATCACGAAAAAGTGATACGGTCATAGTATTTCCTCCAGAAATTCCACAGTACAATTGGGCAGAATCAGCCAAGCAGGAGCAAGAGTTACAAGACGTATTTGCAAGGATCGGACAAGAAGATCTATGGTACCATTCACCTTATTTTCACGATACTCTCCCCACCTATGATACCAAATCCATACATCGCAATTTTTTGCGAACATTTTGAGAGATAACGTTTCTTAATCCAATATTTGCGATTAAAATTTTTACAGGCCTACAATATCCTGATACCTGCCATAGTGCCAGCGAGGCCAAGGCTGCCATGCATGGAGAGTATCATAGCGGTATCAATCTGGATAATCCAGTCGGTGAGGACGAGGATTACCTCTCTGCCAATTCTCTCCGTCACGTGATGCTATGAACTGTGTATGTTCTGCAAAAGTTCCTGGCAAACTCTTCCGCATTCGGTCTCCCCTTATTTATTCCCCAAAACAGCGAAAGGAAACTATTCGTGTTAAAGCCCGCACAGCTGAATTCGTCGACAACCACGTACGCTCTGGATTGCAGTTTTTCCCTGAGCCCCGAGTGATTCTTTTTGACAAAGGCTTCGCTCCATTTTATCTCCGGAGCACCAGCGGTTGAGAAAATGAAGGCCTTCCTGTTGGTGACGAGAGGGAGCTTGTCTGCGAGGCGTATCAGACTTTCATGGTGTTTTCCGCTATAAATCCCCGAGCCGAAGCCCACCAGGTCGTATTCCTGAAGCTCTTCCTGGGCAACCTGCTGTGGCGTTTTTATCGGTGCATCAAGGACTTTTGCAAGGACCTGAGCGATTTTCTCCGTATTTTTGTGGTGATAGGAGAACACAACCAGGAGAGATTTCACTGGTAACAGATGGCCGGGTGATTGTTCAGTCTTTTCAATTTTTTCTCTTGTTCTTGTGGTTATCCTATCCGACTGATAAAACGATCTTCTATTAGTGTGCCCCTTCTCAACATACCAGTAGGCTTCGGAGTCCTGACGATTGAAGGGGATACGGATGGGAAAGTAGCGATAAATCCTTGCATTCTTATAAAAAAATTAGGCGGAAAGGAGTCCTTTTGCAAACGCCCGGGCGTCCGCCAGGTCCTTCTCGTCCGGATGTCCCTTATTGGACAGGCTGATCCCCAGGGGACCACCAACTACGCCAGTACATCGGAATTCTCCGACAATCCGGCACCCTTTTCCGATAAACAGCTCCTTGATGGCCTTTTGTACTTCTCCTGTGGCTTGCCCGATGTCGAGAAGAGGAACACATTTTTTTCCATTCTCGGGATCTTCTCAACCAGCGAGACCATGTCCTTGTGGTACTTGCCACCGTAGATGCCTGACCCGAACCCGATTAAGTCGTATTTCGAAAGGTCTTCAGGTTTTACTTCTTCGACTTTTTGGAGTGTTGCGTTCATTGTTTCGGCCATCGCCTTCGCGACCTTCTCGGTATTCATCCGGTGATAGGACTTGTAGATGATGAGGATGTGCATGCGTACAACTAATCGATGGAGGGCTTAAAGGTGATGGGGGGGAGTCGTCACCATCCTATTTCAGGTTCGCAATCTGATATCGATCCCTGCACGAGGAAGAGTGGAGGGATGATGGTAATAGTATCCTCTCCCGGTTTTCCCCGAGGCTGGCTTCTGAACTTCAGAGTCCGTTATGAGTCAGAATAAATCTTCTTCGCTCATTCAATGATTTGACCCGGATTTTATGCAGACATCTCATCCAGGGAGTCCCATGCCGACCCCTGCTGATTGGTATTATTTTCAGATTCTTACTGCGAATTGTGCGCTATTACAAAAAAATAACAATCACCAATCCGGGCCGC
>CAWIVM010000008.1:0-71051 GCA_963839585.1 uncultured Methanoregulaceae archaeon
GCGGTACCAATTCCTGCTTTGGAGAAGAGATTGACTGCCCGCATACCCTGTCTCACCGTAACCCGCTTGTTCATAAGGCGGAGCGTCTCATCGCTCCCTGATTCAAGTCCAAGAAACACTCGCATACACCCGGCGCGTTTCATGAGATCGATGAATTCCGAAGTAGCCTGTCAACCCGTGAGAGACAGGTCCAGCTGAGTGGCACCTCCCTCTGGATCATCTCCCGGCAGAATGCAGCAAGTACTCCTGGTCGAGAGTGAAGCAGTCATCGGCTATCCAAAGACTGTATAACCGAGATCGATGATCTGTTCAATCTCTCGAAAGACCTTCTCAAGTGATGGCTTCCTGAACTGGTTTCCCCACACCGGTTTTGAACAAAAATCGCATGAATAAGGGCACCCACGGGTGATTATCAGGCTTGTCTGCTTTTGTCCGGTGTTTCTCTCCATCGCTTCCTGATATCGCAGATGATTGAAAGAAGAGCGGTCTGGAAGGGGAAGATTTTCAAGAAGCTCCTGTGAGTTGTGGACGGGAGGGGATGCCCACATCACACCGTCCCTGGATGACAGAGTCCCGGGTACGAGGTGAGATCCATATTGAGTTTACCGGGAGCTTCCCGATACAAGGTAGTCCTGGCAGAACCGGGGGAATGTCACATCTCCCTCTCCACTGAACACCATGTCAAATTTTTTGAGAAACAGGGAAGGATACACCGTCGGCAACGGTCCCCCTGCAACAAAAAGGGTATCTGGCAACCGTTCCCGGAGTTTTCCCGCCATTTCAAAGGCATTCCTGCTCATCGTGACCATGATGGAAATCCCGATGATCGCTGGCCTGGATTCTGCAATCCGATCGATGACTTCATCAGGATCTTCAAAGGTGCAGTCCACAACCATGACTTGGATTTTCATGGCGGCTAACTGGCTGGCCAGGTAGGCAATCCCCAATGGAGGAAAGAGTTTTTGGACGGGATCCCTGCTCATGAAATAGGGGTAAATCAGGGTAACCCCGGATGGAGGTGGAGATTTCATGAGATACCGCCTTTAGGAAAAACCAATCCTGTACATGATTTTGGGGAGGTTCTGTATTGTGTCTGCCGGGCCAGGCTGAATGCAGAAACCAGCCCAGGCGAGATCTTTCGTGTATTCCCTGCCTTGAAATATCGAGAAGGGGGAGAGAGGGAGGAACTGACAGGCCGTCCAGAAAAAACCGGATCCCATGAACGGGATCAAGCAAAGAAACGGGCAGGTCAGCCTGGCTGATTCTTTCCCATCCGGGAGGAGGTGCTCTTTTTTCGTCCATGTTGCCACAAAGCAACAAACCATCTGGCACTCATCTGTTTAAAAGGAAAAGTCTTTCTTGTTTTTCCAAGGGGTCTTCCATGCTGACCTGCACCTCGATATTATTTCCTTTTACCAGGTAAGAAAATGTGACTTTTCCGCGGGGAGATATGGGTTCGAAGATCGGATGTATACGAAGGAGTGTCCGTAAAGGGAATACCGGTATCATCAGAATCATCTGGACACGGGGAATCCGCATGTAGGCCCTTATTGCATATTCAATCAGTCGCGTGAGGAGCGATGAAGGTTTTTGGTGGATGCCCCAGATCATCCGTGTATCGATCAAAAAGGTGCGGGTGAGCATGCCTTGTTCAACAGAATCCGTCCACGACCGTGAAAAATAGGTATAATTGTGATCTCTCAAGGCAATACTTCCGATCCCCATGCCTTCGTCTGTGAGATTGCAGTCCTGGTAATACACCAGAAGGCCACGTGCGAAGCCCCGGCTTATTCCCTCACCTGGATACTTTTCATCGGCAACAATATGGATCTGGCCCATGGCTCCTTCTTTGAATAGGGTATCCTATTTGATCAACTTGCTCTTACCTGAGGAACTAGCGCTCGATACAGCAGCAATACTATTTACGAATATTTTGGTTCTTTTCCTCAACCGGTAAGGACGGTATGCTCCGGTATGGTTCCGCTCAGGAAAAAATACAACCTATTCCGGGTCTTTGGATGCTGCAAGGGGTTTGGAAATAGGGGGATATTTCACCCGTTTTTCAGCGCTACAATATCCTTTACCCCAACAAGTTTCCAGACCATCGATCGTTCTTCCCTCTCGAGGGCTTCGATCGGCTCGCTGGGAGAATGCCCCAAAGCACTCAACACATGAGGTGAAAGGGTCTTGTTCTTGATCATATCCACAAAGAGTTTTCGCACCTCTTTCTTCTGTGTGGGGTCCTGGACTTCCTCCAGATTACCCTGAAGGCTCACGAAGGTAAATGCGGAAAGATCGGGAGCATATTCCTCTATCTCGACAGAGACTTTCGGATTGCTTTTGAAATATTCGATCTTTCTGCCATATTTTGTGGAAAGGAAGTAGAGGTATTTTCCATCAAATACGTACATGAACGGAGCAATATAGGGGTGCTCACCTGCACCAAACGCAATCCGTGCTACATGCTGACGTTTGATCAGGGAGTCATACTCTGCTTTCGGCATTTTTGGGATTTTGATCGGTTCCATCATAACCTGATTCCTCTCATTGATTATGTTTCAGAGGTGGTGATAATGATGATCGACAATAAAAGGATTCATAACTATTCTGCCGCAATGGAAGGTAGAGCGATATCCCATGGTACGACATTTTCCGCGCCCCCGCGTTGTTGTCAGCCGGTGCATCGAGTTTGACCCCTGCCGCTATGATGGCTCAAAGATACCTTCCCCTACCGTTGAACACCTGAAACCCTTTGTTGACTTCATACCCATCTGCCCGGAGGTGGAGATCGGTCTTGGTATCCCGCGGGCAACGGTCAGGATCGTGCGGATTGAAGGAGTCGACCACCTCATCCAGCCTGCTACCGGGCGGGATGTGACGAATGATATGACCAGCTTCGCCAACCGGTTTCTGGACAGCCTTCCTCCTGTAGACGGTTTTATCCTGAAAGGGGGTTCTCCCACCTCCGGGACCAGTAATGTCAGGGTATACCCGTCAGCAGAAAAATCCATGGCGATTGAACGGATCTGCCGGCTTTTTTGCCCGGGAAGTGCTGAAACGGTTCTCACAACTGCCTATCGAAGATGAACTGCGCCTGAATAATGCGCGGATTCGTGACCATTTTCTTACCGGTATCTTCACCCTTGCAGGATTCAGGGAGATGGAGATGACACGGGATCGTGAAGCCCTTGCACGATTTCATGCAGCCAATAAGTTCATCCTGATGGCCTGTCACCAGCAGCTCATGCACGAGATGGGGCAGTGGGTTGCAAACCGGGCTAAGACTGATCCGGAAACATTGTTTATTCACTACCGCGAGATGCTCTGCGCTGCGCTCTCACACGTTCCCCGCTATACCAATAATATCAACGTTCTCCAGCATGCGTTCGGGCATTTTAACAATCGTGTCACGACAGAGGAAAAAGAGTATTGCTTGCGGTTGATCGATCGGTATAAAAACGGCCATTCCACCCTTGCCGAACCCCGGGACCTGCTCCGGTCATGGGTGATACGGTTCCAGGAGCCAAGTCTCATGGATCAGACCTTCTTTGCACCGTATCCGTTCGAGCTCGCAGATCTTCCCCCTGATAGTACAGAGCGTGGCAGGGATGTCTGGAAGAGCAGAACACCATCATCCACGCAGGATGAGTCCGGGAACGCCAGGAAGAAATGAGAGACAATGCCAGGAAAAAAAGAGCGGATATCACTGCGCCCCATGAAGTTACCGTAATTTATCCCCACCAGCTTTTTTTGAAAAGCCCTGCATTGTCTCAGGACCGTCCGGTCGTCCTTGTTGAAGACCCCTGGTTCTTCCGCAGGTACCAGTTCCATGCCCAGAAGCTCGTGCTTCACCGTGCCTCAATGAGGAGATACCGCGACCACCTTGCTACAGGAGGGTTCAGGGTCGAATATATCGAAACAGCAGATCTTGCTACCAGTACAGACCTTTTCGTCCAGCTGGCCAGAAAGGGCGTTTCAGAAATCCACCTTTGCGATCCGCTGGAAATCGGCCTGATTGATGAGATTGAGAAAGCCTGCACCATCCAGGGAATCCGGCTGGTTACTTACGAGAGTCCCATGTTCCTCTGCTCCCGTGATTATCTTGCAGAGTTTTACAAAGGAGGTAAGAGGTTTTACCTCACGGAATTCTATATCGCCCAGAGAAAACGCCATAACATCCTGCTCGAACAGGATGGAAAGCCGGTTGGGAAGCGCTGGACGTTTGATACCCTCAACCGCGAACCGTTACCAAAAGATTTCCCGATACCCCCGGTCTGGCATCCCGAGCAGAACGAGTATGTAACCGAAGCAATCAGTGACGTGCAGGAGCATTTTCCGGGAGCCTATGGGGATGTGAACGCCTTTTCCTGGCCGGTCACGTTTGAGGATGCGAACCGCTGGTTTGACGATTTCCTCATGAACCGGCTGGTACTGTTCGGGCGGTATGAAGACGCGATTCAACGGGATGAAACGGTTCTTTTCCATTCCGCGATCAGTCCGCTGCTGAATATCGGGCTTCTCACCCCGGGAGATGTGGTTGCTGCCGCCCTTGATTATGGAAAGGACCATGAGGTCCCTGTTGAATCCTTCGAGGGATTCATCCGCCAGATGATCGGCTGGCGCGAGTTCATCAGGGCAGTCTATTGTATGGCCGGAAAAAAGGAGCGGGCTTCCAATGTGCTGAAACTGACCCAGCCGGTACCTTCCTGCTTCTGGAATGCTTCGACTGGAATCGAACCCGTAGACACAACAATCAGGCGTGTCCTCACTACCGCGTATTGCCATCACATAGAGCGGCTCATGGTGCTTGGCAATATCATGCTCCTTGCCGAATTCCACCCGGACCGGGTCTATGACTGGTTCTCGGAGCTCTTTATTGATGCCTATGACTGGGTGATGGTCCCCAACGTCTACGGCATGAGCCAGTTTGCAGACGGCGGGATGATGAGCTCCAAACCCTACATCTCCGGGTCCCGGTATATTCTGAAAATGGGGAACTATCCCAAGGGTCCGTGGTGCGATAGTGTGGGATGCGCTCTACTGGCGTTTCCTCTATGTCCATCGGGATCTGTTTGAGCATAATCCACGAATGGCCCCCTTCATCACCTATATTACCCGCATGCCTGAAGAGAAACGGCCAACAGCTGATCGAAAAGGCCGAGCAGTACCTTGCCTCCATTGGGGCATGTTCAGGTGTGCCAACGTCTCCCTCGGGTGAAGGAAAACCAAAGAAGCGCCGGCAACCGCACGGGAGGATAGCAGGATAGTATGAAGACACAGGGACGAGATCAACGCAAAGATCCGCAACGGTACAGTGCTCGTCATGACCGCTGCGGAGTTCAAGCAGCACATCCGTAAGGGGGATACGATCACCCCTGATGAAGTGGATGTGGTGACGACCGGGACTTTTGGCGTAATGTCCGGCACCTATGCCGTACTGAGCATCCCGGTTGCGGAAAAAAATGCGTTCAAAACGGCCGACCGGGTGTGGCTCAACGGCGTCCCTGCTGTACCCGGCCCTTGCCCGAACGAGAACCTTGGACTTGTAGACCTGATCGTATACGGGACCGCCCATGCGACCGCCAGATATGGGGGAGGACACCTGTTCCGGGACCTGGTACAGGGAAATGCTGTCGACGTGGTAGTAAAAGCACAACGGAAAACGTTTACCCGCACCGTCACTCTGGAAGATATCGGATTTGCACGCCTTGCAACCACCCGGAGTGCATTCAAAAACTATACTGCGCTGGTAAACACCCGGTCCCGCCCGGTAAATGCGACGATCTTTTCAGTTATAGGAATGCCGGGCCCGTTCAGTGCAGCAAGTATCAGCGGGTGTGGGGAGATCAATCCACTGGAAAATGATCCTGGTATGCGGACTGTCGGACCGGGAACTCATATACTGGTAAACGGGGGTGAGGGATATGTCATGGGCACAGGTACCAGAAGTTCCCCCGGGCGACCAAACCTCTCATTTTTTGCTGACCTCAAAGGAATGGATCCTGATATGATGGGGGGTTTTGTCACCTCTGCCGGTCCTGAATGTCTTGTCTCCTGCGCAGTACCGGTTCCTGTTCTGGATGAATCTTCCCTCCAGGCCCTTTCAGTTCTCCATGAACAGATCCCACTGTCGGTTGCTGATGTTGCCGACCGTACCCCGCTTGCATCAACAACCTATGGTGATGTCTGGAATGGAACCGATCCCGTCATAAGGTTTGATCCTTCGCTCTGCATATCCTGTGAACAGTGCAGTGCGGCGGCCCGGTGTCCGACCGGGGCACTATCTCCCCGTGGCCCGATTGATTACCATCATTGTGTCCATTGTGGAACCTGCACGTTTACCTGTCCGGCACATGCATATATAGGCCGTCTTGGATCGCTCACGGTACATACCTCCCAGGTCCCGATTACCCTGCGACAGTCCAGCCTTACCCATGCAAAGCGGCTCTGTGAACGGTTGAAACACAGGATAGTGAACGGTGAATTCTTCTTACACGGGCGCTTTGATGGGGAGTGAGATCTATGGGGAACTACCAGATTCAGTGCACCGCATGCGGGCAGTTATACCAGGACACCGGCTCAAACGAATGCCCTGACCGACATGCCGCTCTCCAGCGCACGGTCTATGCCGCAGAGCGCCTGCATTGTGCTGACCTGCCGGGAATGATGAGGTTTTACGACTGGCTGCCGATTCACCACACGCCATCCGTAACTGCAGGGCCGATCACGTACAAAAGCGAGGTGCTTGCGAAGGAACTGGGATTTTCAAACCTGTATATCACGTTTAACGGGTTCTGGCCAGAGAAAGGGGCGGCAATCAAAACCTGCTCGTTTAAAGAACTTGAGGCAGTTCCCACAATGCAGCGGGCAGCGGAAAAGAAGAGCGGAATTCTTGTCGTGGCATCAGCAGGAAATACCGGCCGGGCATTTGCACAGATTGCTGCCGAGATGAAAACACCCGTAGTCGTAGTTATCCCAAAAAAATCCTTACCCCGTATATGGACAACAATGCAGACTGATAAGGTTCTCCTCATCACCGTTGAAGGCGATTACTCGGATGCGATTAGCACGAGTAGCACTATTGCAAACCTTCCTCATCTCACTGCGGAAGGCGGGGCAAAAAATTGTGCCCGGAGGGATGGTATGGGGACGGTGATGCTGGATGCAGCAACAACAATCGGCAGGATTCCTGATTATTACGTGCAGGCTGTTGGCAGTGGAACCGGTGCGATTGCCGCATGGGAAGCTGCACAGCGGTTGATCCGTGACGGACGGTTCGGACATCACCTGCCCCACATGATCCTGTCGCAGAACCTCCCGTTTGTACCGATGGCCAATGCATGGAAGGCAGGGAGGCGGGAGATCGATCCCACGACAGATATGGCTGATGCAACGCAGGCAATTTCGCAGGTCTATGCCGATGTCCTGACAAACCGCAATCCTCCGTATGGCATTACGGGGGGATTATTTGATTGCCTCACCAAAACCGGTGGAGAAATATATTCCGTGCGCAATGATGAAGCACGGCAGGCACAGCAGCTCTTTGAAGAGTGTGAGGGGATCGATCTGGATCCCGCAGCTGCAGTAACTGTTGCGTCCCTCATAACCGCAGCACAGGAAGGGCTGATCGATCCCCGCAGGGATGTGATGCTCAATATTACCGGTGGGGGCTACAAGCGGGTGCAGGAAGAGTTCGATCTTATTCCGGTGACTGCTGCACTTGCCACTGACAGCACTACTCCTCCAGGCCATATCGCCGGATTCGTCAATAACTGGGTGAAGGAACATGCATGAGGATTTACTCATCAGGCTATTGAGAGATCAGGGCATCACTCTTGCCGTCTCACTTCCGTGCGACAAGGCAAAAGATCTCTTCAGTCTTCTTCCTGAGTCGTTTGAAACGGTAGAACTCCTTCGTGAGGAAGACGGTGTGGGTGTCTGCGCAGGCGCATATCTTGCCGGACGAAAACCTGCGATGTTCATCCAGAGTCGGGACTTGGCAACATGCTCAATGCACTCCTCTCGCTTTCGCGAACCTATGAACTGCCCCTCCCGGTGATCGCGAGCTGGCGGGGGGTCTACCAAGAGACCATCCCTGCACAGATTCCGTTCAATGCAGCCCTTCCCGGAATTCTCAAAGCCGCCGACATCCCGTTTGTCATTGTGAATTATCCGCATGAGTTCGATCGGATTTCCGAAATGATCGATACTGCATTCCGCTGCCACACCCCTGCCGTAGCATTGATATCACCCCGTTGCTGGGAGGGAAACCTTTCATGCGAACAGAAGGAAGAAATCCCAGACCGGTCGCGACAAATACGCTTAGTCCACGAACGAACCGTCCCTTCCCCGACAATGACCAGGCTGGATGCAATCCGGGCAATTGCCCCGCATCTCCATGATGCTGCTGTAGTCTCAAACATCGGCGTTCCGAGTAAGGAATTGTTCTGGACAGAGGATCGTAAGGAAAATTTCTACATGCTCGGCAGTTACACGCAGGCATCCTGCGTGGGTTTTGGAATTGCACTCTCCTCTCACCGAAGAACTATTGTTATCGACGGGGATGGAAGCCTGCTCGGCACGGCTATTCTCCCGGTGATCGCAGCAAAAAAGCCGCGAAACCTCACCATTATCTGTCTGGACAACGGGGTATTCGGCAGCACCGGCAACCAGATGACCCCGGCCTACCGGCAGGTTGATCTGGAACTCTATGCCCGTGCGTGCGGTTTTGAGCACACGATAAAAGTGACCTCTGCAGAAGAGATTGGCAGGGCAATTGCTTCCCTTAAACAAGGCCCTTCATTCATTCATGCGGTAATCCGGCCAGGCAACTCAGATGTTCCCAACATCCCGCTCACCCCTCACGAAATCCGGGATCGGTTCATGAACACGATCCGGAACGATGCGATATACAGCTGACGCATTCCTGAGAGTTCAGCTGAGACCAGGGGCCTGCCAATAAAAATCTGCGAGCTGGCAAAACCCTTCTAATGAGATTATTAATTGCATTGAGAACGAAGTCTCGGTAAAGCCTCAGTGCAACGTGGCAGCACCGTCTTTCATACGAGACCCCGCGTAGACCATACTATAATGGATCTTCAGCGTACCAGCCGGACCTTTTCGAGATACCGGTCCATCGCAAACTTTCACGTGAGTCCTTGGGCATTCATATACCGTACCATGCCGAATATCTCACGCTCCCCCCACGGGCGATCGTGTTTGCCAGAGCCCCAGGCAACCCCGGCGTACCCGTTGGGATCCCGTCCGTCAGTCTCGTACTTATTATTGAGATACAGAGTGGCTGAGTAGGCGTCCTGCGGGGTTTTACTCCATTCGAGGATCTTTTTACCCCAGTACATCCGCATGTAACCTTGCATTTTTCCAGTCTTCATCATCTCCTGCTGGGCAGCATTCCAGGAGGGATCATGGGTTGCAGCCCGCTCGAGTTCATCAAGTGAATACCCGAAACTCCCGCTGATCAGCCTGGTGCAGTGCCAGCGTTTTCTGTGCCCAGGCAGGAAGTGATGCGAACGAATCGTAGTGTTCATTATACCGGACAAAATGCACGGAAAGTTCATGGCGCACGATCAGCTCTTCGAGAAATGCCGGAGTTCCGCTCCCGCCCTGTTCCTGAGCATGGAGAGCGACCGTCACCGGCGATACCTGGCCAAAATGGAGGTAGGGGCTCATGTCCGAACCACCATCGCCACCGGGATCAGTGCGATTGTGGGCAAACCAAGGATGGAGAAGGGTATCAACGGTTCTTCATCATCACCGTGATATCTTCAAGGAGCGCCTGTAAATCCTCCTCGTGCTCGACTTCCATCTGAAGGATGCCAAGAATGATGTTATAGGTGACAGGATCCTTGTCCCGGGTCTTTTTCAGGAGGCTGTTGTATGTTTTAATTGCACATTGCTCGCCTTTGATGTTCTGCTCGAGTACCTTGATCACATAGGGATCATCCGGTGCATCGTACCCGCAGTTGGTGAGTTTGTACCAATCCTCCGGCTTTGTGACAGGTGTCCCACCAGCTGGATAATCCGCGTGGTAAGCAGGGCAGCATGCCCGAGTTCTTCCGTTGCATGCAGGGTGAGTTCGGCAATAACTGCTTCTTTGTTGGGTCCGCGAACTATTTTTGAGCCAATCCAGTACTGGTAATAGGCGAGCCATTCATCAGAAAATGCCTTGTTGAGGAGCTTAACCAGATCTTCAACATTGGTATCGACAATCTTTCTTCCTAACGTTCCCATGGGTTTCACCCTCATAGAGTCTGAGAGACAGTTGAATATCGGCACTGCACCTTTTTATCCGTATCCGTACTGGCAGCGGGAGGGTAAACATGTAGTATCCGGATACGATAAAAATGTGAAAGCCAGACCGTGCGGGATTGTTTTGAAGAGCAGGAGGCCCTTTTTTATTCAAGGACTGGCCACGTTCCGAATGACTGATGAGCCCCGCCCGCAGAATCACTCCTCAGCCGGTCACTGTGACCAATGCCCGTTCACCCGGGAGTGCGGATCACGGAACCATCCCCTCGTGCGCAGGGAGATCTTCACCAGGAGAGAGTATCATCGCGATAAACGAGTGTACAATGAAACTTCACAAAACAATCCTTCCCACATCACCACAGTTACAATAGGTTTACAACTGTGGGTCACTCTACTCTTGCCATGGATCCCTGTGATGCCCAGAAAGGCAAAGAACAGCTTGAAAACGCCATGAACCATCTCAAAACCAAAAAAAAAGTCCTTCTGCTCACCACGTCGAACCGGTGGGAGGGGCAGGAAGAGACGCCAAAAAGCACCCGGCTTGCGTACAAGATTGCCGGGGAGTTGAGGAGGTCAGGTGTTCATGCAACGCTCATTGAGGTCCCGAAATTAACCATCCACCCGTGCGAAGGAAATGTGTCCGACTCAAGCGGGAACAACTGCGGGCTAAAAAAAGCCATCCTTAAAGATAAAAATAAAAATCCGAGCGGCCAGCACAGGTGCTGGGCAAGTCTCAACAATGCGGACGATGAGCTCTGGAGAATCACGAGGGAAATCTTTACATCGGACTGCCTTGTGTTCTTCGCCTCGGTAAGGTGGGGCGCACTGAATTCATACTACCAAAAACTGATCGAACGCCTCACCTGGATTGAAAACATGCACTCGACCCTCGGGGAAGAGAACATCGTTGCCGGCATTGAAGCCGGGCTGATAGTGATCGGACAGAACTGGAACGGGGAAAACGCATTCGAAACGCAGAGAAGGGTGCTACAATACTTCGGGTTTCAGGTAAACCCGAAGCTCTGCTGGAACTGGCAATACACGCACAACGCAGAAGACGAGACAAACGAAAGCTACATAAAAGCAGCAAAAGAGTTTGGGGGCATATTTCTTGAGGAGGATTCCAGTCCAGCCCCCAACTCATCTCCAGGAACCGGATGATCCTTTAGTTTTTTTCATCGTTCCGGATCTCCGCGATGATGGTATCGCCAGAACCATTCCGCGAGATACGGGGGCAATTTTCGACATGTGATCCCTCCCTTTGGCAAGCGTCTCCGTTTGAGGATCCCCGGAACCCTTCATGTCCATCGATGTTGATTTCCCTTCCGTCAAACGTTCCCATGGGTTTCACCCTCATAGAGTCTGAGAGACAGTTGAATATCGACACTGCACCTTTTTATCCGTATCCGTAAAGGCAGCGGGAGGGTAAACTAATGGAGTATCAGGATACGATAAAAACGGTGAAGGCCAAACCGTGCGGGATTGTTTTGAAGGACAGGAGACCCTTTTTTTATTCAAGGACGGCCACGTTCCGAATGACTGATGGGAAATATTTCAAGGAACCCTTTGTGGCTGACAGAAGAAATTCACCGAAAATATTAATCATAGCACCATGATATCAACAAGAAGAGTGATTTTGTGAGATATCTGGCTGTGATATGCGGATTAATTGTTTTTAGCCTGATCGTTGCCGGGTGCAGTCAGGTGAATCCATCGGGTTCAAAGACTGTCGTGATTGGCGTGATGCCGTTCAACGAGCAGTACATCATCGGAGAGATGATGGCCCTGCTTCTCGAAAAAGAGGGATATTCCACGGAAATCCAGTCCGGGATGAACAATGCCGCACTCTACGAGGCGGTGAAATCCGGCCAGGTCGACATGTATGTCGATTATACCAGTTCTGTCTACTACCAGCTTCCCGATCGCCAGCCAGTCGACCGGTGGGCCCCTGGAGAGCTGTATTCCATCGTGGAAAAAGGCTTGGCCAGAGATGGCATCCTTCTTGCCGGCCAGTTGGGATTCCGGAACGACAACATGATCGTAGTCCCCTCTGCGTGGGCTGCCGAACGGAACGTCAGCACGATAAGCGATCTTGCCCCGTATGCCAACGATATGGTCTTTGGCAGTGACCTGGTCTTCCATGCCGCGGAAGAGGACGGTCTTCCCCACGTGGAGAAGGTCTACAATTTCTCCTTTGGCGAGGTCAGGCCGATGGATCCGTCCCTCACCTTTGTGGCGCTCCAGTCAGGGAATGTCGATGCAATCGTGGCCTATACGACCGATTCACGTATCACGCTCTTCAACCTTACCGCGCTCGAGGACGACCAGTATGCCATGCCGCCCTACCATGCAATCCTGCTGGTCAACGGGGAGCGGGCAGAGGACCAGAAGATCCGTGCTGCCCTTTCCCCCCTTATCGATGGGATCGACTCGGCCACGATGCGCCAGCTGAACAGCCGGTTCGATATAGACAAGGAAGACCCGGAAACAATAGCACGCGAGTACCTGGTCTCCCGGGGACTGATTGCAGCCTAGGGGGGATACCATCCCGCCCCCTTCCCTCTGGAGAGAAGGCTCTGCGAGCATCAGGTTCGATCGGGTCACAAAACGGTATGGTTCGATCACTGCAGTAGACAACCTCGACCTGGAGATCCGTCCCAGTGAACTCTTCGTGCTGATCGGTCCTTCCGGAAGCGGCAAGACCACCATGCTCCGGATGGTGAACCGCATGGTGGAGCCTGACGAGGGGAGAATCCTGATCAATGATGCCGACATCCAGAGCCTCGATCCTATCGAACTGCGGCGGGCGACAGGGTATATGATCCAGCATATCGGCCTCTTTCCGCACATGACGGTGTCGGGCAACATCGGGCTCGTCCCGGCCCTTGGCAGGAATGCCAGACAAGGCTCTGCAGGAGCGAATCAGGCAGCTTCTTTCCCTTGTGAAACTTCCTCCCGATATGTTCATGGATCGCTACCCGCGGGAACTCTCCGGAGGCCAGCAGCAGCGGGTGGGCCTCGCCCGTTCACTGGCCATGGACCCCCCGCTGCTCCTCATGGATGAGCCGTTCGGCGCACTCGACCCCGTGCTCCGCCAGCAGCTTCCAGGAAGAGTTCCTTGGCATAAAGGCGCACGTGAACAAGACCATCCTGCTCGTCACCCATGACGTCGGAGAAGCCTTCCGCCTGGGGGACCGGGTAGGGGTGGTCGCAGGGGGACGGCTTATCCGGGTAGGGACCCCGGAAGACCTCATCATGGACCCGGGCTCGCCAGAAGTTGCCTCGTTAATCGGGGTTGAGCAGAAAATGCGATACCTGGACCTTCTCTCTATCAGGCCGCTGATGGTCCCGGTCGATCCTTCCCGTGTCATTGAGGTAGGCTCCAGTGCCGGGGATGCCCGGAACGCGATGATTGCATCACGTGCGGAATATCTCCTGGCAGGGCCGGGAGGGGTACCGGAAGGCATAATCTTTCCCCAGGACCTCCTGGCAGCGGAGGGACCTGATACCCCGCTTGGAGAACTTCTGCGAAAACTTCCCGTCTTTGATTCGTCCGCCACTGCTTCGGACGTATTGTCGGCCATGAAAGGGCAGGGGGCCTCAATCGCTCTCGTCTTTGAGCGGGGCAGGGCCATCGGACTTGTGATCATGGATGAGATCGTGAGACAACTGTTGTGACCGGAGGGGATTCATGGATACGCTGGCACTGGTTGGAGGGGTCTGGCAGGCCTACGACCTCGGCCTCCGGACCGTGCAGCACCTGGAGATGTTTGCGGCATCCTTCCTCATCACGGTCACTGCAGGTATCCTGCTCGGGATAGTGTTCTTTTCTTCGACGAATGCCCGCGTTGCCGGCATAACCGTGCTGACCATAATCGAGATGATCCCCGATATCGCCCTCCTCATCCTCCTCATCCCGGTTGTCGGGATCGGGGTTCCGCCGACCGTGAGCGCTGCGGTGCTGTATTCGCTCCTGCCGGTCGCCCGGAATACGACTGCCGGCCTGCTGGGAGCAAGTCCCCACTACATCGAGACTGCACAAGCGGTGGGCCTGACAGAACGGGAGACCATGTATCGCATACGGTTCCCGCTTGCCTTACCCCTTATCTTCGCAGGGGTCCGGATCGCCGTGATATTCTGCATGGGAGTGGTGACGCTTGGCGGCATCATCGGTGCGGGAGGGCTCGGGGCCCCGCTCCAGACCGGGATCACCACGGGAAATGATCTCTTGATCCTGGTGACCGGGTGCTGGGTGACCTTTCTTGCCGTGAGCATGGACGGGATTGCATGGGGCGTCAGCAGGTTCGTGTCTGCACGGTATGGAGGGGTGTCATGACCGCTCTCACTCATGCGATACTTGTCCATGTCGCCCTTGCCTTCAGCGGGCTCGCACTGGCGGTTGCCACCGGCATACCGCTCGCGGTGCTCTCACTCCGCTCCCGGCCGGCTGGGGCAATCGTCTCAACTATCACCGCGATCGGGCAGGCGATCCCGATATTCGCCCTTGTCGCATTCATGGTGCCGCTGGTGGGAATCGGATTTGTTCCCTCTGTGCTGGTGATTTTTATCAGCACCCTCCTGCCCATTGTCAGGAACACGTATGCAGGGATCTCATCGGTCGATCCTGATATTGCCGATGCTGCAGCAGGCATCGGACTGACATGGACCGAGACCGTAACGAAGGTGAGGATCCCCCTTTCGCTGCATGCCATCTTCTCGGGAGTGAAATTCTCCTCCATCATCGCCAACGGGGTGGCCATTATCACGGTATTCATCGGGAGCGGAGGTCTGGGGGCGATTGTCCTGAGAGGCCTGGCAAGGTTCTATGTCCCTGAAATTCTCCTTGGAATCCTTCCTGCTATTGCGATAACCCTGATCACCGATTACTGCCTCTCCCGCCTTGAACGCGAGACTCACCCCCCTGCCGCTCAGGGAGAGCGCTCCGCCCGTTCCCCGCCCACACCACCTCTCCCTTCCATTCCGATAGGGCCGTCTTTCATGAAGAGGATCTGATCGAAATACCGAATGCGCCATTCTTCGTGGGAAAACCATAACGATGGTCTGGCGGAGGTTCCGGTTCAACCTCTGAAAGAGGGAGAAGATTATCCTGTCAGTTCTGCGAGTCAAGGTCTACAAAGGGCTCGTCTGGAAGAAGAGGGGTGGGCAGGACCGCCCTTAAAAACCGAGAATATTTAATCATTCAGAGAAAGATTGCTCAATTGTGAGGTGGTAACGCTGCACCGGTTTACCCGGTACTCCCAGATTGCGGATATTTTCATCAAATACGGCTTTGGCATGGTCCTTGAGGGATTTATCCCGGGGCTTCCCAGGCTCCCGAGGATCTGGCAGAAAAAGGCAGAGGAGGAACTGGCTCCATATGTCCGGATCCGGATGATGATCGAGGAACTCGGCCCGACGTATATCAAGCTCGGCCAGATCATGAGCACCCGGACGGAGCTCCTCCCTCCCGGGCTTATCGAGGAACTTGACAAGCTGACGGATGAAGTCACCCCCCTGCCCTTCGACCAGATCCGGCCAGTCATCGAGGAACAGGTCGGTGCAATCGGAACCGTATTTTCCTCAATCGATGAGACCCCCCTTGCGGCTGCATCGCTTGCCCAGGTCCACCGTGCAGTTCTCCTCGATGGAAGCCAGGTGGTGCTCAAGGTGCAGAGACCAGGAATCGAGGAACTTATCGAGACTGATATCGCGATCCTTGAGTCCCTCGCCCGCCATATCGAGCGGCGCTACCCGCACACGTGGGTCTACAACCCGCAGGGCATGATCCGGGAGTTTTCGGTCCAGATCACAAAGGAACTGGATTTCATCAGGGATGGGAAGAATGCCGACATCCTCGCTGCCAATATGAACCATGTTCCCGGCATCAAAATTCCCAGGATTTACCGGGAGCATTCGGGCAGAAGACTGCTGGTCATGGAGTATATCGAGGGGGTCCGGATCAATGATAGTGAGGGGATCAGAGCCCTTGGTCAGGATCCCAAAGAAATTGCTGAGCTCCTCCTCTCCGCATACCTGAAGCAGATCTTCCAGGACGGGTTCTTCCATGGCGACCCCCATCCGGGAAACATACTCGTCACGAAGGCAGGGAATGTCGTGTTCCTCGACTTCGGGATTGTCGGGGTCTTACGGCCTGAAAAGAGGGAGGTCTTCATCAGGCTCCTCTACGGGATGGTCGAGAACGATGTCGATATGATCATCGAGTCCTACCAGGACCTCGGGATCCGTATCCGGGATGAGGATATCGATGGGCTCAAGGATGACACCTACTATGTATTGCGGGACTACCAGGAATACGAGGTCCAGCAGGTGGAGTTCCAGGGGATGATGATCAGGATTCCGGATATCCTCCGGAAGTATCACCTCCAGGTCCCTCTTTCCCTGATGCTGATGATCAAGGTGATCATGATGATGATCTCGATCAACACGAAGATCGATCCCTCTTTTAATTTCCCCCGCCGTGTGCGACCGTACCTCGAGGATATTATGCGCCACCATTACATCTCGGAGGATAAGATCCGCCAGACCGCGGGGACGATCTTCTCCTCTGTAGAGAGTGTCCTGGAACTCCCGAAGTCCATCAACCGGACCTTCAAGCGGATTTCTGATGGAAAACTCCGTCTTGAGATCATCGACATGGACATCCCGGAGCTTTCCCATTCGATCAAGTATGCATCAAAGATCGTTCTGCTCGGGCTGGTCGCCTCATCTCTTGTAATAGGGGCGTCCCTGGTCGTGGTAGCCACCCATCCTTCAGTGAGTACGGCAGTCTGCAGCGATATCATGTGGGCAACCCTGCTGGGCTACCTCTTTGCCGTCATCCTCGCGATCTATGCGATTTACTGGGTCGTCGTCCGGAAGCATCCGGAGCGGTAGCGCTTTGGAAACTTCTATTACCTTCTTTACCAAGATACCTGATCGTCACAGGGATGGTGAGGATGAAGAAGGCAATTATTGTAGGCTCAGGATTTGGCGGGCTCTCAGCGGCTGCACTTTTGGCAAAGGACGGTTTTTCTGTCACGGTATTCGAGAAGAACGAAGGGCCTGGCGGAAGGGCCAGCGTCTACTCTGAGAAGGGCTATCATTTCGATATGGGGCCGTCCTGGTACCTGATGCCGGAGTGTATGAGCGGTTTTTTGCCGAGTTTTCAAAGAAGCCATCAGACTTTTTCGAGCTGAAAAAACTCGACCCTTCGTACCGCATCCATTTCGGGACCGGGAAGGTCGCTGATATCTCCCCGGATCTGGAGAAGAACCTGGCTCTCTTTGATAGTCTTGAACCGGGTGGTGCAGAGAATCTCAAGAACTATCTTGAATCTGCCCGGGAGAAGTATGATCTCTCGATCAACGAGATGCTCTACCGTGATTACCGGTCGATCCTTGACTTCATGTCGGGACGCCTCATACTGGAAGGACGAAAGCTCCATGTCTTCGAGAACCTCGATGCATTCGTCTCGAAATATTTCAAGAGCGACGAGGCAAAGAAGATCGTCGAGTACTCGATCGGGTTCCTGGGGGGATCCCCCAAAAACACCCCTTCCTTTTACCATATCATGTCCCATATCGATCTCACCCTCGGGGTCTACTATCCCGTTGGGGGGATGCGGAGAGTGGTCGCAGGAATCAGGGAGCTTGCAGAGTCATATGGCGTCGAATTCCGTTTCAATGAACCGGTGACAAAAATCAATATCGAGAACCGGGTCGCAGCGAGCGTGACCACCACGAAGGGGACCTATCCTGCCGATCTTGTCCTTGTGAACGCCGATTATCCCATATACCGAGATGGAACTAATCGACCCGATGCATACCAGACCTATGATGCGGCATATTGGGACAGCCGGGTTCTTGCCCCTTCAGCGATTGTCATGTATCTTGGTGTTGATCGCGTCGTCGATTCCATCGCCCACCATACCCTGTTCCTCGATAAAAATTGGGAGCAGAACTTTGACGAGATCTTTGACCCGAAAAAGGCAGGCTGGCCGAAGAACCCCTCCTATTATGTGAATGTCCCCTCAAGGACCGACCCGACCGCTGCCCCGCCGGGGTGCGACACACTCTTCATCCTCATCGCCCTCGCGCCGGGTATCGAAGACTCTCCTGAGATCCGGGAGCGGTTCTATGAGAAGATCATGGATCACCTTGAAGCGACAACGGGGGAGAATATCCGGGACCACATCCAGGTGAAACGGATCTTTGCCCTGAATGATTTCAATGAGCGGTACAATGCATACAAAGGTACTGCGCTGGGACTCTCGCACACGCTTTTCCAGACTGCCCTCTGGCGCCCGGCACATCAGAGCAAGAAGGTGCGGAACCTCTATTACAGCGGTCATTACACGCATCCGGGGATTGGCGTGCCGATGACCCTGATCTCCTCAACTATCGTTGCCAAGGAAATCAGTAATAAATACCATCATTGAATACTATTTTCCAGTGGTTTATGACAGACAATGTCCATTACACCATATTCAGGAACGGGAGCAGGACGTACTTCCACTCAAGCCTGTTCTTTCCTCAGGATATCCGGAAGGACGTGTTTGCCCTCTACGCCTTTGTCCGGACTGCCGATGATCTTGTCGATAGTGTCCCGCAGAAGAAGGACGAATTTTATGACTTCTGCACCCGTTGGGAGCAGAGTCTGTCGGGTGATACAACCGGGGATCCCGTGATCGACGCATTTTCTGAACTCTCAGGTCCGGAAAAAGTTTTCCGATAAGTGGACTGCAGCATTCCTCTCCTCAATGGAGAGCGACTTGTATGTCAGCGAATACGAGACAATTGCCGAACTTGACAAGTACCTCTATGGATCTGCAGAGGTCATCGGCCTCTTCATGGCGCGGATCCTTGATCTCCCGGATCAGACATTTCCCCAGGCCAGGCTTCTTGGCCGGGCTATGCAGTTTGTCAATTTTATCCGGGATATTGCCGAGGACCTGTCGTTTGGAAGGACCTACATGCCACAAGAGGATCTCCTCCAGTTCGGTCTCCCCTCCCTCACCCATGAATCGGCATCCCGGCATCCCGATCAGTTTATCGGACTCATCAGGTTTGAGATCGAACGGTATCGGGAATGGCAGGCCGCGGGAGAGCGGGGCTATTCAGCGATTCCCTACCGGTATCTCATCCCGATCAGGACGGCATCCGATATGTACCAATGGACCGCCGGCCAGATCGCCAATAATCCTTTTGTTATCTATGAAAGGAAGGTGAAACCATCCATCCCGAGGATCATCTCGGCACTCGGTACAAACGCCATCCGGATACCGGTCACCCGGAACAACCCGTCATTCCGGCACTACACCTATGGAGTGTAATCCCGGGAACCGGTATCTTTCTCCCCTCTCGTTTGCATTTTCCATCTCCCGGTTCCGTTTCTGGATTTATACCGGTGGGACCTATGTCGTGGGCTTTGCCCTTGGAATGGAGAACTGGCTCGCCTTCTTCGAACCGGTGTATTATCTCTACCTGTTCTTCTTCTTCTTCCCGGCAAATATCCTCATTTACGGGGTGAACGATTTCTGGGACGAGGAGACAGACCGCGATAATCCCAAGAAGTCGGAGAGGGAGCACAAGCTTGCCCCCCATGAACGGCAGCTGCTGGTCCGAATCCTCCTCGTCTGTGGTGCATTCTCGCTTGCCCTTCTCTTCATCCAGGACAGCCCCGGGCGACTGATTTTCCTCATCTTTCTTTTCCTTGCATACTTTTACAGTGCAAAACCTCTCAGGTTCAAGGAAGTCCCCATCCTCGATTTTGCGTCGAACATGCTCTACATTATGCCGGGGATCTTTGGATATTACCTGGCTGCAGGCCACTACCCCCCGGCATTGTATGTGGTTGCCGGCTTTTTCCACATCGCGGCGATGCACCTCTTTTCAGCTATTCCTGATATCGAGTATGATCGGCATGCAGGGATCCGGACCAGTGCCGTCGTTTTCGGCAAAAAGGTCTCGCTCCTGGTCTGCCTCGTCTTCTGGAGCTGTTTTGCCGCTCTTGTCATCCTGCTCTCCGGATACCATCCGCTGAGTCTGCTTGTCCTTGTGTATCCGCTCTTCCCGGCACTCCTGTTGCTCAGGGATTCGATCCAGATCGAGACTCTCTATTGGTACTTGCCATATGTCAACACGTTCCTTGGCGGCCTGCTCTTTACTGCCGTGACCCTGACGAAACTGACCCCTTTCCCTCCCCCCGGATTCGGATAACCTGTCTGGAATTACCCTTATGCTTCTCCGGGGACACTTCTCGGATATGCAGTCAGGGAGGATGGTGGACATCCTGATCGTCCTTGCCGGGATTATGTTCATCATGGGGTTTCTCTTTGTAAACCCTGATCCTCGTTACTGTACCGTATCAGGGCTCTTCATCCTCCTCCTTGCGCTCCCTTCATTCGCCGTGCGTCATCCAGTGGCTTGGAATCCGGAAGGGTCTCTTCATCCTGGCTCTCTTCTCCCTTCTCCCCCTTCTCATCGAGGCAGTTGCAGTGGCGACAGGCTATCCGTATGGCCCTTTCTGGTACCTCGACCGCTATCGGGCCGGTTCTCTTCGGGCTTGTCCCCGTGGCGGTGGCATTTGCCTATCTTCCAGTACTTCTCGGAGGGGTCAGCCTTACCTGCCAGGGATCAGGGATCACGCTCCCCCGCGCAGTGCTTCTTTCCACAGGATTTGTCCTGCTTGCAGACCTGGTAATCGACCCGGCTGCAGTGCATGCCGGTTTCTGGACATGGGAGAATCCCGGACTTTATTATGGGATACCACTCTCAAATTTCATCGGATGGGCTCTGACCGGATTGATTTACTCATGGTTGTTCTTCATGCCTCACCTCGAAACCCGGAAAAACCCTCTCCTGCCCTCCTCCCATGATGGCGGCAAGTCTTCTTCTCATTATGGCGCTCTGGAGCGGATACCTGTTCAGGGATCAGCTTCTCGTCCCTGCAGTCCTCGGGCTGATGTATGCCATCCTTGTCGGATTATTCCTCCGTAAGACAGGAGAATCATGAGAAGGTTTATGACCAGGAGATTCTTAAATGAGCACTCATGCGAACGGTGGTCATTTATCACAGTGATACCGGCCATACCAGGGAGGTGGCCGAGTATATCGCCCGGCAGACCGGCGCCGATCTTATGCAGGTCTATTCGCGGTTCCCTTACAACCATCTCTCCCGGATGATTGTGGGGGTGAGGCGTGCCCTTTCAGGAACCGAGGATCCGGTTGATCCGGCTTCGATTGATGTCTCCGGTTACGATTGTATCGTACTAGGGTCCCCCGTCTGGTCCGGACATCCCACCCCTGTCATCAATGGGGCGATCGCCAACCTGAAGGGCTGCGCCGGCAAGGATGGCGTTGTGTTCGTGACCTGCTGTCTTGCAGCAGGGGTGGCGCCGGATATCCTCCGTGAGTCCCTCCGCAAAAAAGAGATCAGGGTAAAGGGGTCAATGGTAGTCCACGGGAGCCAGCGTGAAGACTATGCATACCTGAACAGGATTGTTACGATGATAACCGAAGCCCGATACCGGCAGATACCGGTGGATTAGGAATTTTTATAATCGACAATTTTTCGGATAGTTCTGCAGTCATGGACAAAATCACCATACTTCCATGTACGCAGATTCGCTTCCGAAGGTTCCAGACCGAAACTTCCAATGGTCAACGAAACCCGGTGCATTTGCAGATAATCATGAGCCCGTTTTCAAATACTAGAAAATGTGATAGAGGATGATGTTACATTTGTTCAAAAATCAGTTGCAAACAATGTGACCGACTATCTCAAGGTTAAAAAACCAGGAGATTTTGTGGCCTGCCCCTCTCTTATCGTTGAACCACTACCCCCACTTCGTTTCGTCGCAGGAAACCGGGTGTCCACGGCGAATCATACCGCATCATGAACGGCTGGCCTGTGGTAACAATCCCTTCATTCTTTAGTCCTGCCTGTAACCGTGACGTTGCTGCATCGACATCTGCAGGTGGTGCATATCCCGAAAACCGGATAACGGCAATCTCCCGTTCCGGTATGGTCACGATTCGTACCCGGCTGTCCAGCGGGTCAGGGGTCTCCTCCCGTTTCATTCCTGCAGGCATCACAAACGATATCGATCCCGCATCCGAAACCACCGGTGCGGTCATGGGAATTTTCTGGGAGGTTATGACCGGAGCGGTCATCGGGATTTTTTCCCGGGGTTTATTGCTGCCGGATATGTAGGCAAAGAGCAGGTCAAACCCTGCATTCTCCTCAGCAGTATCGACCGTGGCAAGCACCATCTCAGGGTAGCGCCGGAACTCGATCTCTCCGGTCGTTCCCGTGACTGCGTAGGGGATAGTGTCAGCAGAAGACTGGCTGAGCAGCAGGGCCAGCAGCAGGATCACCGCAACGGCACCGATCACCAAAAGTATTGTGCGCATGCTGCCTCATGGGACGGTTCAGATAATAAATGGGGGTTTCCTGCCAAAGGCCGGAGTGAAAACGTATGAAGGGTCAGCGGTTTCTGATGACAAGGATATCGCCTCTGTCTCTGGCAAAGCCCTGCTTGACGAAATGATGCTGTAACCTGGTTCCTGGGGACACCGGGTGCACACCCATATCAACCGATGCTATTCTGGTGACTGGCACCGTTCGCTCCGCTGTGGCTCGGATGCCCCTTCTGTCGTGAGTTTCAGGGAATCGTTGTTTCCGGTAGACGCACGTTCAAGTGAATTGCAGGTGAGTACAGGAAAACACCAATTGCTCACGAAAAATCCGGGAACGATAATGAGATATGAGAGGTGGTGCTAAAAAAAGATCCAATAAGAGCAGAAAAAAAGGAATGTTTCATCAAGCAGGTGGAATCATCACGGAGTCGATAACGTGGATAACCCCGTTTTTCGTTTCGATGTCAGTGATGACCACAGTTGCACCGTCAACCATCACGGTCTTGTTCTGCACTGTTACGTTTAAGGGTTTTCCCTGAACGGTCGTGAGTGATGTCTGATTCACGACATCCGCGGCCATCATTTTTCCTGGCACAACATGGTAGAGCAGGATCTGGCTGAGCTGGCCTTTTGGATCTTTCAGAAGCGTCTCGACAGTACCTGGAGGTAGTTTCTTGAAGGCATCATCCGTAGGCGCAAAGACCGTAAACGGACCGGGACCGCTGAGGGTTGTGGCAAGATCTGCGGCCTGTACAGCCGCAACAAGCGTAGTAAACCTGCCATCAGCAACTGCAGTTTGCACAATATCCTTTTGCACGGGAACAGGTGTTGACGTTGGGGTTGGGGTTGTAGTGGCCGGGGGAGTTGCCGGCTGGGTGCACCCGGCGCAGAGAGCAGCGCAACGACCAGTACAATCATTCCGATACCTAAAACATGTATTTTCATAAATCATCAGTCCTCCTTTTTGAGGGTACATAGGATATGCAATAGAGTTAATAAATATTACAGTATTAGCCTCAACAGAAAATATCCGGCATACTGTCTCTACCAGGAATGTATGCATTCTCAAATAGAGTGGTCAGAGAGGGGAGTAGAGGAAAGAGAACCTGGGGATTCGAACCTTACGTTACAATGCTGCGGGTGGGATCCGAACCCACGATCTCCAGATGTCTCAGATGACGGCGCCTCGAATTGCACATAACCCTATGAGTCTGGCGCCCTAACCAGCTAGGCCACCGCAGCGCACAAAAGTGCATAATAAAGACGATACAAATCCTATTAAAGGTTCTCTTGTGCGTTCTGCCCGACGATGCCGCGGATTCATGACGGCATACATTCCGGAGCGGAAGACCACGGGAATATACGAAATACCGGGAAAATATACTGGAGTTTTACCAAAAAACAGCGCCCGGGGCAGTCATTCACACTTTTTCCGGCTCTGGAGATATACATTGACTGCACCGGTAATTGCCGCAACCTCCTTTCCCTGGCGGAGTGATGCTGCAAGCGTATGCATCCGCTGCTCCTCCTCCCGGACATAACGGGGGAGGGTCTTCATGATATGCTCTTCCTGGAGGAAATGGGTATGCGTATCGCCGTCGATGAAATGCTGGTTGTGTATGATCGCGTGATGGAGCGGCAGGGTTGTCTTGACCCCGATGATGACATATTCATAGATGGCCCGCCGCATCCTGGCGATCGCCTCCGCCCGGTTCATACCGTATGCACACAGCTTGGCGATCATTGAATCGTAATTCGTAGGGATGGTGTATCCCATGTGTATTCCCGAGTCAACCCGGATTCCCGGCCCGCCAGGTGAACGGTATCTCTGGATCTTTCCAGGGTCAGCGGCAAAGTTATTGAGCGGATCTTCCGCATTGATCCGGCACTCGATTGCATGCCCCCGGATGCTGATATCCTTCTGGTCGAACTGCAGGGTCTCTCCGGCGGCAACCGCAAACTGGGCTTTGACGATATCGATGCCGGTGATGAGCTCGGTCACCGTGTGCTCAACCTGGAGCCGGGTGTTCATCTCCATGAAGTAATAATTCCCATCGGCATAGAGGAACTCCACCGTTCCTGCATTCCAATAATCGGACGCTTTCGCCACCGCGATTGCCGATTTGGACATCCTGTCGCGGAGCTCGTTTGTCATGATCGGGCAGGGAGCTCCTCGACAAGTTTCTGGTGACGCCGCTGGATAGAGCATTCCCTGTCATAGAGGTGGATCACGTTCCCGTGCTCGTCGGCCAGGATCTGGAACTCGATATGCCTCGGCTTTATCATGTACTTCTCGATAAAAACCGTGGCATCACCGAAAGCGGATTCGGCCATACGCATCCCTGCGCTGATGGCATCCTCAAGATCGGCTTCATCGTTGACGATCTGCATCCCGATCCCGCCGCCTCCTGCGCTTGCCTTCACGATGACCGGGTAACCGATTTCTTCAGCGACTCTCTTTGCCTCATCGGATCCCTTCACCCCACCAGGGGTGCCAGGGATAACCGGCACGCCGGCTTCCCGCATCATCTGCTTGCTCTCGATCTTGGATCCCATTGCCCGGATCGTCTTCCATGAAGGTCCGATGAACGTGATCCCTTCTTCGGTGCAGCGCTTTGCGAAATGGTAATTCTCGGCCAGGAATCCGTATCCGGGGTGAATCGCCTCGCTCCCCGATTTTTTCGCGATATCAACAATTCGTTCGATATTCAGGTAACTTTTCGAGGGAGGGGCTTCTCCGACAAGGAATGCCTCGTCGGCGTATTTGACATGCAGCGCGTCCTTGTCGGCGGTTGAATAAATGGCCACGGCTTCAACATTCAGCTCCCTGCAGGCCCGCATCACCCTGATGGCGATCTCGCCCCGGTTGGCGATGAGGACCTTTTCGAAGTATTTCATTCCACCACCAGGAGCACGTCACCGCTCTGGACAACATCCCCTGCATTCACAAAAATGTCTGCTACCTTCCCATCGACTGGGGAGTGGATCGGGTTCTCCATCTTCATCGCCTCGAGGACAACGAGCAGATCCCCTTTCTTCACATCGGATCCCCGGTTCACCGCAACTTCAAGCACCATTCCCTGCATGTTCGATTTGATCCCGCCCTGGATATCGCCCCGGGGTATCTTCTGGACCGGTGCCGCGGTTGCAGATACTGCCGTTCCTGCCACAGAAAGGATACGGACATTGTAGATTTCCCCGTCAACCTCCACTTCCATCGAATGGGGAATCTCAGCCGGTGCGGACACCTGCCTGTTTTTTGCGGGAAGTTCCTCAGGCTTCCGCTCTCCTTTAAGGAACGATGGGGCGATTGCCGGATAGAGGATATAGGTGAGGACATCCTCTTCCCCTTTCTTTACCAGTCCGTCCGCAATCGCCTGTTCCTTCATCTTATCGTAGATGGGTTCAAGGAGATCCGCTGGCCGCACCGTGATGACCGGTTCATCGCCGATAATAAGTTTCTTAATGTCGTTACCTGATAGGAGCTGGAGATTTGCCATAGAGGCCCCGGACGTAGTCCTTTACTTCGTTGGTTACATTCCGGTACCTATCACCCCCGAGCAGGACATTCAGGACTGCCTGCGTCCCGACAATCTGCGAGGTAGGGGTCACCAGGGGAGGATACCCGAGATCTGCTCTGACATGAGGTATTTCCGCAAACACCTCATCCAGCTTATCGAGTGCATCCTGCTCTTTCAGCTGTGAGACAAGATTCGATATCATCCCGCCAGGGAACTGGTACATGAGTACATTACTGTCCACCCGCTCAGAGATGGGATCTAATATACCTCCGTATTTGTCCCTTATTTTACTGCAGATATCCCTGACCTCGATAAGGGCATGAAGGTCGATTCCTGTATCCCTTGGTGTCTCTTTCAGCGAGGCCACAATGCTTTCTGTCGGAGGTTGCGAGGTCCCGAGAGCGAATGGGGACATTGCAGTATCGACGATATCGACCCCGGCCTCGATTGCAGCCTGGTAACTCATTGAGGCTATGCCGCTCGTGGAATGGCTGTGAAGGTCGACAAGAATATCCATCTCGTCTTTTATGCCGGTAATAAGATCCCTTGCGGTATGCGGCATAATCAGTCCTGCCATATCCTTGATACAAATGGAGTCGCAGTCAAAGGAATATAACTCTCTGACCATCTCGATAAATCCCGGAATCGAATTGACCGGACTCGTGGTGTAACAGATTGATCCCTGAAGGTGTGCCCCCACCTCCTTGACCATCTTCATCGACTCCTTCATGTTCCGGATGTCATTGAGGGCATCAAAAACCCGGAATATATCTACCCCATTCTTATGGGCATGCGCTACAAACCGGTCTACCACATCGTCAGGGTAATGACGGTAGCCAACAAGGTTCTGGCCCCGCAGCAGCATCTGGATAGGCGTGTGTTTCAGCTCGTCGTGGAGCAGACGTACCCTGTCCCACGGATCCTCTGCAAGGAACCGGATACTCGAGTCGAAGGTGGCCCCACCCCATGCCTCGACTGAAAAGAATCCAACCTTATCGATGACACGGGCGAGAGGGATCATGTCCTCAGTCTTCAGGCGTGTTGCGATCAGGGACTGGTGGGCATCGCGCAGGGTGGTGTCAGTGATCAGCAGTTTTGTGGACATCAGGGTTCTCCACCTCGGTGATAAAGGAGGGATTTTTTCAAACCTTTATATCTTTTACATTATAAGTATAAAAATATCACGAAAAGGGATAAAAACACTGAATAAAATAAGAATTGCACAAAATGAAGCGATTATATCGCGATTTGAAGTATGGAATTCCGGGCAGCAGCTCCCCCCGGACTGATAGCCCCGGGTAGTGAGCAGCACTGCCTGGTCGCGTGCCCGCAACAGGCGCAGATGGATCAGGAGAAAACCGATAGAGGTAATGTTCCGTATACCGGGATGCATTCCCTTCAGTTTCATGGCAGTGAGGATCCGGGACCAGTCACGCGAGGCTTCATCGATTCCCTGAATGGTCATCTCGATAGCAAGGCCGAGGTCAAACCCGGTCTTTGTGCCAAACAGCCAGACCGACAGGTCAAGGAACTCTCCCGGAGCCCAGCCCCTGAAGATCGTAAATCCGAGCAGGAGAAGCACCCCCATCCGTATGAAGTACGATACTCCGTCCCCTCCTGAAACCTGCATGAAAAGGGCGACGATCCCGGTGAAGGGGAGGAGGAGATAATACGCCTTCGACCGCAGCGCCGCCTTCAGGTATGCCGGGTACAGAAGAAGCCATGCCAGGGTGAGGATGGCCCCCGCCACGCTGAGAAAGGAGGCAACAGAGAGGAGGAGCACAGAGAAAAGCCTCAGCCTTGCATCCTGCACAGGCCATCCTCCAGGTCTTCTTCGGTAAGGTTTGCCGGGATGATGCCTCTCTCAAGGAGCATCCGGATATGAAAAGGAGCGGTCTCCCAGGAGGGGAGCGCTTCCGGGATTGGTCCAAGGTACTTCAGGACTCCGTCAAGCATCTCCCAGAGGTAATCTGTCCTTGGGAGGTACCGCTGCCCGTGGGTGAAGACTATCACTATCTTTGAAGAGAGGGCGGAGAGTCTCCGGCTCTCTTTTTGTTTCTCCTGGCAGTCAAGGGCGCTGAACGGCTCATCGAACACGAGCAAGTCCCAGTCCCGCAGGGAGAGGCAGGCGATCTGGAACCTCCGGAGCTCTCCACGGGAAAGTCTGAACGGGTCCTCCTCATCCCTGCCCGAGAGTCCGGCGATATCCAGGGCTTTTTTGGCGGGAATTCCATACGATTCAGCCTCTTTTGCAAGGGTCGATCCAATGACATGATATTCAGGATACTGCTGGCAGAACATGCATGACGATATTCCTTCGCGGATGATCTCTCCGGATGAAGGGTTCAGCACCCCGGAAATGATCCTTGCCAGGGTCGTTTTTCCCGATCCAACCCGCCCGGTTATCAGGTGGATCCCTGGAAGCAGGGTACCGTCCGCAGAGCAGCGCCAGTCACCCCATGCCACGGTAACCCTGTCAAGGATCAGTTTCATCAACGGACCCTCCATCCGAACGGGACATAACAGGTTCCGGAAAGAGCAGAGAAAACGTCAACGGGATTGCCGGATGCACGAACCCGCCCGTTGAATAGAGCAACCACTGTTTTTGAGCGGAGCGCAGCCTCCATGTCCTGGGTACATCGCAGCACTGACGCTGCTCCTGAAACACGTATCACCTGCTCTGCTGCATCAACAGCCCGCTCATCAAGGTGGGAGTCGAATTCGTCCAGGATGAGCACTTCGGGCGAATGGATGGTCGCCGCAAGAAGGGCGACCAGGGTCTTCTCGCCACCCGAGAGCGTATGGATTGGCCGGTGCATGAGGTGCACTATCCCCGCACGCTCCAGAGCCAGTTCCACATTTCGCGAGATCTCACTGCAGGGGAGGCGGGAGAACCGCAACGGTGATGCTATCTCATCGGATACCCGCGAAAAGAGGATGTTCCGGTCGGGATACTCGTTTACAAAACCGATACGGCATCCCCCTGGACTCTTGCCGTTGATCTGTAGGGCACCCTTTTCCGGTTTCAGGACACCGGCGAGTACCCTGGAGGAGGGTTGTTTTTCCGCTGCCGTTTGGTCCAATCAGCGCGGTATGACCCGTGGGGATGATAAGTTCCGGAATACAGAGGGTGCGGAAGACAAGATCCCTGACCACAATCATGCCCCTGATTCCTCCTGCTCACCCGTATCGCTCACCCTTTCCAGACGCTCCGCAATCAGCCAGACCGCATATCCCTTCACGAGATCCCCAGGAATGAAGGGAATTACCCCTAACAGAAAGGCAGCGGCAGGGGAGATCCCGGTCGAGGTGGTGAGCCACCACATCCCGCAGAGAAGGATGACCCCATCGCCCAGCACCAGTCCAAGCACCCTCGCGCCATGCTTCCCGGCGCTCAAAAAAAAGTCCTGTGACCAATGCGCCAGGGATGAAGCCAAGGATATACCCTCCGGTCGGTCCAAGCAGGATCCCAAGGCCCGCGCTCCCGCCATGAAAAACGGGGATGCCAAGGATACCCATCATCACGTATAATGCAGTCGGGAAAACCGCGTAGCGCCTCATCACGGCGCCGGAAAGGAGCACAAACAGGGTCTGCAGGGTGAACGGTACAGGAATGAACGGGATTGATATCCATGACCCGAGTGCAATAAGCCCGGTGAATGCAGCGGTCTCGGTAAGCAGGAGCGGGCGGCCCGGGGCTCTGAACATCGTCAACTTAATAATAAGTTTAGGTTGACGATAAAGATATTACCGCTGGATGCAGTCCCCGCCGATAACCCTCTCGATCTTCCCGTTATCCTTCCTGATGAGGAGGGCCCCGTACTCATCGATATCGATTGCCTCTCCTTCAAAAGTCGCTTTCATGGTATTGATCTTGACACGGTGTTCAAGAGTACAGGAGAGGGACTTCCACTCCCTGATCACTGCCTCATACTCCCCTTCCTCGATGAGGAGGTACCTGCTCTCGAATTCACGGAGCAGGCGTGCAAGGAACGAGGCCCGGTCCACATCATGACCCATCTCGGCTGAGATTGAGGTTACCGCGCTCTTCACCCCCTCGAGATCATGAGGGGAGATGTTGACATCGACTCCTATCCCGAGCAGGCAGTAGTGGATATCATCCGCGTCCGCAAAAAGCTCAAGGAGGAGACCGGCAACTTTTTTGTCCCCGATGTAAATGTCATTCGGCCACTTGATGAGAGCCCCGAGATCAAACTCCTTCCTGATCGCACGGGCGACAGCAACCGACGCGGCCATCGTCACCATGAAGACACGATCGATAGGGATGCGGGGTTTGAGCACGATTGTGATCCAGACGCCCCCTATCGGTGAGACCCAGGAACGACCGAGCCTGCCTATCCCGCCGGTCTGCTCCTCGGCGATGATAACCATCCCGTGGAGGAGGGCAACATCACCCTCGCTTGCGATCTGCCTGCCGACCCAGATCGTGGAGGGCGTGTTCTCGAAATACCGTATTTTCTTGCCGATGAAACTGGTCCGGAGTTTTTTATGGACCTCGTACGGGAGGAGCCTGTTGCTCTTCTTGGTGAGGCGGTATCCCTCCTTCTGGGAGGCGGATATCTCATAGCCCATGCTGATCAGTTCTTTTACATGCTTCCAGACCGCTGAACGCGATATCCCGAGTCTGCTGCTGATATATGCTCCGGAAACCGGACCTTCTCCCCCCTCAAGCACCTCGAGGACCTTAAACGCCGCGTCGTACATCAAAATTACCTTTTCGCAGAGATCTGTTCACCAGGGAGAGGACACGGGTCCTTCCCGCACACTTGCTCGAGGATCATGGACTGGTGCTCCATGAGGGTCGCCAGGTCAAAGATACCGGTGATATCCACGACCCCGATCGCGACGACCGCATCCCCCTTTTCATCGCGGATTGGGCTTACCACGACAGGGACTCCCTTGTAGGCACCTGTCTTCGGGGTCACTTTCATAAGCCTGTTCTCCTGCAGGACCTGTTCAAGCACCGGTCCGCTGTAGGCATTGTCCACGACTACGCCCGATTCGATACGGATTCCGGGCTGCTCCTTTGATCGTGCGGTGATGGGGAGGCGGTTGAGCATCTCGTGCAGGGCCATACCCACAGGGAGAAGGTCATCTGCGGTCGATCCGGAAGAAATGACATAACGGTTCATCGGCACTCTCTCATACAATCCACGCTTCCTGTCAAAATAATGTTTCCTCCGGTGCTGAACAGAATTGTTTCAGAAAAGCCTTTGAAGGGTATTCGTGCACTGTGGTGACCACGACCTCCCCCTTCCCGATTCGCTGTGCTATCATGACCGGATCCCCGCACGATGACGCGACGACAGACCCTTCGTAATCGGTAAAATGCCCGTCACATTCGACAGTGCGGGTATCATAGCCTTCCAGGAGGAGGGCGCAGGGGTTGCATGGATCAACATCAAGGTGCCGGTCACCATACGCATGGTGATACCTGACCCGCATCGGGAGCCAGTCGTAGGCATCCTCCCGTTCCGATGCCGCGCCAAAGACGAGCAGGTGGCCACCTTCTGAGATGAAGCGACGGATACGGGAGGACGAGGCTTTCAGCGCAGGGAGGAGGCACGAATATGCCGGATTGGCAAACCCGGTCGGAATGATCAAGGCGACATATCGTCCCCTGTAGAACGGTGCCGCGATCATATGGGGGGTGAGATGCTCGCACGGGACCCCGCACTCTTCAATATAACGGGAGAAGAGCAACTTCGTGTCCCAGACAAGGCCCGACCGGCAGATCACCCTTTGATCACTCCCAGGGGAACAAACCTCGCGACCAGTTTCGATATCCCGGCGGCATCAACCACCCTGACCACCTCGGCGCTCGGCTTGTAAACATCGGGAGCTTCATCCGCAATCGCACCCTCATGCGGTGCACGGACGATGATTCCCTGGGCAGCGAGGGCATCTTTCACTTCCCGTCCGGAGAGCGCTTTCTTGGCCTTTGTGCGGCTCATGACCCTGCCTGAGCCATGGCAGGCAGACCCGAATGTCCGCTCCATGGCACTCTGTGTCCCATGCAGGAGAAACGAGGAGGTCCCCATACTTCCAGGAATAATAACCGGCTGCCCAAAAGGAGCGTACTCAGCTGGAAGGTCAGGGGCACCCGGCCCGAATGCACGGGTAGCACCTTTCCTGTGCACGCACAACTGCATCCGCCGGCCGTCAACGGTATGCTCTTCCCTCTTGGCCACGTTATGGGCGACATCGTACAGGAGGGGCATCTCTTCGTACGGGATATGATACATCTCCGCGAATACCTGCCGGACTTTGTGCATAATCACCTGCCGGTTCGCCCATGCATAGTTCGATGCGGCAGCCATCGCACCGAAATACGCTCTTCCTTCGGGTGAGGAGATCGGCGCACAGGCAAGTTGACGGTCCGGGAGGGATATCCCGTATTTTTTTGTCGCGCCCTCAAGAATTTTCAGATGTTCGGTGCAGACCTGGTGCCCAAGACCCCGTGAACCACAATGGACCATCACGCATATCTGGCCGGACATGATGCCGAATGCCTTTGCAACATCCTCCTGGAAAATCTCCCTGACCACCTGGATCTCGAGGAAATGATTCCCTGCGCCAAGCGTCCCGTTCTGGGGCATTCCACGCTGGCGGGCTTTGACGGAGACTGCCGCAGGATCGGCTCCTGCCATGGCTCCCTGCTCCTCACAGTGGGCCAGGTCGCTCTCCATGCCAAAACCCTGACGGACAGCCCACCTGGCTCCTTCCGTGAGCATATCGTCAAGCTCTCCTGGAGAGAGACGGAGCGTGCTCTTTGCACCGACACCGGTCGGCACCGCGTGGAAGAGACGTTCGATCAAGTCACGTTTTTTGGTGAGATCCTGTTCTGTCAGGGGAGTGGTGAGGATCCGGACGCCGCAGTTGATATCAAATCCTACTCCGCCCGGGGAAATGACGCCCTCTTCGATGGAAAATGCGGCAACCCCCCCAATAGGAAATCCATACCCCCAGTGGATATCAGGCATGGCAAGGGAATTTTTTACGATGCCCGGCATCGTGGCAACGTTTGCAAGCTGCTGTATGGCGCCTTCCTCAAGGGTTTTTGCAAGCTCATCCGACAGGAAAAATCTTCCCGGCACACGCATGCCCTCTGCATACCCAATCGGCACCTCCCATTCAAAGGGAGCAATGCGCTTTATTCCCGGAAGCATGGCACTTCACACATCAAAGATGACCTCAAGCATATAAAAATCGTGTTCACGGGTGATCGTAAGGTCTGAGTAAGAGATCCCCTTCACCTCCCGGCCCCCGGTGTGCTTCTCCCGCAAAAAAGGCTCCGCGAGGAGATCGGCCGAGAGATGAGTGCCGGCGATCCGGACCTCCGCTCCCGAGATCACAAGTTCATCTACATCGGAAATAAAAAGAAGTTCTGACAGGAAATCCCGGAGCAGGGATACCATATCCGGAGCATCCATCTGGATGTACCTGTGGATAGTGCCAGGGCTGATGCTCCCGTACATAACGGTCATGAGAGCCCGTGCAGCGTCCGAAAAAAGTTCATCGATGCCCGATGCCTTCACCCGTATCCGGATATCAGCGGTATGTTCCAGTTCTTCAAAGCTCATGCAGGCAGGGTTGCTCCTCATCAATCTCATCGATGAAATAGGGGATCATCCCAATATGCACGGTCGAAAGATACCGTGCCTGATGGATTGAGACAAATATGGTATAATCCCCGGCGGGGATCTGAATATCCGTAGGTTTCGGGGGTTTTATGCTGACCGGAAGGAGGATCGGACCACCACATGACGTAGAAATGCGAAAATCGCACTTCCGCTTCATGATGAAGGATACCACCTCATCGGTGACCCTGATATCTCCGATCGAAAAATTGCTGCTGTCTCGGGTGTGCATGCTATGCTCACATCATGAGCAGGCAACCATGAAAAAAGTGATCCTGTGCCTTCGCTCATCCTGCGATTCAGCTCACAATCCTTGCAACCATTCCCGCATACTGTTCCTTGAGAGAGTAGACGCTGCAGGACCCCTCACGGTTTTTCGTCACATGGAGAATGCCGATCTTTGATGCGATGAGTCCCACCATCGCTGCAACCGAGTGATAGCTGATGGAGAATTTTCTGGCAATGATCGCAAAAATCTCTGCAATGGTCAGACATTTCAGGCGAAGGAAGATCTGCAGGAGTGCACGCCGGACGCCTGTAGTGTCACGGGATACATAGTTCTTGAGCCGGACCTCTATGACCTCTGTGATCTCGTGCGGAGATCTCATAGTGAGCTAATACCACCAAGTTTATATAATATTTTTGCTTTTTTCCCGCGTCAGACCACCCCGCCAGTCAAATACCCTGCAGGAGGAGGATTTCCGAACGCGCTATCTAAAGCCTTTTAATTGTGGCGTACGAACTTTATTGATATGGGATTTATCAAATACGATGTGAACCGCTATACCCCAAAGCAGATGGTGGTAATTCCCCTGGTTCTCCTGATACTATCCCTTGCGGTGCTCGGCTACAACATGACAACCACAGGTATGCCGATAACACCGGGAATGGATTTTTCCGGGGGGACTGCGGTCACATTATTCACTTCTGAAAGCCCTGAAAGCCTCAGCGCTTCTTTTTCAGGATACCCGCTTATCAGTGTCGGGGAAGGGGTAAACAATGGGAAATATATCAAATTCGGGCCCATGGACGATGATTCCCTCCAGTCCCTTGCCGCGCTGATCAATGAGCGTTACCCTGATGCAAAGATAGACCAGATCGGCGCATCATTCGGCGAAACTCTCCAGAACCAGGCTGCCATTGCCCTTGTTTTGTCATTCATCGGGATGGCAATCGTGGTATTCCTTGCGTTCCGCGCCTTTGTGCCGGCAGGTGCGGTCGTGCTCTCCGCGTTTGCCGATATCGTGATGACTGCAGCGGTAATGGCTGTCATCGGCATTGAACTCACCCTTCCGACTACCGCTGCCCTCCTCATGCTGATTGGTTATTCGGTGGACAGCGATATTCTCCTCACGATGCGCGTGCTCAAGCGCCAGGGAAAGCTCGATGAAAAACTTGCCGGCGCCTTCCAGACCGGAATCATCATGACCACAACCACCCTTGCTGCGGTTGCGGCGATGTGGGCGGTCACCTACTTTGGAAATGTTCCTGTCATTCCGGAAATATCAGCGGTACTGTTCATCGGCCTTCTCATTGACATGATGAACACGTGGCTGACCAACGCAGGCATCATCAAGTGGTACATGATTGGGAGGGGAGCGAAATGAACAGCAAGGAACTGATCGCCCTGCTGAAAAACTGGCAGGTAGCGCTCCTTATTATCCTGTTGATCGCCTCAGCATTCCTGATCTACCCCCATTTAGATGACGGGAAACCTGCTACAAACATCAAATACGGCCTTGATCTCTCTGATGGCACCTGGCTTCAGATGGAATTTTTGTCTGAAGTCGTAGGCTTTCAGACCGACAGGCCTGTCAGTGATTTTTTTGCAGACATTCAGAAGAAGCTGGATGCCGAGATCTATCAGGTTGATGAGAATAAACTGGAGATCCGGAAGTTCTACACCCGGGAGCAGCTCGAAACTGCATTCGCAGAATCGGGCGGAACATTGACCAGTTACGAGCAGGGGGTTTCCAAAGAGACCGCAGAGCAGGTCAAGAAAATTCTTGAAGACAAGCTCAATGCACTCGGCACAAAGGATGCAAAAGTCAACCCGCTCACCGGACTCAACGGTATCTCGCACTATGTCAGGGTTGAGCTGCAGGAATAAGCCTGAGCGAGGCCAAGGAAATTGTCGGGAAGCAGGGCAGGTTCGAGATCCGGATGCACACGACCGGCAATGCGACCGAACATGTCCTTTACGGCGACGCTATCAACACGGTTGGTGTGCCGACACAATCTATTGAAGGCAAGACATGGGGGGTCCCTTTCACGTTTACTGAACAGGGAGCAACCCAGTTCAGGGCTGCAGCGATACAATACGGGGCAACAACTGACCCGAACCTACATTACCTCGATATGCTTCTGGACGGGAAAGTTGTGTACTCTGCCCCCCTTGCCACCAGTCTTGCAGCGAATCTCCAGGCAGGACCGGTTCGGGAATTATCCGCTTCCACTGGTTCCGGGGACGAGGGTCTGGCCGATGCAAAAAACCTCGAGATACACCTCAGGGCCGGGGCGTTGCCGGTTGAGGTGAAAGTGGCCGGATCGGGATATGTGCCGGCAGCACTTTCAGACTATTTCAAGACGATGGCCATGGTCGCGTTCATCATTGCAGTCCATCGCCGTCGGTGTCGTGATTTACCTCCGCTACCGGGAACCCGCAATCGTGCTCCCCATGATGGCCGTCAATCTCTCGGAGATTGTCATCCTGCTCGGCATTGCAGCTGCCATCGAACAACAACTGGACCTGGCTGCCATCGCAGGCCTGATAGCCGTGCTCGGTACCGGCATCGACCAGCTGGTGATTATCACCGATGAGGTCCTCCATGAAGGCAGGGTCCCGTCCAAAAATATCTACGAAAAACGCCTCACAAGGGCGGTGGGGATCATCATGATCTCGGCTGCGACGGTCATCATCGCGATGCTCCCGCTCGCCCTGATGGATCTCTCGACCCTCCGCGGCTTTGCCATCATCACCATCCTGGGTGTCCTTATCGGGGTGCTGATCACGAGACCGGCATATGGCAAGATAATCATGGCGATCCTCTCCAAATGACCTGATAACAATCTTTATCTTCTTTTTCCACCGACCACTCTGGAGGTGATACAGATGGGAAAACCGGTAGTGCTGGACTTTTTTGCAGAATGGTGCGGACCCTGCAAAAGGCAGGGGCCTTATCTCGAAGAGGCTCAAGAAGAAGATGGGTGAAAAGATCGAGATTCGGAAGCTCGATGTGGACCAGAATATGGATCTCGCCAATAAGTATGGGATCAGGGTCGTTCCCACCCTCATCATCGAGAAGGATGGGAAAGTGATGAGGACGCTGGAAGGGGTCACCAGTGCCGACTCACTCGAATCTATGCTGCTGCCGCTGGTGGAATAGGTGAAGATCGGTATTGTTGGCGGAACGGGGGATATTGGGGAGGGTATCGCGATGCGCCTCTCCCCCAACCACGATGTGGTTATCGGCTCCCGGGAGATCGAGAAGGCAGTGGAGTCGAGTGATGTCTGTTATGCGACGGTCACAAAACTGGGGCTCCCCTGTTCTGTGAGCGGGTATAGCAACCAGGAGGCAGTTGATCGCTCCGATATCGTTATCCTGGCTATTCCATTCAGGCACGTTGAACCAACGCTTGCTTCTCTCCACGGCTTTGAAAAAAAGATAGTCATATCTCCTGTGAACCCAATGGAAAAAAGAGATTTTTTTGTATTTACACCCCCTCCTGAAGGATCGGCTGCGCTCCTGATCAGGCGACTCCTCCCCCAGGAGACAAGGCTCTGTTCGGCATTCAATACCGTTGCGGCGAACAAGTGGAAAGCGCTCATTGAACCGCTCGACCTTGCTGTGCCGGTCTGTGGCGATGATCCCGTGGCAAAAGCTGCAGTGCTCGACATTGTCAGGAGCATTCCCGGGGTGAAGGCATATGATGCCGGGCCGCTTGCAGTATCCTGCATGGTAGAATGCCTCACCCCCCTGCTCCTGAACATTGCACGGTTCAATAAAATGAAAGATGTCGGGATCCAGTTCAGGTGACCCCCCAGAATTGGACATGGATGCGGCGGAGACAGGCCAGGAATTTGGCAGGATCGGACGCAGGCTTTTTACCGAGGCATTACTTGGTGCGAATTTTGGAAATATGAGCGTGCGATCGGGAAATGGATTTTTTATCACCCGGAAGGAGTCATTTCTGGATGTCCCTGAACAGCCGGTATTTGTTCCACTCGAAGGGCCGGTCCCTGACACTGCTTCAACCGAGTACCGGGTCCACCGTGAGATATACAAGAGCACGTCTCACCGTGCCATTGTCCACGCCCACCCGCCCTATGCCATCGCTCTCTCGTTTTCAACTGACCCAATTATTCCGGTGGATACAGAAGGGGTCATGTTCTGCCCGCTCATTCCCGTCGTTGAGGGAAAACCTGGCAGTGTGGATCTCGCGGTGAATGTCGCCAGAGGCCTCCTCGCTTCCTGTGTGGCGGTCGCCCGGGGTCACGGCACCTTTGCCGGGGGTAAAAATCTCGATGAGGCATATATTCGTACCTCACTCGCAGAGCACAGCTGCCGGATCCTGTTTCTTACCGGCAAATTATAGAAGGGCGCCGGGCAGTCCCCACGTGGCAATCATCCCGGCAAGTTGAGGCAATCCCTGTTCCTCCACTTCACCGGCCGGATTGGTTTAATACCGGAACAGTTACAGAAAGATCTACAGAGATAATCGAGGTTGCACATGGGATCACTCGAGGACAAAATTGCCCGTCTCTCTCCGGACCTGAGAAACGAGGCAGAGACGTTCATCGATTTTCTGCTCCAGAAGGGCGGGTCTGCAAAGCCGGGTCTGACCCCCAATCCTTTCCTGGTTTCTGAACCTGCATCTCCTTCCGCACCGCCGATCATCATGGCTGAAGAGAATCCCCACCCGGTGGTAACCCGTTCAAACGACCATCTCCCTGCATTGGGAGATCTCCAGATGCGTGATTCGTCTCATCACAGTGACGATCGGTTATCCCAGGGCAACCGAACAAAGCGAAAAGACCCAGGGCTGCTGCTCGATTGGATCGATTGACCAGACTCGAGCAAATGTCCGCATCATGGGCGGCCTCCGGTCTCCTCTTCTTCACCGGGTGCATCCAATACTCCCTTGACGAAAAAATGCCAAAAATTGGTATGGACTCGACGGGATTCGAACCCGTGGCCTTCACGTTGCAAACGTGACGATCTACCCCTGATCTCACGAGCCCCAGCGGTCTCTTACTAAATCAGTGCGGATTCCATATAGGTATTGCTGATCAAGCCCCGGAAATAATTCAATATGGAAGAAAGAATTTGCCTGGTGAATGGACCTGGCGAACCCGCGGCCTTTACGTTCCAAACCGAAGGTTCAGCCTTCGCATCCGCAGCGACCTTCGGTCTCCTCTTCTTCACCGGGTGCATTCAGCAATAATGTGAAAAAATAAAATAACCATGGACTTGGCGGGATTCGAACCCGCGGCCTTTACGTTGCGAACGTAACGATCTACCCCTGATCTACAAGCCCTGAATGCAGTATAATAGTGTAGGGTCGTTTGATTAAAGTTGTTCCTTTTGACAGTGAACGGAGATGATTTTTTATTGGTAAGGAGAGAATCGAAAAAAAGAGGTCAGAGAATGATCTCGATGTCGAGCTTCTCTGCCAGTTCCTTGTACCTGTTCCTGATCGTGACTTCAGTCACCCCGGCGACTTCAGCGACCTCACGCTGGGTTCTCCTTTCACCCCCGAGGATGGAGGAGATATAAATCGCTGCAGCGGCAACCCCCGTGGGCCCCCGGCCACTTGTGAGCTCCCTCTCTCCTGCCTGCCGGAGTATCTCCACCGCTCTGCTCTGGACCTCGCCCTTCAGATTGAGGCCTGAACAGAACCGTGGCACATAGTCTATGGGCGACGTCGGAAGAAGCTTGAGCCCGAGTTCGCGTGAGATAAACCGGTATGTCCTTCCGATCTCCTTTCTTGAAACACGGGACACCTCGGCGATCTCGTCAAGAGTACGCGGTACATTACACTGCCTGCATGCCGCATAAAGCGCCGCTGCAGCCACACCCTCGATACTTCTTCCACGGATCAGGTTCTTGTCCACGGCATCACGGTAGACGACTGCGGCAGTCTCACGCACATTTCGTGGCAGCCCAAGCGCCGATGCCATACGATCGAGTTCGGAGAGCGCGAATGCCAGGTTCCGTTCGGTGGCATTGCTGACACGGATCCGCCTCTGCCACTTGCGCAGGCGGTAGAGCTGGGCACGGTTCTTGCTGGAGATGGCCCGGCCATATGAATCGCGGTTTCTCCAGTCGATCATGGTGGAGAGCCCCTTATCATGGATGGTGAAGGTCATCGGCGCCCCGACCCGCGAGCGTTTCATCCTCTGGTCATGGTCGAATGCACGCCATTCCGGCCCGCGGTCGATGAAATCCTCATCGATCACAAGGCCGCAGTTCTGGCAGACCAGCTCTGCACGCTCATAATCATGCACCAGCTGCCGGCCCCCGCACTCGGGGCAGACCGTCTCGGTGTGGTCCTCGGCTTTCTTCTCATGTTCCTTGACACGCTCTTTGAGCCGGTTTTTAAGGGCTTCCCGCTCATTCTGAAGAATTTTTAACTTCTCTACTTCCTGCATGGTGATGCCTCCTATCTCGCTATGAACAACTTCTCGCCTTCAGCAATCCTGCAGTCGCCACTGCAGTGGACCGCTGCATAGGGAGCTGCCACACTCCCGAATACCTCCACCACTTTTCCGACGGGTTTCAGTCTTTTATTGAGAACGTCTGCATACAACCTGGGCAGCTGTGCTGGATCACATCGCATAATGAGGATGCGCGTCCTTAGGGTATGCATTGCAGTCCCAATCGCTTTCAAGATAAAACCCCGTGCGCCTGCCCCGGATAAAGACAGGTGAAATGGTTTAGTAATCTATATATATCCTCTTTTGTAGTATATTAAACTATAGTAAAGGTATAAATATTATTTTCATCGCAAAACAAGCGAATCGATATTTAAAGCCATTATGCGGGTGCACTCGTCCTTATGAAGACCTGCACCCCTTGCCACATCAAATTTCGCGCGCTTATCAAGGAGATCATGAGGGGCATGGGCGTCCGAGTTCACGACCATGATGCACCCTGCCTCCCGGGCAACGGAAACCACATGACCGTTTGTCCGGTTATGTCCCCCTCTGGACGTAATCTCAAGGGCAACCCCGTGATCACATGCCTTATGGGCTTCTTCAACAGTAACGAAACCAGGATGCGCGAGCACGTTTACATCCCTGCACGTGCAGGCTGCAAGGTTTGTCCCTGCTGCAACTGGTTCAACAGGAGACTCCCCGTGTACAATAACGATATCGGCCCCGGAATTCTTTGCATCCCGTGCACTGGCCGGGATGAGAGACGGGGGAATATGAGTGAGTTCAACTCCGCAAAGCAATCGCACTCCGTAGAGCTCTGCAGAGGGTTTCAGGAGGAGGATTGATTCGATGAGATGGTGCAGGTTTGTGCTATCGGCATGGTCGGTGATGGCAACCGTTGTGTAACCGAGGACTGCCATACGCCTCACCAGTTCGATAGGGATCATCTCGCCGTCAGTGAGCGTGGTATGGGTATGCAGATCGTAGAACCCGGTCATCTCTTTACCTCGAGAAAACCTGCAACTTTCTTCAGCAGTTGCTCCTTGCCCTTATCCCATGCGACCACAATACGTCCCTCCCGTTTCCACCAGAACGCCGGATGGCTCTTCTCTTCTGCCCGGTAACGGATCCCGCACCGCTTCACCGCACGCTCTATATCCGCAAGAGAAGGATCCTTCACGGCACGGGAACGCGGAACCCGCCGGCCCTGGCCCCTCATGAGAGTGGCATTGAAATAACAGGGATAGATACCCGTTCCCCTTTCATCTCATCTTTCATCACACTAAGGTGTGCTGATGGAACCTATAAACACTGCCGGAGCCATAGGGTATTTATGCACCATGTCGACGTCAGACTCGAAAAAGACATATTGGACGTCAATAGCAGGATTGCAGAAAAAAATGCAGCCCGTTTCAGGGCGCACGGAATTCGTGCGGTCGATCTGCTGGGGGCCATAGGATCGGGAAAGACTGCCCTGATCGAGCGTATCGTGCCGGTTCTTTCTGCACGAGGACTCAGGAGCGGGGCAATAGCAGGTGACGTGTATGGAGACGATGATTACAAGAGGATACACGCGCTTGGCATCCCGGTTGAGAATGCAAACACTGGAAAGGAGTGCCACCTCGATGCACATCTCGTTGAACATGCATCAGACCACCTCCCCCTCGACCAGATCGATATCCTTTTTATCGAGAATGTGGGGAATATGGTCTGTCCCACCGACTTTCTTCTCGGGGCTGCAATCAGGGTTGTTGTCGTGAGCGCAACTGAAGGGGATGATGTGGTGAACAAACATCCCATGATGTTCAGGGGATGCACTATCGGTATCATCAATAAAGTGGATCTCGCACCCCTTGTCGGCGCCAATCTTGATCGCATGGAAGAGGATATGCACCGTTACAATCCGGGGATGAAGGTATTCAGGACCAACCTTAAAACAGGTGAAGGACTGTCCGGGGTGGTCGCAGCCCTTCTTGGGTTGAATCAAGCAGAGTAGTTAAATACGATGCAGGGCTATATTTTTAGCACTTGTCCGGGAGATATCCCGGAAGTTGATAATCGAAGAATAGGAAAAGAGGGATGAGATAATGCAGTGGCAAGGGAGATCAGTTCGCAGATCGACGGGCGGAAGATACCGGCCTTCACGGGGAAAGAGGAGAGATGAGATAGGGTCTGCACCGACAGACACCCATATCGGGGAGGACAGGAGAAAGATTGTCCGGACGTATGGAGGAACACCCAAGGTACGCGCAATGCGGGCGAAGTATGCCAACGTTGCAGACAAGTCCAATGGGAAGATAAAAAAAGTCCTTATCGAAACCGTTGAACAGAACGGGGCAAACCCCAACTATGTGCGGCGTAATCTGCTCACCAAGGGCGCAGTAATTCGGACCGAGATAGGGCGCGCCCGCATACAGAGCAGGCCTGGCCAGGACGGCGTGATCAACGCAGTCCTTATTGAATAACACTCTCTTTTTTCGCACGAATAGCAAGCCCGGAAAGCCCTGGCTTTTTCAATCCGGCCAGGAAAAACCGAAGAGAGAAAGCAGTACCTCCTATCCTTCGTGCAGGAGACGGATGGCAGGCACATATGGCTTTCATAAAAGACGCCTTCTTACCAGGGGTCAATAAAGATACCCTGATGACAGCCCCGACGTCTCTCCCAGGGAATATGTGTCCGGATTCAGAGGTCTTTGAATTTCTCTTTTGCCCTTGCAACCGCATTCTTCATATCAGCGATAGCAAGATCTGCCCCTGCTCTCATCTCCTCTAAGGCTCCTCCGCCTGCGATCCGGACTCTTCTCAATCTTCTGGCCCACATCCTTTTCACTCCCGGACAGTCCCTGGAGCCTCCGGTCATATTCAACTGAGATCTCCTGTAATTTCCGGTCATATTCCGCACGTAGATCGTCCATTACCTTCTCTGTTCTGGACTGGAGCATTTCGATCTCTCCGGCAAGCTGGTCGATATGGGCTTTGGTCTTCTCGGCATACTCCTGTGTCTTTGTCATAGTTCTGAATCAGCGTTCAGATTATTAGTTTTTTGTGACCTGACGAATACAGCCGTTAATAGTAACCGATTGATTGATACGAGACGGGATGGTATATGATTATTCCTGTGAGAAGTCTTGACCGTTCTGAGAACAGCCCAAAGGAGGGCAGCGGAGGGTGGTGCAGCGTGAGTCTGCCCGTTACTATTGCCGCCCCGTTCAGGCACACCCGGAAAGAGCAGTTGAAAAAGAATGAAATTGTCTATTATCTCGCGTTCGAACGCGGCTGGATGAATATTGAACAGGCCAACCTCCTTCTTGCAAGGGCAAAAGAGGAGGGTCTGATAGAACACGAAGGGGATATGATCCGCCCGCTCTTTGATGTCCAGTCCATCGAGATCCCTCTCGGCTTCAAACCATCTGCATCTGTATTCAGGAGATCTGATCCCCAGGAAGAGCTGATGCAGAAAATCGCCAGGGAAAAAAGTATGCCGCTTACCCTGATCGTGGCAGAGATGAATGCCATTATCAGCAGGGAATTTGACGGGCATCTCAGGCCGGAGGGAGCCGTCATTATCCTGGCAAAGCGCCATGGAGTGGAGTTTTCAGACCTGCTCCCCGCTCTGCGGGAAAATATCCTGAAAAAATAATTGGTTATGCTTTCTTCTCTTCAGGAGCCGGCTTTACAAAGTATTCCTCGAGGGGCTTCTCCCCATATCCAGTGACCTTTGCATTGATCTGGACGAAGTCGGCGGTTATCTCATTGCCGCGGATGGCTTTTCTCCTCCGCTGGCCTTCCATCACTGGTTTGAACCCGACGCCTCCTGCAAGGAGGAGCCGGCGCCTGCCTGAAACCGGCAGGTTCCGTTTCGATGGCGTACCATTCCGGTCAGATCCACCGGTTATCTCCATACGGTACCCGGAGAGGCCGAATGGCCCTGCATCGACATCATCCCCGATTCGTTTGCCGATGAGTGCCCCTGCAACTCCCCCGCTCACACTGACATTATAGGCGCGTCCAGTCTTCTGGTCTGACAGCACAACCTTGAATTCCACCATTATGGCCAAGACTCCTTGATCGTATTATCCCGGAACCTGGGAGTTCCCGCAGATACGATAGCCTTCCATCCGTCAAAGTGCCGGAAAGCAGTCCTGCGGGTATTCCCCGGGAAGTACCCATAATTTTGGGTGTCCGATGTATTAAATACTATTTACCCCAGAACGGATCGGCCCGACGCTTCAGCCCGGTAAACTCCGAAAGGATCTCCTGGGTGCTGATCGGGAGCGTGGCAAACATCTCCCGCTCAAGCACTTTCACGTGCCGCTCAGGAATATCCACAAAAAGATCGTCTTCAACAGAGAACTGCCTCCCGGCGGTTGCCCCTTCAATGGAGATGGCAACTTCGGAACCGGCCTGTGCCTCCCTGAGGGTCTCCTGGTTGAGCTGGATCGACTTGAGATGCCCTACTTTCCTGCCGTCCAGGTGGAGCAGGTTCACATCGCTCCTGAGGGTCCCCCCAAGCACCCGCACCCCTACTACGGCAGGATTGCTCTGGCGGAAGATGCAATGGGGGAGGATCCGGATTTTTGCCGGCGTGATGATCTGCTCGAACTTCTGCTGGTCGACTCTCCTCTTCTGCTCATCTTTCCAGGTGACATACTCTTCCACTATCTTGTAGATGACCTTGCCTTCAAAGACCCTGACATGGGAAAACCCGGGGTCCTTTGTCATATCGGCAGCATCGGGAAGGATTGGGGTGTTGAACGCGAGCAGTACGCGGTAGAAAGCGTTCTTGATCGTCTCCACTTCGATCAGGTCATGGCGGCTGACCGGGCCCACCTCTGCTCTCATCACCCCGATCTCACGGGCTTCGAGCTCATTGCATATCGCTTCCAGTGCTCCGATGGTGTCAGCCTTTATCACCAGCCCCTCGGAGGAGATCTTGACCTTGATCTCCTCCATCTCCTTTTTTATCTGATCCATGACCGGCCCGGGGTCTCCCCTTATGACCTTGAGGGGAGAACCGGCGATCGTGCCATCAAGACCAGGAGCACTTACCTTAATCCCGGTTGCTGCGACAACGGTCTTTACCCGTTCAAACCGATCCTCTACAAGGATCTCTTTCATCGGGCGTGGTTTTAATAGCGAGCGTACTTTCGTCAGTGCAACGCCGCCCTGCCGGGCGAATGCGATCTCATCGCCGATGGAAAGGGTACCGTCATAGAGAATGACATCGAGTGTCGTCCCAAGCCCGCGCTCCTCTTTCACTTCAAGGACCGTCCCCATACCCGGCCCTTCGACCGAGAGCGCAAGCTCCTGTTCCATGTACCGTTGTGCAAGCCCTATCATCACCATCAGGAGTTCGGCAATTCCCTCCCCCGTATGGGCACTTACCGGAACGATCGCAATGTTTCGCTGAAAATCAGATACCCGGTCAAACCGCTCGCAGGAAAAACCAAGGTCGGAAAGCCTTGCCACCATCTCGTACAGCTTCGTCTCGACCATCTCCTTCACGCGGTCGTTCTGGCGTTCGAACGATGCGAGGAACGGCTGATCGGCATGTGCCCGCCACCCGTGAATCCTGTCGACCTTTGTTGCAGCAACTACAAATGGCGTCCTGCAGGACCGGAGGATCTGGAGGGCTTCCAGGGTCTGCGGCTGGAACCCCTGGCTGATATCCACTACGAGGATTGCCATATCGGCAAGAGCCCCGCCCCGTGCCCGGAGCGTGGTGAACGCATGGTGTCCCGGTGTATCGATGAAGAGTAACCCGGGCACGTTCAATGACATCTTCTCGAGCGACCCGCTCATCTTCCTGATCGCATCGATAGGGACGATAGTCGCACCGATATGTTGGGTAATCGCCCCGTCTTCCGTGCTCACCACGGATGAGCCACGTATCCGGTCCAGGAGGGAGGTCTTGCCATGGTCCACATGGCCAAGGACGGCGACGATAGGGGTCCGGATACATGATTTCTGGGTCATAGGAGGATCTCCCTCTCTTATTGGAGAGGCCGAAATACCGGGGTCGATTGAGCCTGATGTCGTTATTCGGACCCGGGGGGATAATCTTATCTGCAGGGGACACAGGCATCCCTTCTGTTTACTAATAGCACACAGGATCACATAATTCCCACCCCAGCACAGCCAGGAATCCTTCCGTCAGCATGGTGATATATTTATAGCGAAAAAACCAATCTATCCGGGTATATTTTGCCAGGGTAGGGTAGTTGGTCATCCTAGGGGACTGTGGATCCCCCGACCCGGGTTCGAGTCTCGGCCCTGGCCTTCCTTTCTCTCATATGCTTGCATCCCCGGAGTCTATTTTCAGGATACCCTACAGATCCGTCATCGGTGAATCACACCGCGGGACATCTCATAGCGTAACACGGTACCGTAAAAGATGGTGCACGCTCATACCCGCAATTCGGGCACCTGCAGATCTCATGGGCAACTCCGGAACCATCCCGGCCTCCGCCTGCAGGGCTATCTCTCCTGCTCCCTGTCATCGATGCACCACATAGGGAAGTGACACTGTTTCATTATCAAATATTCCAATGTTCTGGGAGAGAAAGGCTCCGCTCCTTGGAGGAATCTCTTGAGGATCCCGGGATACGATCCCGTCTCGTCGCATTGGACCCGCGTATTGATACCTTTAAATACAGCGGAAATGACCCTTACCGCAGAGAGGCTGATGAAAATGAAATAGTACATTATCGCGGCATTTGTTCTGTTATCTGCACTCCTTGTTTCAGGTGCTGCTGCTGCTGAAACAGCCGCACCAATCGGCGGTGATATGGGAACGTACAGGATCCACTGCAATGTGGAGGGCGCAGGAGTGTTCTTTGACGGCGTGTTCAAAGGCAACATTTCAAGTGGTCGTCTGGATGTCCCCGTCTATGTCACCGGGACACCGTACCAGTCCTATTCCCTGGATAAGGAGGGCTACTATCCCTATACCGGCACGTTCACTTCTGTCCCGGCAAAAAATTCGATCGTTGATATCTATGTAACCATGTCTGCTATCCCTCCGGTTGAATACGGAACCCTTCATCTCATGGTAACCCCTGTCCTCGCTTCCGTCTCTCTTGACGGCGAGTCCATGGGTCTTGTCCCTCCGAACGGGATTCTCATCATTCGGGAAGTAGTCCCCGGGAACCACGGGGTCCAGGTCTCAAAGGAGGGGTATGCAACGAACATGACCCAGATCTACGTCGGGAAAAACGAGATCAAAAAAGTACCCATAACCCTGGCAGCGCAGAGGGCGTCTCTGCAACCGGGAACGGGGCAACAGCATCCGCCACAACGGGTACAGCAGCCACGGTAAGCACAAAAGCAGGCCTTTCTCCCTGCACGCTGATAGGCGCTCTTCTCGGCGTGTGTCTTCTGGCAGGAATGAAACGGTATCACCGTTAATTTTTTCCCCCACCGTATCCGATGCTTGAACAGGATCACGATATGCGAAAACAGGATGATTCAGGCAGGCAAGACCGATGCTACTGATTTTTGATGCCCATACGGGGACCCTGAACGAGGTGGAAAAGATCATGAAGAGTGATGAAGAGTGGCGGAACCTCCTTTCCGAAGAGTCATTCCGGGTTGCCCGAAAAGCCGGGACGGAGCCGGCTTTTTCCGGTACCTATCATGATTTTCATGGCCAGGGGGATCTACCAGTGTGTCTGCTGCGGCACCGACCTCTTCAGTTCTGACACAAAGTTTGCATCGGGGACCGGCTGGCCAAGTTTTTATGCACCGGTCAGCGACCATAACCTGCTCGCCCGGGTCGACCGGAGTTACGGGATGGTCAGAACAGAAGTGCTCTGTGCCCGTTGCGACGCTCATCTCGGTCACGTATTTGATGACGGCCCACCCCCGACACATAAGCGGTTCTGCATGAACTCGGCATCGCTCGTGTTCCTGCCCGGCTGAAAATGCAGCGACAACCCCGCCCTGTCACCTTTTTTTATCCCTCCTCGCAGTGATGGGTGCGGAGACCGAAAATCGAGGTTGTTCTCCGGGATACCGATTCAGTCACGAAAACCGCCGCAGGGGAGTCCTTTTGGGGGCGGCGGCCCGGTATCGCATGGGGGGGCGGGCAGCCCCCACAATATGTATCCGGTTCATCAATCGTAGACACACCAGAGAGCGAAGAGCCACTTTTTATGAACCCTTCCCTACCGTGGGACTGCGATAATACAGTAAAACCACGGAGGGATATCCCGAACTTCGATGACAGAGAACCCGGCCTCGCCGATCAGCCGGGCAGCCTCCTCCTCTGAAAACCTGATATGCTGCGGAGGGCCAAAGGGAGTTTTTTCTTTCTTCCAGTCCAGATCAACAAGCCTGCCGCGGGTTTTCATCATCCGGCGGGCATTTGCAAGCACCTTCCCTGGATCAGCGAAGTCGTGCAGATCAATGCCAAAGAAGACAATGTCGGCACACCCCTCGCATGCGACCGTCTCCTCCCCGCTTCCGACAATGCCTTCGAGCGTATGCAGCCCCTCCCTGCCGGCCCGGCCCATCATCTCCCCGACCGCTTCAGGGTTGCTATCAATACCAACCACCCGCCCGGTCCTCCCGACTCTTCGCGCAGCAGGGAGTGCGAAAAATCCCTGCCCACACCCGATGTCAATTACGACAAGGCCATCGGCAACCCCGATACCGGCAAGGATCGTTTCCGGATCCTGCCATGATCTCCGTTCCTCTTCATCATGGTAATGAAAATGAGGCATAGTACTGCAATGATGCACTTATCTGTGGTAAAAATTCCGCTCTGCAAGGTTCCTGCCCGTAATCCTTTTTTGGAAATTCCCGCCAACTCGGGCAATGTGAAATATAAGTCAGACAGTTCAGACAAAAAAGGGTCCACCCGGCTTTTTGGAAGAATTATTTTGATGAGAGATTCCTAATGCTCATGAGAGCGATGCGGCACTCCCTGTCTGAAGCACTGACAAACATTCGTGGCGGGCTTGCCGGGATTCTTGCTGTATCTTGTCATTACGGTTCTTGTCTATTTTTCAGGGTTCATGGCTGCGTTGGGAAACGATACCCCGGGAGCCCGGCTGGTCCTTGCCGTTGTGGAGACCTATGCAATTGTTGCCTCCCCCCTCTGGGCAGTCCCCCTGTCATATATCATCGGAGGCTGCTTTTTTTTCAGCAGTAACCCCGGGGACAAAAATATCATGGCGGGTGAGTAGCGATGAAAGACCCCCATACCGTCTCAACTATCCGTTGCACCTCGTATGAGCGGAACGAAGTGATCGATTCAGTCCGGAAAGCAACAGACTCCCTTGGCGGGATCGAATCATACATTCGCCCGGGCAGCAGGGTGCTTGTCAAGCCAAATCTCCTGCAGGGATGTGCTCCCGATCGATGTGTCACTACCCACCCCGCAGTGGTGGGAGCGGTCTGCACACTGCTCCGTGAACTCGATTGCAGGGTCGTGATCGCGGACAGCCCGGGCGGCGGGATCCGGTACACGGCGGCAAATCTCCGTTCACTGTACCAGGCAGCCGGGTATGACCGTATTGCAAGGGAGACGGGGGCAGAGCTGAACTACGACACCGAGCTGCGCTGATAACGCCTTCCCGGAGGGGCGGTATGCAAAACGGTTTCCGGTGATCAGTCCGGCGAAGGATTGTGACCATATCATCGTTGTCTCAAAGGCAAAGACACATCTCTGGACTCTTTTTTCCGGCGGTGCAAAAAATCTTTTCGGGGTGATACCGGGTCTCGAAAAGCCGATGCACCATGCACGGTTCCAGGATCCGGCCCATTTCGGGGGGATGATAGTCGACCTCAACGAAGCCCTCAAACCGTCACTCCAGGTGATGGACGGCGTTATTGCCATGGAAGGGGACGGCCCCTCGCACGGAACTCCCCGGCCGCTCGGCCTGCTCCTGGCAAGCCCTGGCTGGACCGCAATCGATATTGTTGCCTGCCGGATGATCGGGATTCATCCGCCGGATGTGCCGACTATCAGGGCAGCGATGGACAGGGGTGCGGTCAAAAATGACGGGAGTGGTATCCTCATTGAAGGCGACGAAATCGATTTCCCCGTCATACCGGATTTCAGAATGCCTTCCACGTACCATGGGGAGGGAATACGTTTGAAAAAGAGCCTGCTGCTGGGCACAATCCAGCATCTGGGCAGGTTCTCAACGCTCTATCCTGTTCTCAACCGCTCCCGTTGTGTGCAATGCGGACGATGTGCCCTGATATGTCCGGTCAAGGCAATCTCAATCCATTCAAAATTCCCGGAGACTGATAAGAATACCTGTATCAGGTGCTACTGCTGCCACGAGATCTGCCCTGCCGGGGCAATACAACTGGAACCCGGGCTGGCCGGCCGGATACTCCGGAAGGTGACAGGGCGGTTTTGAACAGAGAGAGGAAAGACGAACAGTCCCATGTATCGTGGAGAGGATGATGGAGGGAGCGCGATATCGGAAATCTCTTGGCCTGGCTGAGCTGGTCAGTCTCGGTGTCGGCGGGACGATCGGATCGGGAATTTTCGTGGTCCCTGGTATCGCTGCCGGTATTCTTGGCCCATATTCACTCCTTGCCTGGATCATCGTTGCCGCCTCTGCATCCTGTGTCCTCCTCTCACTCGTATGGCTGCTGCAGGAGACCGGGTTTCGGAACTCCTTCTACACCCTCTTTTCAAGGGTTTTTGGGACCCGTGTCTCGACAGCCCTTATTATTCTGTACCTTGTTTCAGGGATCCTGGGGATAGCAACGATCGCTGCCGGCATCGGGCAATACCTCTCATTTTTCGGGATAGGAGGCATCCTTCTTCTTGAACTTCTTATCATCGGGATGTTCTGTGCAATCAACCTGGCAGGGATAACCCTCTCAGGCACGACAGAGAATATACTCACCGTCCTCAAAGTGATCCCCCTGGTGGTGATTGCCGTGCTGCTCCTTCCAAAAATTGAACTTGAAAACTTTGTCCCCCTTGTCCCGATCACCGCCACAGGTCTGATTTCAACGGTTCTCATCGTGTACTGGCCGTTTACCGGGTTTGAGATAAGTGCCATCCCTGTCGACGAGATGAAGGATCCTGGGAAGGTACCGAAGGCTCTCGTGCTGGTCATGCTGATCGTCTCTGCGATCTATCTCCTGCTGAATATTGCCCTGATCGGGAGCGTGGGGAGCGTGGCCCTCGCTTCGTCCCCTGCGCCGATTGCAGCGGCAGCAGGTTTTGTATTTTCGCGATCGGGTACGATCGTTGCGGTGATAGGCATCATCGCGATGTGCTCGGCCCTGAATGCCTACCTTGTCGGGGGATCACGTCTCCTCCACAGCACCGCGGTCACACGACACCTGGCGCGCCTCGAAGGTCTGAACCAGAGGGGGACCCCGACCATTCCACTCCTTCTCATCTCCCTGCTTGCGTCAGGATCACTCCTCTTTTCAAACAGTTTTGAAGAGCTGGCAGTGCTTTCCGTGGTTGCGACGCTTGTCCCTTACCTGTTCTTCTGCATCGCCGCTTTTCTTGTCATCCCGGAAATTCCGAAGCGTATGATCGCCTTTGCGGGTATAGCCAGCAGCGGAGGGCTGCTCCTTCTCTCGTTCCTCTTATGACGGAGTGAAAAATCCCGGGCAGAAAAGGCTATGGAGTGAATATCGCGGAAAAGGAGGAGCTGCAGAGCACTTTTCTTTTTCAAGAGCACCCCCCTGGCCCAGCCACGATGAACTATCCTTGCACAGGAGATCAGGAAGCCTAAACCCGGATCATCCACCAATTTTTTATATCACCACGTCCCTGCTGGTAAGAGAGGAAGAATTATGAGAGAAAATATCCTTATGGCCGTTGCGATCATCGTTTTTTCATGTGTTCCGGTTGTCCAGCTTATTGGCGGCTTCTAGACAGTTTCCCCTTTTTCCGTCAGCTTTTTCCCGTCACTTTCCAAAGATCACCACTATTCATGACCGGCAGAAGAGAGCAGTTGCTGGAGCGATGGCAAAAAAATCCCGGGATGAAAGGGATATTTTCCCGGGCATGGCGGTCGTGGAATGCGGCAATCAGGCAAAACCGCTGGATAGGCCACGACCAGGACAAGGAGAGGGACAATTGACCGAAAAAGTATGTCCGTTTGATAAAAAGCCCTGCATCGGATAGCGGTGCGCAGTCTTCAGAGAAGAATCCGGGGTCTGTGCCTTTCTGCTCACGATGAAGAGCGGAACTGCATCCAGGAAAAAAAGCGATCAGGATGACCGGTCATCCGGGAAGTTCAAGGCGCATCTTTTTGACTGAGTTGCATGAGGGAGATGTATAAGAGACGTGAAGATCTATTGAAAGAAAAATGGTGGTCGCAATGCACATCAAATTCCCGAATCGCCCTGTCATCCTCTTCTGCCTTATCCTGGCGATCCTGACCGCAGGGCATGCATCTGCAGAAGTCAGGAATGGCACCATTGGAGAGATTATCCCTCTTTCAGGCACAGCGCCAACCTCTGACATCGTCTACCTGTTCATGACCGGTCCCGATGTTCCCTCGCAGGGTTCGAGGATGGACAGCAGTATATCACCGGTAGTGACCGGCAAGCCGGATACCTTCACCCAGGTTCCCGTGGAAGGGGACAACTGGTCGTATGCATGGCAGACCGCGAAGGTTTCAGGGGGGCTTGCCCCGGGGCTCTACACGGTCTATGCCGCAACAGCACCCGTAGCGAAAAATGCCCTCTCATCCGTGCCCTATTCAAGCACGGATATCTCTCTTTCACAACCGGTCACGACCGGGACCATAGCGGTGCAATCAGTCCCTCCCAAGGCGCAGGTAGAAGTGAATGGGAAATATGCGGGAAATACCCCTATCGATCTGCCGGGTCTCCCTCCAGGTATGTATCAGGTCACCATCTCGCTCAGTGAGTATGTGCCCTATACAGAGCAGGTAACCCTGAGTGCGGGAGAGACAAAACAGATCTCGGTGAATCTGGAGTCCCAGTCTCCGCTTACGGCACCTTCAGCACTCCCCACGTCATCATCCCCGGAATCCATGGAAACGACGGTTGTGGTACCTTCCACAAAGGCTCCTCTCTCCATTGGCATGGTGCTGCTTTGCATACTCACCGGACTCGTCCTGAGCGTTTGGGTGTCGAGGAGGTAATTGCTCGATTTTTTTGTATCTTTATTTCTGCTGTACGCACATATTCCGCCCGTGTCCCGGTATGTGCATAACCTTAATAAACGAGACTGACCGATGCATCCTGTGAGGTACGTGGTAATGTGCAGTGTCGGTGGACCCATGGATATGGAGATACCTCCTGAACGGGTGAAAGGAAAGAATTACAAATGCAATGAATGCGGAGAGAGATTCAAAGGGGTAGGAAAAAAGCCGATGTGCCCCGCCTGCCAGTCCGAGGACGTCTGCCGAGGAATAAGGGAGTCTTTTTTCAAAAATATCCTGCTCTTCCGGCGTGATGGGACGAACCCCGCATTTATTTTGCTTTTACCAGGAGGGTGCCCTTTCCCCGGTTTGCGACATCGCCCCTGTACATCGTCATCTGGTGACGCCGGCCTCCGTACTCCTTCTCTACAGTGCCATTGCTCCTGAACGTCGGGAGCATTGCATGAGCAGTGCCAAAGATCATGCAGGTACCCCCCGTCATATTTCCGCACGGCCGGTGGCAGCTCCCCCCGATAACCAGGGTTCCTCCCCGCATCTCTACCCCCCCGAGGTCGCCACAGTCACCATGGACCAGCTACATCGCCTCCCGACAGGTACTCAGCGGTGAAATCGCCGCTGTTGCCCATCACTTCGATGGTCCCGCCCCGCATGCCTCTTTTTTCACCACGGTATCCCGCCCCGCAGTAATGACCTGCGTTCCCCTCGCACCGGATCATGCCTCCCCGCATCTCGCGGCCGAGCCATGCATCGGCATTCCCCCTGATCAGGATCTCGCCGGCACTCATGAAATTCCCGCAGTGCATGCCGATATCTCCCTCGATCAGGATACGGCCTGCGTTCATATACTCCCCAACCCTTTTGATCATGCCGGTCTCCCCGGAAAGGACGAGCTCGACCTGGTCTGGTGAGACCGCCGGTCCCTCATTCGTGATGTAAAATATCTCTTCCAGCCGCCGTTCTTTGTTCCCTTCATAGACCCGGATGTCATTTTTTTTCAGGAAATTCTGTGGGATGATCGCCTCCGCCTCGATGGGGATGTGTGGGTTTTTTCTCGGTTTTGTCGTAAGGATGACTCTCATAAGGATGCCTCTGTCCCGATACAGACTCCCCGGGGGAGATAGACATCCTGGACCGGGTAATTTCTCATCCTGACGGTATAGTACTGCTCAAACTTTTTCACAAACTCGGGATCAGCCGAGAGATCATAGTCGGGAGGGACGTGTGCTTTTGTCCAGATCGTGCTGTTCGCACCTTCAACCACCACCTCGCCTTCCCGTGCAACCACACGTCCTCTCTTGATGGTATACCTCGTCCTGGCAAATCCCGCCATCACCTGCGGGTAATCCATCGATGGATCCAGCGACTCGGGTTTCAACGGGTAAATCGCGACGTCTGCTTCTGCACCCGGGGCGAGATAGCCCTTCCCGATACCGGTAATGCCAAGCGCCTTTGCCTGGGCAGCCCGTGTCATGATTGCGATCTCGTACCAGTCCAGTTCCCGATCGATAGCCGGGAGGGGGGAATAATGCCCGGTCCTCGGATCCAGGAGGGCAGCCTCGCTCTCCCGGAACGGCCGGCTCATGAGGAGTGCAATGATCTCAGGATACTTGACGAACGGTGCACCATTGGGATTATCGGTTGCAAGCATGCATTGCCAGGGGTCTTTTACCAGCAGGGCGAGTTCAAGCCCGATCGCCCACATGACACAGTTCACGAGGCTTTTACGCGAATAGTAGACCGGAATGATACCCGATCCGGTCTCGAGCTCGACATCGTGGTTGCTCCACTTGTTGTGATGGAGCATGTAGAGCTTGAACTCCATCGGACCGTCGGCTGTCATGGTGGTGGTCCTGCCAAACATGATCTGCCCCATGTCGATGGCCAGCTGGGGCTTGTTGTTCACCGCACGGGTGATTTCCTCTGATTTTGAACTGATGTCCCTCCAGGTTGAGCCGCCGTATGAGTGGAACTGGAGATGGGTCAGGTAAAGACTCTGGCGCTTGTCATTCAGATCGGGGACAAGGTCGATCGTATCGAGCGTGGTCTGATAATTACCAGGCACTCCGAGTGCGTTACAGTGGAGATGCACTGAATGCGGCAGGTTGAGCAGCTCGTTTGCCCTGATCATCGTTTCGATAATTTCCGCAGGCGTCACTCCGAAGTGGGGAACCTGGTCCCGGATACTATGGACATCCTCCCCAAACCCCCATGACTCGGTCCCCCCTGGATTGGTCAGCTTGATGGCAAATCCCTTCACCGCAGAGAGCGTCCATGCCACGACCGCGGCAGCACGTTTCACATCCCTCTCCCGTACTGCCTCCATAATCGACCAGTTTCCATCAAAAAGGGTATTTGCGAGCATATCCTGGTGAGGGGTAGCGGTAAACTCTTCATGGGTGTGGCGGGCTTCGAGAGGTGCCATTGCTCCCTCAAGCACCGTCGTGTATCCCATAATGCTGTAACGGTATGAGTTGCCGAATGTGGTTGGCACGCTGTAGCCTGACGTCACATGCATCGCCCCCTTTCGTGCGGTCCTGCCTGCCCGCATATCTTCAGGACTCATGTACCGGCCAAAGTTGACCTTGGTACCGCAGACGTGGGAATGGGAGTCGATGCCCCCGGGCAGGGTGAGGCAGTGATCTGCATCGATAATTTCCGCATTCCTCCCTACGTCCTCAACGATCCTCCCGTCCCGGATCGCAAGGTCCATGATCTCCCCTTGTATTCCGGAAATGGGATCGATCACATACGCGTTTCTTATCAATAACTCACTCATGGCCCCTTTATCTCCCTGACCTGTGCGTATATACGCTCCAGCACTTCTGTATCACTGGGATAGTCTCCTTTAAACAGCATACGGGTCCTTATCGGTACACCATCCATCCGGTATGCGGTCCCTTCTGCGTCAATACCCGTGACGGCGACAGGGATCTGGAGGTGCGAGAGGTGGGTGGTCGCATTGGTGTGCGGGTCTATCTGGATGGTAGGGATCTGTGCCAGGTGTTCGACGCATGCCTTCGGGAAATGGGCCCCGGGATCGCTTGCCACCACCAGGCAGGCATCACATTCCTTCCGGCGCAGCACATCGACACTGGTCGTCTCCCCGGGGTTGTAAAAGGCTATGCCGCGGGCAAAATCAACTGCATACGGGTACCCGGTGATCCAGGTGAACACTTCGTTTGAACCATAGACGTTCCAGTGTCCCCGCATAGGAGAGATGATATATTTCGTGTGACGATTCAACTCGTCGGTCAGCTCGATGGCGTTCCTGACGTTTTTATATTTCCCGGGCGACATGGTCAGGCCGAGCCCGAAGAAGATAGCCCCGAATCTTGCCGAGAGGAGCAGATCTGCCAACCGGAAGAGCTGCTCCCTCGAGACCCCTTCTACCGATGCGGGTATCATTCCCCGTTTTCCCCTTATTATCGCTCGTAATGCAGAGAGAACCGCATAATCCCCACCCGGCCGGATCCTGACAAACTCATCGGCAATGTTCGCTGACTCGGTCTTCCGTACATCGACCACGATCACCTTGCGATCCCGGAACGCGTCTTTCAGAAAGAAACCGTCGGCAAAGGTAGTGTATCTGCTCATGTGCCTTGGATGAGCATCGATAGGATTTGTTCCCCAGTAGACGATCAGATCAGCCCGGTTCTTGACCTGCCCAAGGGTACAACCGGGATGCCCTACCTCCTGGATCGCCATGATGGATGGCCCGTGGCATACCGTCGAGGTATTGTCGACCAGTGCACCGAGGAGTTCGGCCAGGTGGATCCCTATGCTCTGGGCTTCTCCGTGCGTTCCGCTCCAGCCGTACAGGAGCGGCCGGTCAGCATCGCAGAGGATCTCGGCAGTCTCCCGGATAGCCTCGTTATAGGATGTCTCCTCCCACCCTTTCTCCGTCCTGCGGATGGGAGTTTTCAGCCGATGATCCCCCATGAACTTCTCGTTTGCCAGAGTACAGCCATTCTCGACACTGACAACCCGGGTCTCTTCTACTTCCACGACGAGATCATCACACAGGCATCCGCAGAACGGGCACACAACATCCTCAATCTTCATACTTCACCCCTCCGCATTGCTCCATGAGTTCCGCTACCGTTACCGGCATTTCAGAAGTGGGAGTGATGTGCACAATCATTCCCTTGAAATCAGGCATCCCTGTGCAGTGGGTTTCAGGACTTACGAGATGGTTTGCATACGGCCCGAGGCAGACAAAGACTTCCCCCTGCGATAGCCATGACTGCAGGATAGACTTTCATCACGACGACCCCCCACTCGCTTTCCACCCGCACATGGGATTCCGCCTCAATCTCCAGGTCCATCATGTCGACCGGATGCATGTGCAGGGATGTGGCCTCCTGCCGGTATGCGGTCGAGTTTTTTCGTTCTACATAGGAACCCTGCCTGATAGTCCGGCCGGTATTGAGAATGAATTTCATAGCTCCTCGCCGGGAACCTGGATGGCCTCGAGGAGACGGGAGACCCTGATCGCTTCGTTCGGACAATGGTTCTCGCAGGTCTTGCAGCCCGTGCAGTGCTCCCCGTGCAGGACCTGGCATTTCCCTTCGCTGACCTTGAGCAGGAGCTGATCCGTTGAGGCGCGGCCGCCATAGGCCATCTGGGCATCGATCAACTTGTTCACGGGACAGGCCACCGCACAATTTCCGCATCCCATGCAGAGGTCGGTATCCACATCGATGCGAAACGAGAACGAGAGACGGGTATTGTCATAAAACATGGATTCAAGGATCCGCCCGCTCGTGAGCACCCCGTTTGGGCAGGCCTCCACGCAGAGACCGCACCTGATGCAGTGCCCCTTATGGATCCTTGGCTGCCACCCGTCCGGGGTATGGATGACATCGATCGCATCGGGAGCTGGACAGGCCATCATGCAGAACAGGGCATGGGTGCAGGTTTTGCCGGTGAGTTCAGGAAAGTTGCGGGAGTATGCCGGAGTGACAAGCGGTGCGGTCTTTGCGAAAAAGAATTTCTGCAGCCACTCAACCCTGGCAAGTTCCTGGAGGTAGGAAACGATCGGAAACGCCATATCACCGCTCCGTGCAGGCTATGCACGGGTCTGCACTCACGAATGTCGATGAGACGTCCGCAAGTGACGGGACCCCTTTCAGCATATAATGACAGCATGCTTCGATGTTCATGATGGAAGGGGTCTGTATCGAGATATCAACCACCCTCCCCGCCGCATCGGTCTTTATGAAATACGAGAGCTCCCCCCGGGGAGCCTCTCCCGAATAGGCGATCTCGCCTGCGCCAGGGATACCTCCTCCCCGGATCGGACCTTCCGGAAGCATGGCAAGGCATCTCCGGATTATCCCGATGCTCTCCAGCACCTCCTGGAACCTGACCATGATCCTCGCATAATTGTCCCCTTCCGTCCGTGAAACCGGAGCAAACCCTAGTTTTCTGTACGTCGGATGCCGCAGACGCCGGTCAGTTTCCGGCATCCCGCTTGCACGGGCGGTCGGGCCGACCGCAGACGCCTCGAGGGCAGCTTCCTTGGTGAGGACCCCTATTCCCCGGCTTCTTAATGCGATGAGGGGGCCGCTCTCGAACATGTGCAGGTAGCGGGTGATCTCTTCCTCGATTACCGCAAGGTCAGCCCTGAGATGGAGGGCATCTTCGGATCGGAGATCGAACCTGACCCCGCCGGGCACAATGTAGGCGCAGGTAACACGGGCACCGGTTATCCGTTCGAGTTCATCCATGACATGCTCCCGGACATCCAGCAGGTACATCGCCAGCGTTTCATGCTCGATGGTATAGCAGTACGAGAAGTTGGCCAGGATATGACTCTGCATCCGGTCAAGCTCATTCACAATGACACGGAGAAGGGCAGCCCGTTCCGGCACAAAAATCGCGCTCATCTGTTCGAGCCCCTCGATAAATACCATGTTGTGGATGACAGAACAGATCCCGCAGACCCGTTCAGCAAGGAACATCACTTCCTGCCAGGGCCGCCCGCGCATGATCCGTTCGATCCCCTTTTTCATGTACCCGAGCTCCACCTCTGCCGCGATGACATACTCTCCTTTCGTCTCGCATTTGACCCGTGCCGGCTCCTTGAAACAGGGGTGGATGGGCCCGAGAGGGACCGAGACGTCAACTATCCGCTTCACCGCTTTGTCACCTCGTAATCTTTGAACACGGTGGGGGCAACCGAAAGGATCGCGGCAAGGATTTCGGTCGGCCTTGGAGGACAGCCCGGGATCTCCGCGGCGATGGGGATATGCTTTGATACCGGGGGATCGACGAGCGTGTGCGGCCGGTTGAAGAGGCAGCCGGAGATCGGGCAGTTCCCGATCGCAATTGCCGCCTTGGGGTCGGGTATCTTCTCCCAGAGGGTGTGGAGTTTTCCCTCCCAACCGGGCGTGTAGGCACCGATCACGAGCAGGATGTCAGCCTCTCTCGGGTTATTATGCACGTAAATGCCGTACTGCTCGATATCATACCGGGGTGAGAGGCACGCGAGCACCTCGATATCGCACCCGTTGCAGGATCCGACATCCACGTACGCGACATGGATGGACTTTGCACGGACCAGGTTTTTCACCGACTGGAGGAGACTCATTGCACGATCACGTCCCTGATCATGCTCCGCCCTGCGACCGCAGCCTCCTCCCTTGAACTCCCTTCCCGGATCAGGGTCTTCACCCGATCGCAAATCCGGTCCATCTCGCTTGTGCTGATCAGCGGCACAGCACGGGTATAGAGGCCTGCTCCCGACTCTTTTTCAACGGGATCTTCCGTCATCCGGGCGTTCTTCCCCCGGTCATACCGCGCCGGCAGGTTCTCAAGAAGGAGCATATCGAAACGATCCATCATCCATTTGCGGAGCCTGATCTGGGGAATGGCCAGTTCTGCCGCGATCTCCCGGACCAGCCGGTCATGCCTCGTGCTGGTGAGTATCGCATACTTCATCGCAGAGAGGTCCTTTTCATACAGGAACCCGGTCATAGGACACCCGAATATTTCAGGATTCCATAGACACAAAGAGGAGGATCGCGGACCAGAGCATGATGATCTCCCACTTATGAACGCCCTTCATGCCTGCCGTACCAGTAGAATCCCGTCGCGATCATGATCAGACTCGCCGCAGCGATCGCTCCTGATGCAACGGAGGGTCTCTGGATGATCTGGATTGCGAGGATTAGCAGGTAGGTGATACCCGCTCCAAGAAGAACCTCCCGGATCATGCAAATACCCCCAGCACGGCCGCATAGCCGAGCATGACGCCGGTTATCAGCATCTGGACGGTCACACTGTCAAACGGAGAGAGCATGGGGGAGAATGCGCAGGCAAACGAGAGCGAGACGACAAGGAGCATCATCCCGGCCACCATCCACCAGAGAGGGAGGCTCCCGATGAATACCGTGATGAACATGAACAACAGGACATAGGTCTTCAGCCCGTTGCATATCTCAAGGCCGGCCCTCCATACCCCGAAATGTTCGGTCTTATACCCGCTGACGATTTCCTTGCTTTCGACGATAGAGAAGGGCCCGGATGGCATCTTTGAGAGAATCACGATATACATCGCGACCGCGGCAAGCGGGACGATGAGCAGGAGGGGCCCATTGGTCTCCTGGAACTGGACGATTGAGGAGATCTCAAGGGAATGGGTGTAGAACGCCACGATCGCCACACTGACAAAGAGCGGTATTTCTGATGCAGCGGATATCACCGACCTCACCCCGCCGAATTTTCCGTAGGGCGACCCTGAGGAGAGCCCAAACCCATGCTCCACGATCTTGTGGATCATGTAGATCCCAAAGATAATCAGGATACTCCCCCCTGCCAGGAGTACAAAAAGGGCTGCACTCCAGATCGCGATTGCCACGAGCACCACCCCTGCAAAAAGGGTATCGCTGGCAGTGCAGGGAATCCATGTGCTCTTGAATGAGAATTTCAGCATGTGGAGCAGCTCCTGCCAGACCGGGGGTCCCGGACGGCGCTGGATCCGTGCGATCACCTTCCGGTGGATTCCCAGCAGCAGGAGGCCGAATACAACCGCAAAGAGGAGGTAGCCGAGCATGTCAGTATCCTATAAATGGGATATCCTGCCCATGGTCCCGCGCCATCCACCAGAGAAACAGGCTGATCACGAAAACCGGGAAACATACCACGATCATGGCCTCATATCCCACAAGCGGGATGAAACCGCTCTGCCAGAGGAAAAACCCGCTGACCATGAGTGCCCCTGTGATAAACGCCACTGCACGAAGTTTCTCCTTATTTTTCGACATTCTATATCACCAGCACGACTTCGATCACCCTGAGGAATATCAGGAGTGACGAGAGGGAACACATGATCACATAGGGTGCACCCGGAGCCCTGAACATCTCGGCCTTGGCCGCATAGAACGGTGCCATTCCTTCGCCCATCACTCCGAGCACGAGCAGTGCTTTCACCACAAGGGGGACGGCGGGGGTTGCGCTGCCCCAGAGTTCTACCATCGAGAGAGTCCCGGTGGTGGCCGCGATAAGGGCGGCGGCTCCGAAAAGCGGGACGGTGGCAGAGAGCGCCACGATGCCATACTGGTATGCTGCATTCTGGACATGCCGGTTCTTCACCGCTGCGACAATGCCCACATTGCAGATCCCGACCAGCGAGATGAAGAGGGTGAAATTGAAGATATCCCCTGTCACCATCGCACCCATTGAAGCAAATCCGCACGCGATTGCCATAAACCGCCTGAACCTGAGCTCCGGAAGGAAGGTCTCCTTGGTGTAATATGCATCGCCTCCAAACGCGATATCCACCTGCCGCTCCGGTTTTGCCATCACGGCAAAGAGCGTGAATACCAGGGCGAGGATGAACAGTGAGACGGTATAGGGGGTGAAGTATACCAGCTCGTCCCCGAACTCGAGGATGTAATAGGGGGTGCCGCCAAGGCTACTCATCCCTGTCACCCCACATCGTACCGACGAGTGACATCTTCACCGTCACCTTCAGAAGGATACCGATGGCTGCCATGAAGAGGGCGAGAAGCCAGTAGTCCGGCAGGAACATGAAGACAAAGAAGGCAAAGATCCAGATCGCCCAGGAGATACCGCTCGCCATCTCCAGGAGTTCGAACTTTTCCCGGTGACCCCGTGCCATGAAATAGAAGACCACCCCGAGCCCGGCCACCCCGCCGCCGGTGAACCCGGACAGCACAATCCCGTAACAGATGAGCAGGACCGAGATGATAAGCGGTGCGTCGGCCTGGATAACCTCGATATGCAGCCCCTTCACCGTCTTCTCTCTCAGACCTTCCTTCGTCACATAGATCTGTGACAGGGCGAGCAGCTCGGCGATCCCCACCACCAGCCCGGGGAGGATCAGGGCTTCTGCAAGATCCGTACCAAGCAGGGCGATGATCGCGAGGGAAGGGATCTCCACGAGGTCAAGGAGGAGAAGCCGGTGAAGGTCATCCTTCTCGATGACAAGGGCAAAAAAGGCGATGACCGCAGCGATAAAAACCAGCAGCAGTCCGATCGAATACTCCTGCCACATTGTCATCCCTTCCTGTAAAGATACGCGGCGATCGCAAATGCGATAAAGAGGATTGTGGGTTCCACCACCGTATCGAGTCCCCGTGTATTGTAGAGGATCTCGTCAAGAATCCCCCCGGGATGGGCGACAATGGTCGTGCCAAGATACAGGGTCGAATTGGCCATGTACCATGAGAGCGGGCTGAGATAGGTAGTCACATAACCGGCGGTGGGAGAGTTTTCCGGATACTGGTCCTTTATATCGACCAGGGTGAAGGGAGGACCTCCCCGGTCATATGGATTGAGGGGACTTGCAGGATCAATTGTTTTTGGATAGAGTTGATCTTCATAATACGGGAGGGGGAGGGAGAAGATTGCTATCAGGAAAAGAATTGTCACTGCTCCTGCAAAGAGCGGCATGATCATCTCATACTTCGAGATGATTTGGGAGATCCTCTGGATGATCATGTCCCCTCCCGTTTCTGGATCACCCGAACGTAGATAAAGGTCGACAGGGCAGACACTCCCCCGAAGGTAAGCAGGGCGAGGGCCTCGTTGTAGGAGAGCATCACGAGCAGGAGACCCCAGGCAGGTATCTCGAGATTGATGAGCTGGACAAGATAGGTCTTTGGCCGGGGAAATGCGGATGCAACAGTCCCGACAAGGAGCAAAATCAGTCCGAGGACAAATTCAGGACCCATCCTCCCTCCTCCGGACAGCCATCAGGATGAAGATGGTGGAAAGGGGGGCGATCAGCGCAGTTGCGATAAGTACATCCAGAAGGCCCCGGTCGGCCAGGAACGGCATTATCCCCGCCACGACAATCCCAAGCGAGACCAGCTTGTCAAACGGCTCCCGGGAGATGATCGTCGCGATGGCCCCCAGTACTACCATCGCCCCGAAAACGACGATGAGCATCTCATTCATCCCCGGGCCCTCCGGCGTACGTGCTTGCAATGGCATTCGATTCGAGAGTGGATCCGACGAAATATGCCGCAGCCGCAACAATGGCCAGCGGATGGGGAACAAGGAGTACAATCGAGCCCGATATTGCAAACGAGACAACGTTCAGGAACGGCAACTTTCTCATCGTATCCTTTTCGAGCACTACTCTGACCGCAGCATAGAGGGCAATAATCCCGCAGAGCGCAAGGGCGATATCAGGCCCGTTCATCCCTGCCTCGCCCTCCAGAGGGAGGAGAGGAGACGGCTTGCATGGATATGCGAGATGCCCTGGATCGTGAGGATGGCAATGACCATTCCGACAATAAACTCGGAAGCGGAGAAGCCGATACGCGTAAACCCGTATACGATGAAGGTTGCCGTGATGCAGCCCGTGGTCCCGGCATACCCTGGATCATAGCAGATCCGGTTTCCGATATACACAAGGAGTGCTGCAAGGAGACCTCCCGGAATTCCGGCAGCATACACTCCACAGGAGGCGAGCAGGGTCCCTGCCGATGCATCGGGGGATGAGACAATGTTCCCCATCATGTATCCCCCGTGGAGGGCTCCGCCTCCCTCCTCGATATGCCGCCCGATTTCCGCAGCCCCGCTGACACCCCCCTTTTCGGGCAGTTTGAAGAAGACGTCGATTGCAACAAAATGCACCCAGCTCACCATCGCGGCAATCAGAATATGCAAAAGGTCTGCCGGCACCGGTCAAATCTCCAGTGTAGACAGGTACCGGTGTTTTCTCAATAAAGGTTTGTATTTTACTCAATAGAGCAATTATAAGAGGCGAAATACGGGTCAGGACCTTTGGACGGGAGGGTTCCTTATTCCCTGGATCCAGACCCCTTCACCTTGCTTCAAACCCACGGACCGCTCCCATGATAAGGATGAAGACCGGGACAATCTCAAGCCTGCCGATCCACATCACAAAAATAAAGACCCATTTTATCGTCACCGGGCTTGCAGCAGTGATATACCCGAGACCAAGCCCGACATTGCTTGCTGCAGACACCAGCTCAAAGACAACCTGGTGGACTTCAAAGTCGGTGGGGGCCAGGTGCAGAGCCAGGATGGCTGCCACAAAGATGGTGAGCACATACAGGATGATGATCAGCATGTTCTTTGAGAGCTCCACCTCGGAGATACGGGTCGGGATATTCCGTCCTTCGTGTTTGAAAGGCACGATGACGTTGCCCCGTACAAAGAGTCGTTTGAACCACCAGACCAGTCCTTCGTAGCCGAGTATCACCCTGTTGGTCTTTATTCCCCCGGAGGTGCTTCCCGCTGCACCGCCTATCATCATGAGCAGGGTGACCACAATGAGCGGGAGGGCGGCCCATTGGAGCAGCGAATTCTGGAGTCCTGTACAGGTATACCCGGAGATTGTGCAGAATGTCCCGATCCTGATCGCATCGGAAAACGGGAGGTTGTTGACGAGGAACAGGTTCAATGAGACAAGAAGAGAGCCAAAAAGGGAAAGGGCAAGGATCAGCCGTACTACCGGATCCCTGAAAAATTTCCTGAATTTCCCCCGGTAAATGAAAAAATACATTTTAAACGGGAGTGCCCCGGCCAGCATGACCGGGATCAACAGCGCCTCGAGGGCTGGGTTGTTATAATAGAACATTCCCGCATCATGGGGGGCAAATCCGCCCGTTGCGAGCGAGACCATCACCAGGTTCATCGCATCCCAGAGAGGAACTCCGGAAAAAAGGACCATCCCGGTGAAAACCACGGTCAGGAACAGGTAGATCGCCCACATTCTCCTCCCTGTTGAAACGACGCTTGGCATCAGCTCCTCCGAACGGCCTTCTGAACGATACAATTGAGACTGGGCAAGACCGGAGCGGGAGAGCATGGCGATGCCAAATGCAATCACCCCCATACCACCGACCCACTGCATGAAAGAGCGCCAGAAGATCAGGGTCATCGGCATGGTATCGAGCGAGGTCATCATGGTATACCCTGTCCCGGTCCAGCCTGACATGGCTTCGAAGATGCTGTCGGTCCATGACAGGTCAAGGGCAAGCACGAAGGGGACCGCCCCGACGAGAGCAATGGCAAGCCAGGTCAGGGCGACGGCGACAAGGGCAACGGAGAGCGACGGAGGATATGATTTTTTTGGTACCCTCGAGATAACCAGTCCGGAGGTGATAAAGATGCAGGGGACCGCCCCCATCGGGACAATCATATCCCATTCCTGGTACAGGATGAGAACGATGAAGGGGACCAGGGTGATCAACGCAAGGGCCTCAAAGATGAGCCCCATGTCATGTGCGATAATCGCCAGGTGCCCGAGGCGCTTCATTAAAAGAGAGAGTGTGTATCCATCCAATATCTTTATTCTTACAGGAACTGGAGCCAAAGTGCGGGGTATTGGCGGGCTCCTCCCTTTTTTTCCGTGCAGGGAAAAGAGACGATTTCACTCCATGAAAAGCAGTTCATCCTCTGTCCCGGGGCTATTTCCGTGCTGAAAGGACACGAACGCGAAATGCGTGTGAATGAAAGTGAAGGGGGTTAGGAGGTATTTTGCCATTGGATTGAACGATGCCGATGCAGATACGGCACCGTGTTACCCTTCACCCTTATGCTTCTCTAAAAAGCAGAAAAGGGTACCATATATGATGCAATAAAGGCCCGTTACCGGGTATTATGAGGTCATGCCAGATATCCCCATTGCTCAGCATGACAGGCAGATTCACTCGTAGGAGGGAAGGATCACTACTGAAAAACCGCCGGCTGCAAGGTGGCGAAGAGCCGTGATTTTTTCCAAGCCCCTCTGGGGGTGTGATCCTGCTACCTGTCATAGTTTTATCCGGTATTCCGGGATGCCTGGACAATGGCATACCTTGCTGGTGCTGTAGACAAGGTGGTAAACCCGATACTGCACAGCTCCCAGGCCCTCATATATGGCATATTCTTATTAAATCTCCTTGTTTATAATATTTGCGCAAAATAATAATTCTGCGATACCATTATCCTCCAAGAGCCGGATAACAGCAGATTGGCTTATCCGGGCTGAAACCAAGGAGAATCAGGAGCGCAAAAAAATGGCGGGATGAGAAATATGCGCAAACCAGTACAGAAGTGCTGAAAGGGCAGATGCACTGATTCAGATACACGGATTTTTCGTGGCCTGAACCATCTGAAAACCCACTCGCTATGCGTATCAGAGTTAATAAGAGATCTGAAGAGAGAAATACCCTGTCTGCTCACACGCGAGGGTTGCCGAGCCAGGTCAAAGGCGACGGATTTAGGGTCCGTTCTCGCAGGAGTTCGCCGGTTCGAATCCGGCCCCTCGCATTGCACGTCGGTAAATGCACAAATTCAGGACCACTTATGCAACGATACAACCCGGAATATCGGGATTGTTTCCTGTGGTCCAATGCAATACTAGATATATTCCTACAGCATGTATCCTTACACAGTTTTCATATAACTGTTTGAGAACCATTATGTATAAATCAAATTATGGAAGCCCGAGAAACACCGGGCCTCGCGAAATGACAAAAGTCGTATGTTCGGATTGTGGAAAGGATTGCGAAGTACCGTTCAAACCAACCGAGGGAAGACCGGTTTATTGCCAGGACTGCCTGCCAAAGCACAGACAGCCCCGGTTCTAATTTTTTTCTTTATTCATTGCAGCATCAACAGTCTTTTCTCATATTCCCCTTTGAGCAAGGGGCAGGTACTTTCCCCAGGAAGTGTCCTGCAACGTCACGTAGTGTCTTTTAAGCGAGGATCTCCTGAAAAATCAGATAAACGCATCTGTTTCTGCCGCAGGGACTCAGCGAGGAGGGTGCTCTCCCTGATAAAACGGGATACGGGCAGATGAAACCTCTGCGAGAGATGGGCGAGTGAGGATCTGAGATCTTCAAATACGGCGGGGGGCTGCAGCATGGCATGGCGCACATTCTCCCTCACGTTGAATACCCCCATCGGGATATACCCTTTCCGTGCCTCACGAAGGATTATTGCACCCGCCTGTTTTCCCTCCCTGCACAGGGCCTCTAAAACGGCCATTTTGCTTGAGTAGTAACAGCCCCCCACGCAGGAATATTCCTTCTTTCTCCTGTTCCCCTCATGATCCGAGAATATCAGCTCTTCAGTGCCGGAAACATGGAGAAACGCTTCAATCCATTCAAACTCCCACTGTACCGGCATCAGGATTACGGCATAATGATTATGGAGGCTTGAAAATTCATGCACACGGAACGAATCAACGATAGCACAGTGCCGTACCCTTGCGAGGAGCGAATTTGCTAGTGCCGTATCGCATGCAGTGATTGCCCACCTAGTCGGAACAAGCCTCCGGTCTTTCTTCCTGCCCAGTGCCCCTGCAGACAATGCCTTTTGAACCGTAGAGAAGGGACAGCCTCCGGCATGGAGATGGAGGATAGCATCCATTGCCGGGAGATCCGTATCATAATAGGCCTTCTCAAGGCCGTTATCCCACCGGGCTGACTCGGTTTCAAACCGTTCGAGACAGGCGCTCGGGCCAAAAGGGGTATGTTCCTCTCCTGCAGAGCCCCCCTGGGGAGCGGTGGAGAACACTGCTTCAGTATCGAGTGAGGATGAAGAAAGGGCAATATCCCTGAGCTGCTCTGCAAACCGGCTGGAGAGGTCCCTGACATTCATGAGGTGCTTTCCTCTCACCAGGCTCATCCGGTACCCGATAATATCGTCCTGGGAGAGGCCTTCAGGAATCCAGCACTCCTGGGCATCCATGACCCTGGTATCCCCAAAAGACTGACTGATCATCGGACCTGCAAATACCTTCGGGTAATTCCAGCTCCCGATAAAAACCGACGGCGGGGAAGTCCCCTCAAGGGTCGTTCCTATCCTCGCGGAGGGCATATACTGCGCTGCCGTGAGTTGTTTCAGATAGGCACCTTTCACGCCATGCATCTGTGAAAAAAGGGGTGGCAGGCTCCCTAAAAGGTAGTGTATGCGGGGAGAAAGTGAGGAAATGCTTCGCCCATGCTACCCGGGTCGGGCAAACCCTGGAAACCCATAAGTGGTCGCCGGATATCTTTACTTCCATGGATCTCTATCTCCTGCGGCACGGGAAAGCCGAAAAGGCAGCCCCTGGCGGAGGCAGTGACAGTGAACGTCGCCTGACCCTGCGTGGAACAACCGAGTTGAAGGAGATCGCATCATGGATGTGCACTCAGGGCTGCATCATTGACTGCATCGCAACAAGCCCGCTCATCCGGGCACATGAAACTGCCGCAATCATCGCCGAAATATACCCTGCAGCACAAGGCCCGGAACTCTGGGAAGAACTTGCACCGGGGGGAGACTGCGATCGTCTCCTCTCCCGGATCCGGCAACAGCACACCACAAGATCACTGCTCCTGATCGGGCATGAACCGTCAATGAGTGCCTTTATCGGCCGGATCATCTCCGGTTCAGGGGAGGTTTCCATAGAACTGAAAAAAGGCGGCCTGGCAAAGATTGTGAATTTCTTCCCGTCAGGGGAGTCTTCCGGAGACCTGGCCTGGCTGCTCTCCCCGCGCCATATGCGACCAGTGGTCTGACCGCCTGGTCAGGTCCTCGCGGGTATCCTGATGCATTCGGACCGGCAGATCTCTCACTTCAAACCGGCAGAGATTACTCCCCATCGCATAGCAGCGGGTCTCGATCGCTTTCATCTGCTGTCCATAATAAAGGGAGAACAGGGACGAGAGCACCCCGGATTCAAACGCACACGCAGGCTTTCCCATTATGGGGAGGTCAATGCATTCAAAGCAGTCGCGAATGTTCAGGGTGAGCGGGGTTTTTCTTTCCAGCTCCACTTCACCCAGTCCGTTCTTCTCCCATACTGTCCCCATCCTGTCAATCATCCTGTCGATAACGGGATCCGCAACACAGTGATACAGACTCTCCCCTGCATTCAGCCCTGCAAGGTGCAGAACAGGATCGATGGTGATTCCCTGGTTTATCAGATTGAGGCGGATAGTGGAGAGGATGAACCGGTAGAGAGAGGCCGGGTTCCCCTCGCAGGGTATCTCCTTTCGTATATACCGGTCAATATCAAACCCGCCCTTCTCCCCGGTATCGGCACTGCCAAGGAAGAGCGAATCCAGATAAAAGATTTTTTTCCTGCCGTCCTGGGGATCGGTCCGGGCTCCTACAATCCCTGCATCAGCCAGATCACCGAGGTGCACGGAAATCGTCGATTTCGCACGCCCGGAATGTGCAACAACTTCTTCAAACGCCATCTCATTCCGTGCAAGCATCCCGAGTATCTGCACCTTTGCCGGACTTCCGACAGCGCTGATACCGTTTTTTGTTGAATAGAGGCCAACATACGGAAATCTTTCCGGGCTTAGGAAGTCGGGGTCTTGCATGGCTGGTCCTTCTCAATACTTCATGTGTATCAAAAAGTATATAGTAGTATAGTTCGTATAACATTGAATGTTCGTATAATATAAAACATTCAAGTGGGGCACGGCACTCACCTGGTCTCCCTTACAATTGTGCTCCAAGATATCCACGAAAACCAGTTTCCCAGACGGTGCCGGACCCTGCAACCTGGAGATGAATACCTACATGACGAAAACAGTAACCGATGTGACCTGCCCCTTCTGCGGGGTATTGTGTGATGACCTGGAAGTTGAGGTCTCCGATGACGGCAAGACCGTGGTTGAGGTCTACAACGCGTGTGCGGTCGGTTCGGCGAAGTTTCTCCACACTGCGGCGAAGGACCGCGTGACGCGGCCGCGGATGCAGCAGGAGGACGGGACCTACAAGGAAGTCACCTACGACGAGGCAGTTGAGTATACCGCGCAGATGCTGGCGAAGGCAAAGAAACCCCTGATGTACGGCTGGTCCAACACCAACTGCGAAGCCCAGTCGGTCGGCCACGAGATCGCCGAGCGGGTTGGCGGCGTGGTGGACAACACCGCGACGGTCTGTCACGGCCCTTCGCTGATCGCGATCCA
>CAWIVM010000009.1:0-23913 GCA_963839585.1 uncultured Methanoregulaceae archaeon
TGTGCCCCTGCTCCCGTTCCCAGGTTTGCATGAGACCTGAAAGCCGCTCAACGATATTTTTTTAAAAGCACGGTCACTCAGTAACAAAATTTCCTGCGTCAGCATTTTTATCACCCATTCTCACCCATACTGAAGAATGGACTGGCTCCTTTTGCTCGTGGTCGTCGTCGCTGTCTATGGATTGATAGCACTGATCATCCGGGAGAGGGGGTGACTTTTCGGATCATATCGCTTTTTACGGCCCGATAATCGCAATAAAGTCCATGAAAGTGGGCTTCTTTGACTGGTTTAAAAAATACTCCTCCTTCCTCCGCATGTATGCCACGTTCGGTGTCGTCATGGTCGTTGTCATTTCAATCGCAATGACTATCCTGCTCTTTTTATCGCTCACCCTCACCTTTGCGGTCAGGCCCCCACCCACAGGGATGTATGCTCCCCAGAACATCCTGCTTATCCCTGGAGTCAACGACTACATCCCCTCCACTATCGCAGTCTGGCTGGCATTCGTGGTCGCGATCGCCATCCACGAATTCGGCCACGGGATCCTCTCACGCGTCGAGAATATCACCGTGAAGAGCATCGGGGCCCTGCTCTTCGTCATCCCTATCGGGTTCTTTGTTGAACCAGACGAGGATGAGCTCAACCAGACGAGAGGGATGAAGAAGGTCCGTATGTATGGAGCCGGTATCACGAACAATATCGTGATCGGCGGGGTGTGTATCCTCGTGATGGTCCTTCTCATGGGATTTGTCACCCCGGTGACAGGCCCGGTTATCGGGGGGGTGTACCAGAACTACTCTGCAGAGCAGGCAGGAGTCCCCGCCTATTCGTTGATACACGCGGTGAACGGGGAACCAGTCAGATCCCAGGCCGAAATCTCTGCCCTCCTGAACGCCAGCCGACCGGGCGATCCCCTCACCCTCACGGTCGGGCACGAGGGGGTCATCGCCGATTACCAGCTGACACTTTCGGAATGGCCGCAGGATACCGGGAACCGGACCAGTGGCTTCATGGGGATCACCTACTATGACCCGGCACTCATCCTGGATGGTATCGGCAACAGCATATCGCCTCTCGGACTCCTCAGGTTCCTGACGGTTCCCTTTGATTTCACAGGGTCGGAAAACCCATTCCGGATCCTGGCGTTTGACACGGCCGCACAACAATTTTACACCATACCATTCGCAGGATTCTTTGGCGTTATCCATTTCCTCTTCTGGTGTGGATGGATCAATATCAGTGTCGGGCTCTTCAATGCCATCCCCATGGTCCCGCTTGACGGAGGTTACATCCTGAAAGAAGGGGTCGACCGGCTCTTTGAACGGAGGGGAATAGGAAAATATTCCCCTTACGTGGTTACGTTCATCTCCACCCTCATGATCGTTATCCTCCTCTCGCTGATCATGCTCCCCTACCTCTTCAGCATCACCGCGGTCTGAACCATGGCAGAGGGGAGAGGTCCCAATTGAGAGCTGCATGCAGCAAAAGACTCATCTCGCAGACAGGCCAATCTTTCCTGCAGCAGTACCCGCCGAGGCTTTTTACCAAATGATACTCTCACCCTGCAGGAAAGTCTACACGAACGATACCCAGCGGACCGTCTCCCCGGAAGAGACCCTCTTACGGGTGGAAAAACTCCTCCCTGCGGCCGGGATCACCCGTGTTGCCGATATCACGAACCTCGACCGGATCGGGATACCGGTCTTTTCAAGCATCAGGCCGACTGCCGGGCTCGGAGCCGTGTCGGTCTACAATGGCAAGGGGGCGACTCCGACTGAGGCGAAGGTCTCGGCAATGATGGAGGGGATCGAGCGGTTCTCGGCCGAACTGCACCAGGATGACCTGAGGGTCGAACGATACTCCCGGATAAAGGAAGAGGCGCCTGCACTCGACCCTGCAACGCTCGTCCTCCCTGCCGGGAGAGATCCCGATGCCTCCATCCCGTGGGTCACGGGATATGAACTGGGGGCCGGGGAGGATATCCTCGTCCCGGCCAGTGCAGTCTTTCATCCCCTGCCACAAAAATACCGCCAGCTCTTCCGTACCTCGACAAACGGCCTCGCCTCGGGCAACACGATCGAGGAGGCAGTCTTCCATGCCCTCATGGAGATCATCGAGCGGGATGCATGGTCCCTTGTGGAGGTATCGCGGGATACCGGTCCACAGGTGCAGGAGATCGACGACCCTCTCGCCGAAAGCCTCCTCTCCCGGTTCAGGGCTGCACGGATCGATGTCACGATCAAGGATATCACGAGCGATATCGGCATACCGACCATTGCCGCCATCTCGGACGATACCCTGCTGCAGGACCCCGCACTCCTCACCATTGGCATGGGCACCCATACCAGCGCACGGATCGCTCTCTTGCGTGCACTGACCGAAGTAGCCCAGAGCAGGCTCACCCAGATCCATGGTGCACGGGAGGACACCACGGTTGCCGATTTTCGGAAGAAGATCGGATACGAGAGGACAAAGCGGATGAACCGGTACTGGTTCTCTTCACAAGAGAGCAGGAGGTTCGCCGCTATTCCATCGTTTGACACCACCGATTTTCTGGATGACATCTCCCTTGCCCGGCAGAGGCTCCGGGAGGCAGGTCTTCCCCGGATGATCGTGGTGAACCTCACGCAGGAGACGATCGGCGTCCCGGTGGTCCGGGTGATCGTGCCCGGCCTCGAGGTCTATGCCATGGACCAGGAGCGGATCGGCAGGAGGTGCCATGAGGCACGAGATCGTCGTATTTCTCGGCCCAAGCCTTGACCCGGTGGTGGCCGGCAGCCTCCTCTCCGCACAGTTCTGCCCCCCCGCCAGGCGAGGGGATATCACGGATGCGGCAGCATCCGGCGCCCGGATCATCACGCTGATCGACGGGGTCTTCTTCCAGGACTGCGCGGTGGGACATCGTGAGATCCTCTCCGCCATCCGGGAAGGGGTCCGGGTGATCGGGGCATCCTCCATGGGGGCACTGCGTGCGGCAGAACTCGATACCCTTGGGATGGAGGGGGTGGGGAAGATTTACCGGCTGTACCGGGACGGCGTCCTCACGTCAGATGACGAAGTTGCCCTGGTGTACGACCCGGAGACATTCTTTCCCCTCTCCGAACCGCTTATCAATATCCGGTGCACGGTCCGGGCTGCAGAAAAAGCGGGGGTACTCCGGCAGGAGACGGCTGATCTCCTGGAGGATATCGCGGCATCCCTCTATTTCCCGGACCGCACCTGGGAGGCCATCTGCAGTGAGGCACAGGGGAGGATACCTCCTGAGGAGGCAGCAGTTTTTTCTGGTTTTCTCAAAACCTCTGCAGTCGACCAGAAAAGGAGCGATGCGCTCGGAGCGCTTCTGCGGACGAAAGCACTGGCAGAGGACCTTGGATTGGGGAGTTAGGGGAGTAAGGGCAATGGAGAGAGGAGTCAATTGGGTTTTTTCCCTTTCGCTAAGTATATGATCAAAAAAAGCCGAGATCTACTGGAATGACCGCAACAATCCCCGACAAGATACGGGGATTCCTCTTCAGCCCGGGCGAGGCATTCTGGCAGGTACGGGACGAAGGCCTGAGGGATACTACCCTCTATTTTATCCTCATCTCAGTCATCTACACGCTCCTCTCCACCCTTATCACCGGCATTGCCGTATCCAAGCACCCCGCCCTTCTCCTCTTCGGACTCGGATTCGGGAGCAGGAATATCATTCTCTCCTTTTTCATCATCCTGGCCCTCACCATCGGCTTAGCGGTAGCCTACGCAGTCTGGCTTCATCTCTGGATCATCCTGATCTGCGGGAAGAGGGGGATCCATAAAACCATAAAAACGGTATTTTATTGCCTGACCCCTATCATGCTGATCGGCTGGATCCCGGTGATCGGGGCGTTTGCCGCCCTAATCTGGTCGGCGGTGATCGGGATCATCGGGATCCAGACGCTTCACCAGGCATCGTTTGGAAGGGCCCTGATCTCGATCCTCATCTGGATTATCAGCGCCGGTATCCTGGCAGGGGTCCTCTTCTGGCCGCTGCTTGCAGAGGTCATCGCCTCGGGACCTGCCCTTATCGGGCCTTACCATTACCACCCGGTTCTCTGACCGGCAGCCTTGTCAGCCCTGGAGTCCGGGGCTTTTCCTCCGGGGCTCACCTTACCCTCAACACGAATACCTGCAGGTATTTTCGGTGCGATTGTTCCCGAACCGATCATTGACCTGGCATTTACTCTACCCACATCATAAAAGACAGCACCGAAAGGTCGTGGTATTGACTCCCCAGGATGAAAAGAACATGTCCGGGTTTCCCTACAGCAATGACGCAATCGCACCAGGCGGTACAAACGCTCTCGCAGTTGGTTGCCCTGCGGATGATCGCAAGAATGGTTCAGGTGGAGCAGATCCCTATCTGGTACCTCTCCCAAAAGCAGAGGGCCGCAGGTAGTACAGGAATGGTTTCGTCCGGTCCCGGTCCAATGAGAATTCAGGTTTTCAAAAACAATGGACTACCCCTTTTCTCGTGATCCCGCACTAGTTCCGGTCCCGCAGTATGGCCACTTTGGATCCTCTCGGCACACCGACCTCTTCTGCAATAGGGTCACATTTTGCGGCCATAAGGAACGCGACGGGGGGAAGCCCGGTATACTCCGAGAGCGACTCATAATTTGCCATCCCCTTGGCGATGATGAGGGTGCAGTTATCCATGGCATTTGCGAGCCTCTGGTGGCATGCAGTCAAGGCGGACCCCGATCTCGCATCCGCATCCCGTGGTAGTGAGCGTGTCTGCAAACCTGTCGAGATGAAGCGCACGGGCCTCTGCCATCGTTGCATCGTTCAGGATGGGCATGTCGCGGACCGCGAGGGTGATAAATGATCCCTTCCGGTGCAGGTACTCGAGGAGCAGGCGGTCAAAGACAATCTCCCCGCAGTTGTCGGTGAAGTAGACCACCCGGTCGATCTTCTCACGGATCCTGTCCGTGTCATCGATGGTCAGCCCGGCAGCAAATTCCTGCTCGAAGTAGCCGAGGAAATCCCCTGTCACCTGGTGGCCCTTGACCCCATAGTCAAAGGTGTTCCCGATGATACTCGCAAGCACGTAATCATAAAACCCGGAGAGCCGGCCCCGTACGGCACGGCAAACTTCGCGGGCGATACGGTCGCTCTCTTCCTTCAGCGCAAAAAACGGGTCGTCGTTCGCAAGCATCGTGTACGCCTTCCGGTGCATAGCACTCGCGATCTGGGGATGAAGGAGCGGCTGGTCCCGGATCTCTTCGAGGAGGGAGGCGCATGCCGCGGTCACTTCCTCCGATCGCAAAGGCGATGCACCACAGAGCTGGCATTCGAGCAGGACCCGGGAGAGGAGGCAGTCAACACAACGGTCATCAAATTTCATGGGCCACGAACACCGCTTTTTTAAAACACAGGAATGGGGCCACTGCGATTTGAACGCAGGTCAGAAGACCCCCAGTCTCCTAGGATGGCCAGGCTACCCTATGGCCCCGCTCTTATGGTATTAGCGAGTATCACTTATGTAATTTCTCTTTATGGCTCCGGAGAAGATGGCGCGGGGTGGCATCCGTTCACGGAACCGGGAAGGTAGAGACGATAGCAGGGATTGCACCAAAAATGGGACTATACACGTGAACTTGTCAAATCCGGGCGTTCTGAAGCGTGGCGTTTCACCCATCAGGATTCCGGTGCGAAATCATCCATACTCCCTTATAGGGCACCCCCGGGAGGTTGTGTTCTGGATTTTCCTGCCAGACGGCATCCCCTCTGCCGGGAATGCAAGGATAAGAGGACACCAGGTTCTCTTTCGATGAAAAAGCCCTACACTCTGTACAATAGTGATTGCAGAACTGAAAACTACGGAAGAACGGCCTTTGAAAAGAGGAGTAATTCTCTGAGGCCGGGTATCCCCACACCCAGTCAGATTTTTTCGATAATAACCCGAACCTTGTCCCCTGCCTTGATCCCATGGCCTTTCGGAACATCGATATTAAACCAGAGGCATCCCGGGTTATCCTGCGTCGTGTCCTGTGACATCAGGCAGTCTTTCTGCTCGTTGATGGTGGCTACAAACTCGATAACCGTCTCAATCTGTGCAATCTTTGTCATGAGAAAGAGGGTGAGGAGGTGCTAGACTCCTTTGGATGTTACCATCCAGGTCGTGCTGTTTGAATAACTCCACTTGATGATTGCAAGCTCCTGGCATATCTCGGAGAGGATTGCCATGTTGGTGCCTACCTCCTTTGCCGAGAGACCGAGCTCTTTTGCGATGTACTTCGACTTGAAGTAGTGTTTCCCTTTCGAGAGACCCCCCAGCAGGTAATAGACGATCCTGTGCTGGGTTTCATTGTATTTGTCTCGGATGGTTCCCGATTGCATCTGTTATTCACCTCAGCAGTGTGAGATCTAGTTGTCATGAGATAGTATTTATACCTACCTATCCCTCATGTCAGGGACAAAGCATTTAAATAGGTTCTTTTCGCGATTTGACCCATTAACTGCGAAATTATTCGCACTTACCTAAAGGTTATGCCAATGAAGCCCTGAATCAGGCTGGTAACCACAATACGGTACAGCTGAATGGGGAGAACTGGCTGATTCGTGAGACGAAAAGGAAAAAGGGAAATGCCGGAAAAAGGACCGCTACAGGGACTACCAGAAAGAAGAGCCGGTTCACGATGTACTGTTTCCTGGTGGACCAGAACGGTGGGGACAGTGAGGGGAGAATCACTCAGGAGATGGATGAATTCAGGAAAATTGATAAAATCAGGAAAATGGATGAATTCAGAGACCGGCATGGACTCGTGATATCTTCTCAATCAGCCCTTCCAGGACCTTCTCCCGCATCCCTTCCACAAATTTGATGCTCCCGACCACCAGGTGCCCTCCCCCGCTGATACCCCCGCCCGGGATCTCGTCCCGGAGCTCCCGGACCATCTTTGGGATGTTCATCATCACCCCTTTCGAGCGGAGGACGGCAAAGTCAGGTCCAAAGCCGATGGTGACCACGGGCGAACCTGCATACTTCTTGCAGAGCCGGTCATGCACCTCGCCAGATGTCTTCCCCGGGGGTGGGAAGGTGAACTTGTGGGCATGGATCTCGACATCGATCTGGAAGAGTTCCGCCCCGTTCGGCAGGGTCTGGTGCCGGACATGGGGCATACAGGCATTCATCTGGTCCTCGATCAGGGCGTTTGCACCCTCAACAAGGAGCGGGATCAGTTTTTTATGGCGTTCGGTGACTCCCGAGAGGTTCAGGATATCCTTGACAATCTCCCGGCCGTCATTGAACCGCAGCCAGAACTGTTCATAGTCGAGGGAAAGTGCGATATCCTTGCAGGCCTGGTCGGTATACGATCCCTTTATCAGATCAAAATAGCGTCCCCGCTCCGGTGCTTCGCTCCTGTCGCCAGCCCCGGCGATGGCAGGGAGGTGCCTGATACTATCCTCGACTGACGGGTTGATCAGCCGTGCAACCTCTGTCCCGAGCATCCCCGCCGTAATACCATAATCCCCGCCGACATGGTACGGGTTGACGTGCCCGATGAGGTACTGGTCCACGATCTCGTCAGGGTGGTGATGGTCCACGACGACGATTGGGATCTCGTAGATCTGTGCCAGCTTGAGCGCCGGGAGATCCTCTTCGGTCGACCCGTTGTCGGTCAGGAGGACGAGCGGGAGTTTCTGCCCGAACCGGACGTTGTCCTTCAGGGCATAATCGAGGTCCCTGGTGATATCCTCGATCTCATAGAAGGGTGCCTTTGACGGTGCCCGCTTGAACAGATAATAATCGGCATCAAAGTCACCTCCCGACTCGCGGATCAGGGCCGTGACCGCCTGCTCGATCGCCACTGCCGAACAGATCCCGTCCGCATCCGCATGGTGCCTGACGATGATCGGTTGGGCCGAAAAGACCGCTTTCCTGATCACCTTCGCAACCTTCCTCATCGCGGGTTTGAGCTGCTCGAGGACATCGCTTCTTACGAGAAGCGGAATATCGGGGGGTTCAGACCGCTGGTCAAGGGCCTTTTCAATACGCTCCCTGACCTTCTCTCCCTCCTCTCCCGTGAGAAGTATGAGCGACCTTGCCTCTATCTGGATCTGGTTGTTCCGGAGCATCACCTCCCCTGTGATCCGGACAACGTCATCGAGCTCTGCCTCGGGATAGGCCCGTACCCCGGCCTCCACGAAGGCAGCCGCATTCTCGGTCCCTGATTCATCCACGATAGTGAAGATGGTCGGGCCGCTCGTCTGTTTGATCTGGGCGATCTCCCCCTCGATGCTGACCGTCCTGCCCACCTTGTTGCCCAGCTCGGCGAGCCTGACTGAGGTGGACTTCTTCTCCACCATCTCGACCGTGTAGACAGGATAGGTTACTTCCTCGAGATCGATATTGCCGTTGCTCCGTATTGTCTTCACCCGGACAAGGATCGTCTCGCGTTCCTTGTGCTGGGTCTTGATATTGCTTTTGTGGCACAGACCCTTCACCCGTTCATTCAGCTGGATGAAGGTGCCAAAATTTGCGAAACCCTGGACACGGCCGATATAGACCTTTCCCTCTTCAACATCTCCGAGGTCGCAACCAGGGCCCATGCGATATACTGTCACGTCATCTGGATCTTGCATACTATCACCGGTATTCATGCAATTGTTGCATTTTTCTTAAAGAATGTACCGAGTACACATTCGCCGGTACTTCTTATCATTGTATGGAATCGTTCCCCTGCCGGATCAGTCCCCTTCCCGGAACGGCAGTTCCAGGAGATCCAGGTCGGACGGGGCGATAACCCTCCCGGAAAATACCTTCTCCGCATCCCTGATATGCCCTCCAGTCGAGGTGTATCGGGAGCTGATATGCACGAGTGCCAGGGTCCGGGCCTGCAGCATCTGGGCAGCCTGACCTGCTTCACCCGCCGTTGCATGGAAGACCTCTGCCGCCCGGCCCCGGCACTCGTCATCGTACGTCGCATCATGGATAAGGAGGTCGGGGGAGGTGGCAAACTCTGCGATGCGGCGTTGGACCGGACGGGTATCCCCCGTGTAGACAATTGTCCGCCCCGGCCGTGGCGGCCCCATGACATCCTCCGGGCTGACAGGTATTGAAACTCCTCCCTTTTCGAGGATGACGGTCTCTCCCCTCTGGATCCGGCCGAAGAGGGGCCCGGGGGGCACCCCGAGTTTGATGGCCCGCTCCCGGTCAAATCTTCCAGGCCGGGGATCTTCGGCAAGGATATACCCGAGACTTTCCATCCCATGATCGGTCGCAAATCCCCTGACCGAGTACCCATTGAAGCGAATCTCGGACCCGTGCTCCAACTGGACAGGCTGGAGGGAGAATTTGCTACTGAAACGGGAGAGCGCCCGGATCGCAGAGGCCGCTTCGTGCACCCACAAAGGCCCGTACAGCGGAAGGGGGTCCTTCCTCCCCATGAAGGAGAGCGTCTGGACAAGTCCGGCGATGCCGAGGAAATGGTCGGCATGCCAGTGGGTCACGAAGATGGCATCGACCAGAAAACCGGTCCGGGACCGCATCATCTGCTGCTGGGTCCCTTCCCCGCAGTCAAAGAGTATGGTGTCAGATCCCCTCCGGACCATGATGCAGGGGGGATTTCTGGTCGGAGTCGGGAGCGCCCCTGCAGTGCCAAGAAAGTATACCTGAAGGGTCTCCCCGCTCATGGCTGCCAGCCCCTCACGATCCGGAGGCTCTCCTTCCCTTCTTCCAGTGACCGGCCCTCGACCACGGCGATACCGGTATAGTCCCGGGCTATGCTCTTCCCGACGGTATCCCAATCGATCGTCCCGGCACCAAGGACGAGGTGTTCGTCATGGACTCCATGGTTGTCATGGACATGGAGGTGTGACGCGGCAGAAAGGAACGGCAGGAATTCCCGGACCAGCCCAACCGTGTTGGCATGGCCGATATCGATCGTAATTCCTATCCCTTCAATCCCTTCGACCATCCCTGCAAGTTCCTCGGGCATTTTGCAGAGGAACTCCCTGATCCCGATCATGTTCTCAAGGCATGCCAGCACCGAATGATCTGATGCGACGCTGCCGATCTCGATGAGCGCCTCCTTCTGCTGCTGCCAGGCACGTTCGGGCATGATCTTCCCGACTGGGGAGAGATAGCCGGGGTGGATGGTCACCCGGTCGGTCCATTCTGATGCCTGCCTGATACAGGTGCAGACCTGGCGGACCGATTCGCGCCATATCGGATAGTTGAGCGTTGCCAGGTTCAGGTCGGCGTAAGGGGCATGCACGGAAATCCCAAGGGACAGCGATCCAATGACATCGGCGATACGGGTAACATTTTCAGGGTTGTCAAGCCGGTAGGAACCATCGGCAACAATCTCCCATCCCTCGTATCCCGTATCTGCTATCCCATACACCCACCCGATATCGTCCCATACTTTTGACGACGATGAAAAATAGGGCGTTATGCGCATGGCTCCTCCATTATCCGGGCGAGCAGGTGCCGTGCCCGCTCCTCGAATTCCTCAATGGTGCCATCGTTCATAATCCTGATATCGGCGAGGGACAGGGCCTTGCCGAGACCCCAGGAGATCTCACGGGAGTCCCGTAATGTGAGAACATCCGCATCAGGGAGATCATCCGCCCGTCCCCGTGCAGTGAGCCGGGAGAGCCGTGCCGGAAACGGTGCATCCACCCCAATCAGGATAAAGTCAGAGAACCGGGTGCGGAAGAGATACACCTCCTCATCACCCCTGATCCCGTCCACGAGCACCACCGGGGCCTCCTGGCGTTCAATCGCAGGGAGGGAACGTTCAGCAACCGCGGCCATGCCTCCCTCCTTCCGGAGGGCGTTTGCCACCTTCCCGAGGTTCTTATCCGTGATAGGCAGCCCTGCGGCCCGTACTGCGTCCCGGATCACATCCCCCATCACCACGACAGGGATACCCATGCCCGCCGCGATGCGCGAGAACTCCCCCTTACCGCTGGCAGCCAACCCAACGATCCCGATCACTTTCATACACCACCTCCCCGGTATCTGTCGTCCGTATCTTTATGGTCCTGCCCAGTTTGGTGATCTTCCCCCCAATCTTTGCCAGCTCATCGTAGGAGAGCGGGGGCCGTTTGCCCTTTTTTCCTGCCTCTGAAAGAGAGGATGTTCCATTTCGCTGACACGGGAATTCCCACTCCTTCCAGAACCTCTTTCGTATCCCCTGATTGAGAATGATAGGAACCCGGGGGAGCGTCTCTGCGATCGCCAGGACCTCCTTTTCATTTTCCCAAAAGAGGGTGAGCACAATCTCAAACTCGGCAAGGCGCCCTTCGCGCCAGGCCTTTTCGCAGATCCTGACCGATCGCTGTGCCTGGCGGGAGTAGTCCTCTTCAGTTGCACCTGCATAGCCTTCGACCCGCCTGCTGTATCCCTCCCAGCGGGTCTTGTAATCGAGCGCGATCCGGTCCACCAGCCGCTCATCGATGAGGGAGGAGAGGACCTCCGGGAAGTAGCCGTTCGTCTGGAGTCCTACAAGGAGACCCCGCTCCTTCGCAGCCCGGGCAAGGGCGACCAGTGCACCTGCCTGCAGGGTCGGCTCACCACCCGAGAAGATAACTCCCGATATAAGCAGGAGGGAGTCATCGATCCTGGCGATCACCTCCCCGATATCCCGTTCATCTGTCCCGGCCTGGATGGCAGCGTTGTGGCAGTACGAGCACCGGAGCGGGCACCCGCGGAGAAAGACGGTGCAGACCGCCCGTCCGGGCCAGTCCTTGGTGCTCACGTCCACAAAACCGCCATAATTGACGTTCACCCGGATCACCGTTTCTATAGTGAATGGGCAGGGAGTTTTATTAGAATCTATTGAAAGCGGCCTGAAAATGAGGGCGATCGCTTGTAAAAAAATATTTCGTAAACGTAAATCAACTTTACTTGTTGAGAAGACAAGCAATATTTAGTCTGGAATTGCTAAAAAGAGGCTTTATAAGGTCTTTTCCCAAACCTATGAACTATGAGTATTGTAGATGATGCACGGTCCGGGACCATCACAGAAGAGATGCGGACCGTTGCCCGGCAGGAAGGGGTGACCGAGGACTTTGTACGGCGGGGGATTGCCGGGGGGCATATCACCATCCCGCTCTCACCCTACAGGGACGTCAAGATCTGCGGCATTGGCGAGGGGCTGCGGACGAAGGTGAACGCCTCGATCGGCACTTCCACCGATATTGTCGACATCGCGCTGGAGATTGAAAAGGCAAAGGCTGCAGAGCGGGCCGGGGCCGACACCCTCATGGAGCTCTCCACCGGAGGTGACTTCACCGAGATCAGGAAGCAGGTCATCGCAAACACCACCCTGTCAGTGGGCAGTGTGCCGCTGTACCAGGCCTTTATCGAGGCTGCCATCAACGATGGAGCGGTGGTGCACATGAAAGAGGACGACCTCTTCCGTGTCACTGCCGAGCAAGCGAAACTAGGGACGAACTTCATGGCCATCCACACCGGGATCAACTGGGAGACGGTAAAGCGGCTCCGGAACCAGGGAAGGCACGGGGGGCTTGTCTCACGGGGCGGCGCGTTCATGACGGCCTGGATGATCCATAACGAGAAGGAGAACCCGCTTTATTCGGAATTCGACTATCTCCTGGAGATCATGAAAGAGCACGAAGTGACCCTCTCGATGGGAAACGGGATGCGGGCGGGGGCGATACACGATGCGACTGACCGGGCAGCGGTGCAGGAGCTCCTCATCAATGCCGAGCTTGCCGACAAAGCACATGCCGAAGGGGTCCAGGTCATCGTTGAGGGCCCCGGTCATATTCCCCTCGATGAGATCGAGGCAAACGTGATCCTCCAGAAGAGGGTGACGAATCGAAAACCATTCTACATGCTCGGGCCGCTGGTCACGGATATCGCACCCGGATACGATGACCGGGTGGCTGCAATCGGGGCAGCCATGTCCTCTTCCTACGGCGCCGATTTCATCTGTTACGTTACCCCGGCCGAGCATCTTGCCCTTCCGACACCCGAGGAGGTATACGAGGGGGTCATCAGCTCCCGGATTGCCGCCCATGTGGGCGACATGATAAAGCTCAAGAAGCGCGATGCCGATCTCGAGATGGGGCATGCCCGCCGGGATCTTGACTGGGAACGCCAGTTCCAGGTTGCTATGAACCCGGAGCGTGCCCGGCAGATCCGGGCAGAGCGGATGCCGGCAGACAGTGACGGCTGCACGATGTGCGGGGACTACTGTGCCATAAAGATCGTAAACCGGCATTTCAGCTTCTGATACGAAGATTCCTTTTTTTGTCCTCCAGGGTATGAAGGTGGAGCGGCCGTCAGGTTGTTCATCCCAGGGGTAATTGGTCCGGCAGGTAAATCCCCCGGTTCCTGACACCAGAAAAAACAAGGCCGATTGGGGATTTGAGGATCCTGGAAACCGGGAAGGGATCCAGCGCTCCCCCTTTTCGTTTAAAAAACAGATCCACATCCTTATTTAGATCGCTCATCTTCACCTTAGTACACGAATGAGCAAGCACACGCTGCGGGAGCATGCAAGGGAGATCCGGAGCCGTCTCTCCCGTGAAGAGATTGCGCACCACTCCCTGATGATCGAGCGCCACCTGCGGAGTGTGATCAACGGTGAGAACCCGATCCTCGTCTATGTTTCAAAAGAGAACGAGGTGGACACCCACGAACTGATCGCCTCCCTGCTCGCCAGCGGGACCGGGGTGGTCGTGCCCATAATCGAACGCGAATCCCGGACCCTCCGCCTCTCCTACCTCCGCGACCAGTCAGTCCTCGTGGAGAGCACGTTTTCCGTCCCCGAACCGGTAGGCAGCGAGATCCCTGCACGTCCGGAGGACATCCAGACTGGTGGTGGTACCGATGCTCGCATTCGACCGCAACGGACACCGGCTCGGGTACGGGGCGGGGTACTATGACCGGTTCCTCTCCGCTCACCCCCATATGAGAAAGATCGGGATCGCCTTCTCCTGCCTGGAAGTGCCGAAAATCCCCGGAGACGAAAATGACGTTGCAATGGACCTTATTGTGACAGAAAATGGCATTTTTGAGCCCCGATAGAGACCTGGCATAACAATAATATTTATATATTATTAAACACTTACTTTTAGTAAACCATACAGTTCCGGGTTGATTGAAATGGCAGAGAAAGATACATTTGAAGTCGTTGTAAAGGAAGCGGCCAGGGACGATGCCGGCCGTGGTATCGCCCGGCTCTCCATTGAAGTGATGCGTGCTCTCTCTCTTGTCTCCGGGGATGTAATCGAGATTTCAGGGAAGAAGAGGGCACCCGCCATCGTCTGGCCCGGTTTCGCACAGGACACCGGCCAGGCTATCCTCAGGATAGACGGGACCGTCAGAGCCAATGCTGGCACCGGGGTAGACGAACGGGCCAGGATACGCAAAGTAGAGGTAGGGGTAGCGAAGAAGGTGGTGATCCAGCCAACCCAGCCGATCCGTCTTGTCGGCGGTGAGCAGTACCTGGCACGGGTGCTCAGGGGACGTCCGGTCATGGAAGGACAGGCGGTCAGGGTCGATGTCATAGGAAACCCGCTCACGCTTATTATCGCAAAAGTTATCCCGAAGGGAATTGCGGTTGTTACCGAAGACACTGAAATCGAACTCAAGGAGACCCCGTATACAGGAGAGGAAGGAAAGAAAAAGGAGGTCTCGGATGTCCATTACGAAGATATCGGGGGCCTCTCCCGCGAGCTCGAGATGGTGAGGGAGATGATCGCAGCTCCCCCTCCGCCACCCTGAGCTGTTCGAACGGCTCGGTATAGAGCCCCCAAAAGGTGTGCTCCTGTATGGCCCGCCGGGGACCGGGAAGACCCTGATCGCAAAGGCAGTTGCAAACGAGGTGGATGCACATTTCGTGACCCTCTCCGGCCCTGAGATAATGAGCAAGTACTACGGGGAGAGCGAGGGGAAGCTCCGCGAGGTATTTGAGGATGCGCAGGAGAATGCCCCGGCTATTATCTTTATCGATGAGATCGACTCGATCGCCCCCAAGCGCGAGGATACCAAGGGAGAGGTGGAACGCCGCGTTGTTGCGCAGCTCCTCTCCCTGATGGACGGCCTGAAGGGAAGGGGCCAGGTCGTTGTCATTGGTGCAACAAACATCCCTGATTCCCTTGATCCGGCACTCCGGAGGGGTGGGCGGTTTGACCGCGAGATCGAGATCGGGATTCCCGACAAAAAGGGGAGACTTGAGATCTTCCAGGTCCATTCACGCGGCGTGCCTCTCTCAGATGACGTGAAGATCGAGCACTATGCCGACTCCACCCACGGATTTGTGGGGGCTGACATCGCACTCCTCGTCAAGGAAGCCGCGATGCATGCACTCCGGAAGGTCCTGCCAAAGATCGATCTCGACCAGGAGATCCCGGCTGAGCCTCCTCGAGGACCTGAAGGTGACCGGTGCTGATTTCGATGAGGCCCGGAAACATGTCGAGCCCTCTGCAATGCGCGAAGTGCTCGTCGAGGTACCTGAGGTGACCTGGGATGATGTCGGCGGGCTCGATGATGTCAAGCAGGAGCTGAAGGAAGCAGTGGAGTGGCCGCTCAGGTTCCCAATGGTCTTTGAGAAGCTCCAGACCAAGCCACCGAAGGGAATACTCCTATTTGGCCCCCCGGGTACAGGGAAAACCCTGCTCGCCAAGGCGGTGGCAAACGAGAGCGAGTGTAACTTCATATCGGTAAAGGGTCCGGAACTCCTGTCAAAGTGGGTCGGTGAATCGGAGAAGGGAGTCAGGGAGATCTTCAGGAAAGCCCGGCAGGCCGCCCCCTCCATCATCTTCTTTGACGAGGTTGACGCCCTCGTGCCGAAGCGGGGCGCCTTCATGGGGTCCTCGCATGTCACCGAGAGCGTCGTCAGCCAGATCCTGACCGAGCTTGACGGGCTTGAGGAACTCAAAAATGTCACGGTGATCGGGGCCACGAACCGGCCGGATATGCTCGACCCTGCCCTTATGCGCCCGGGACGAATGGAGCGTCACATCTATGTCCCGCCTCCTGATGCGGTGAGCCGGAAGAAGATCTTTGCCGTCTACCTGAAAGATGCCGGCGCACTCCTGACAGAGGATGTCAGTATCGATGACCTTATCCGGGAGACCGAACACTATGTGGGTGCGGATATCGAAGCCCTCGTCCGTGAGGCGAAGCTTGCTGCCATGCGTGAGTTCATCACCACGATGGCAGGAAAGAGCCCTGAAGAGATGTCCGATGCAGCAGGAAATATCCGTCTTACCAGGAACCACTTCCTTGAGGCTGAGACGAAGGTCAAAGCATCGCTTGATGACGAAAGCCTCGAGGCCGCAGAACGGCAGGCCTGGGAGATGCTGTACTCCGGTGAACAGAAGGAGACCCTTGAGGAGGCAATGGGTGTGGTCCATCGGGCAAAACTCCTCAAGAAGCAGGAGCCGGATACCAGGGACCTCAGGGCCCTGGTCTTTGCCCGGACAAAAGACTGGAATGAAATCAGGAAAGGTACCCATCAGCTTGAGGATGCACTGAAGACAGGATGAATTGAGCAGGCACGTATGAATGAGCTACCACACGATGAAAAAACCCTGGAAGACGTGATCCGTGCAATCATGGAGATGGCAGGCAATGGCCGGCCGATCATGATCGCGATGAAGATCATCATAGGGGGATTGCCTGAGGGGGCCAACCCTCTCGCAAGAGGCGATGCAACAGAGCCGGAGATCGAGATCTATCCTGTGGGGGATCGTATCGTGCTCTCGACCGAGCTTCCCGGCATCGCTCCCGAACAAATACAGGTCCTCTTCAAAGAAGACCGGGTATACATCTGGGCCAAAGATCCCGACCGGCGCTACCGTGCAAGCAGGAAAGTACCGCCGGCAACAAAGGAAAGTGTCGAGATATCTTTCCGCCATGGAGTGCTCGAGGTGTCCTACCTCCCCACTCCCGCTGCTGCGGAAATCTCCTGAACAGGGATGCGGGGATTTCTGGAGATCCGTACGTATTCTTTTTGCGACAGGGATCGCTGAAAGCAAGTTGCCCCTGAAATTTTCCTGGCTCGACTGTTTTCAAGAGTGAATTTTCTAATATATTCTGCACTGATTCATGGAGAAGATCAAAAATGACATATCTTTTATCCTGTAACAGTGACAGTAATACAGAGTGGTTTTGATGGCGATGAAGACGACAATATCTGTGATCAAGGCAGACATAGGGAGCTTTCCCGGTCATTCCCGGACGCACCCCATGATCCTTGAGAAGGCGGCCAAGATGCTGAAGGAAGAGGAAGGAAAACTCCTGATCGATTCCTTCGTCACCCATTGCGGTGATGACACCGAACTTATCATGACCCATACCAGGGGCGAGGATGATGAGAAGATCCATGCCCTTGCCTGGAATGTCTTCATGGAATGTACCAGAATGGCCAGGGAGATGAAACTCTACGGCGCAGGGCAGGATATGCTTTCCGACTCATTTTCCGGCAACGTCAAGGGGATGGGTCCCGGTGTCGCTGAGATGGAGTTCGAGGAACGTGGATCCGACCCGGTGCTGGTGTTCATGGCCGACAAGACCGAACCCGGCGCCTGGAATTTTTTCCTGTACAAGATGTTTGCCGACCCCTTCAACACCCCGGGGCTTGTCATCGACCCGAACATGCACGAGGGCTTCATCTTCGAGGTCCACGACGTGATGGAGAAACGGAGGATCGAATTCCGCACACCGGAGGAGACATACAGTCTGCTTGCCTATATCGGTGCACCGTCCCGCTACGTTATCAAGTACGTGAAGCGGAAGGATGGCCTGATCGCGGCATCGACCAGCACCCAGCGCCTCAGCCTGATTGCCGGAAAATATGTCGGCAAGGATGACCCGGTCATGATCGTGAGAGGGCAGAGCGGCCTGCCTGCAGTGGGTGAGATCCTTGAGCCCTTCTCCATCCCCCTCATTGTCGCCGGATGGATGCGCGGATCACATCACGGCCCCTTCATGCCGGTCGGCCTTCCGGATGCCAACTGCACCCGTTTTGATGGCCCTCCCCGTGTGCTCTGCCTCGGGTTCCAGGTCTGCAACGGAAAGCTGATCGGTCCCGCCGATATGTTCGATGACCCGGCTTTCGACCGGGTCAGGGACAGATGTAATGAGCTTGCCGATATCTTGCGGGCACATGGACCGTTTGAGCCGCACCGGCTTTCGCTCGACGAGATGGAATATACGACGCTCCCTGATGTTGAGAAACATCTCAAGAGCCGCTGGGGACCCATCCCTGAGTAGAGGGATCATGATCGTCCACCATCGGGGAATCCGATAGGGTGAGGACGAAGTAACAAAAAGGGGAGCCAAGAATCGTGGGGAAGAGTGGCGACCCCCCCCACAAATATGGCTCCTGGGCTACTGTAAAAAACAATATTCTCTGATGAGGATGGATGAGTCAGTCAGAATCATTAAAGGGTTATTTTGAGTAGCGATAAAGGGAAGAGAGCCAATCACAGAGAGGGCAATGAACTGCTCCCTTTATCCAAAAGGACGATCAGATGTGGAGATTCGCCAAAATTTCACGGAGGATATACTGGTTCGTGAGCCTGATGAGTATCCGTTTCTTCTTTTGCCCCACTCCTGGGGGAACCTTTAATATCCTCACATCCCCAAAATAGTGGCAGATGGTTAACGGGATTGTATTGCCAATTAAGAAGGTCTTCTCCCTTGTAGACACGAAGATTCTTGTCGAGATAAAGGACGATAACCGGAAGCTGCTGGGGAGACTGATCGCAGTGGACGAGTACCTGAACATCCACATGGACGAGACCACCGAACTCGTCGATGGTCAGCGCGGGAGAAACCTTGGAACTGTCGTGATACGGGGAAATAACATCCTCTCTATCGCTCCGAGCACCTGAAGGACCATGCCCCAGACTGCTGAAATTGCACTGAAGGTTATCCAGGCAAAGCCCGAGGGGGTTCTCCAGAGCGATCTCTGGAAGATCCTCGAAGTTGACAGTAGGAAATGTTCCAGGATAGTGAAAAAGCTCCTCGATTCAGGGATGATCGAGCGGATCGAGTTCAGGAAAGACGGGATCAAGACGTTTATCCTGAAGGCAAAGAAACGCCCGGTCGATCCGAACCAGCTCCTCGCCGGGGAAGAGCTCATCCCCTGCATCGGCTGCGACATGGAGTGCATGGTGATCGAGTGCCCGCGGCTCCTCGACTGGATGTACCAACTCGCCATTTGTGGTGTCGGTGAATAAAGTATTTTTAAAAAAATACATTTCTTTTTCCGTTGTCCGCTAAAAAAGGGGTCTCCGCTATCCCCAGCCACGGCCGTAATGGTCATGACAGGGAATGCAGACGATCTTGCCGTCCTTGACCCTGGCTCTTGATTCAGAGACTGATTCCCCACAGGCTGCACACGTGACCGATCGGAATATCCGGGCTTTCTCCGGTATCTCTGCGGTCACATTCCGGATGGTAAACATCTCTCCTGCAGGAAACGAGAGAAGGTCCTGGATATAATGCTCACTCCTGCGGGAAAACTCCTGCTGTTCATCTTCCGTCGCTCTGCCTGCCATAACCTTCGCCCTGAGATCCGACAGCACAGGGTCAGATTTCTTCTCGAAGAATGCAGGCTTCTCCGCGACCCGTACTGCGTGGCCGGTGCGCCGGTTGATGAAGGTCCAGGCACGCTTTCCGTAGTCGCTGAAGATGAGGTTTCCCTTTCCCATCGTTGTGCCGGCGACATATTGTATGGCATCGATCCCACAGGCATCGTTCTCGACAATCGCCACGAGTTCTTCATCAACGGGTCTGGTCACAGAGAGCGCTTCTAAAGCGGCACGTGCTGCCCGGTAGCCGATCGCCAGTCCCGGGCAAGCATGCCCATGAAAGACCACAACCTCCTGAAAAGGGGCAATATTCCGTTCCATACCAGTAGTGGACCATAGTTCCAGAAAAAAGAGAGGATAGGATCAGAACCAGTGACGAGGCTAAACAGACGTGATCCAGGGACTGGCCGCAGGGGAGAGTCACAGCAGAAAAAGAGAGGGAGGGGATCAGAACCCGGTGAACGGCAATGGGGTTATTTCAGAAAATGCAATGATAAAGATCGCTGCAACGGCAATCACAATAATGACGATCACCAGAATTGCAAGGATAACCGCAAGTGCTGCCCGACCCGTGGTCATCTCCTGGAGGTCGCGTACTCCGAGGATCTCAAGCGCCAGGGACCAGATGCCGGCAAGCATGCCTATGAACGGGATCCAGCCCAGGAGCATGGAGGGTGTGGAGCCGAATGTGACCGATTTGAGGGTCTGGAGATACCCTTGCCTGCCCCCCAGGAGATACACAAAGATATGCAGCCATGCAGCCCCGATAAAGACGAGGATGAACTGGACGACGATCATCACGATAGCGAACAGGACTACCCCCACACCAGCAATCGCAGGGAGGGGGACTCCCAGTTGCTCAGCGATTCCTGAGAAGGTCAGCCATACCGCACTCACCATGGCAATGCCCACGATAGCAGATAAAACGGCATTGATCACGAGAAGGACCAGGTAATACTTGAGCGAGTCCCCGAGATCCGTATCCCGGACCTCGCGGAATGTCTCGACAGGAGAGAGGATGAACCCTTTCATCAGACCGAAATAATCCATGTGTATCGCGATACTCTCGCCGTGCAGCGATATAAATGTTTTTAAAATCGGGGATATTTTTCGCTTTTTTAAGAGAAAGTGGGGTTTAGGGATCTGGCGGATGGCATTGGTACCCGCAAAGGACGACCCGAAAAAAGAGGAGCACCGGGTCGGACTTTTCCGTGCACTTTTTCTCATCTTCGTTCCCTATACCAGTAGGGATCTGCCAGATGGATTACCGTTTTGCCAGACGGATGGGGTGCCTTCCGCCTTCTTTTCTTGGAAAACTCTTCCGTGTCTCAGCACAGCCCGGGATCATTTCGTTTGCCGGGGGGCTCCCCGGTTCTGAACATATCGACGTGGAAGGGCTTGCCAGGGCATCACGGGAAGTGATGGAAGAGGAGGGCGGATCAGCCCTCCAGTACAGCACCACCGACGGATACCTGCCGCTCCGTGAGTACATTGCTGATCGTTACAGGCGTCGCCTGGGGATACCGGCACGTGCTGAGGAGATCCAGATCGTGAACGGCTCACAGCAGTGCCTCGACCTTGTCGCAAAGATCCTTGTCGATCCAGGGGACCCGATCGGGATGGAGCGTCCGGGTATCTTGGGGCGATCGAGGCGTTCTCGCTGTACGAACCGGTCATCCATACCGTCCCGCTGACCGATGCAGGCCCTGATCTCGATCGGTTCAGTGACCTTGTCACCCGGCATCCTCTCCGGTTCTTTTACGGGATCCCGAACTCCCAGAACCCTTCGGGCAGGACCTATACCGAAGAATATCGGAAAGAGATAGCAGAGATGCTCATCGGAAAGGAGATCCTTTTTTACGAGGATGATGCATTCGGGGAGCTTTTCTTTGATGGAAAGCCCCGGCTCCCGGTGAAACGGTTCCTCCCGGAGCAGGGTATTATGTCGGGCTCCTTTTCAAAAATTATCGCCCCGGGAATGAGAATCGGCTGGATGTATGCACCAGGCCCCGTGCTGGCCCGGTTCAACGAAGCCAAGCAGGCAGCCGACCTCCACTCCAACTTTTTCTGCCAGGTGGTCCTTCACCGGTACCTCACAACCCATGACCTTGATACCCATGTCCGGACGGTCTCCAGGGGATACGGAGAACACTGCCGGCTGATGTGCGATCTCCTCGATGACCTCATGCCCCCGCAAATGACCCATACGCGTCCGGAAGGGGGTATGTTCCTCCAGTGTACCCTCCCGGAGGGGATATCCTCGATGAAGGTCTTTTCCGAGGGGGTCAGGGAGGGGGTGGCGGTACTCCCCGGGGTCCCGTTTTATGTCGACGGCGGCGGGTATGATATGATCCGGCTGAATTTTTCCAATGCCGGCAATGAAGCCATCAAGGAAGGTATCGCACGGCTTGCCCGGGTGATGAGAAGTCTGGGATGAGGGCAGAAGGTCCGGTGATGATGACCCCGTCAAAAGATGGGTCACTGGCAGGGACCAGCCTTCCACAGTGCCCCCGTCTCTGATTGAGAATGCGTCATTCTTCACCATTATGTCAGGATGCATGCCACGGAGTACTGCGGACTATCAGTGAAGAGCTGCTGGGTTCCTGGCAGCACCCTTTAAGAGCATCAAATCCCTGGCCGGCGATATTTACCGTGCGTCATTTCCGCACGGCACCGGGCTGGGGGTGGCAGATACCCGGACATCGGTAACCCTCGACCAGGTACCAGCGGCATCTCTCATTATTTCCCCGCCATAAGGAGGATCCCTTTGTGTCGATCCAGGCGATTATTTATACGAAAAAGACACCCATTCCCTTTACTACGAGGATAGCATGACACCCCGTTCTCCACTCAGCACCAATGGCCTGGTCTTCCTGGTCCTCCTGGTCCTTGCCGGCAGCCTCTTCTGCCTCCCCTCCACGGTCACCGCGATAGGCGGCGATACCGGGTATTTCGAGATCACGTCCGACCCCTCTGGCGGGACCGTGTATTTTGATGGGGCATACATAGGCACCACGCCGGTCACGTACCCCGTGTTCGTGACAGGCACCCCATCACACACGATCCGGGTGACGAAATCCGGGTATAATGACTGGCAGCAGAACTACCAGGGAAATCCGGCTGCGGGTGAGACGATCGCGGTGAATGCCGACCTGGTCTTCATCCCGGTCACCCAGCAGACCACGCTGATCGGGGGCGGAAAAGGGTACTATTATATCACCTCATACCCTTCAGGCGGGAGCGTGTACTTCGACGGAGACTACAAAGGCACTACCCCGGTAACGGTCGAGGTCGCAAGCCAGGGAACGCCGGGTCATACCGTCAGCATCTCTCTTCAGGGGTACGAGACCTGGAGCACGAGCCTTTCCGGCAACCCTGGTTCAGGCCAGACCATCCCGGTCACTGCGTACCTGACCGCCATCCAGAGTTATGGGAGTATCGCGGTCACCTCGGATCCGAGCGGAGCGACCGCTGTCCTTGACGGAGGATCATCGCAGATCACCCCCTGCACTTTTACCGGGGTGAGCCCCGGATCGCACACCGTCTCTGTCAGCAAGAGCGGGTACACGGGCATATCCAGGACGGTGACAGTGAGCGGGGGGAGCACGACCCAGGTCGCAGTCACTCTGAACAAGGTTGCCCAGGAGACCGGGACCATCTACGTGGTATCCACGCCCCAGGGAGCGAACGCTTACGTGGACGGGGTGTATTATGGGATTACTCCTGCACTCGCGACCGGTCTTGATCCCGGGAACCACCAGGTGCGCATCTCGCTCTCCGGGTTCCAGGACTGGATCGGGACCGTGTTTGTCACGAGCGGTGCGACCACGACCGTGACCCAGACCCTTCGTGTCGGTACCACGACACCGACCCAGTCCCCAACCCAGTCACCTGCGACCGGATCCGTCGATGGTCTCCTCGACTCCTTCCAGCGCACAGGTCTTCATGGACAACGTGTACCAGGGAATTTCCCCACTCACCATCCCTTCGGTCCAGCCAGGGTCGCACTCGTTCCTGATCAAGCAGACAGGATATGCGGACTGGCAGGCCTCAGAACCGGTGCAGAGCGGCCAGACCACCCAGATTGCTGCCACGCTCTCCCCGCTCCCAACCCCTACAGAGGGGGCTATGCCATCGACGCTTGTCCTTCTCGCGGTGGGACTCCTCTTCTTCGGGCTGCTGTCGAGAAGGAAATAACCATTTTTGAAATAGCTCTGATTGGTCGGTTTTTTTTAAAGGATCAGGACTGTGCAGAAAAAGCACAAAATATGAATGCACACAGGATTGAGGTGATACCCCCGACCAGATTCGAACTGGTGTCGCCGGATCCAAAGTCCTGCATGATTGACCGCTACACTACGGGGG
>CAWIVM010000010.1:0-21010 GCA_963839585.1 uncultured Methanoregulaceae archaeon
AGAATCCTGGACCTCTCTCCCGAAACGGATGAGTTCACGCAATTCGATCCCCGTCATCTGGGTAAACGAGATGGTCTCCCAGGAATCACGGTCGATATAGACCCATGTTTCGGCAAGCACCGTTTTGAGCGACTCGATGTCCTGGTGGGAATAGAGCGACCATTCTGATCCCTGTGCCTGCCGTATCTTCTCGACCGCCTTTTCTACCTGTTTCTCCTGCTGAAGCTTGAAAAAACGCCTCCCGATCTCGGTCTTTGAGACTTCTGACATCTGTTTGTCTCCTCCAGGAAAGGTATGCGTGAATTGTCGGTCCTGGTATAAAAACAATATGCCGGATCGATCACACCTTCTTTTGATAAATGCAGAAATAACGATAATTATTGTCCTGTTCGGCAAAATGGGCAATTTTGATATTTTAGAATGATTAATAAGAGAAGAATTGTAAAACTGAAGAGAAAGAGGGCGTATGGAAGGGATAATCAGCACCGTGGAATTCCAGATGAGTCTCCTTCTCTTTGTCGCTCTTGCTGGCTACCTTCTTGCCTCCCGAATCAACCAGTCAGCGGTTGTCGGAGAGATACTGATTGGGCTGGTGGTAGGGCCAAGCGTGCTTGGCCTGATCACCTATACCGATTTTGTGGCGGGTATCGCCCATCTCGGGGCTGTCATTCTCCTCTTTGTGATCGGGCTTGAGTTTGAGATCAAGGAGATATTCAAGATTAAATACGGGATTATTGCTCTTTTAGGGGTCATCGTGCCCTGGATCGGCGGGTACTTAATCTCCCTTCTCTTTGGGTATGATTCGGCAAGCGCTATCTTCATTGGCACCGCACTCACCGCGACAAGTATCGCGATTACCGCCAATGTCTTAAAAGAGCTCGGGAAGCTCGATACCGAGGTGGCAAAGGCCATTATCGGGGCAGCGGTTATCGATGATATCCTCGGGTTGATAGCCCTCTCAATAACAACTGACGTTGTAGCAGGCGCTATCAGTATTCCTTCCATCGGGAATATAGTGATCATCTCGGTCGTCTTTGTTGCGGGTGGCGCCTATATCGGTATGCGGTATGTGAGCCGTCTGATCGAGAGAATAGATGAATCGAACCTCGCGGAAAAGTACCCGGAGTTTGTCTTCATCTTCGCCATGATGTTTGCCTTCTTCTATGCGATGTGCGCCGAGTTTGTCGGGTTGTCTGCCATCGTGGGAGCGTTCATCGCAGGGGTCTCATTTGTCAATGTAAACCTGAAAAGAAGCAAGAATGTCAAGGAGGGAGCAGAGTATCTCCAGATGATCTTTGCGGCCATCTTTTTTGTCTCGCTCGGCATCCTTGCCGATCTGCATGAGATTACCCTCTCAAGCCTCGGGTTCCTTATCGTTCTTACTGTCGTTGCCATCATTACGAAGGTAGTGGGGTGTGGTGTACCCGCCCGATTGATGGGCTTTTGTACAAAAGACAGCCTTATTATCGGGTTTGGCATGGCACCCCGGGGAGAGGTCGCCATGATCGTCGCACTGATTGGACTTCAACAGGGTATCATTGGCCAGGATTTGTATATTGTGGTGATCCTTCTGAGCCTGATCACCACCCTGATCACCCCAATCTTCTATCGCAACTGGCTCTACAGGGAGGAGTATTGTACATCCCCCCCGGCAGGGCAGCAGTAATACCTTTTTTTTCAGCCTGTGGAACGACAAATCCGATCAGACCCTCCTATCCATATTTTTATCTCTTTGCCGGGAGATATCCCATCCATGTTTGAAAAAGTGATTATCCCTTTCAATTTTTCACGGGATTCACACTATGCAATTGATTGTCTGAAAAAAATACCCGAACTGAGACAGCTCCTCCTCCTCCATATCGTCTATAACAGGAACCCTTCCCATACTACGGGTACTGCATCTCCCGAGGTCGATTATGCCCGCCTGCGTCTTGAAGAAGTGATAAGAGGCCTTGATCTTCCGGGGGTGCAGGTGAAGGTTATCATAGAAGAAGTTACCGGAGGTGAGATCTCCGATGTGATCTCCAGGACTGCCATGCAGGAAGGCACCAGCCTGGTCGTAATGGGGAGACGCGGACGGGGACGTATCGAAACCCTGTTTCTGGGGAGTGCTGCCTCTGATGTGATCAGCCATAGTGCAGTGGATCTCCTTCTCGTACATGCACCGGGTGAAAACGATGCAAAGAAGGATGAGGTGGTTGCTCCTTGCCCCGGTTTATTCTCGAATGTGTTGGTTTGTACGGATTTTTCTGAACCGGATATTGGAGGTATCTGTCGTCATGAAATGCCATGGATACCGCATGCCACGCTCTTCCATGCGGTAACCCCGGGGAATTTTCAGGGTGAAATGAAGTCTGCGGTCGACTCAGCACAAGCGAGGCTTGAAACCATGAGGGACAATTTGTTCACGTGTCAGGATTCCTGCACAGGTGCGTGTCAGTGAGGGAAGTGCTGCAGAAGAGATCCTTGCGTTTGCAAAACAGGAGGATGTATCCCTGATCATCCTGAAATCAACAGGAAAAAGGGGATTTTTGACCACCCTGATGGGGAGCACCACGGCAAAGGTTGCACAGGGCACCAAAAAACCGGTTCTCGTTTTGAAGCGATCCCTCATCGGGACGTAAGTGGTCTGGTCAGGGAGCGGGTGGGAAGGAAGGAACCGCTCAAAGATAGATAAAAAAAGAGCGGTAAAAAAAGCAAGCAGTAGGGGGAGTTCCCTGAACGGGGAGGGGTTCCGGAGTATAAGAGTGGCGTTTCGCTCTCTTGTGGGGGTAAGGTTGCTGAACCGTATACCTTTTATGGGGGGCTGACCGCCCCCGCTCCCTCACATGCGATACTCGTTGCTATACCCAAAGGAAACCTTGGCGGCGTTCCAGTGACTTATTTGGTATCCCCGATACCAACCTCGACCCAGTCTCCCCACACAAAACAGCGAAGAGGAATAAGGGAACAAAACCGGTAATTCCGCGCTCACATGCCGAAGCAATGCAAAGGAAGGAAAGAACAGAAAGCCCCACAATCCCAAATTCCAATAATTACAGTATGCCGCATCCGCGCCAGATAGTGTCCGAACCGGGACCGGTCCCCATTGCGGTTGTCGTAATACTATCGCTCCTTCCTCTGTTTCTTCGATTCCGGGTCGGATCTCCCAAGGTCATTCTTCATGCAGTACCGGGGTCTCCTCATAAAATTTTGCTTCAATAAGGTTACCTGAAAAGCATCTGCCCGGTTGATTTGGAGAGTCTTCCTCTTGACCGCTATGGAATAACTGATTTCAGAGGGAGAATAGAACCGGCCGGTTATAGAGTTGAATCGCCCGTTCGGAGAATGTTTTTGATTCAGGAGAACGACTTACTATACGGAAGGCAGGGCAGGATGATGAACCAGCACGAGGAATCAAAGACCATTGTGCTCGAACAGGCGCCCGATTATTTTAACGAACTGTCAGAGTACCCTCGAGGTGCTTTCAAACAGCCAGCGCCTCAAGATCCTGAAAATACTTGAACGACGACCCAGAGATGTCCGGAATATCGCATCCGAGATCAATACAAGCTACGAGAACACCAAGAAACACCTTGACAAGTTGATCAGCATGGGTCTGATCAGGAAGGAAGTGGGGCTTGGCCAACAGACTTCAAAGGGTGTCCATCCGGTCTGGAAATATTCTCTTGTTCCTGGCGCCATGGAGGCTATCGTCCGGAATCTTGGCATCTTCTCCAACATGCGGATCAATATCGATGATGCCGAATTGAAGAGACGACTCAATGAGGTGAGAGAAGCGGTCGAGGACGAGATTGCAGGGCACAAACCGATGATTATCCTGCTCGGGGGATCCGTTGATGGAAAACTCTACATTCTGGAGACCAATGAAACGCGGATAGGGAGGATTGATCCCGCGTATCCCTCAGGTGAATACGATGTCATACTTCCCTCAGATTACACATCGGTAAGTCGAGTTTCCAAACCTCACGGGATAATCAAAAAGGAAGGTCCTCGGTACCTTTTCGAAGATCGGGGAAGCACAGGGGGATCATTCCTCAACAGGACCCGAACTCCAGAAAAGGCAGCCGGCCATCCTTCATGATGGCGATCTCATCGAGCTTGCGAAAGGTACAAAAGGTGCGCGACTCCTTGTTATCCTGCCCGACAGCGAATAAATTCTGATACCGCATCTGCCATGAAAACCACCCCTTTGGCACTCCTCGTACTCGTTCTTGTTCTTGCAGGAGTGGGCATTGGGACAGCAGCAGCCGATACGTATACGATCACGGCAACTGCCGGACCCGGCGGGTCGATTGTCCCTTCCGGCGACGTGCAGGTATTTGAAAATGCTTCCGAGGACTTTTACATTTTTTCTGAACCGGAGTACAAGATACAGGATGTCATTGTGGATGGGATATCGAAAGGGCCGCAGTCAATAGTCAGCTTCTCCGATGTCCATTCCAACCATACCATAACAGCCAGCTTCACCCTGTTGACCGGGTCGATATCTATAGGATCCCAACCTTCTCAGGCATCCATATATATTGACGGGACTATTTCGGGGAGGACCCAGCCACAAGCCCCTTTTTTCATAGATACAATTCCTGTCGGTCTCCATACCGTTGAACTGCGAAAGGAAGGATTCGAGATCTGGAATCAACAGGTTGAAGTAAGGAACGGACAGTCCACTACCATTCCAATTGTACCAACTTATCCCTCTCGCAACACCCACGCCTACACCTACCCCCTCGCCTACCCCCACACCCACGCCTACACCTACCCCCTCGCCTACCCCCACACCCACGCCTACACCTACCCCGTCACCTACCCCCACACCCACGCCTACACCTACCCCGTCACCTACCCCCACACCCACGCCTACACCTACCCCCTCGCCTACCCCCACACCCACGCCTACACCTACCCCCTCGCCTACCCCCACACCCACGCCTACACCTACCCCGTCACCTACCCCCACACGCACGCCTACGCGTACACCATCGCCTACCCCGACCCCCACACCAACGTCATCACCTACCACAACTATCCCCACCACTACCGTTACTACCTGGCCACGCACCACTACTTCCCTTACTACTGTTATGACGACCGTACCAACCACGTCATTCACGACGACCGTCCCCTGGACTACTATTACTACCAAGCCCCCAACGACGACCTTCACCACTACCACGGGTACTAGCCTATCATCCCCCACAACCGTCCCGACTTCCCCCAAGACCACTACAGAGACCACCGTTCCCGATGCAACTGCAACAACATTAGCCATACCAAACAATACCACTGCAGGTTTTCTTTTTCCCCCAATCCCCGGAGGCCTGAACCCATTTACGATCCTCCTTCTGACAGGTGGACTCTGTGCATTCCCCCTGTTGGCAGACCTTGTTGTCAGGCCTCGCCTTCAGGTTACTTTTCCCCCCAGGGGAAAAGAGACTGGTCGCGCTCTCTTACGGGATCATTATTACAGGACTGGCTGCAGCGGTATTCCTTCTCTCTCGCAGCGGGATACCGGGCCAGGATTTCCCCCCTTTCATCGTGATGCTGCTCCCGGTTTCGGCCTACCTGGTACTATCCGGGCTCGCTCTCCTGGCCGCCACTCTCCTCTCCAAATCGCTGCAGATGGACCGCATCAGGCCACCTGATTGTTTCACTTATCGGAGTATTTGTTGCCGCACTGGCTTTGATCAACCCTCCGGCAGGTCTCAAAACACCACTTCTTATCATCCTGGTCTCGGCACTTGCCGGAGGCGTAATCGCAAGATGGGAGTCCCGTCTCTTTGGGAGCACCCCCCTTCCAGAAAGTCCCGGTCGTTCATCTGAAACCATTATCATCCCGAGGTCTCCCACGGTTCCGGTTTCATTTCCGGCAGAACTCCTTGATAAATACAGCGAACCCGAGCTGATAGGTATGGGGGGGATGGCACGTGTTTTCAAGGCGCATAATAACCAGACCGGGGATGTGGTTGCCCTTAAAATACCGGTCCAGTTCAACGAGACCGCGGGAAAATGCTTCATGAAGGAGATCAAGGCGTGGGAAGATCTCGCCCACGAGAATATTGTGAAGATTCACGAAGCCAATATCCTCCCAGTCCCGTATGTGGAGATGGAGTTTATCGAAACCTCACTTGCCGATCTTGCAAAACCTCTTCCCTCCGGGGATGCAGCCCGTATCGTCCGGGATATCGCAAAAGGCCTGGATTACGCCCACTCCCAGGGAATTATTCACCGGGACATCAAACCCCAGAACATTCTCATGGCTGAAGGCAGCATTCCCCGCATTACCGATTGGGGGATGAGCAAAGTGATGGGTACAGGTTTTCTTCCCACCATTACAGGTTTTTCACTCTCGTATGCCGCACCAGAACAGATCGCACCGGATCGGTTTGGCGATACCGATCCGCGGACCGATATCTACCAGCTTGGCGTGGTATTTTATGAGCTGCTTACCGCGGAACTGCCGTTTGGAGGAGATGATATCACCCGGGTGAGTGGAAAGATCCTGACAGAAATCGCACCTATGCCCTCTGCACATAATCCGGCAGCCATGCCCTTTGACAGGATCATTGCAAAGTGCCTGGAAAAAGATCCGGCAGGAAGGTACCAATCGGTGCAAGAACTGGTTGACGATCTTGAGCGCATCCTTGTGACGCAGATCGATATCGAACGGTATGAGATTTTTGACGAATAGCGTTTTTCCGCTCCATCTCTTCACAAAATGACGAATACAGCCCGGGTTTCCCAGAAAAAGGCCCTCTAGATGGATCTCGTATCCGCACCTTCTCTCTGTTGCTAGTGCTTTTCGTTGCAGCGGATTTGATGGAGCCGGACCGGTTCACTTCACGGGAGTAGAGAGCCTTCCCCTGTGTGAACAGGATTCATGCTCTGGCTTTCTCCGGTGCCGGGCATCCTGGAATTGCCCGGTCAGGCATCAGTTACTGATCTCTGGCAGGGTTATACCTACCAGGGGTGCGAGAAAATATCTTCACCGGCAGAGAGCGCGGACCGTGTGATTGAACCGGTTGGCCGATCACACTGCAAGGGTTGATTGAGGCTTGTGCTCCCCTTCTGTCGATCTTACCCGGCGCTTCGGTTCCGGTTATTGAGAGCCGCCAGACTTCGGCCAATTGCCTTGAAGGCACACTCAATATCATCATAATTCGGGATACGGTTATGACGGAGCACGCTCAGTCCTCCCTTCATTGATTCACCCCCGATCATGCATCCGACAACCACGTTTCGGGTATGGCTGGAGAACCGGGTGATCTCAAGGGCAAGCTGGGTCGGGTCGAGCACGGCTGAAGGGACCGCAATAATCACGGCAATATCCCATGCTTCCTGAAACCTGATCAGGGTGTCAAAGACATGGGCGAACCGGTCAGCTCCCCCATCCCCGATGATATCAAGAGGATTGTCACGGTTCCATAGTTTTGGAAGCGACCGGTCGAGCTCCACGAGGAGTGCAGGAGAGAGTGGCGGGAGCGTCACGCCGAAGCTTTCGGCATAATCTGCTGAAAGAACACCAAATCCACCAGCAGTGGTAACCACAACAGCGCGATTTCCCTTTCGGGTACCCTTCCGACACGAGGAGTTCCGCCACGTCAAATGCTTCCCGCAATGAAAATACCGGTATCAGCTCCTGCCTGCGTCAAGGCAGCCTGGTATACCTCGTAATCCCCGGCAAGCGAACCGGTATGGGAAGAGGCGGCTTTCTTTCCATGGGCCGATGAGCCAGCCTTGAGTGCGATGACCGGGATCGTCTTTGTGGTCTCCTCCAGTACCTTCAGAAAAGAACGGCCATCTTTTATCTCCTCGATGTAAAGGATTATGGCCCTTGTTTCAGGCTCGGCTGCTGCATACCTGATGAAGTCGATAAAACCGAGATCGACCTGGTTTCCCACAGAAAACACTGCAGAAAAACCGATCTCCTCGGGTACACTCCAGTCCACGATTGTGGTGATGACCGCCCCACTCTGGGAGATGAACCCGATATTCCCTTTCCGTGGCGTGGTCGGGTCAAATGTAGTATTGATCTCCAGATGGGGGAGTACAATGCCAAGGCAGTTAGGACCCACAATACGGATACCCCCTTTCCGGGCTGCATTCAGGATCTGCTCTTCCATCCCCCTGCCCTCTTCACCCATCTCCCGAAAGCCGGATGATATGATGATGGCAAGCCGCGTACCATGACGGGCGAGTTCCTCAATTACTCCTGGAACCAGAGGTGAAGGTACCGCGACCACGGCTGTTTCGACCTCCCCAGGGATATCCGCAATGGAGCGATATGCAGGTCGCCCGAGGACTTCGGGGTGGTTTGGGTTTACCGGGTAGAGGTGTCCAGGGAACGAGAGAAGGTTTCTGAAGATCGCATACCCTATCTTTTTCGGATCGGCTGAGGCACCGATGACAGCGATCGATCTTGGATGGAAGAGGTCAGGATCGATTGCCAGGTGTGCAGGGGGGGTGGATGAATCCGGTTTTCCCCGGTAAAGACGGGCATCGACTGCACAGGCCCCGTGCTCATAGAGGATCAACGGATTGATATCAAACTCGCTGGTCTGCCCGCTCTCAAACATCCTGACCGCATTTTCCATGCATTGGAGTACCTGTTCTTCATCAAGCGCAGGTCTTCCACGATATCCCCTGATGAGAGGATAACTCCGCAGACTTCGTACCATACCCTCGAGATCGTGACGGCAGACAGGGAGTACTCGCAGCGAGAAATCATGGAACAGCTCCGATCGTCGTTCCTCCAAGGCCACAGGTTATCACCCGGCCAAAAGACGGGTCCGTCTTTCCTCCAATAAAGAGCTCAAGACCGGCCGGCATCTCCTTTTCCACAATAATGCCGGTAATAGCGGCATCAGGATAATGATCTCTTACGCTCTCAAGAATCGCCATGAATGCCCGGGACAATCTTTCAGGGGTGTCAATCCCGGTCACTACACCTCCTGCATCACTTTTATGGACGATTGCAGGAGAGACTACTTTCAGGACGACAGGGTAGCCGATCCGTGCTGCAGCCTGCTACTGCTTCCCGGACATCCGTTACTACTTCGTGATCTGGTACCGGAATTCCGAATCTTTGGAGGAGACGATACCCTTCATCCTCCGGAAGCATCTGTTTTTGTTCCATACTTCCTCACGAGCTATGAGGAGGAGTGGGCAAGTTATCTGATAATAGTTCCTTATTTGTACGGCTGCCAGGAAGGACCGCTGTCCCCAAAGGATAACTCCCGGCACATTCCATTCATCTGTATGGAGGGGGACGAGGTCTTGACGGCTTTTGAAGCGTATGCAGGAAGCCGCGACTATTTTTCCCTGCGTGAATTCAGAGACACCTGCTGCCCTGCGAGTGAACTTCAACCGTTCCTTATTTCGCTTCTTCCTACACTCTCCCGGCTTTCACTGGGGTGGCGCGGATCCGCCAGGGATTATCGGATATTCAGAATTCCCCAAAAACCTTCCGTGTCCCTTCCCGATTCTGCTGCCAGGGCTTTTGCCATGCAGATTGGCAGGGAAACCGCGCTTGCCGGGTTGCAGGACCTGACAGAGCAGTATATCGAAAGTAAAACCGGTAAACCATGGGATGATCCGCTGGTCCTCCAGAGGATCCGAAGTGCGATAATGCAACAGAAAGGTCAGTACCTGGAAAGAGGGTGAATCCAGGAGGATAGGGTATCGGAAGGGATATGCAGTTTTCGCATACCTGTCCTATCATGCACCCGTGTTTTTTTCGCAGTTCCAGCATGTATTTCTGATGCTTGTAAAAGACGGGCTTGTGCCGAACCATGCAAGAATACTTGATCTCGGTTCCGGTCCCGGTGTCGTAGCACTTGCCGTCTCTGCCTCTGCCCGTTCTATTCCCGACTTCTCGGCAGAACTTTTTGCACTTGAACGATCGGAAGAGTTCCTTGAGTCCTACCGGTTCCTGGTCACCCGTTTCACAAAAGGTGAACCGCGGATTACTGCGTATCCGGCAACAACCGGCGATCTTCGTGATGCAGACACACTCCTGCTCCCTTCAGCTCTTGACCTCATCGTAATGCAGAACGTCACAAATGAGCTGGTGGATGAGAGCCCGGAAGGGAGGGCATTGTATCTGAAACGTCTCTCCCGCCTTCTTGCTCCCCACGGGTGTATGATCATCATCGAGCCAGCCGAACGCCGAAACGCGATAGAGCTCAGGAAGATGGTACAGGCTGCTGCAGGTCAGGATCTCCAGATACATAGTCCTTGCACCTGCATCCGGCAAGCGCGTTGTACAGCAGAACGGTGCTGGAGTTTTGTAAAAAAGCCGTCAATCCTGCCGACCCGCCTTATGCACGCTCTGGCAGGGAACAATGAAGCGTTCAGATTCGAAAACACCGATATCAAGTTCAGTTATGCGGTGCTTGTCAAAGATCAGAGGAGACGTCACTCTTATTCTCCTGGTAAGAGTTCCTCATTTCTCCCCCTGTCTTCCCTGAAAGACAGGATTGGCCGGCGGGTAGATGTGGCCGCAGCCCTTATGTCCGGAGATATCGGGAACAGGGGGACCCATGTCTTCCTGGTCTGTGACGGGACATCGCAGCAACCGGTCTATCTCGTCTTACCCCATTTTCATCTCTCCAGAGAAAACCAGGAACTCCTCTCTCTTCCCTATTCGAGCATTCTCGAGATTCACGGTGCGCTCGTCAGATTCAACCGGAACCATGGAGCCTGGAACCTTTTTTTGACCCGTGATTCGCAGGTTACCCCGGTAAGCAGGGCAAAGGTCTAGACTATTGAAAGGGAGGGCATCCAATAGCCTCAAAAAGGTACAGCACCAACCTTGTATAAAGTCAGAATCCGGTCAGGGGGAGCGCCGGAATATCCTGGCCGGAATTCTCCTGACAGGCCCGGGGGGACTGCAATGAACCATATCATCTCGATACGTGACCTGGAGCGACCGGAGATCGACTGCCTTCTTGACAAGGCGGCTCTCATCCAGGCACATCACTACAACGAAAGTGCGCTGAAGGGCAAGATCCTTGCCCTCCTCTTTTTTGAGCCCAGTACCCGCACGAGGATGTCATTTGATGCGGCAATGGCCCGGTTGGGCGGCACTTCGATCGGCGTTGACAATGTCGAGGCAAGTTCGATGGCAAAAGGCGAGACACTTGCCGATACTATCCGCGTCGTGAGCGGATATGCTGACGCCATCGTCCTCCGCCACCCTAAAGAGGGCGCTGCACGTCTTGCCAGTGAATTTTCATCGGTTCCGGTTATCAATGCGGGAGATGGAGCCGGCCAGCATCCCTCTCAGACGCTGCTTGACCTGTACACGATCCGGCAGTCGATGCCACTTGAAAGGATCCAAGTCGGACTTCTCGGCGACCTCCGTTATGGAAGGACTGCCCATTCGCTCGCTCAGGCTCTCTCCCGGTATGATGCAACACTGCATACCATCTCTCCAAAGGGCCTCGAACTTCCCTCAGCAATTGCAGAGGAACTTGCAGAGGCAGGAACTGAGATAATCGAGCATGATGAGGTGAACCGGGTCATTTCGGAACTTGATGTCCTGTATGTCACCAGGATCCAGCGCGAACGTTTCCCTGACTCTGCTTCATACTTCAAGGTTGCTTCGAGCTATCGTATCACCCCTGAACTGCTCATTGGTGTAAAAGAGCGTCTCATCGTGCTTCACCCCCTTCCAAGGCTGGATGAGATAGATCCGCGTGTGGATCTCCTTTCTCATGCCCGGTACTTCGAGCAGTCCAGGAATGGGATACCTGTCCGGATGGCTATGCTGCAAAAGGTGATGTCCTGATGAGAAGGGATGCACGGGACGGACTCCTCATCAGCCCTATCCATAATGGGACGGTAATCGATCATATCACCGGCGGAGAAGCCCTCAATGTGCTGAAGATAATCGGAATAACCGGAGCCACCACAGAATCCATTTCAGTTGCCACCAATGTAAAGAGTAGTAAAATTGGAAAAAAGGACATTGTCAAGATAGAAAATCGCGAACTTTGCAAGGAAGAAGTAGACCGGATTGCGTTGATCGCTCCCCATGCGACTATCAGCATCATTCGTAATTTTGACGTGTATGAGAAGAAGGGAGTGATGATCCCTGATCTCCTTGTAGGCGTTGTCCGTTGCCCGAATCCTGGTTGTATTTCCAACACGAATGAACCTGTCCCCTCCAAGTTCGAAGTGATGCAAAAGGGCCTTCACTGCCTCTATTGTGAGTGGATGATCACCGATGACATTGCAAGCCATATCCTGTAAGGGGAAAGGGGGGAGTTGATGACTCTGCAGAAGAATGTCGTGATTATTCTGTCACTTATGCTGGCACTTATTTTTGGAGGCCTGGCAGTGCGGATAATTTTGGGGCAATCGATCATTATAACCTGGCAGTGGATTACGCGAACGAAGGGAAGTTCCTGCAGTTGGCCCTGAACGAGACCAGAATCTCGCTCTTCTTGAAAGTCCGAATTTTACCCTTGCCCATGGAACCCGGGCGGGTATCCTCAGTGCTCTCGGTCGCTGCGATGAGTCGCTGGATGCTTCGGATCAAGCGATTGGATTGGATCCAAACCAGTCTGCGGACTGGAATAACAAGGCGTATGCACTGAATTCACCTTGGGAGATATCCCGAATATATTGCAGCTGCTGAGCGGGCTGCTGTGCTTGAACCCTCCATGACCGAAGCGTGGATAAACAAGGTTGCTGCTCTGATCAGGCTTGGCAGATACCAGGAGGCAGTTAATGCATCAGAGCAGGCCCTCGTGCTCGATCCTTCATCAGAGGAAGCAAAGAAGAACAAGGAAACAGCCCAAGCATCTCTTCCTAAAATCTCTCCAACAAAAGCCCTGTTATCAGTCTATGGTATCCTGGGAGCCGTTGGTCTTGGCGCTGCTGCGGTCATAGCGGAAGAATCGAAGAGATAGGATCGTTCCGGTGATCGGAAAAATCGGAAAAAGAGGATGCTTTGAGTATCGGATTCATCTCGCAAACGGCATTCATATAAACTATTCTGGTGCTGGAGGTTTCATCGTCTCACCTGAAGGTTCACTTCTCTTCATCAGGGAATGAAGCCCGAGGGAATGAATCACGATGAAGGAGCCGCCCATGTGCATCAATCTCTCCGCGGTAGATGCGTGTGCTTGATATCCAGCGATCATCGTCTGCGAGAACACACGTTATCTGGTGGATATCGACCTTCCGTTTCCCTTTTTCATTGCGGAGAATATTTATTTCGCGGGCAATCGGCAACGTCTCCTCGCTTACGACAAGAGCGTCAAAATTTTCTGATACCGCAGAGCCGTAACGATCATTCAGGGGCTCAACCCGGTAGTGCGCAGAAAACCCGGATTCTCTGATATAGTTCTCAAGGGAGGCTTTTCGGGCAGAATATTCTTTTACCGGGTGGCACTTCCTGCGTGCAAATTGATCCGTGGTGAGTCCTATGGTAACGCTCCCCTTCTTCCCGGCGAGGCTCGAATGACCGCGTGATCAGACGTTTATGCCCGTCATGGAGGGGATCGAAAGTTCCCCCGACCATAACCTTCATTGTGATAGATACTCAACTTCCTATGTTATTATGGCTGGGGATGGCGTGCGAAAAGGTCAGGTCTTTCTCGCTCCCAATGCCACTGTTCTTGGCGATGTGACCCTGGGAAATGAGATCAGCATCTGGTATGGTGCCGTTATCCGGGCTGATAAAGATCGTATAGTGATTGGGGACCGTTCAAATATTCAGGATAATGCGGTGCTTCACACGAGCGCCGGCCATGCGGTTCTGATCGGAACCGATGTATCAGTCGGCCATGGGGCAATCCTTCATGGGTGCAGGATAGCAGACCGGGTGCTGGTGGGAATGGGGGCCATCATATTGAATGGTGCTGAAGTCGGGACGGATTCTCTTATCGGTGCAGGAAGCGTCGTGACAGAAGGGACAAGAATTCCACCGGGTTCAGTTGTTGTGGGGGTGCCGGGAAAGCCGATCAAACAGGTATCTCCTGAGCAGCGGGAGCACATCGTGAAGAATGCAAGGAATTACTGGGATCTTGCGAGGAGTGATCTCTGATGGGCGATGTGGTCATCATCGGTGGAGGGGTAACCGGTATCCAGGCTGCGCTTGATCTTGCCGGGCACGGTATCAGGGTGCACATTATCGAGCGCGAGCCCTCGATTGGCGGTCACATGGCCCAGTCTGACAAGACCTTTCCCACAAACGACTGTTCGATGTGTATCCTTTCCCCCAAGATGCTCGATGTCTCCCGTCATCCCGGGATCGTGATCCATACCTGCAGTGAAGTGACCGGGATCCAGGGTGAAAGAGGGCATTTCCTGGTCAGCGTAAGAAAGAATCCCCGTTATATCGATGAGGATCTCTGCAATGGCTGTGGGGACTGCATCACTATCTGCCCTGTAGAAGTATACAACCGGTTCGATGCGGGTATCGGCGTCCGTAAAGCGATTTACAAGCCCCATTCACAGGTAGTCCCGGATATCGTGATCAAAGATCCGGAGCACTGCATCGAATGCGGTCTCTGCTATGATATCTGTGGGAGGGAGGCGATACGAAAAGAGGATGCTCCGGCTGAATCGGTCATAGAGGCAGCAAGCATTATCATCGCCACCGGATACGATGTCTTTGACGCCACAATAAAAGATCAATTCGGGTATCTCAGTACCCCGATGTCATCACGAGCCTTGAGTTCGAGCGGATGATGAACGCCAGCGGACCTACCGGGGGCTCAATCCGGAGATTGTCTGATGGAAAAATTCCCCGGCATATTGTATTTGTCCAGTGCGTCGGATCCAGGGATATTCCCCTGGGTCGCCCTTATTGCTCGGGGTCTGCTGCATGTATGCAATGAAAAATGCAATGCTCATCCGTGAAAAATACCCTGAATGCAACGTGACGATTCTCTACATGGATGTCCGGGCGTATGGAAAGGGGTATGAGGAATATTTCGAACGTGCAAAGATGCTTGGAGTCCGTTTCCTTCGGGGTATGTCAGCGGGGATAATCCAGGGCAGGGGAGAAATGCTTCTCCGGATAGAGAATACCGAGACAGGGAAAATGGAAGAGATCCGGCCCGATCTGGTCGTCCTTTCTGTCGGGTTAAGTCCCGCAAAGGATTCCGCAGCAGTTGCTGCCCGTTGTGGCATTCCGATTGAGGAAACAGGATTTTTTACATCACTTGATGAGAAGATCAATTGTATTGGTACGATAAAGCCTGGTATTTACATCGCCGGGGCTTCTGTCTCTCCAAAGGATATTCCTGACAGCGTGGCCCAGGGTCAGGCTGCGGCGATGCGTGCATTTCTCGATGCGAAGACGGACTGCTGACATGAACGCTCGCGAGACGATCTCATGGGACGAAAAAACCGGTTCCATCCTCCTCATAGACCAGACAAAATTACCCCGGTCCTACCGGATTATCCGGTGCAGGACTGTTGACCGTTTGATCACTGCGATCAGAAGGCTGGAAGTGAGGGGAGCGCCGGCACTTGGGGTTGCAGGTGCATTTGGTGTGGCACTTGCTGCAATTACTATCCGGGAGAGAGATGTAGATCGTTATGTGAATCAGCTTGAGTCTGTTGCTCTCGATATCGGAAAGGCCCGGCCGACAGCCGTGAACCTGTCATGGGGAGTACAACGGGTTCTTGCACGGATCGGGCAGGCGGGATCCATCAGGGAGATCCGTATTGTCGCATTGGAAGAGGCACAGAAGGTGGCAGAAGAGGACGCGGCAGCATGTCATTGTATCGGGGACTATGGGGCAACCCTTCTGCCTGCTACAGGTACTGTGCTTACCCATTGCAACGCAGGGGCTCTTGCGTGCAGGGAATGGGGAACGGCACTGGGGGTTATTCGATCTGCGGTAGAGCAGGGGAAGAGTATTGCGGTTATTGCCTGCGAGACACGGCCTCTTCTCCAGGGAGCCCGCCTCACTGCATGGGAATTACACCGGGATGCGGTTCCTGTGACCGTGATCCCGGATTCTGCAGCTGCTTTTCTGATGCGGAAGGGGGAGATAGACTGCGTGCTAGTAGGTGCCGATCGCATCACCCGCGATGCGGTCTTCAACAAGATTGGGACCTATATGCATGCGGTCTGCGCAAAGGCCCACAATATCCCTTTTTTCGTCGCAGCACCCACATCCACATTCGACAGTGTGCATGCTGAAGGAGAGATCGAGATCGAAGAGCGCGGACGAGACGAAGTGGCACAATGGTACGGTCGCGTAACGGTACCAGCCAACGTCCCGGTGAGAAATCCCGCGTTTGACGCCACCCCCCTCTCCCTTGTCACCGCACTTATTACCGAGCAAGGAGTGATTCGTCCTGCATCCCGATGGGGCGAATTTGCGGGAAAACACAGGGTTATATAAAATACCGGGCTACCCTCAGGTACAGATGGCTGCCGAGATCCCGCTCATCAACCAGTTTATTTTTATCATCGGTGAGATTACTCTCCTCTTCATCCTTGGCAGTTTTCTCTTTGCAATTCTGATAGTCGTTCTCGCCCTCATCTCGATACGGAGGGGAAAAATCTATTTTCCCTCACTGATCAAGGCAGGGATGGTTCTCGTTGAGGGTCTCATAAAAGCACTGTTCCGGCTTTTCGGAATTGAAGACGTACAGGTGCATGCCTTCTTTATCCAGTTGCATAACTCCCTGAATAAGAAAGCGTTCGAGGCGGTCCCTGTCCGGGACCGGGCGATATTCCTTCCGCAATGTCTCCGCTCCTCAAAATGCCCGGCCCACCTGACTCCCGAGGGTCTGAAATGCAAGTGCTGCGGACTTTGTATGATCGGGTACTGGCTCCCTATCCTGGAACGGATGGGGTACCGGGTTTTTTCGGTCCCGGGATCTTCGTTTATAAAGCGCATGGTCAGGAAATACAGCCCAAAAGCCATCATAGGGGTAGGCTGTCTTGGGGAAGTGAAAGAAGGGCTTGAGATGGCGGATAACTCGGGCTTATCTCGATGGGAGTCGTCACTTTGAAAGAGGGGTGTGTGGAGACCCTCCTTGACTGGGAATTACTGATCGAGATAGTAAAACTTGGTGTTGACCCTGCGACACTTCCTCCAGACCTGGCAAGCCCGGTAAAAGAGTAATTTCAGTATATGCAGAGAGAGATTTTACAGGAATGCAGCAGAGAGAGTAAAGACGATGAGGGAGGAGAACATCCCAATTTTTAAAAGACTGCTGGCCCCTGTCTCTCTGACACAGTCTGGAAGCCGACAGCCCATAGGCCGTATGGCAGCAATAAAAATGACTGCATCCGCAATGAGGATCCCTGCAAGATAGGAAAGACCCCACCAGCGGACAGGATAGAAACTTCCCACAATCGCACAGATCGCAAAAAGGAGGGAGAGGAAGACTGTCACCCGGACACCGAATTCAACAGGGATGGTAAGGGCTCCGGAAGCTGCATCGCCTTCAACATGTTAAGCGGCACTCGGGAGCGGCACCGGAAAGCCGCGAGAAAAAGGTAATGGTGCTATTGCAGAAAGCATGAGGGTCCCTTCGATCCCGTAAAATGCTACTCCAAAGAGGAAGATCGATGCAGCGAGGTAGGAGACGGCCATATTCCCGATAAAAATCATTTTTTTGAGCCTCGCTGCATACAGGATCAGCAGGAGTGCATTGCAGACGGTGATGAGGCAGCAGAGCGGGTTTGTAAAGACCGAGAGAAGGATCCCGAGAGAAAACAGGGCAGCCGCGAGAAAGACTGCCTGGATGGTCCCCATCTCTCCTGAAGGGAGCGGACGGTCAGGACGATTTATCCGATCGATTGCAACATCAAAGTAATCGTTGATGGTGTTTCCTCCGGCAGTTATCAGAAATACAATCGCAAAGAGGACAATTGTGTCAGGGATAAGCATCCCGGATGCAATGAAAAATGCCAGGACCGCAGCAAACCCGGCTACCAATGCATTCAGCGGTCGCAGGATCCGTATCTGCCCGGGGATCTTCAATTCCTGCCAAACCTCCGATAAATATCTCAATCGTCTTCCGGCAATATCAAGATACAGGATAGTAGTTCTCATCATATCCGGGAGACTCCTGGATGTCAACCGTTCCAGCAAGGAAAAAATCCTGTCCAATTGTCCTGGCAGAAGATGCTCCCCTGCTTCCTCCAGGGTCTTGGGACCAGATTGGAAAGAGAGGAAAGAGAGTGTGAAAACGGGCGTGGGGGGATTTGAACCCCGGAACTACGACTTAGGAGGCTGCCGCCCTGTCCAGACTAGGCCACACGCCCGCAGCAGTAACAATAGACGAGGAGAAGGTATAAGGTTTCTTGCAATTCTACCAATGAAAGGCATATGGACCTTATCGAGGTAGAAGAGGGCACTACAAGGTTTTTATTCCTCGTCAGGATTCCTCCTCCCCTTTCCCTCCTGGAAGCGCCCCTGTTTTCTACAACCGGGCTGGAGCTGAACCGGGATGGAACGGTTCTCTTTGTTACCGTTCTCAAACCATCAGAGTACCTCGATGCTATGGGGGCAACCGGATTACGGGGTCTTCGGATCGCCACGGAATGTGGCATCGGGGTGACGATCAATGACAGGGATCCCGGCGCCGTCCACTTATCCGAAAAAATGCTGCATGTCCGGACCGGGAGATCACAGTAACCTGCAGAATGTGCACTCCCTGCTTGCAGAACGGAGATACGATGCGGTAGACATTGACCCGTTTGGTTCACCCGCACCTTTTATCGATTCAGCAGTCCGGGGAGCCGGCAGGTTCCTGATGGTCACTGCGACTGACACCGCTCCGCTCTGCGGTGCCCACCAGCGTGCAGGTCCCAGGAGAATGTCGCCCGGCCCGCAAACAACGAGTATCATACCGAGACCGGCCTCGGGACGCTTCTCGCGTTCGCTGTTCCGGGAGACAGTGAGAATGGCAATAAAGCGTCTGCTATGCAACGGACTCTTCTGCCCGGGCGCATTTCCGTCTCACCAATGGTGCGGCGAGTTGCCGACCGGGCTTTAGGGAGGATTCGGTACGTCTTTTTATGCAGCAGTTACCAGGAACGGGCCGAACAGGCCGGGCTTATCCCGGAGTCCAGGCAATGTGAAGCATGTCGAAAACTAATGCTGCCTGGAGGGACGCTATGGCTGGGAGGCGTGCAGGACCCGGCAGTGATCAGGGCTATGAAGGAGGCACTGCCTGGTATGAAACTGAATACTCCCAGACGACTCGCCACACTTCTTGACCTGCTTGGTGAAGAACTACCGACATCATCTCACTATGATTATCATGCCGCTTTGCAAAGCGGGCGAAGGTCTCTCCTCCTCCTATCGGGGAAGTAATTTGTTCATTAAGGGAGCAGGGAACCAGGCAAGCCCGGGCACATTATTCCGGAACTGCACTAAAAACTGATGCCCCTGCCAGGGAGATCATTTCTGTCATTGCCCGATACCATCGAAAAGAGAACGATCCGGAACTCGCAATGCAGGAATGATGGTGCATGGGCATTTTTTTTATCTCCATGATGCCAGAAGGAATATCAATATAAAATCGCGCTATTTGGTCCAGCTTCGAGTCAATGATGATGGTGAGCAGGTCCCCTTCCTTGAGGCGGTGAGTGAGCCCCACTCTCTGGCCAGGATGCCGCACCCGAATGCCCCCATCCCTCGCATAACAGAAACGGTAGACAAAATCCCGGTGAAGTTTCGTGAGACATCTTCAACACTGCTTGCCTGCCCGGATAATGAGCGGCTCTTCAAAGTCGCACCTTACGGCTGACGGGCTTTCCGTCCACCCCGCATAAAGCCGAGGGTGTCGTAGATCCTGTCTTTTATCTCGTCCATATGATACCCGGTATATGCCGATATCAGTTCAGGCTCCATTAAAAAACGCTCTTTTAAGTCTGCTTCGATGGCTTTGCGGGTTTTATCGTCGACAAGGTCAACCTTGTTGACCGCGATGAAAGCAGGAACATTTTACCCTATTTGCAGAGCATCACCACATCAATCACTTCATCCTGGGTAGCGTTACCCCTGATGAGGATCTCTGCGTTCATCATCTTGTTCTCCCCGAGGATCGACCGGATCTCGTCCACTTCAAGATCCAAGGCTCCGACGGCATGGACTCGGATGCCTCCCTGCGAAGTCTTTTTGATCGTGATGTCAGGCCTTGGCTTATTGATGCGGATGCCTGCATCGTAGAACTCCCGCATCAGGACATCGACATGGGATGAATTGAAGACATCGACAAGGACTACTATCATATCGGCGCTCCTGACCACGCCGATAACCTCTTTGCCCCGCCCCTTTCCCATCGCCGCCCCGGCAATCAGCCCGGGAATATCGAGGATCTGGATCTTGGCCCCACGGTGTTCCATGGCACCGGGGACTACGGTGAGCGTGGTAAATGCATACGCAGCAACTTCGCTCTGTGTGCCGGTGAGCGTATTAAGGAGCGTACTCTTACCGGTGGAAGGAAATCCGACAAGGACAACCGTCGCATCACCAGACTTTTTGACAGAGTATCCTTCACCACCACCCGCAGATTTCATTGCGCGCTGGACAGCCTCATCCTTCAGCCGGGCGATTTTTGCCTTTACCCTGCCGATATGTTTGGAGGTTGCCTTGTTGTAGGGCGTCCGCTGGATCTCCTCTTCAAGAACCCGGATCTCATCCTCAATCCCTGCCATTTCGCTGTTCCTATATATAGGCGGAAGAATAGGCATATAGTTGTGGGTCTGGCGGGCGTGTCCTGTTCCTGGGATGCAAGTATTGCCTCCCTCAAAGTATCCCCTGCATTGCTGCAGGGAAACGGTTCCACCGCATGCAGGACACTCTCCTAAAATCCTGTCCAGAGCCCGTATTTGGCCTCCGGAAGGCAATTATCAACAGATTTAAGTAAGAATATGGCCCATAGGATAGAGCAGTTGCTGCTATAGTGTAGTCCGGCCAATCATGCGGGCCTCTCACGCCCGCGACTGGGGTTCGAATCCCCATAGCAGCACTTTGTCACTGACCGTCTTTTCTTATCATCGCACCAATCCAGAACC
>CAWIVM010000011.1:0-35386 GCA_963839585.1 uncultured Methanoregulaceae archaeon
CGTAACTTCTGCCCGAACGGCGGGAGGAAATCCTTTTTCCGGGACATGACCCCCGGCAGAACCACCGGCTGCCGTTCGTACCCGAGCGCTGAAAGGACCGGATGGTCGCCGGCTGCAAACAGGTGGCTGTGGTTCCCGATCACGTTGGTGAACAGGACGAGATAGAGATCGGCTGCATCCTCCTTCCGGAGCCGTTCGAGGACAGTTTTTATCTCGCTCTCATGGCTCTCCAGGAACTCGTCCGATGCCATCATCACCTGCGATATGACCACCTCCCTCCCAAAAAGGGAATACCGCTTTGTGTCACGGGAGAGGATCTCGGGAAGAGGGGTATGATCGAGATCCATCCCTTCCTGCAGCATCTCGGTGCCAAACCTGACGGGATCCACCCCCGTGATGCCTGCCAGGTACCTGACTGCCCGCTCATCTGCAGGGGTTGTGGTCGACATCTTCAGCACCAGGGTATCGGAGAGAATGCCGGCAAGCAGCATCCCGGCCACCGGGAGGCCCGGGTCCTTCCCCTCCTCGATCCACTTTACTCGCGATGATCGTGGAGGTGGACCCGACCGGCTCGTTCTGGAACCTGACCGGTTTCAAGGTCGTGATCACGCCGAGCCGGTGGTGGTCGATCACCTCGAGGATCTCGGCAGACTCTATCCCGTCCACTGCCTGCCCGTACTCGTTGTGGTCGAGCAGGATCACCTGTTTCTGTATGTCGCCAAGAAACGTGTTGCGTGAGATCGTGCCAAGCAGCATCCCTTCCGAATCCACGACGCATGCAGTCCGGTACTTCGAATCGGTGACCGCCTTCTTTGCATACGTGAGCGTATCCTCGAGCCTGAGGACCGGCACATCGGTCGCAAGGATAGCGCGTGCCGGGAGGGAGAGGTGCACCATCCTCCCCACTGAGAAGGCATCGAGCGGGCTTGCCAGGATGGAGACACCTTTTTTGGTCGCAGCCTCAAGCGTCCGGCTCCCCACCGGTGCCCCTTCGGCTATCACGAGCGCGGCGATCCCTGAGGCGATCAGGGCGAGCTGCACGGGTTCGTTGTCGCCCACCACCGCGATATCCTCGCATGTCAGCCGTGAAAGGGCGACATGGAGGGCATCGATCACGATCTCCACCTTCCCGCAGATCTCCTCCTTTCCTGCGGCGCAGATGCGGGCGTCCAGGATCCGGGCAAGGGTGGAGAGCGGTATCGGGCCGATGGTGAGCGGGGCCTCCCTGCGGGGTGTCACATATGCCCTGGCAAGCCCGTGCTCGCTGACAAGTCCGAGCAACTTCCCTTCAGTGTCGGTGATCGGGATGTTCCTGACTTCATACTCGTCCATCATTGCCGCGACATCGATCGTGGGCATATCGGCAGGTGCCTTCTGGGTATAAAAGAACGGAATGTCACCGACATTCGGCTCGACGCTGGAAATTTCGAATGGTGCAGCGGTCCCGAAATAGCCGAGGGCAAACTTCGTCTCGGCATTCAGGTCACCGGAATACGAGGCGATATATCTTCCCGGCTCCCGGGAATTGAGGAGATCCGCATACCCGATCACGCTCCCGATGCTGTCAGTATCAGGCTGGCGGTGCCCGATCACGTACACCTTCTGCATAAAAAATTCCTTCCCCAGTTGTCCCAGAATAATGTGAGGTACACAGGTTTAACTTTCACCTTCAGGAAGGCTGGATCCCGGGCACCTCCCGCCCGGCAACCCTCTCGTCCCATGGGAAAACACCGCCGCATTTTACCGTGATGCGGATCTCTATATGCTTGCAAAAGAGAAGTGATCCCGAAAGGAAGAATGAAAAACATAGTGATCCGCGGGGCGCGACAGCATAACCTGAAGAATATCACGGTCGAGCTGCCGCGGGACAAGTTCATCGTCATCACCGGCCTCTCCGGTTCGGGCAAGTCCACGCTCGCGTTCGATACCATATACGCAGAGGGCCAGCGGCGGTACGTCGAATCTTTATCGGCGTACGCACGGCAGTTCCTCGGGCTCATGAGCAAGCCGGACGTGGATGCCATCGAGGGGCTCTCCCCGGCAATCTCCATCGAGCAGAAGAGCACCAGCAAGAACCCGAGGAGTACGGTCGGGACCGTCACCGAGATCTACGACTACCTGAGGCTCCTCTACGCCCGGATCGGGGTGGCCCACTGCCCGGTCCACCACATCCGGATCGAATCCCAGTCCCCTGAGCGGATTGCCGACAGGATCGGAGAAGAGATGGCCGGGAATGTCACCATCCTCTCCCCTGTCGTGCGGCAGAAGAAAGGGACCTACCAGCAGCTGATCAGGGACATGAACCGCGAAGGGTACATGCGGGTCCGGGTCAACGGCGAAATCCACCGGACTGACGAGGAGGTGCCGCTCGAGCGGTACAGGAAGCACGATATCGAGGTCGTCATTGACCGGCTGGACCCCTCCGACCGTGCCCGGCTGGTGGAGGCCTGCGAGATAGCACTTGCCAAGTCCGGCGGGCTTATGATCGTGGTGGACGAAGAGGGAAAAGACACCCTCTTCTCGGCAACGATGGCCTGCCCGGTCTGCGGCATCACCTTCGAGGAGCTGCAGCCGCGGATGTTCTCGTTCAACAGCCCGTTCGGGGCATGCGAGGAGTGCAACGGCCTCGGAATCCGGATGGAGTTAGACCCGGACCTGATCATCCCTGACAGGACCATCTCGATCGCCGATGGGGCGGTCGCCCTGTACAGGAACTTCCTTGATGGATACAGGAGCCAGTACCTTGCAGCGGTAGCCCGCCATTACGGGTTCTCCATCTTCACTCCCATCCGGGAGATCACCGATGAGCAGTACAACGCCCTGATGTTTGGCTCCGATGAAAAGATCAAGTTCTCCATGAGCATGAAGAACGGGGAAGCCCATTGGGCTCACACCGGCGCATGGGAGGGACTTGTCCCGCAGGCGCAGCGCCTCTACCACCAGACCCAGTCCGAGTACCGGAAGCGGGAACTCGAACGATTCATGCGGATCTCCCCCTGCCCGAAATGCCATGGGAAGCGGCTCAAGGAGAAGATCCTTGCTGTCAGGGTGCATGGGAAGTCCATCATCGATATCACCGATATGCCGGTCGGCAGCTGCATCCGGTTCTTCAGGGATCTCACCCTGACCGACAAGGAGGCCGAAATCGCGAAGCAGATCCTGAAAGAGATCGATGCACGGCTGGATTTTCTTGAGAAGGTGGGGCTCTCCTACCTGACCCTCTCCCGCAATGCAGGGACCCTCTCCGGCGGGGAGGCGCAGAGGATCCGGCTGGCGACCCAGATCGGGTCAAACCTGATGGGAGTGCTGTACGTGCTCGATGAACCATCGATAGGCCTCCACCAGAAAGACAACCAGAAACTGATCGACACGCTCCGGAGGCTGCGGGATCTGGGAAACACGCTCGTGGTGGTGGAGCACGACGAGGATACCATCAGGAGCGCCGATCATGTCGTGGACATGGGACCGGGGGCCGGGATGCATGGCGGGTACGTGGTCGCTGAAGGAACCCCCGAAGAGATCGAGAAGAACAGCCAGTCCCTCACCGGGCAGTACCTCGCCGGTACGCTTCAGATCGAGACCCCCCCGGGACGGAGGAAGACCTCCCGGCACCTGACCATAACCGGCTGCCAGGAGAACAACCTGAAGAAGATCGATGTCAGGATCCCACTCGGGGTATTTTCAGTGATAACCGGGGTCTCGGGGAGCGGCAAATCGACGCTCGTGTATGATACCCTGTACCAGGCACTCCAGAAAAAACTGTACCATTCACGGGTCACCCCGGGAAGATACGACACGATCGAATTCGATGCCGAAGTCGACAAGGTGATCGTGATCGACCAGAGCCCAATTGGAAAAACCCCGAGGAGCAACCCTGCCACGTATACCAAGGTCTTCGACGAGATCAGGCAGGCATTCGCCGGGACAAAAGAGGCCAGGGTCAGGGGCTACAAGCCAGGCCGCTTCTCGTTCAACCTCAAGGGAGGCCGCTGCGAGGCCTGCGAAGGCGACGGCCTGATCAAGATCGAGATGAACTTCCTGCCCGACGTGTATGTCGAGTGCGAAGAATGCCGCGGGAAGCGGTACAACCGCGAGACGCTCGAGGTACGATATAAGGGCAAATCCATTGCCGAGGTCCTTGCCATGACCGTCGAGGAGGCCCTCGCCCTCTTTGCCAGTATCCCGACAATCCGGCACAAGCTCGAGACGCTCTCTGCAGTCGGACTCGATTACATCAAGCTCGGGCAGAGTTCCACCACCCTCTCGGGAGGAGAGGCACAGCGGATCAAGCTCACCCGGGAGCTTGCGAAGAAGGCCACGGGAAAAACCATCTACCTGCTCGATGAACCGACGACTGGGCTCCATTTCCATGATGTCAAGAAACTGATCGCGGTATTGAACGAACTCGTGGAGAAGGGAAATACCGTGGTCGTGATCGAGCACAACCTCGATGTGATCAAATCCGCCGACCATATCATCGACCTCGGACCTGACGGGGGAGACAACGGAGGGTACATCGTTGCGACCGGGACCCCCGAAGAAGTTGCTGCAGACCCGGAGAGTTATACCGGCCAGTTCCTCCGGAAGATGTTCGTATGATCGAGATTCCCCCCACCCCCCATGCACCGGGATGCTACCTGTTCCGGGACGCCGGGGGCACGATCCTCTATATCGGAAAAGCAAAGGATTTGAAAAAACGGGTCGCCAGTTACTTCAGGCAGGACCTGGACACAAAGACCCGGATGCTCGTGGAAGCGGCAGACAGCCTGGACTTCATCATCACCGGCAACGAGGTCGAGGCACTGATCCTTGAAAACACCCTCATCAAAAAGCACCAGCCGCGGTTCAACATCGACCTGAAGGACGCGAAAGCCTATGCCTATATCCAGCTCACCGATGAACCGTTCCCGGCCATCCGGATCGCCCGGAACACGGCAGGATCCGGTACCTTCTTTGGTCCCTTCGTATCCGCAGCGGAGCGGGACTACATCAGGGACCTCGTGAAAAGGACCTTTCACCTGCGGACCTGCAAAAAAATCCAGAAGAGGGGCTGCCTCCGGTACCATATCCAGACCTGCAGTGCCCCGTGCAAAGAGGCGATCAGCAGGGAGGAGTATGCCGGGCTCGTGCGAAACGCCCAGCTCGTGCTCCGTGGAAAGACGAGGGAGCTCATCGAAGACCTGCGGGTTCAGATGGCAGAACGGTCCCGGGTGCTGGACTTTGAAGGGGCGATGCGGATCCGCGACCAGATCCGTGCGGTGGAACACCTCTCTTCACGGCAGGATATCGCACGAAAAAAAGAGGGGGACGAGGATATCATCAACTATCGCATCTCCCAGGGGACCGTTCACCTCATGCTCTTCAATGTGTACCGAGGGACGCTCGGGAACAAGACCGAGTTCTCCTTTGCGTACCATCCCGATTTTTTCGAGGAATTCTGCGTGCAGTACTACTCCGACAACCCGGTCCCCGCCGAGATCATCATCCCCGGACCGGTCGGCGAACCGGTCGGCGAATTCCTTTCCCTGGCACGAGGAAAGCAGGTGACCGTGACCGTCCCCCGGATAGGGGCAAAAAAACGGCTTTTAGACCTTGTCGCAAAGAATATCGAGACCGTGTATTTTGCCGGGCAGGTCCGCGTGCTTGAGCTCCAGGAGGCGCTTGGCCTCGATTCGCCCCCCGAAGTGATCGAGTGTTTTGATATCTCCCATCTCTCCGGCTCCTCAGTGGTGGGCTCCATGGTCAGGTTCCGGAACGGCAGCCCCGACAAGAAGAATTACCGGCGGTTCAGGATCAGGACGGTGGAAGGGATCGATGACCCGCGGGCGATCGGGGAGATTGTCGGGAGGAGATATCGTCGTCTGTTGCAAGAGGGGGGGCCTCTGCCCGATCTCATCGTCGTAGACGGGGGGAGGACCCAGCTCGCCGCCGCGATCACGGTCCTGCGTGAGATAGGGGCAGGCATCCCCGTCATCGCCCTCGCCAAGAGAGAAGAGCAGGTGTATGTCCCGGGCAGGACCACCCCCCTCCCCCTGTCGAAGAAAGAGCAGGGATCCCTGTATCTGCAGGAGATCCGGGATGAAGCCCACCGGTTTGCCATCGCGTATCACCATCTTCTCAGGAAGGCGATCGTCCCATGACAGGATTCGATCTCAAGGCACCATTTGCCCCGGCAGGTTCGCAACCAGAAGCGATCCGGCAGCTTGTCAGCGGACTTGAGGAGTCCGAGCGATTCCAGACACTCCTCGGGGTAACCGGGTCAGGCAAGACCTTCACGATGGCGAACGTGATCAGGGAGGCAGGGAGGCCCGCCCTCGTCATCGCCCATAACAAGACGCTGGCAGCCCAGACTCTGGAATGAGTTCCGGGAGTTCTTCCCCGATAATCGCGTGGAGTACTTCGTCTCCTACTATGACTATTACCAGCCGGAGTCCTACCTCCCGGCAAAGGACCAGTATATTGAGAAAGATGCCCAGATCAACCCGAAGCTCGAGATGATGCGCCTCTCTGCGACCGCATCGATCCTCTCGCGACCGGATGTGATCGTGGTAGCCTCGGTCTCCTGCATCTATGGTCTCGGCCGGCCCGAACACTACCGGAACATGGGGTTTGAGCTGAAGGTGGGGGATACCATCCCGCGAAAGCAGGTGATCGAGCACCTGGTTGCGAGCCTCTACGAGAGGAATGAGATCGAACTCGTGCCGGGAAGGTTCCGGGTAAAAGGAGATACCATCGACCTCATCCCCGGGTATTTCAACAATATCATCAGGATCGAACTCTTTGGCGACCAGATAGACCGCATCACCGAGATCGACAGGAATACCGGGACGGTGAGGGAGAAGATGGGGTACTTCTATGTCTTTCCCGCCCGGCATTATGTCATCCCGCAGGAACTCCAGAAACTGGCGCTGGAGTCAATCCAGAAGGAATTAAAAGAGCGTCTCCCGGAGCTCGGGATGCTGGAATCCCACCGCCTCTCCCAGAGGACCCTGTTCGACATCGAGATGATCGAGGAGACCGGGACCTGCAAAGGGATAGAGAACTACTCCCGCCATTTCGACTTCCGGAAACCCGGGGAGAAGCCCTACTGTCTCCTCGACTATTTTCCCGATGACTTCCTCCTCTTCATCGATGAGAGCCACCAGACCATCCCGCAGCTCCATGGCATGTACCGCGGTGACCGCTCCAGGAAGCAGGCGCTTGTCGACTATGGGTTCCGGCTGCCGAGTGCCTTTGACAACCGTCCCCTGATGTTCAAAGAATTTGAACAGTACATGCGGACAGGTGATCTTTGTCTCGGCCACACCGGGCCCGTACGAGATGTCGCACTCCAGCCGGATCGTCGAGCAGATCATCCGCCCGACCGGTCTCGTGGACCCGGAAGTCGAGGTCAGGACCACTGCAGGCCAGACCGGGCATGTTCTGGAAGAGATACGGACCACTATCGCCAGGGGCGACCGCGTCCTCCTGACCACCCTCACAAAAAGGCTTGCCGAGGAACTGACGGAATACCTTGCCGGGAGAGGGATCAAAACACGGTATCTCCATTCCGAGATCGACACCCTCCAGCGGACAGAGATCATCAGGGAGCTCCGGCTCGGGAGATTCGATGTGCTGGTCGGGATCAACCTCCTTCGGGAAGGGCTTGATATCCCCGAGGTCGGGTTCATCGGGATCCTCGATGCCGACAAGGAAGGGTTCCTCCGGGATGCCCGGAGCCTGATCCAGATCATCGGGAGGGCTGCCCGGAACCAGAATTCCCGGGTGGTCCTGTATGCCGATTCGATCACTGATTCGATAAGGGCTGCCGTCAGCGAGACGGAACGGAGGAGAGCACTCCAGGTCGCGCTATAACAGGACCCACCATATCACCCCAACGACCGTCAGAAAACCGGTGCCCGACAAGGAGGTGGACCTGAAAGAGACCCGGCATATCCCGAAGAAGGATATCCCAAACGTGGTGATCGAGGCTCGAAACGCAGATGCACAGGGCTGCAGAGAACCTCGATTTCGAAGAGGCAATCCGGGTCCGGGACCGGATCCGGCGCCTGAAGGATCAGGAGAAGGGATAACGGTGTCCGGGTAGCCCGGTGCGGTAGCTCTTCGACAGGATACCGCTAGCCAAGAGCCGGATCTGCCGTTTCAGACCGGGCCGGAGAAAGGGGGATTCCAGGTATGCCGGGGGGAAATGAGACCAGCCGATATATTCTGGAACTAAAGGGTTAAAAAAAGGGGGTGATCTCCTGCAACACCACTACGGGAAAGACAATACGTTGATGTAGCCGGTTTTCACCTTTGAATACTCTTTTGCATGTGAATCCGTCACCGTGAGCATGACCGAATAAACGCCTGGCTTATTGAACGTATACACCTCGTTCTTCTCTCCAGGACGGTTCAATACGATGTTGATCGGCTGCTCCCAGTTGACCCCCTCGATAATGACCCATCTCCGCATCGTCACATCCCCGGTCGAGATATCAGAGAGCGTCACCGTAAGGGGAACGGACCCCGTTGTCGGTTCTGCAATGAAATCAGGTTTCGGGGGAGGGGATGCGACCACAAGGGTCTTTGTCACCGAGTCGCTTCCCGACTGCCCTATAATGGAGAGGGTGACCGTGTACGTCCCCGGATCCGCATAATAATGGGTCGGATTCTGTTCATTTGAGGTGGTCTTGTCCCCAAACTGCCAGGTCCATTTCTCTACGTTGCCGGTTGACCGGTCGGTGAACGCGACCAGGAGTGGTGCGAAATTGTCGGGGTTGCTTGGAGTGTAGCCGAAGTCTGCATTGAGATCAGCCTCTGGCTGAGCGTTGACCACAAGTGGTCTTTGTCACCGAGTCGCTTCCCGACTGCCCTATGATGGAGAGGGTGACCGTGTACGTCCCCGGATCGGCATAATAATGGGTTGGATTCTGTTCATTTGAGGTGGTCTTGTCCCCAAACTGCCAGGTCCATTTCCATATTTTGCCGGTTGACCGGTCGGTGAACGCCACCAGGAGTGGTGCCGTGTTGCCGGGATTGCTTGCAGTGTACCTGGAAGTCAGCATTGGTGACCTGTCCGACGATTATATAGCCATCTTCCCTCGCGGTACTGCTGCCTGCATTGTTCCCTGCGGTGAGCTGGACACTGTAGACTCCCGGTTGGGCAAATACATGCACCGGGTTCTGATCCGTTGATACCCCGCCGTCACCGAATTTCCAGAGCCAGGAGGTGGGCTGGCCGGTTGAAAGATCCGTGAACTTGACGGTCAGCGGACTCAGGCCTGAGGTGGTATTGGCAGCAAATGCTGCAACAGGAATTGAGGTGACCTCGATCCGGTCGGTCTTTGTATCGGATCCTTCCTTGGTGGATACCGTCAGGGAGACCGTATAGATGCCCGCCGATTTGTACAGGTGATACGGGTTCTTCTCCAGGGAAGTGGTCTGATCTCCGAAATCCCAGTAGTATTTGGACGGGTCACCATCGGATGCGTCAATGAACTTGACGAGGAGTGGTGCCGAGCCTGTCTTTGGCTCCGCCGTAAAGTGTGCGACAGGCGTTACTACGACAGAGATTATGTCTGGTTTTGTAATCTGTACCTCGCCACCTGCATTGATTGCCCGTAGCGTCACGGTGTATACCCCCGGCTCATTGTAGGTGTGCAGAGGGTTCTGCTGGTCGTATCCGGTCACCGTGAACCCGTCACCAAAGTTCCAGGACCAGAGATAGGGTGCATTGGTGGAGAGATCCCTGAAATGGACCGTAAGGGGTACCGTGCCATGGACAGGGGTTGCCGTGAAGTTCGGAACAGGTGGAGGCGGGATGATAGTGAAATTCACTGCCTGCGTACTGACCTTCCCATCTGTATTTCTCACCACGACATTCCATTTCCCTGTCGGTTTGCCGGTCAGGTCAAAGGTGCAGTTCAATGAAGTGGCATTTATCCTGACATTTGTTGCCTGTATCGGGGCCTGGCCGCTCCTGATCAGTTGTACCGAGGCATTGGGAAGGAAACCGGTTCCGGAGAGATTACCGATAAATACCGGACCGTTGTTCAGGCCACTGTTCGGGGTGATTGCTGAAACGGCTGGTGCGGGGTTCTCTATCGTGAAGATACCAGGGGCAGACACAGACTGTCCGTCGGGATTGGTGACGGTAAGATTCCAGAGACCGATCTTACCCCCTGCGAGATTGAAATCACCGGTAATTTTATTGGCGTTTTCCACCGTCACGTTGACCGCATTGATGGCTGGTTCGCCGTCCCGCGTCAGTGCCACCGCAGCGAGAGGTTGGAAATATGCCCCGGCAAGGTTGGAGAAAAAGACCGTGCCGTCATTGAGACCAACAGGCGGAAAGATACTAGTAATCTCGGGGGCTGGACTGGTGACCGTGAATGCTTCGATGAGCATGTCGGACTGGCCGTCAGAGTTGGTGAGAGTGACATTCCAGAGACCGGGTTCAGCACCTGACAGGCTCACCGTGCAGCTGACCTGTCCATCCGATAGCGGCGTTATTATTGCATTGATGTCCGGCTGGCCGGTTCTCGAGAGAGAGACTGCTGATACATTCGTTAAGCTCTTTCCCGAGAGGAGCAGCTGCAGGGCTGTCTTATTATTCAGCCCGGAATCCGGTTCGATTTTTTCCAGGACAGGAGCAGGGTTCAGGAGTTGGAATGCACCAGGCAGTACAAAGGCCTGGCTGTCATTGTTCTTCACCTGCAGATCCCATGAGCCCGCCATAGCAGAAGTGGTAGCAAAGTCGCAGGTGATCGTGGAGCTCCCTATTACTGCTACATTGGTTCCCGGAATTTCCATTCCAGGACCAGCCATCAGGGTAACCTGAGCGCCGGGCTGGAACCCGTCCCCGGAAATCGAAAGCGTAACCGGTGCATCGTTTACGCCCTTCTCAGGAGTGATACCCGTCACTGTCGGGGCTTTTTTGTAAAAGATCGAGAAGCCGTTTGCCAGCACCCCTGCCTGCCCATCCGTGTTCGTGACAACGACATTCCAGGTCCCCACCGGCACCCCGCTCAGGTCAAAGAAACAGAGAATCTTTTCTGGTTGCACGATCGGGACGTTGATCGTCGTGATGTTCTTCATGCCCTCCTTTGTGAGGGTCACGGTTGCGCCGCTCATGAAGTTGGACCCGGCCAGGTTGGTGATGCCTATGATGTCATCGTTCTTCCCGGACGAGGGGAGGATGCTGCTGACCGTGGGAGGCGGATTGGCGACCGTGAACTGGCCTGCAAGGGTATCGGATTTGCCATCATAATTCGCAACCACGATATCCCAGGTCCCGGCAGCAGCGCTCGTGAGGTCAACCGTGCAGGTGATCTGCGTTGCAGATACCCATTGCACATCCTGAGCGACGAGGGTAGCCGTCCCTCTGGTGAGTGAGACGGCGGGTACGGCTGGCTCCTTCAGAAAATCAGTTCCCGTCAGGGTGAGGAGGAGAGCCGCCTGGTTGTTCAACCCGGTATCAGGACTTACCGTGGTGATAGCTGGCGGAAGATTTTCAACGCTGAATCCTTTCCCGGCAAGGGTTGCTTCCGACCCGTCAGTATTGTTCACCACGACTACATTCCATACCCCGGCCTTCTTCCCCTCAAGATTGAGCACGCAGGAGATCCAGGTATTTCCCATCCCCGTATTTGAGCAACTCCCCGGTGATATTTGGCTCTCCTGCCAGTGTGAGATGCACACCAGCATCCGTGGGGAGTTCAGTTCCCGAGAGCGTGACCTCTACCAGCTCCTTGGTATTGGTCCCGCTGTCAGGATTGATTCCGGTCACTTCAAATGCGCCCGAAACGGGGAGCACGAGCAGAGTGGCCGCCAGCAGTAGCATTACAATAGTGAGTACCCCTTTCATGTTCATACGAACACCTCAGTGACACAAGGTCTGTATACATCCTCCAATCATGAAACACGGTCTTAATCGACGCCCAATTCCATGATATAAATGTATTCATCATATGCTCTATCGTAAGACATATAAACCTTTCGTCGAAAAGCAGGTCTGAAACGGGCGTATTTCATCATTATGGACATTCTTCCTGCATAAAATTCCAATGTGAACGATATCAATGCGGCATCATTGGATTTTGGGACAGGGCAACCGCCCATTACACAATTTCAACGTTCTGTACAATTTTCGGCGAGATGAGTTGTATAGCTTAACCAGGTAAACCAGCCGCAGAAAGGTCCTCGCAGGCTCAATGAACAATCTGGTCATTATTCCGTTTCAATTATTGAAAAAAGAGCCTTTTTATCTGAATACGGGAATTCGTTATTACAACCGTTTTATTCCAAAAAAATCAGGAAAAGGGAGTATCCGGATACGATATCCAGATACATGAATTGGTATTTAGCTTAACGCTCAGGATACATTTTTATCACTCGGGTCGGAGCGGTTGATACTGCCCTTTAGTTTTGATTATCCTTCCAATGCAGGCAGGATACTGGAGCCACGGAGAGGGTTCCTGTTAACCAGAAGGTATTACTCATGATCGAACTTCACATCTCCCGAACTACGGCAGAAAGGACGGCTCTGCTTCCTCACAGCCCCCTGCATGCTCCTGCGGGAAATTTCAGCCAATCGCACCTAGTTCTGGGCGAATACCTGGTACAGGACGAATACCTGGTACCAGACGAATACCTACCCCACCGGTCGAATACCTGCTACCGGACGAATACCTGGTACCGGGCAATCGGGGAGTATCCTGAAAAAATGATGATTGACCGGGTGTCAGAGCTTCGGTTTTGTCTTGAGGGCTTCTACGAGGAGCTGCACACCCGCTTCGATATCCCTCGGGTCCACCACTTCTACCGGCGAATGGATATACCGGGTCGTGATGGAGAGGGTGGTGCTCGGGATACCGCCACGTTCAAGATGGATGGCAGTGGCATCGGTGGTCCCTCCCGAACCCACTTCGAACTGGACAGGGATATCACTGGCCTTCGCAGTCTTTTTCAGCCACTGGACCATGCCCCTGCTGGCGATCAGCCCCCTCCCGCTCGAATCGACAATCGTGACGACCGGCCCTTTCCCCATCTCGACCGGCACATCGTTCTTATCGATGCCGGGATGATCACCAGGGATGGTCACATCGGTTGCAATGGCACAGTCCGGGTCAAGGGTATAGGCACTCGTCTTTGCCCCTTTCAGCCCGACCTCTTCCTGGACCGTGAAGACCCCATACACGGTAAACGGGGATTTGACCTTCTGCAGGACGGAGATGAGCATTGCAACCCCGACCCGGTTGTCAAACGCCTTCCCGGTAAGCCGCCCGTTTCCAAGGGTGGCGACTTCCCGATCGATCGTCCCCGGGGTCCCTATCTCGATTCCCAGCGCTTCTGCATCCTCCCTGCTGGTCGCCCCGATATCGATGAACATGTCATCGGTCTTCACCCCTTTCTTCCGTTCCTCCTCGTCCATCTTGTGAGGGGGTTTTCCCCCGAGGACTCCTGGCACTCTCCCCTCCGCACCATGGAGGATCACCCGCTGGTTGTAGAGTGTGGGGGGATACCATCCACCGAGGGTGACGAACCGGATAAACCCTTTTTCATCGATGGATTTCACCATCAGCCCGATCTCATCGGTATGGGCAGCGATCATGATTTTAAAATCGTTCCCTTTTTTTACCGCAACGAGATTCCCCATGGCGTCTTCATGCAATTCATCGACGTAATTTTTCAGTTCCTTCCTGACGATGCCAAGCACACTTCCCTCGCTACCGGAGAGACCGTGTGCATTCGAGAGTTTGATCAGCAGTTCTTTCACCATTTCTTCATTCACCAGCCGCAGCATCTATCCGCTCCACTGCAGTCTTCAGGTTCTCCATCGATGCGGCATAGCTCATGCGGGCATATTCAGGTGCATTGCAGCCAAACGCACTTCCCGGCACGATGAGGACGCCCTTTTTCAGGATCCGTTCAAGGAGATCCTGCTGCATCGGCACGAACATATAAAAGGCACCTTCCGGCAGAGGGAACATAAATCCCATCTTCCGGAGTGCAGCATAGAGGTAATCCCGTCTCTTCAGGTATTCGTCCCTCATCAACCCGACACATTCCTGGGGCCCCGTGTACCCGGCAAGTGCGGCATACTGCGATATCGAGGTCGCACAGGCCTGGCAGTACTGGTGCACTTTCAGGCACTGCTCGGTATATTCCCTGGGACCCGCGAGATACCCGAGACGCCACCCGGTCATCGCATACGTCTTGCTCGCGGCATTGACCGTGATGACATCCTCGCCGAACCTGGCCGGGCTGTGATGGGATGCCCCGTAAAGAAAGTGCTCGTAGACCTCGTCGCTCACCACCGTTACACCCGCATCCATCGCATACTCGACAAGGGCCTGGATAGACTCCCGGCTCTCCACCGCACCGGTCGGATTGCCGGGTGAATTGATCACGATCATCCGGGCCCCGTCCATCATGGACTTGGCAGCCTCGATATCGATGTGGAACTTGTGGATCGAGCGGGATGCCCTCCGGCCTCCCCCCTGCAAGGACTGCGAGCGCCCCGTACGAGACAAATCCCGGGTCCGCAAACAGCACGCGGTCGCCTTCCCCGATCAGCCCCTGCATGATGATATGGAGCGCCTCGCTCGCACCGGCAGTCACGATGATCTGGTTTGGGTCATAGGAGAGCCCGTTCTCTTTTCTGAATTTGGCGGAGAGGGCCTCTCTCAGTTCCGGGATCCCCATGTTCGATGTGTATCCCGTCTTTCCCTCCCGGATGGCCCGGATCGCCCCTTCCTTGATATGGTCCGGCGTATCAAAATCAGGCTGTCCGAGCCCCATGTTGATCGAGTCCGGCCTGGCTGCCTCGAATAATTTCCGGATTCCCGATATCTCGATTCCCCGGCACCGTTGTGCACATACGTATTCCTTCATACAGCTCCTCACTCAATATTGGCATGACGGTTCTTCAGACTCTTTCTCATCGATCTCTGAAATTTCCATCAGGCGCGACACGCAGGCATCGGCAAACACCATCGCCGCTGTCTCAAACAGCGTCCCGAGCGGGGCAAAGGACCGGTGCTCTCCGGTCATCTGGCGTATCTCGAACCCGGCCGTTTCATCTTTGACCTTGTCGCGCTGGTTCTCGATGATCACGATGGCATCCGCCATACTGCCTATCTTCGAGTGCCGGTTGGACGTGATAAGCGCGATATGGCCGCCGATCTCCTTCGCAGTCACCGCGATATCGGCAACCGTCTTTGTCTGGCCCGAACCGGAGAAGATCACCAGGAGATCGTTCTCCCGCATCGCAGGGGTGATCGTCTCCCCGACAACATATGCGATAAAACCAAGGTGCATCAGGCGCATCGCGAACGCTTTTGCCACGAGCCCGGACCGCCCGGCCCCCATCACGTAGATGCGCTTGGCACCTTTCTCGGCACCTTTGAACTCTGACAAGAACGCTTCAGTCTCGCTGTCGGAAAGTTCTGCTGCGGTATCCCTGATCTTCGATGCCATCAGCCGCATCATGTACTGCACTGTGTGCCTGGCTGCCATTTTCCAACTGAAGGGTATCACTGCATACTACATACAATTTCGTACAGGGGATCGTTCCCTGGCAATGATAGTGATTTATGCCACTATCGGCATATCCTCCTCCAGAGGAACTGGCCCGGGGGCCACAATTCGGGTATGACAGGAAAGCCCGGGCAAAGGAGACTTCCGTGCATGATACCTCCGCCGTATTACCGCAATGGTGACGCTTTCTGTAGTCGGGGGACTGTATCCTTCTGCTGCAGGAGCTGCATGAAGGATCGGCCGACCGCATCTCTGCAGATCCCAGGGACGCGGGGAATAGGAATTCCGGCAGCGCGATTACCAGGTCAGGAGGGTTGAATAATGCCGGGGGATTCTGTCCAGGGCCTCATTGAACCGGATTACCCATTCCTGCTCGGACTGTATCAGGAACTGCATGCCCATCCCGAACTTTCGGGACAGGAAGAGTGGACATCGGCACGGCTGGCATCGGAACTCGGCGCAGCCGGTTTTTCCGTCACCCGCGGCATCGGCGGGCACGGGGTCGTCGGCGTCCTTGCCCGGGGTGAGGGTCCTGTCCTGATGATCAGGGCCGACATGGACGGCCTTCCTGTCAGGGAGGAGACCGATCTCCCGTACCAGAGCAGGGCCAGGTCCCGTGACTCGTACGGGAGGGAGGTCGACGTGATGCATGCCTGCGGGCACGACCTCCACATGGCTGCACTCATCGGTGCTGCAAGGGCGCTGGCAGGGAGGGACGACTGGGCAGGGACGCTTGTCATGGTCGGGCAGCCTTCGGAAGAGACGGTATCCGGGGCGGCCCGCATGATCGCTGACGGCCTCTTCAACCGGTTTCCAAGACCCGATGCGGCGATCGCGCTGCATGTCGCCCCTGACCTTCCCTCGGGTACTATCGGATGGAGGGAGGGTATCATCTCTGCGGGAGGCGAATCGCTCGATATCGTGGTGTGTGGTATCGGGGGCCATGCAGCCCATCCCGAACGGGCGCGTGACCCTGTCGTGCTCGCAGCCCAGATGATCCTCGCCTTCCAGACGATTGTCAGCAGGGAGGTGCCTCCGGGAGAACTTGGGATCATCACGGTGGCATCGGTCCATGGCGGGATCAAGCACAACGCGATCCCGGACGAAGTGACCCTCCAGGTGAACATACGGTATTTCAGGAAGGCCATCCGCGACCTGCTGCTGAACGCGATACGGCGGGTGGCTGAAGGAATGGCGATGAGCGCAGGCCTCTCCCCTCCGCTCTTTCCCCGGATCACGCTCCTCCCGCAGTCAGTCCCCCCCATGACAAACGATCTCCTGCTCACACGACAAGTCGCCGATGCATTCACCCTTGCATACGGAGAAGAGCGGGTCATCCGGATCGAACCGGTCACCGGGAGCGAGGACTTCGGCGTCTTTGGTCTTGTCGAGCCGCGTCTCCCGCTCTGCTACTTCCGGATCGGGTGCGGAGACGGGAGGGGCTCATGCGGGTTTCTCCATAGCAGCCGGTTCGCACCACCGCCCGAAGTGATCCTGGATGCTGCGGGTGCGCTCGTTGTTGCAGCGACTGCCATCCTGAAACAGGCCCCTCCTCACTCGCAGGGGACGTAGTGCTCCACTGCACCAAACGGGACCAGCTCTTTTTCCTGCAGGACGGAGACAGGGCCGTGCCCGCAGCATACGAGGCATTGGGTCCTGCCGCCTGCAAACGAACCTGTCGTCTCCCGGGCCAGGTCGATCAGGTGCTGTCGCTCGATCCGGGACACTTCGCTGTCCACATTCACCGAGGTGACCAGGATGACGGCAAGAGTATTGTATTCTGCCCGCTCTGGGGAGAGATGCGAAAAATTGATCACGGTATCGGCGGTGAAAAGCATCCCGAGCTCCCCGCAGAAAAGATAGATCTGCCCGTGCATATGCCCGCCGAGGCCTTCCAGCACCTCGAAGCGGTATTTCCCTACTTCGATGGTGGAGAGGACAGAAAATCCTCCCCTCCTGGTGTCAGTCCGGGAGTCGAACAGGCGGACCTCCTGCGGGGGACTGAACCGGGAGAACAGGTTGATCATCGTCGTGTAAATCTCTTCAAGGACCGATGCCTCGCTCCTTGACCCGTACGCCCGGTTTGCCGCCCGGATGATGGCAAGGGTCCCGGGGTGCATCGATGCCGGCACAGGAAAATCTCCGCCGGCCCCGCAATGATCGGCATCGGCATGCGTGATGACGACCTGCCGGATGGCGTCCTTGCCTCCCCGGACCGATCGCCGGATGAGTGCCCCCATGTCCCGCGAATAGATCCCGTAGCCTGTATCCACCATCGTGCAGCCACCGGGAGTGTCGATCAGGTAGACATTGCCCCCGGCAGGGGGCTGGATGCAGGTCAGGGTGATCTCCGGGTCGAGCGGGATGGTCTGGATATCGGCATAGAAATCCTTGCCTGTGGTCCGGGTGAGCGTCCGCCCGGTCGAAAGAAAACTGTCGAAGATCTTTTTTGGGTCCTGCCCGAGATGCATCAGCTCCTGCACGGCATGGTTGATATCTCCCAGGAAAGAGAGGAGGAACGGATCTTCCGATGCTCCGATTATCTCACGGATCTCCTGGGCAAACCGGATGTAAAAGACCGTGTCATCGAGTTTCTTCCCGGTGGTATCATATTCGAGGATCTCGATCCGGTAGCGGGACTTGAGCGCATCGAGGAGCCCTTCTGCCGTGCTGCTCTCCTCCAGGCTGACCGTGACGGTGAGCCGGTCGGGGTGGCGTCCACGGTCATCGAAGTCGATGTACGAGATGTTGGCATTGTACCGGGTCGTGGTATTCAGAAACGCAAAGAGTGCCCCGGGTTCATGCGGGAGAAAGATGTAAAATTTGAGGATGTTCAAGGGCCGGAGGGTATCCTGGAAGTACCCCATCCCGGCAAGCCCTTCCTCGATCCTTGCGTATGCCTCTTCCGGGCATGAGATCTCGAAGAAGACGATGCAGGGGTCTATCCGCTGGTCGAACTGCACACGGTTGATGTTTGCCTTCTCGCGCATCACCACCCGGGCTGCATTGTGCAGGGCCCCGGGGTGGTTTGGCACCCGTGCGATGAATGAGTATTTCGGCATAGTTTCGCTCTCTTTTCGTTCCTGGTGTGTGGCGTACCTGTTCGATCCAAAAGCACATCTCTTTTCCTGCATGACCCCTTTTTTCTGAACCAATCTTCCCCTGCATCACCGGGATGGAGGGATTCCCTGGAGTTCTTCTCTATCGGTCACATCCCCAGTATAAAGGAACCGGCAGAAGGAGGAATGCGGACTGTGCGGACCCGGGTTCACAACCCTCTCTGCATCCCGATTCCTCCCTCTCATCAAGGGATGAGAATTAATTCCGGACTGTCCGATTGCACGGATCGCGTCACCCACAATGTACCGACAAATAACCGTCACCCACAAGAACCGACAAAAAAGGCAGATCGCGAGCAGCGTGTCAATGATTTGATGAGGAGAAAGGATATACAATCCCATCAGAATCACGAAGCGCGGTTGACCTGTTCATTCATGATTGAGATTGCAATAATTACGGTACTACTGGCTTTTGCATTCACCTTTACGAACGGGTTTCAGGACGCCAGTGCCATTGCTGCAACCTTTATCGCATCGCGTTCGGCACCACCGAAAACGGGGATACTGTTTATTGCGGCAGTGGCACTGATTGGAGCGATCCTGGGGGGAAGCGCTGTCGCTTTTACCATTTCCGGGCTGCTTCTCCTGGATTCCCCCGAACAGACTCTGCTGGTGCTCCTGATCGCATTGCTGACTGCAACGCTCTGGAACATTATTACGTGGAAATTCGGGCTGCCCTCATCATCAACGCACTCCCTGATAGGAGGACTTATCGGCGGAGGGATAGCTGCTGCCGGCATAAGCAGTATTTACTGGGGTCTTGAGGAGCTGATCAACCCTCCGTTTGAAGTCACCGGAATGGTCAAAATCCTGCTCTTTTTGATAATCTCCATCGTGATTGGTTTTGTGGGAAGTTACCTGATGCACAAATGCACCAGTATTCTCCTCCGTAATGCACAAAGAAGCATAAACCGACCCATTGTATTCTTCAACTGGTGTGCTGCTGCGGTCATGGCCTTTTCAAACGGTGCGAACGATTCCCAGAAACAGCTCGGCATCATTGCACTGGCCCTCTTTACCGCAGGGCTTACGACCGCGGCAGAAGTGCCGCTCTGGGCCCGGGTTGCCTGCGCAATCCTGCTCGCAATCGGCACCATGAGCGGAGGGTGGCGGATCATGAACACGCTGGGGCGAAGGATCTTTAAAATCGAACCTATCCACTCATTTGATTCTCAGGTCTTCTCATCCTCATCCATTGCTCTCTCCACCCTGGCAGGGGCACCTGTATCCTCAACCCAGATCATCACCATGTCCGTGATTGGGGTGGGCGCGGCAGAGAATCCAAGGAAAGTGAAATGGTCAGTAGGAACGCATATCCTGATTGCCATGCTCGTGACCATGCCAGTGACGATAGTCATTTCAGCCGTTCTCTACTCGGTCGTTTCCCTTTTCACCGGAGTGTGATTCACTATGGATATCGATAAAGAAAAACAGCAGACGAACCCGGAGACAGGGAGAAAAAAGAACCCGCTTTTCGAAATTTTCCCCCGTGAGTATGATTTTGAATCCATGCTTGCCCACCAGTCAGCGATGACCGTCTCCGGTGTAGAGGCATTCCTCGTATGGCTGGGAACACGGCATCCTTCAGATGCCAGCGAACTTGCACGAATAGAAACAATGGTGGATGATATGCGCCATGACCTGGAGGAGAAGCTGATACGGTCTTTCTCCACGCCGTTTGACCGGCAGGATATCTTCAGCATCTCCCGGCAGATGGATTACATCCTCAACTTTTCAAATGAAACCGTCAAAGAGATGAATGCTTTCGGGGTGGAACCGGATCAGCCGATTCAGGATATGGCACACTCCCTTCTGAGCGGCACCCAGTGTATTTCACGGGGGATCAGGAGCCTCACTTCCGATAAAGATGCCGTGGAAGAACAGATTCGTCATGCCCGGCATGACTATCACCGGATCGAGGAGGTATACATCTCCGGAATGGCCGAACTGTTGCAGACAGATGATGCCATGTATGCATTGAGGAAACGGGAGATCTACCACCACCTCCGGGATGCAGGACGGGCGATGAGGGACACCCTGGATATTTTGCACAATGCAGTTATTGATCTGGCATAACCCCATGAAATGGTGGCGGGGTATATTCATGTCCGCGCTGCTTACGGTGATGCTACTCGCTGGTGCATAGGCACGGAGGGAGATATGAGTCGGGCCTCTTTTACGGTATCTCTCCTGGGTGTATCCCCTGAGCCAATAATCCGGGAAATGTGCATATTCCGCGTTGGAGTTCCAGGGGAGCTCTTTGCACGCATATCCGGGGAAAATCACCAGAAAAAAATAGCTATTCAGTATGTGAGCCGAAGATATCCTCGTGCTCCATCATCAGGGAGCCAAAGATGACCTTCTCGAGGACCTGGGCGACATATTTGATCTTCTGGGCCAGCTCCATGTCCTCGTTCCGGTGGATGTCGGAATAGATCTGCACCCTGAGCAGGGCAAAACGGAGATGGTCGAGGGTTTCGTCGTCGAAGGCCATCGCGGCGCGGTAGATCTTCTCGATAGCGTGGGGAAACCGCTCGATATCCTCGAGCACCAGTGAAATATCCCCGTAGACCGGGAGAGATGGTCCTTCCCCCTCGAGCATATCCCTGAAATCCATCTATTGCTCAACCACCTTGACGAGCTCTTCCATGACGGCGTCAACCCGCTTCCAGGTGGGGCTGTCCCTGCTCCTGATCACGAACGGTTTTCCCTCGTCGCCAGCCTTTCTCAATTCAGGATCGAGCGGGATCGAGCCGAGGAAAGGAACCCCGAGTACCTCAGCGATGCGTTTCCCTCCGCCGGACCCGAAGAGATCGATCTCTTCCTTGCAGTGAGGGCAGACAAGGCCGCTCATGTTCTCCACGATCCCGAGCACACGGATGTCGAGTTTCTCGATAAATTTTGCCGCCTTCATTGCGTCCATGGTAGCAACGTCCTGCGGGGTGGTGACGATGACCGCACCGGTGACATTCGGGGCGAGCTGGATGATCGAGAGGGCTTCGTCCCCGGTCCCGGGAGGCAGGTCGACGACAAGAAAGTCGAGCGGCCCCCAGTCGACATCGGACAAAAATTGTGAGATCGCACTCATCTTCATCGGACCGCGCCAGATGACCGGGGTGGTGGTATCCGGGAGGAGGAACGCCATCGAGATGACCGCAAGGTTGCCGGTCACCCGGACCGGCTCGATCTGGTTGCCGATCGTGGTGAGCTTATGATCTTCGATGCCGAGCATCTTCGGGACGTTCGGGCCGTGGATATCAAGGTCCATCAGGCCTGTCCTGTACCCGTGTGCAGAGAGGGAAAACGCAAGGTTCACGGATACCGTGGACTTTCCGACGCCGCCCTTGCCGCTCAGCACAAGGATCACGTGTTTCACATCGATCTCCGATTTTTCCGGGAGACCTTTTGCCTTCCCCTTTGCACTTTCACAGGTCGCCGCAGTGGGGCATCCCTCACATTCCTGACCGCATTCCTCTTCGTTCGTCTTCTTTGTGTGCTTCATTAAAAAACAGCCTCATTTCGATTGCAGGAGTATATAGGAAAAAATGAAATAAAGAGGTATACATGAGGGCAAAGGGTCACCCATGGTTTTTACCCAGGGAAACGTGCCCTGTCAAGGACTTCGTTGCAAAGCCGATCTGCCTTTGCAATCACCGGATGATCCCTCGGGACGGAGCGATAGTGAATCCTCGCACACTTTCTGGCTGCTGCCTGTGCTTCCTGGAACAGGGGGATAAGCCGGGGTGATGCGACCCGGTACATCCCGTTCATCTGGCGTATCACGAGTTCGCTGTCCGAGAATACCGTGAGCGAGGTGCATCCGCATCGCACAGCGGCCCGGAGCCCTTCGATAAGGCCGTGGTATTCGGCCTCGTTGTTCGTTCCCCTGCCGATAGCACCTGCACGCTCTTCGATGACATTCCGGTGCTCATCCGCCAGAATATACGCCCATGCCGAGGGGCCGGGATTCCCCCTGGACGCCCCGTCCGTGTACAGGAAGAGCGGGTTTGCTTCGCCAACTCCCGGATCCATACCTGCTCCAGCATATGGGTCTGCGATACTATGGTCCTTTCCCATGGGGAGCAGAATAGCACCAAAAGGTCCTGTCCGTTTTGGCAATTGCGAGTCCGGACCCGGGGCCGGCTATCAACCCGGGAAAGACCAGGGATGGTTTCCGGGCAGAGATCCTGCTTTATAGATCGCGGCCGATAGCTCCTTCATGGACCCGCTTGTCGTCAAGCTCGATTTCCTGGAATTTCCCCCGACCCATACCTGTGACGGCGCCGATACCTCCCCGCGTATCAGGCTTTTTGGCCTTAAAGCGGCATCGGTCGCAGTGATGGCCGTCAACCCTTTCCAGCCATCCTGCTGCTCCTTCTGCCCCTGGCTCATCTGGAACCTCCCCCCAAAGGATGCGATCCCTGCCGGCATCCCCGCACAGGAAGTGGTGCAATACCCCGTTCCCGCCATGCAGGGAAGAAATGATTTCGGGAAGATGGGATATTCCGGCCCCTGTCCCCCGCCCGGCGCCACGCACCGGTACACGTTCAAGGTATACGGGCTCGATGCCATGCTCAGCCTTCCGCCCGGCGGCACAAAAGCCGACCTGATCGGGGCGATGCGGGGTCACGTGCTCCAGTACCGGGGAGACTGCGGCTCTGTACTCGCGATAAGCGGGGACACCTGGTGCTGCGAACGGGCGTGTAGAAGAGCAGATCGGAAAAAAGAGTAGTATGGGGGGATCGTTCAATCGAGGTCGAGCTTCTTCTTCCCGAGCGACTCGATGTAGGGTATCTCTTTTCCTACTTCTACCTGCCCTGCTTTGTCGGGAGGGATCTCGATCTCGAAGTTGGTGAACTCCTTCATATCCATCAGGGTGGCAGTCGTCCCCGCGATGGTGATGACCTGGCCGCTTTTCCGCTCGACAATGGGGACATAGGTCTTGGCTGAGACCGGCTGGACGATCGAGCGCTTGACCCCATCGAAGATCCCTACCGCATCGATCCGTGCCTTTGCAGCGCCATGTTTCCCTGGTTTGGAGACGGATATGCCGAGGATTTTGCAGGGCTCCTCATCGACAATGACATAGCGTCCCTCCTTTAGTTTCCCAACTTCTGTCTGTTCTTTCATTATGTTACACTCGCTGAAGCGTATGCGCTACTTAATTTATCTATACAAGATGTGATAAATACACCCTAAAGAACCCTGATTCCATGGACTTCCTGACTGTATGCGACCTCATCGCCCGTGCTGTTGCCGATGCGATCGGCCCTTTGATCGGTACGCCGGCTGCCGGCAGGACCATCAGGATGGGAGCTGACGGGACTCCCACGAAACATATCGACCTCGTGGCAGAGGAGTGCGTGATTGAGCTCCTTGGCAGGTATCCCCTCTGCAGGACCCTGATTTCAGAGGAGGCGGGAAAAGTCACGATGGACGGTGAAGCCGGGACGATCTTCCTTGACCCGGTTGACGGGACGTACAATGCGATCGCCGGGATCCCGTTTTATGCCCTGTCGATTGCGTATGCAGAGGGAGGCCTGGTAAAAGATGCCTATGTCCGGAACCTGGCGGGCACCGAGACGTTCACCGCATCAGCCGGAAAAGGGGCATTTCTCGACAAAATTCCAATTTTTGTCTCAAAGACCTCCTCCCTCGATGAGAGCGCACTCTCGGTGTATGGCAGAAAATTCGACACCGGGCCGGGCCATGCAGCTCGGCCAGAAGATCCGCAGGTGGCGGCTCCTTGGGGCATCCGCACTTGAGCTCGCGTATGTCGGGTGCGGCAGGATAGACGGGTTTGTGGACCTTCGCGGGACACTCCGGGTGACCGATGCGGCAGCCGGAATGCTGATCTGCAGGGAAGCAGGCGGAACAGTGAGCGATCTCGAGGGAAGACCCCTCAGGTTTCCTGACGAGGTCACCATCGGACGGTGCATGGTTGCAACAAACGGCGCAATGCACCGGAAGGTGATCGAATACCTGCGGTGATACCATGAGGTGCATGATGGTTTCCCGGGTCGATGACGAAAAAGCCCTCGATTATACCGGGTCACTCGGTGATGCTCTTGAAAAAGCCGGCAATGAGGTCCTGTACGAGGCAGAGACTGCCCTTGCACTCCGACGCCCGGGGTCGCTGTTCACCGGGTCACGACCGGATATCGCCGTTATTGTCGGAGGTGACGGAACAATCCTCCGCACCGTGCAGAATATGGACCTGCAGGTGCCGGTCATCGGGATCAACTGGGGAGAGGTCGGGTTCCTTACCGACCTTGAACCGGAAGAGGCAGAGGATGTGCTCACCACCATCTCGGACGGATTTCTGGTCGAGCCGAGGATGAGACTCTCGTTTTTTACCGGAGGCAGCCATATCGGCGATGCCCTGAATGAAGTCCTGATCGTCACCAGCAGGCCGGCAAAGATGCTCAGGTTCGGGGTGATCGTCGACGGCATACTCTCGGAACGATTCAGGTCGGACGGTCTCCTGGTCAGTACCCCTACCGGGTCCACTGCGTATGCGATGAGTGCAGGGGGCCCGATCATCGATCCCCGTATCGAGGGATCCCTCCTCGTCCCCCTTGCGCCGTACATGCTCTCCTCACGGCCTCACTTCATCAGCAGTGACCGCTCCCTCGAGATCAGGCTCGAATCCGCCAAACCCGCAAGCCTTGTTATCGACGGGCAGAAGAGCATGGACCTCGGGTGCGAAGCGACCATCAGGGTAAAAAAGTCGGAGAGGCCCGCACTGTTTGTCGATGTGGGGAGAAACTTTTTCGAGAAAGTCGACCAGAAACTGCGCAGGCTCTGAACGGTACTCATTCCACATTTTTATCAGATCATACTGCGAAAGCGATTGTCAGGATGGAGAAGAACCTATGCTGATCACTGAGTATCCCCAGGCTTCGGAGGCGTTGAAAAAGGCGCTCGGCCTTACCACCTCGCCGGTCGCGATACGGATCGTGCACAAGAAAGAAGAGATTCCGCAAAGCGTGGAGAGACTGGATAAAACCGTGCGGCATTGCCAGATGGTCTCTCTCGCCCGGAAGGAAGGCAGGGTCTTTTACTCGACCGTTGAGAACCATGAGTGCGTGGGCGGGGCCTGGTCCCTCGGGCTTCGCGAGATCTCTGAAAGCCTCAAGACAGGTGATTTTTACTTCAAACTTGGCAAGTTCGAAAGCGCCGCTGCCTGCAAGAGGACGATCGATCAGATACCGCACCTCGAATCAGGGGCTACCTATGCAACGATGTATGCACCCCTTGAAAAAGCCCCGTTTGCACCCCAGGTCGTCCTGATCGTCGCACCCGCCAGGGTGATGCTGAAACTTGCACAGGCAACCCTGTATCATCTGGGGGGGAGGGTGCACTCACAGTTCTCGGGTATCCAGTCGGTCTGTGCGGATGCGACCGCCCAGACCTATCGTACGGGCACTGCCAACTACTCGCTCGGGTGCGATGGATCACGGAAATTCTCCGGGATCGAGGACGGGGAGCTGGTCATGGGGTTCCCGGCCGAGATGCTGCCCCAGATGGTGCGAGCCGTGGAAATTGTCACGGCCGCCCCCGGATCCAAAAAATAAATTCCCCCTCTATTTACCGGTCGTTCCCGCTTGTCCACTCTGCAATGACGACCGTGATATTGTCCCGGCTCTTCTCCTGCGCCCGCTCGACAAGCATGTCACAAATGCCGGGTATCCCTATCCCACGCATCACGGGAACGATCTCCTGCTCGCCGAGGCCATCCATCAGCCCGTCTGAACAGAGGAGGAGGCGTGACCCCGTCATACTGCATACAAAAATATCGGGCACCTCCCCCGTCCGCCCGATGATCCGGGTGACAATATGTTTCATGGGATGCCGTTCCGCCTCTGCAGGGGTGAGGATCCCCGCATCAACAAGCTCCTGGACCCGGGAATGATCCCGGGTGATCCGATGGGCCCTGTGGGAGACGAGGTACGCGCGGGAGTCTCCGATGTTGCCGATAATACATTCTTCCGCTGAACAAGATGAGCGCCGCGACCAGCGTGGTCCCAAGCCCCCAGCACCGCACGTCACCATCACCTTCTGCAATGACGGCGTTATTTGCCTCCCTGAATGCGGACTCCATCAGCAATTTCAACGGCTCTGCACCCAGGTCCTGCAGGAGGGGCAGTCTCTCCCCTGTCACTTTTATGAGGGTAGCGACGGCAAGCGCGCTTGCCACCTCTCCTGCCGGGTGTCCCCCCAGTCCATCGGCAACAGCAAGCAGGGTTACCGTGCCAAGGGGGTGATCGTACTGCTGCACCCCGCACGTATCTTCATTGACCGGCCTGATCCCGGCAACGGAACGGCTGCAGATGCGAAGGGTGCTTTTCTCCATAGGGGGTTCTCTTTCCCGGCAATTATCGGGAGGTTTTCTTTGGCAATTTCAGGGCGAGCGGGGAACAGGGAGCTGGCTTCACGCGGTTGGTGTAAGATCTTATCCTGCCACGGATTTATCTTTTATCGGGAAAGGGAGCCATGGTCCTCATCTCTCCAGGACCAGGATCCGCCTTGTGAGGCTTTTATGCACCCGCTGGGTGTAGCATGCCTTCACCGACAGAACCTTCGCGGCCTCCCCTGAAATATCCCTGTGGGTGACCACCACCGCTCTCTTTCCAGGCAGGAGAACACGCCTGATTCAGAGAGGGCCGAGGAATACAGCCCTTCCAGGCTCCCTGCAATGATCGAGGACGATTGTCCGTACGGGAGATCGGTGACCACGGCATCGATGCTCGCATCCCTGAACGGGAGGGCGCCCGTATCTGCCCGCACAAGGTCGGCACCAGGGACATTCTCCCGGCTGCCGCTGACCATGCAGGGGTCAATATCGCTCCCTGTCGCATGGGCCCCGACCAGTGAGGCTTCAAGGAGGATCCCCCCGGTCCCGGAGAAAGGATCGAGCAGCCTCTCGCCCGGACAAACGAGGGAGATATTGACGAGTGCCCTTGCCAGACGGGGCATCATCACCCCGGGATGGAAGAATGCCCGGGAGCCTGGTCTCCGCTCGTCATAGGACGACCGGTCGACCTGCAGCAGCACCTTCCCGAAATAGCAGCGGTCCCCGGAAAGGACAGCCCGGTACTCGCAGGCAGGATCAGAAAGACTGACATGTTCCCCTGATACTCGATCCAATCCGCCGTTCGAGGTCGGGGACGGTGGTATCCATGGAAGATCCTGCAACCTTTTTGACCCGCACCGCAAACGGCCCTTCTGCCGTGATGCCAAGGTCGCGGACCATGGCAGTACATGATTTTGTATCGGCAGCAGATTCGCCAAGATATGCCAGGACCGCATGGGCCAGGGAGAGCCGCCGGGTCGCCAGGGGAGATCCGCACTCCGCCACGGCAACCTGGGGTCTCCTGTCAATGACGGTGCCCACCACTTCAAGCTCGGCAAAGGGCAGATCCGGATGTTCTCCCGAGAGCTCAACGATCAGTCTCACGTCCCAGTACAGTGGAGAGCCGTGAGAATAAACCTGTGGCCTGCCAGATGCCCCCCCTTGCCCCGGGAGAGAGAGGGAGGGGCCCTTATCCCTTGCCCTTGAGTCCCGAGAAAAATCCCTTTTTCTTCCCGGATTTTGAACCCTCGATCTCGAGGATCTTTCCGTAGAGTTCCTTTGCTTCCTCTGACACGTGTTTTGGGATCCGGACCTTCACGCGTACCAGGAGATCGCCCGGCCTGCCGCGCCGGCGCACCCCCTCACCGGGTATCTTGAGAGCAGTATCATGCTGGATCCCGGCAGGAATGGTGAGGGCCAATTTCTTCTTCTCGATGGTCTCGATCTCTATTTCAGAACCGATAACCGCCTGGGCCGGTGTGATCTCTGCAGTCGTCTCAAGCGTGTCCCCATGACGGACGAACCGGTCGTGCGGCCGCACGGAGACCTCGATAAAGAGATCGCCGTTCCGGGCACCATAATCGCCAGCTTCCCCGTAGCCTTCCAGCCGGAGCCGCATCCCGCTGTCTATCCCGGCAGGGATCCTGACGGTCACCTTCCTCTTCGCCTGGGTGATCCCGGCCCCCTCGCAATCGGGACACCGGGTCTCCGGCTTCTTCCCGAGTCCCCGGCACTCGGGGCAGGTGCTCATCCGGACGAACTGGCCAAACACGCTCTGGCTCATCTGCCGGAGCTGCCCGCTCCCTCCGCAGCGGGGACAGGAGACCCTTTTTTTGGTGCTGCTCCCCGTCCCGTCGCATGCCGGGCATGGTTCGGAATGGGTGGCCTCGATCTCCCGCTCGGCTCCAAATACTGCTTCCTCAAGGGTGATCCAGAGGTGCATCAGGAGGTCGGATCCATGCCGCGGGCCCGCCTGGCGCTGCCCTCCCCCGAAGAAGTCAAAGATATCGCCAAATCCGGAAAAATCTGCAGAGAATCCCCCGTGTCCTCCGCCGCCGGAATAGGAGCCCTTCGAAGCACTGGTGTAATTTTCGTGCCCGAACTGGTCGTACTGCGCCCGTTTCTGGGCATCCGAAAGGACACTGTATGCTTCGTTGATGCTCTTGAACCGCTCCTCTGCCCCTTCCTCCTTGCAGACATCAGGGTGATACTTCCGGGCAAGGGCGCGGTACGCTTTTTGTATCTCCTTCTCATCTGCTGTTCTCGGTATGCCCAGGATCTCGTAATAATCTCCCGCGGCCATCGGGCTCACTCGTCTTTCATGGTATAATCAGCATCGACCACGGTATCGTCTTTCCCTTTTTCGCCCTTTGCCCCGCCTGCTCCCTCCGCGGCCTGCCGCTCAGCCTGTACCTTCTGGTAGATCTTGGTGGTGACTGCGTACACCGCTTCGGTGAGCACTTCCATCTGTTTCTTGATCTCATCCGAATTGTCGGACTGGAGCGCTGACCTGACCGATTCGATCCCTGCCTGGATCTTCTCGCGGTCGGCAGGTTCCATCGACTCTCCGCTGTCCTTGATCATCTTCTCGGCATTGAATACCGCGCTGTCTGCAAGGTTGCGGAGTTCGATCTCTTCCCTGTTCTTCCTGTCTTCCTCTTCGAACGACTTGGACTCGTTCACCATCCGCTTGATCTCGTCTTCGGAGAGCTTCCGGTCACCCTTGATGGTGATGGCCTGCTCGTTACCGCTCCCGAGATCTTTTGCCGATACGTGGATGATACCGTTGGCATCGATATCGAACGTCACATCTATCTGGGGAATTCCCCGGGGTGCAGGAGGGATACCGGAGAGCTGGAACCTGCCGAGGGTGAAATTGTCTTTTGCGAGGGCACGTTCACCCTGGACCACATGGATCTCGACGCTGGTCTGCCCGTCGGCCGCTGTGGAGAAGATCTGGCTCTTCCTCGTCGGGATCGTGGTATTCCGTTCGATCAACTTGGTGGCGATGCCCCCGAGTGTCTCGATACCGAGCGTGAGCGGTGTGACATCGAGGAGGACGATGTCCTTTGTCTCGCCGGTAAGCACTGCTCCCTGGATGGCAGCCCCGAGCGCCACGCATTCATCGGGGTTGATCCCCTTGTCCGGGTCCTTGTGCAGGATCTTCTTGATGGTCTCCTGGACAAGGGGCACCCGGGTCGACCCTCCGACCAGCAGGACATGATGGATATCCTCGGGTTTCATCTTCGCATCGGCAAGGGCCTGCCTGACCGGCTGGACCGTGGACTCGACAAGGTCGCCGATCAGCTGCTCGAGCTTTGCCCTCGAGAGATCGAAATCGAGGAATTTCGGACCGGTCGGGCCGGTGGTGATATACGGGAGATTGATATTGGACTTCAGTTTCTGGGAGAGCTCGATCTTGGCGTTCTCCGCTGCATCCCGCAGCCGCTGCATTGCAATCGGGTCTGTCCGGAGATCGACCCCTTCCTTCTTCTTGAATTCGTCGACAAGGTAGTCCATGACCCGCTTGTCAAAGTCATCACCGCCGAGGAAATTGTTTCCTGACGTCGCTTTCACCTCAAAAACACCGTCACCCATGGTCAGGATCGACACATCGAACGTTCCGCCGCCAAGGTCATAGACGAGCACGGTCACATCCTTCTCTTTATCGATACCGTATGCAAGGGCACTTGCAGTAGGCTCGTTGATGATGCGGAGCACCTCAAGCCCTGCGATCTTCCCTGCATCCTTGGTCGCCTGGCGCTGTGCGTCATTGAAATAGGCAGGGACCGTGATGACCGCTTTTGTGATCTTCTCTCCCAGGTATGCCTCGGCATCGACCTTCAGCTTCTGCAGGATCATCGCCGAGATCTCCTGGGGAGTGTAGGACTTGTCGTCGATTTTGATCTTCTCGGTGGATCCCATCTTTCTCTTGATGGACTGGATAGTCCTTGTCGGGTTCGTGATTGCCTGTCGCCGGGCAAGGCTCCCGACAAGCCGTTCGCCGTCTTTTGTAAAAGCGACCACAGAGGGGAGCGTGCGCCCGCCTTCTGCGTTAGGGATCACCACAGGGGTCCCTGCCTCCATGATTGCCATGCAGGAGAATGTCGTACCAAGATCAATTCCAAGAACTTTTTCCTTTGCCATATCAGACACCTTCCATTCCTTTCGATACTGCAACTTTTGCGCAGCGAATCACCCGGTCGTGCATGCGGTAGCCGCAGGTGAACTCCTCCACAACGGTCCCTTCTTCGGACTCCGAGGGAAGGGCGACCACCGCTTCATGACAGGCGGGGTCAAACCGCGTTCCGACGGTCTCAAAGGAGCGTATCCCGTGCCTTTCGAGAACCGTCCTGAAGAGTTTCTGGATCTGTTCGAGACCCTCCCGGGGTTGTGGATCCTCTGACCGGATTGCCCGGTCAAAATTGTCAGCCACTTCGAGGAGTTCAACTGCAAATCTCTCGACAGCAGATCTGGCCTGTGCATCCATCTCCCGGGCCGTTCTCTTTTTGAAATTCTCGAAGTCGGCAGCAAGCCGCAGGAACCGTTCATTCAGCTCACGGTAATCGCGCTGCAGATCTTCAGGGGAGGGGGATGCTGAATCAGGGGCTGATATTTCTTCTTTTTCCCGATCCAGCCCGTTAAATTCCTCCTCTGTTTCTTGCATCATAGGACGATCAGGATAACTATTGCATTGTAGTTCTATAAAATTATTTTCATTGATACAACGTCTGAACCGTGGCCTTCCCTCTGTATGCAGGAGGGTGCCCCAGCAGAACCGTTGAGCTCCATCACACTGATATGAGAGAATTCCCAAATATCCTGTCCATGAAGTGGGCTCTCCTTTCGGTATGGGACAAGCGCGGGATCAAAGAACTTGCAAAGGCACTCGGTTCATCCGGGGTGAAGATCCTCTCTTCAGGGGGGACTGGTACGATCCTGAAAGAAGCCGGGATCGATTTTACCGAAGTCTCGGCATACACCGGGTCAACAGAGATGATGGACGGGCGGGTGAAGACCCTCCACCCGAAGGTGCATGGCGGGCTCCTGGGGAGGAGGGGTGTCGATGATGCGACCATGGCGGAGCAGGGCATTCACCCAATCGACCTCCTTGTCACGAACCTCTACCCGTTCGAGGAGATGGCACGATCAGTGCCGGAACTCGATGCACTGGTCGAGTATATCGATGTGGGCGGACCTGCAATGATCCGTGCTGCAGCAAAAAATTTCCGGGATGTTGCGGTGATCACGGATCCCGCTGATTACCCGCTTGTCATCGAGGCCCTCATGAAGGGGGGGTTTTCTCCGGAGCAGCGGTTCATGCTCGCAAAAAAGGCGTTTGCCAGGACCGCTGCCTACGATGCCGCCATCAGCAATCATTTCCAGTTGACCGGGCAGGACGTCGCCCCGGTCTGTTCGCTCCAGTTCAGGAACGGGAGGAGGCTCCGTTATGGGGAGAATCCCCACCAGAAGGGAGCAGTATACGGCGAGGCAGGGATCGCGGGGGTTGTGCCGCTCCAGGGAAAGGAGATGTCCTACAACAACTACCTTGACCTGAACGCAGCAGCAGGCCTCATCCGGGAGTTCGAGGACCCCGCTGCGGTGATTTTCAAGCACAACAATCCCTGCGGGGTCTCTCTGGGAGAGTCGGTAACCGAGGCCTATCTTGGCGCCCGGGGCGTTGACCCGGTATCGGCATACGGCGGAGTTGTCGCCATCAACGGTGAAGTGGGGTTGCCGCTCGCTGAAGAGATCTGTTCGACCTTCGTGGAAGTGGTCGCTGCACCATCATTCACCCCTGATGCACGCAATGCGATGCAGAAAAAGGAGAACATGCGGGTGGTGATCCTGCCCAAACCTGCGGGAGGCCCGGAGCTCCGTACTATCGATGGGGGGATCCTGCTGCAGGAGACTCCTCCCTACCGGGAGCACTGGAAGGTCGTCACCGACCGGGATGCGACGCCGGCTGAGATCCGGGCGCTGCAACTCGGCTGGAAAGTCTGCAAGCATACGCGGAGCAATGCAATCGTCTTTGCCACCCAGAATAAAGTGCTCGGCATCGGTGCCGGTCAGATGAGCCGGGTGGACTCTGCAAAGATCGCGATCGACAAATCGCTCTTCTCACTCGAGGGATCGGTCGTTGCTTCCGACGCGTTTCTCCCATTCCCGGACACCCTGGAGGTTGCTGCGGCTGCCGGGGCCACCGCGCTCGTTCAGCCCGGTGGATCGATCCGTGACGCCGAAGTGATTGAGGCAGCAAACAACCTGCACATGGCGATGGTCTTCACGGGCATCCGGTATTTCAGGCATTAGGGTGTTTCTGTTTCCTGTAAAATCACGATATCTTTTTCTATCACTTCACTCGAACCAATGAATATACAGGAGTGATTTCATAATGGAATACGGAAAAATGCTTGGCGACTCGGTCGAGTACGCCAGAGAAGCGGTGTGGGGGAAATGGACCAGGTGGATTCTCCTTATCGTAGCAACGATCATCTTTCCCCTGCTACTTGGCTATGTAATGGAAATCTACCGCGGGACGAAGCCAGCACCCGAACTTGAACACTGGGGGAAACTCTTCATCGACGGGCTGAAGCTGATCGTAGCCTGGCTCATCTACATGATTCCGGTCATTGTGGTTGTGCTCTTATTCGGTGGCTGGGCAGTATTTTCAGCCATCCAGCAGGTTACCATGAGCGGAAATCCTGACTACTTTACGTCGAACCCGGAGCTGATTATGCCCCTGATTGCGACCTTCCTTGTGGGCCTTTTCATCGCTCTGGTCCTTGCGCTTATCATCGGCATCATCGCGACAATCGGTAGCATCAGGATGGCCAGGAAAGAGCGGTTCGGTGAGGCATTCAACTTTTCCGGTATTTTCGAGACCATCAGGACGATTGGATGGGGCAGATATATCCTCGCGTTAATCGTGCTTTTCATTGTCATGATGGTTTTTTGGTTTATCCTTGCCATTATCATGGCAATCCCCTACATCGGCTGGCTCATCTACCTGGTCCTGATCCCGCTCCTCTCAATCTTCCAGGCACGCTATCTCGCCATGGTTTATAATGAAGGGGAAGAGTTGAAGGCTGAAGTCATTGAAGCGGTTCCGGTCTAACCTTTTTCTAACCTTTTTATATGAAACTGCCTCCGGCAGTTTCATCTTGTATTCTTGTGTCCCTTAGGGGATCATGTGATTTTTTTGATGTATTCTTCAAAAGAACTCTTTTTCCTCTTTTTGGGGAAATGAAAAAAGACTCATAGTTTCGTGTTTTTCTCGAAAAATCAGGGTCCGGATGTCCGATACGTTAATGAGGGCGTGCCGCAATTTTCTATATGTGGTGGATTATCCATGACAGATCGTTTTATTCCCTGAAAAGCTACGCTTTTTTGATACCACGTTACGGGACGGGGAGCAGACTCCCGGCGTCTCACTGAAACCAGATGAGAAACTTGAGATCGCGACAAGACTCTCGGAGATCGGCGTTCACGTGATCGAAGCAGGGTCCGTTGTCGCATCTGAAGGGGAACGCCAAGCCCTCCGCCTCATATCTGATGCCGGACTCAAGGCTGGATCTGCACCTATGTCCGGGCAGTACAGGCTCGACATCGACTATGCAGCAGAGTACGGGGCTGATTCCGTGCACCTCGTCATCCCGGTAAGCGACCTTCATATCGAGAAGAAGCTCCGGAAGACCCGTGACCAGGTCTACGCGATGGCGATGGATGCAGTCGCCTACGCAAAGGACCGCGGTCTGATAGTGGAGCTCTCCGGGGAGGATGCCTCCCGGGCAGACCCTGCGTTTCTCAAATCGGTCTATGCGGGCGGGCTCGAATGTGGTGCCGACCGGCTCTGCTTCTGCGATACCGTCGGCCTTCTCACTCCCGAACGGGTGGCAGGGATCATCCCTCCCCTCTGCCTCGCGCCCCTCTCCATCCATTGCCATGATGACCTGGGAATGGGGATGGCAAATACCATTGCGGCGCTCCGTGCAGGGGCGTCGTGTGCCCATGTCACGGTCAACGGCCTCGGGGAGCGGGCAGGAAACACCCCGTTTGAGGAGCTCGTGATGGCCCTTGAGATTCTCTACAATTACCGGACAGGGATCACTACCAGGAGATCTACCCGCTCGCGGTAGTGGTGTCGCGGCTTACCGGCGTCTCTCTCCCCCACGAACAAGGCAATCGTCGGGGAGATGGCGTTCCGCGCGCGAGCGATCCATGCCCACGGCGTGCTGAAAGAGCCGAGCACCTATGAACCGGTCCCTCCCGAGAGGATCGGCAGGAAACGGCGCATCATGCTCGGGAAGCATTCCGGCACTGCATCGGTGGAAGCAGCCCTTTCCGACTCCATTATCACCCCGATGAAAGGCAACTCGCGGAGATCCTG
>CAWIVM010000012.1:0-87620 GCA_963839585.1 uncultured Methanoregulaceae archaeon
ATTATGGCGGTCAGTTCTTTGGATGCCCCCCACATCCGGGTAACTGTTTTCCAGACTATTGCATTAAATAAAAGTTCTTCATCAATCCAGCCCTGATTTCCAATACCAAATTGCTTTGTCATGTATTTCATGAGGTAATTACGGATTGAGTGAATGGATTCATCAGATCTTTTTAAAGTTACTTCAATACCCCGGCAGTATACCATCCCGGCATGATACTTTTCACTCCATAACTGTTTGATAGTAGTCTGTTCTGTTTCTGAAAATTCCCGGAATACTACTAGATGACAATGAGGATAACCGGTTTCGTGAGGATCGAGTACCCAGACATAATTGATTCCTGGGTAACGGTTACGAAGCACATTAAGAAACTTTTTACGGGACTCTTTCAGCAAATCAAAGCACCCTATGATCGTTAAGTCACGGCCCAATACTTTCCTACTGTATGATCCATCATTATTGATTTTGAACCTTGATAAGTAGTGAGGGTAAACATGGTGACTACACCAGGATTATTCTTCATCCATTCCTCAAGGGCGTAGAATTTTGCCAGTATCGATTTGTAGTAGATATCGGTCCATCTGTGAATATACGGTATTGTGACTACTATCTCACCGTCTTTGTTAAGTCCCATAAGCCGGAAACGAAAATTCGTAGTCAATTTGAGATAATTTATGAAACTCTCAATCAAATCGCTGTGACTTATTCTATACTTGTTTAGGGGACTTCGGCCTTCGGCCTCGCCCTTACCCAGCCTGCGCCCGGGCGGTCGGGGTTCCCGCTCGCCCGCTCCGCGGGGCCTTCGGGATCCCCCGTATCCGCCTTGAGTCGGGGGCGCATCGGCTGACGAACTCGGGAAGATCTCCCCCTGCTTCAGCAGATTGGTTAATAGCCTCATCGGGTCGCAACTGGGCCGTTTTTTTTCTCATCCGCTCCGCTAGTCAGACTCAGTTCTCTTCAGCAATCGTAATGAACACCTGATTTTAGACTTAAATGTCCTCGTCAACGATTCGGACTTTACAGCATCTTCATTTTAAAAAGGGCTCTGATTACCAAAATAACCCTATTCTGAAGGATTTCGCAGAATTTTCATTCACGCAAGCAACCGCAAATTGCTATTAAATAGAATATTGTTTACTTTCACCCCAGGCACACTCTTTCCTGAAATCTTCTATGTTTGGCGATTATTCCTTGTTATGATAGCGCCTGCAGATATTGAAAAGATGGCGGCTCGCTGGAAAAGGGCGACATGGGCATTAAAGATTGAGGATAAGAAATATGGGAACAAACTTGCCCAGATGCTTGAAATCGATGGATATTATAGGGAAGTTCTCAAACGGTTTGATGATCCCCGGGATGCCGCTATTTTCATCATACCAATTGGGATGTTAAAGGAACTCAAGAAGGACTCAGTGCAGAAGGAAAAGGTCCTATGTATGAACTACAGGCTAGGCTTTTTTCTTGTGTTTCCTTCGCACCGCACAGAAGTAAAGATCGCTTTCCGACAGTCGACCGTCAGAAAAAAGTATTATTAATTAAGGTTTTTTCACCCAGAAAGACAAGAATCAAGCCGTATTGATTTGTTCTGTTGATTCCTACTGCCTTTAGTCGTCTTTGACAATATATAAGTATGAATTCAATCATTTCATCTGCATGATGTATATTAGCAGTGACATTCATTTCAATACTCTGTGATAACAATCCACATCTGATTTCAAAATTCCAGTTTATGCTGCAAATGTGGAGAAATACGGGCTATTTGAATAACCAATTAGTATAACCCCATCCAGCGTGCCATCGCCCCATTTCTCCGTTCATTATGCCAGTTAAATTATCGTAACTGGATAATAATTCTTGCTCGTTATTATTTTTAATCAGATAAATATCATAAATTGATATTTCATTTTCTTCAAAATTATGTGTTTTAATGGCAAACCCTATCGCATATGTATGTTTTAAATCTGGTTTTTCATTTGCATTCGGATACGCAATTTTTGTCCAAGGAGTTAATTCTAAATCTTCGAATAAAATTGTATATTCCTTTAAAGATAAGTCCAAATAGTTATCAGTATTACGATATTGATAAATTTCATGTTCTATCCCACTTTTACTATGGGTGAATAAATTATATTCAATTTCCCTACCCCATAAATTACTTCTCGCATAAAATTTAATGCCCTTATAATCAGATAAATCAAAGTCTTTTTCAGTATTTATCAAATTAAAATCACAATAAGCCAAACCTTGTTTGTGAAAAAGATTAATGTATAAAATCGGAGGATTGAGTTGATATCGCCATAATATGGAGGTATTCGGCTTTCCTACATAATCAATCGCCGTATTGGAGTCATAATTAATCGTCATATTAGAGTATGAAATACCCTTGGGATTGACCTTGAGGAATAGCGATGAATAATAAAGATCCAATAAATGTCCCGATTGCTCCAATAAGTATGCCTGTTAGTATTGTATTTCGAGAAATTTTGCTATTGAAATAAGATTTTTTTCTTTTTTTCTCTCTAGTTTTTGGGTCCATAAAAATTTTGCATTAACAAGAAACCTATGATCTTCTTAATTTTATTTATCATTATCGAAATCTACCGTTGTCTTATTTTCACTACGATCTGGGATTATTAATCGGCAGCGTGAACCTTCGGGAATGTCGTCCAAGCGATGAACCGCAACAAGAAAAGCCCTTATCGATTAGGCTGATAAAATATATTTAAAATAATCTTTAACTTCCTGAATTTTCAGGGAATTACCTTCATTTGTAACAAACGCTTGATAATTCAGGGTTTTTTCTTAAGGTTCCGCAGGTGGTCCGGGAGTAATAAACCCTGGAGAACCTGCCATTAGCCTTAAGGATGATCCCCCATCATAATATTCCGCGATCGCCTGAGGTCGAATAGTAGCCCAAGGGGAGAAACTCATATCGAAAAGGATTGTATTATCGGTGAAATCTGCCTCGATTTCTTTGTCATATAACTTGAAGGAATAGATAAATTTGCTGTCTTTAACTATGGCTGGTTCATTAGTAAAAGCAAACTTTGAATCCCATTCATCAGGATTATTACCTTCATATGCGCTACACAAAAATGCGGCACCATCTGGGATGTTCGTTGTTACATATACAGATACAGAAGATTTCGAATAATTCGAAATAAATGAGATCGAATAATAAATTGAAGAAACAAAAGGTAATTTTCCGACAATTTCCTCCAAATCCCCTTTGAATACTCCCGGTTTTTTGGGAACTGCCAAAGCAGGTCCGGGAGATCGCCAAGAAACTCAAACTCGATATATTCCCTCACACGAAGAGTTTGGAGTGAAATATTACGGGATTAGCACAGCGCGGTCTCCTACTTTGTTGAGAGAAACATCTGGAAAAGTATCACGACAGTAGGCGGTTGGTAGCCCATCCCCTGGACAATCCCCTTGATTTTCGTGACGATTACCTCGGCACGTTCCAATGCGGATTCAGTATCGGTGTGTGAAATAATCCCGACACGTTCGTAGATTTCAATTGAGACTAAAAAGGTTTCAATTGAGACTAAAAAGGTTTCAATTGAGACTAAAAAGGTTTCAATTGAGATTGTCTATATTCCAATTGCTCGAAATAAAGTGGGGGGAGGGAGCACAGGAGGCTAACGGGATGGCGCTCTCCCTCGACATCGTTCACCGCATTGCCATCCATGGCGGTGGCAAGATTGGTGTCTGCAAGGATGGCGGTCTTGGCCGCAGTGAACCCGGCCACGGTGCTGACCTTTGCGGTCACGGACCCGACCGTATTTGCCTCGAATTCCTCATAGAGGATCCTGGCGGTAGTAGGCCTCACGGTTTTTTGCCACGGCTGGCAGTCGTTCCTCCACTGGTCTCACTAGCGGTGCAGCCGAAGGGGTTGGTGCTCAGGATCTCGCCGGACAAAGATCGTTGACGGCAATCACATCGGCAATAGGAGAGGCGATCCAGGCACCGCTTCACCAAGGCCATGATCTACATGGTGAGGAGTATCCGTAGTATACCGGACGAGTCCCTCTCCCAGATTCCAGATAGTTTAGGAGTTACGCAGAACCCTTGGAAAAAAAATTAGAGCGCATTTCTTTGAGAGGGCATCGCCATCTTTATCATAGATCCGATAATCAATCGGAAATGTGTTGGTGCCATCAGTCCAGACGAGAGTGATGAGGCCGATACCCTGCACGACTTTGTGATGTTTCCCGCTCCATTGATAGTACGTCAGTTCAATCTCTTTTGAATACATTTTGTCGATGACCGTGTCATCCAGGACAAACCAGCCACTCCGTTTTTCAATGTATGGTTCAACCTCATTCCACAACGTTTCTGGGGTTAAGGACTGTCTCGTGAGAAACCGGTTGAACCTATCATGGGAGTACTACAATCCCATTCGAGGAATAACAGTCTGCTGCTTTTACGCATGATACATCACACGTTGCTGCAACCAGGAAATTGATGTAGTGAAGGTCTGAAATCTGGATCTTTCTAACCACGCATTATATTCATTCATTTATATATATTGATCTTTCTATTTGATTCTGCGTTTGCGTAACTCCTATAGTTATAGGCTGTTTTGGAGAGATGATGTGGCGTATCCATTCGCTTTTTGAGATCCTAAAAAATGTGGGGAGGAATCTATCCTTTCCGCACGATCTTCATGATCTCGTCAGAAAGTTCCTGGATCTCGGCAGTCCGCTCATCCAGGTATTCCCTGACGGCCCTGAGATTGGACTCGATCAGGGCCAGCTTGTCTTCGATAAGCTTACTCTCGTCCTTGTCAAGAGGCATGGAGTATCCTCAGAGGTTCGGGAATTCGGAGTATGCGTCCAAGATGACCTGCTGCACGCATGAACCGGCCTCCTCATTTTTCATTCCGATGATAATCGTCCTGGAACCTGACGATATCGTCTTCTCCGATATATTCGCCGATCTGCACTTCGATGAGCTCGAGCGGGACCAGCCCCGGGTTCTCCAGGCGGTGGACTGACCCGATCGGGACGAAGGTGCTCTCCCCTTTCCTGAGGAGATGCTCCTTTCCATCTATATGGACCTTCGCGGTACCATGGACGACCACCCAGTGTTCGCTCCGGTGATGGTGCATCTGGAGCGAGAGCCGCCGTCCGGGCGGGACCGTGATCCGCTTGATCCGGTAGGAGGGGCCGTCCTCGAGCTTTGTGTAGGATCCCCATGGCCGGTACTCAGTCAGATGGCTATCGACCCGGGGGTCGCCCCTCTGCTTCAGGATCGCGACCGCCTGTTTCGCCTCTTCTGTCCTCGCCCTTGGGGCAATGAAAGTGATATCGCCGGATTCGATGATTGCCGTATCATGCATCCCGACTGTGATCACCATCCGATCCCCGATCACAAGATTTCCCGAAGAATCAATGCCGATGTACTCGCCGCGGACTGCGTTATGGTCCTCGTTTTTAGGCAGGTATGCATAGAATGCGTCAAACGATCCGAGATCGTTCCACTCCGCCTCGAGAGGAACCACGGCTGCCCGTGCAGTCTTCTCCATCAGGCCGTAATCAATCGATATGGGGGGGACGGTCCTGTAGGTCTCTTCAACAGGTTGCAGAAAAGATCGGGTGATTTCAGGCGCATACTTCCCGCATTCATCAAAGAAGAGCCGGGTTGAGAAGAGAAACATCCCGCTGTTCCAGAGGTAGCCATCCCGCAGGTACTGCTCTGCGGTGGATCGATCCGGTTTCTCAGTGAAGGAGGCAACTGAAAAAGCCCCCCCGATCTCCTTTCCCGGCCGGATGTACCCGTAACCCGTGTGAGGCTCCGTTCCCTTTACCCCGAAAAGCACCAGCCAGGTAGCAGCAAGCGACTCTGCCCTCCGGAACGCATCGGCATAGACCGGTCCGGCATGTACCAGCTGGTCTGAGGGAAGCACTGCCACTTTTGACGGGCCAAAAGACCGCTCGATCTCACGGAGCCCGAAATAGACTGCCGGCAGGGTGTTCTTTCCCTGAGGCTCGGAGAGGATATGAACCTCGCTCCCCACGGTCGCTGCCTGGTCTCGCGCAATGAACTCCTGGTCGGGGTTGGTCACCACAAAAATTTCATCCGGAGAGGAGAACATGAGGGCTCTGCGGAGAGTATTCTGATACAGCGAGTGTCCATCGACTATCGGGAGGAACTGCTTGGGAAAATGCCCCCGGCTGAGGGGAAAAAGCCTTGTACCGCTTCCGCCGGCGAGAATCAGGGTCTTCATGCACAGGATATCCTTTATAAAATACTATGGGATCCCGCTCATTTATATCCATTGTCACCCGTTCCGGGAGTTATTTTTGCGAAAAAGCGTGGAAATACCCGGTGTTATTGATCACGAGGAGCCCCTCTATAATAACGCCATAAGGGAGGGTATAAGACCGACAGGGTTCCCATTCGCCCATGATTTCCCATCATTGGCGGAGAAAGAGGATTGCTGCGATGCACAAGAGCAGCATCGTGCCAAATGATCACCGGGATTCGCGGAAGAGACGCGTCACCAGGTCGGCAGAACTCATGAATGGAAAGGCGGCAGGCGCACAGGTCCGCTCCGTAGAGGCGACCTATGATTTTTACCGGGCGTTCTGACGGGTCAGGGGCTCTTCTGATACTGGTGAGCACATTTTCTATGGTATCTGGGATACAGTCTGTCTATTCCTGGTAACGTTTTTTAGAGGACCCCTCCCACAACCCATAAGAAGCCCCAATCCAGATCACAATCCATGATCTCCATCGATTCGATACGGGAGGCAGCAGCGCTCCTTGCAGGGAGGATCATCAGGACTCCTCTGGTATACTCTCCGACCTTTTCAGGGATGACAGGCGCCGAGATATACCTCAAGATCGAGGCGATGCAGAAAGCAGGATCCTTCAAGGTCAGGGGAGCTGCGAACCGTATTTTATCACAGCGGGGATCGATAGGTGCAGGGGGGGTGATTGCAGCTTCGGCCGGCAACCATGCCCAGGGAGTGGCCGTTGCAGCAGGAATCGCAGGGATCCCTGCAACGATCGTCATGCCCGAATGGGTCTCCCCGGGAAAGCAGGAAGCCGCGTCGGCATATGGTGCACAGGTCATCCTCAAAGGTACATGCCTCGAAGAGAGCATTAATCATGCCAGGAGCCTGGCAGAGTCGGGAGCAATGATGTTCGTCCACCCGTTTGATGATGAGATGGTCATTGCCGGTCAGGGTACAATTGGCCTTGAGATTCTCGAGGATCTCCCCGATGCTGATGCAATTATTGTCCCGGTGGGGGGAGGTGGCCTGATTGCCGGGATTGCAACAGCGGTGAAGGCCGATCGCCCTGATATCAGGGTAATAGGAGTGCAGGCATCTGCATGCCCCTCCGCAGCTGCTGCCTTTGCTTCAGGAAGACCCGTGACGGTGGAGTCCCTCCCCACCATTGCCGATGGCATCCGGGTCACCCGGACGGGAGATCACACCTGGCCGGTCCTCCGCGATCTGGTGGATGAAGTAGTGCTGGTCGATGACAGGCAGATCGTTGCCGCCATCTCCCTGCTCCTGCAGCGGAAGAAGATACTGGCCGAAGGTGCGGGTGCGGCCCCCCTTGCCGCCCTTCTCTCGGGTGCTGTTCCTCTCCATCCCGGGGGAAAGATAGTTGCGGTCATCTCTGGAGGGAACCTTGATGCGTTCCTTCTCGAGCGGGTCATACGATGGGGTCTTTTTGATGAGGGGAGGATGTTCCGGTGCACAATAGAAATCGAGGAAGGTGCAAGGGCACTCCCTGCACTTCTCTCGCTCATTGCCCTTGAAGGGGCAACCATCTCCCGTGTGGAGCAGGAGCGGGGATCTCCCAATCTCCCGCTCCACCTGAACAGGGTGATTCTGGAGATGGAGCTCAGGGGTCCAAAACAGCGAGACCGGATACTCAGGATGCTCCGCGAGAAAGGGTACAGGGTATAACAGGGTAACTCTCCCTGCTTCTCACAGGACGAAAAGATAGACTAAATTTCTCTGTTTTTTCCTGCTCCCTATACTTGGTCGAACGGGATTGCGGTTATTCATTAAATAAAACACCAAATGACTTAATTTCAGAAAAGAGGCATAATATTGGTTTTGATTCCCTATAGCAGGGAATCGCATGACGCGATGGGACCGGATTTACAAATATTTATTAATAACCACTATTTCGTGAAATGAAGACATATTTGCTCGATTTTCAATCTCTTGATTTTATTCACATACCACTATCTCATGAAACCAATACATGCGCATTCTACCCCAATTGAGAGATGCGAATTGCTGGAGCGAGAAAAAAAAGAACCGCCTTTGTATATAGCAATATATGGTTTATTTGACAGAGGTGAACGACGGAAGACGAAAATGCATCCAATAAAAATACGGGATTATTTTTGTAATTGTTGCAGAATTACGGCCTGAATCTCACTCTGAACAATGGAAAATATCCCCCAAGAAGATCCTGGTTCCCGGGCAACTGTCCCGTAATTAAGAATTGTCTTACACCCGGACCACTCTTAAGAGGTGGAGAGAACCTCATATGAATGGTCTATTTCATCATGGATACTTTCAGCATCCTCCTTCCTGGAATAGAAGGATGACAGCTTACTTCTCCTCTTTTTGAACCGGCGCAGGCGGGGAAGTATTGGTATCGGAGAGGGGGAAGAACTCCTGGTAGACCCTCTTTCGTTCGTCGAGGTCGGTATGGAGATAGATCTCGGTGGTCTTGATGGAGGTATGGCCGAGGTTCTCCTGGACGACCCTGAGATTCTTTGAACGGCGGTAGAGCTCACTTGCATAGCTGTGCCGGATCTTGTGGGGGGTGATCCCCTGAGGAGCGTATAATTTGAATATATGCTGAATGGAACGGGGAGAGATGTGATGGCCCTGTTGGCCAAGGAAGAGAGGCCCTTCGATCCGGTTGCCGATAAACCGGGAGATGTCCTCAAGGGTCTCGTGATCAACGAACACGATCCGGATCTTGCCCCCTTTCCCCCGGACCTTGATCATCTCGTCCTCGAAATCAATATCCTCGATATTGATCCCGCAGAGCTCAGAGACCCTCACCCCGGTAGCGTAGATCGTCCGGACGATCAGCCGGTCGCGGTCATCGGTAATAGAAGCGATCAGGCGGATGACCTGGCTGTGCTTCAGGTACCGGAGCTCCTGGTCCTTGATCTTGGGCCGCTCGATCGCGATCATCGGATTGGCCGTGATAACCCCCTGGGAGTAAAGGAACCGGTAAAATGAACTCAAGGAGGAGATGATCCGATGAGTGGTCGTTGGCTTGTAGGTCTTTCGAGAGTTGATAAACGAGAAATAATCAGTGATGAAAACAGGCCGCACATCGACACTGGTGTCGAGCCGGGCTTTTGAGAATTCCTCCCAGTAGATCAGGAGATTCTGGGGATCGGAGTTCCGCCTCAGCCAGATGTAGTAGGCGAAATGGCGGACCACCTGCTCGTAGCTCTGGATGGTCCGTGGGGAATAATTGCGCATACGGAGGTAGTGACGGTAGTTCACCAGCCATTCCGAAAAATAACCCCCATCCATGCTCTAATCTTTGCAATAACTGATAATTAAAGTTTTGCGCAGAATACACATTTGACGCAATCAGAGGGCCAATCTCCATATACATTGGGTAGGGGACGAGGATGCAAAACAGAAAAGAGTGCTTTGGAGGGTCTGCTTACTCCATGTATTACATGGCGGGAAAACGTAGCAAGTGCCTATTTCCGATCAACAAGAATCCGGGAGTCGGAGGTGGTTGTATCCTACTTTTTTGGAAGCAACAGGATCTTCGTCGATAATTTTAAAAAAGCCCTGTAGAATCGATATAAAGGCAGATCTCAACCACCTCCCCTAAGCGGGAGGGGCAGAATGAAAAAAAGGCCTGTTTTAATGGAGTATTAATTCCTTACACTGGAATAAAGGCAATTTTGGAGTGAGGTGGATTCAAGGACACCGACTACCGATATCAAGATCAGATTTCCTGATATGATCCAGACTCCTTCGATTATCACTCCCTATGAAGAGAACGGCATGGAAGGGGAACAAATAAAAAATTCTCACCAGGTATTTTGACAGAATGATATCGGTTCAGACGCACGACCCTTTTTACGGAGAGAGATCAGAAAAGTTATGAGAACTATATCATTCACCATTGTCTGAAGAAATCCACCGGCAGGTTCTACTCATACATCACCTTGTTTATGATCACGAGAACAGTCTATCAACACACCCTCGCGATCTTTCCTGTCGGGCAGGGTGTTTTAAAGGTGGGAGATATCGCTCAGTGTCTTGACATTATGTATGGACAAAACCCGCAGATAGAAGTTCTCTGCCTGGACAGCGCATTCTATGCCAACAAGGTACGCTCGTTTCTCCAGGGTGCAAATGTTCCGTTCATCATGGCGGTAAGACGCTTCAGTCACCGTATGAAATCTCTTCCCGAAGGAGTAAAATCACGATTCTGAACTTATTTTATGAAAAACAACCCCTCCGATCTTGATTCGAACATTGCAATCGTGGAAAAGTAGTGTAAGGGAAAGACAGGGGAAAACGGGTCGAAAAATCATGGCTATGTCATTCATGGACTCAACTGGAACCCACGTATAATCCATGTTACGTATCACTCCCGAGTCTCGGCCTGAGTCCATCTCGCGAATGGGAATTCTGGTGAAACCCAAAACGTCATGCCGAAATCCCTTTTTACCATATTTATTCACGATTATCTCGTTCCTTGTGAAAACATCTGGGGGGGTCGTATTCTGGAGATGCTTCGCTCCTGTGAAAAGAGTGCCCAGGACTTTTGATTGGCGCGTTCTCCGCTTCGATCTCTTCTGTTTTTTCGTCGGGGATTACATCAAACGAGCGCGAAAATTCGTCAATCCTATTCTTGGTATTGGATAGCCGGGTTAACGTTTTGCTGGAGGATTGTTCTCGAATGGTAAGGAGAATGAGTGAACATTAGCCCAAGTACTGCAAGCTATCCCGTAAGCGACAGGACGATCATAAATACCCTTTTTTGATAGGAGTGCCTTTGACCTGCCTTAAAAAAATACAGGAACCGCAGGGTACAGCCAATCCATCTGGACGAATCAGTGACAACAGATCAGATCTTATCATTACTCAATGCATTAGTGAATAATTCCTAAATTCGCGGACCTGATCGATACCCTGCATTGTGAAAAAACACGCGGGATTCCAACACAATCGTGGGAGCGCGAATCCCCCTTAACACAGTCGGCAGTTACAATACGCTTTGCAAGTCAGGCCAAAATAACAGGGATTTGCGTCATGATTTGGCATTGCACTGGTATTTTAGTGATGGGGTCGGGATATTGTGAGCATAATTCTCACACAAGGAGATGACATTCCGTGTCTTGAAAGAAAAACAATAATTGAGTGTATTTTTTGAAAATAATAATAAATATTCGTTATATTCCTCTCATGACTACACTAACTGCGCCTCACTATAAACCATATGATGCTATACCATACGGGGCTTCCTGTCACAGCCTTCCCGCATCTTATAATAAATCCCCTGCACCAACTCTATGATCAGATGGTGCAGCAGTTCGGGCAGGATGATGTCAATAAGTACAGGAAATTTAAAAAGGTGGATGGTGCCACCTACCGGAAGGTGAACCAGTTCCTTCGGAAGCGGACCTACATCACCGCACGCGAATGGGCAATCGCCCGCCTCGTGTACCGATTTCAGGACAAGAAACGGGGCAGAGATGACCTTCATCGGCCAGCACCTTCCCGAGCTCGTCCCCTTCATGCAGGAGGGATACACCCCCCAGGCCGTCAACCAGGCGCGTAACTCATTCAAGAAGAAGGTGACAAAATCGGGGGCTACCTTCTTTTATGGTGCCATGTGCGGGTTTTTTACCTCAGAGGAGTCTCGATGACCTCCTCTTTGAGGCAAGCGAAGTGGCTCCGTTTCCTCCTTGAGGTGGAGCGATCCTCGCTTGACATTGACGAGGAGATCGACATCGAGGACCGGATCTCCAGCATAATGAGGAGTGTCGGGGAAGCGGCCGCTGCCCTCATCCGCACTCGGGCCGAGGGAGAAGAGGAAAAAGTGGAGGATGACCAATGAAAGTGATCCATATCGCTGGTTTTTCAAATTCCGGGAAGACCACATTCATCAGTGGTTTGCTCCCCGAACTTGAGAAGCTCGGTCCGGTCGCCGTCGTGAAACACATCGGTCATCATGGATATTCCCTTGCAGAAGGGAAGGACACCTCCCGCTTTTTCGAGTCTGGTGCCAAGGCCTCTGTGGGGATAGATGCCTATAAGTCAGTGATGATCCTCCAGGAGAATCAGCTCGAATCAATCCTCGAAATGCTCTGCGATTCAGGTGCACACTATGCTGTCGTAGAAGGTTTCAAGGAAAAACCATATCCAAAAGTGGTTATCGGAAACGTCCCGGGAGCAAGTAACGTCATACTGCAGGATCCTTCGGCTGAAGAGGTCCTGGCACATCTTGGTGAGTTCTCTGACATCGTCACTCCTGATGGATTTTCAAAGGAGATACAGAAAGGTTGCGTTCCCGGGATAACAACCATGATCTTTACTATGGCAATCCCAGGGAGTATTCTCAACGAACAGATCAACGAATTTAAAGGAGAAATGGACGAAAAGATACGGGAACTTGGAGATGTATCTGTCAGGATCGGATGCTCCGAAAACACTGACACCCGAACTCCGCAGAAACTCATAATCGGTGTCTGCTCCTCTGATCCACTGGTGGCGATTGAGGCGACAATGTTAGCAACAGAGGTCCTTTATTCATTCATCATCGGGAGGCAGGGAGTGATTCGATGACAGGGAAGAGATTGTTTGGTACGAACGGTGTCCGGGGCATCATAGGATCTGACATGACCCCTGCGCTTGCCCTCTCCATCGGTATGGCACTGGGATCGATGCGGACAGGCAGCATCGCAATCGGGCGAGACACAAGGACATCAGGACCTGCGCTCGCGAGCGCTGTCAAGGCGGGACTCCTCTCGACAGGATGCGATGTTACCGATTGCGGGATACTCCCCACGCCAGCATTGCAGTATCTCGTGCGCGAACACTACGATGCCGGGGCAATGATCACTGCCTCCCATAACCCCCCTGAGTATAACGGGGTAAAGGTGATAGAGCCGGACGGCACCGAAATGGGTGACGAGGAGACGATCAGGCTCGAGGTGAAGATCCTCGATAGCGATGTCCCGCTCGTCCCCTGGAATGCCACCGGGCGGGAATTCCAGGCTATTGACCGTGTTCACGAGTACACTGATGCCGTGGTACGAACATTTCCTCCCGGGATCGGTGAGGGTATCACTGTCGCAGTCGATCCGGGCTGCGGTGCGGCCTGCACAACGACCCCTGATATCCTTACCCGGCTTGGGTGCCGGGTATTTACGGTCAACGGCCAGATGGACGGCAATTTCCCGGGAAGGCTCCCGGAACCTTCCCGTGAGGGACTCCTTGCCCTTGGTGACCTGGTCCGGTCCACGGGAGCCGCGCTCGGCATTGCACATGACGGGGATGCCGACCGAGCTGTTTTCCTGGACGAGCATGGACAGTTCATCGAAGAAAATCAGGAGTTTGCCCTCATTGCCCACCAGGTCTGCAGGGAGCGGAAAGGAACTGTCGTGATGCCCGTCTCCACCTCCCGGCTTGTCGAGACGATTGCCTATGCCAATGGTTGTGATGTGAGATATACACCCGTGGGGAGTATCTATGTCGCAAGAGCTATGCGTGCACTCGAGAAAGAGGGAAGACCAGTTGCTTTTGGCGGTGAAGGGAACGGCGGGCTTATCTATCCGGACCACCAGTACTGCCGTGACGGGGGTATGACCGCTGCAATGATGATAGCCATCCTTGCCCGGGAATGCACGCCGTTTTCTGAACTGGTGGCAGCGCTGCCGGAGTTCCACTTGATCAAAGAGAAGATCACGGGGAAAGACCCTTCTGCCATGATCGGCAGGCTCAATGCAGAGTTTTCTGGTGAATACATCGACCGGACCGATGGTATCCGGATCAACCGGGCAGACTCCTGGGCACTCGTCCGCCCATCAGGAACGGAGCCCCTTGTAAGGGTAATCGTGGAATCTCCCAGAAAAGAGACCGCAGATGCATTCTTTAATGAGATCATGCAGAGCTTAGGGAAATAACCATCTCATCAAAAATACCTGGAATTAGTATCCTTTTTTTTCATTCAGACTATTTATTCAGGGATTGTATTTTAGGGAGCAAAGGCATTCCTGCCCATAATAAACCATATGTTGCTATATACTAAAATGAACGGAGGGGGGAAAGACTAATACTCCATTCGGGTAACAGTTCACCGGGAGAGGTGGTGTGGAGGAACAGGAACAAGGGCAGGGAGACTTCCCGTCCCGGGAAGAGTCGACACCTCCCTCCCAGAGGATTAGGACCATCGAGATCCGGATATCCGGCAAGGTCCAGCGGGTTGGCATGAGGAACTGCATAAGGACTCTTGCAGGAAAGCTGAACATCAAAGGAGAGGTGATGAACCAGCCTGACGGGACGGTACTCACTCTTGCAACAGGCGACCCAATACTCCTTGAAAAATTTGTCTCAATGATCTACAGCTGCCCGAGGGCCGTCATCAGGGACATCGAGATCCATGATCACAACCTCCTTCTCTTCCAGGAATTCCTTGTGAAGAGGAGCGAATAATCCGGGTAGGAGGAGAGATGCAAAAAATCGATTTTCAAATCTTGACAATATTATTTTCAAATCTTGACAATGTAAAAATCGACCCCTTTCAGCAGCGCATCCCTCATCACCATCACCTGCTCATCTAGGACCTCCTGCCGGATTGACGCATGGAATATCCGGGTGACCCGGGACAGGAGATCATCAGAAAGTAAACAGCGTCCCGGGCTGCATTCATAATCGGAGGGGTTTATTCCCTGCCGAATTAAGTGAAGGAGCGGACGATCGATCATCGTCGTCTTGAAAGGTTCGATGATATCGTAGATGAGACCGCCGCATCCTTTGTTTAGGAACCCGATGTCCGGGTCGAGACCGGCACCAACGACAGAGACGCAGGCATTCCCAAAGAGCATCCCATATCCAACAGCGAGTGAACTGTTGATCACATCGGGATAAGGGCGGGATGTCCGCCTCCTGAATTCCAGGTCAGGTGGCACCGTCCGTGCAAAAATCTCATAGTACATATCTGTGACAAGCCGATGGACACGCCGGATCTCATCCAACCTGACAAGATACTCCATCTCAGCAAGCGACTGGTGTATGATCTCCATTTCACCTTCATAGAGGATGCGTGTGCCGCATCCCTCCTGGAGGGTCATAATCTCCTGGATACGGTTGAGCAGTGCCGCCCTGGCAATTTTCAACGCATAGGAGTGGGAAGGTGCCTCCACCTGGGATTTCCGTATGCTGTCATCAGGGTGACTCCCATACGGTCGAAGGATGCCGAGCGGTTCACCATCCGCCTCGAAAAATGAGAGGGACTTTCCTGACCGGATCATGACATTTATCACAGAGGTATGGAGGAAATGCCCCCCCATTACCAGAAGATGATCGATCTGATCGAGAGGTACCTGTTCAAGGTGCCCGTTCTTTGTGATAACAAGGGACGCCTTTGTCGCTTTCAGATGGGCACCAAACCCAGTCACAATATGCCATGGATACCGCACGGAGAACTCCCTTCCAAAAACCAGCCCGGACCCTGCATGTCCGCACGAGAAAATATGGTCAGACCTCTACATCAATTCATCGTTTTTATGATAGTTTCGTAATTTTAATGCAAGAGCCGCCGTTTTTTTTAGGGAGGCCTGCTGGCAAAGTCACGTTATTCCCCATCACACAATCATACAGGGTATTTACGCATTGGGGGGATTATCTTTGGAATATTCCTTGCCATGACAAGCCCTGACATAGTTTTTTGACCGAATGAAACCGATATATGCATATCCAAATCCAGGTAAAGTAAAGTCCATTCCCTATCCTGAAAGATACCGTTCATTGGTAGCCGGAATGACAGAAGAGAGGAGGCTGTAATGTTCTGGAATGAAAAAATTGAGACCCTGAAGAAGAAAGACCTCGAGGCACTCCAGTTAAAGCGCCTGAAAAAGACCGTGGCCATGGTCCAGAATATCGGGTTTTACCGGGAAAAACTGCATGATGCAGGGATCAGACCGGGGAGTATTAAAACCCTTGAGGACGTCCGTCGCATACCATTCACAAAAAAACAGGACCTCCGCGACGGATATCCCTTCGGATTCTTTGCGGTGCCTCTCTCAAAAGTGGTCCGGATCCACACAACCTCCGGGACTACCGGGAAACCGACGGTGGTAGGATATACAAGAAAAGACCTGGACGCCTGGTCCGAACTGATCGCCAGGAACCTCACCATGGTCGGGCTGAAAGCAGGCGATGTCTTCCAGAACATGGTCAATTACGGTATGTTTACCGGGGGGCTTGGTTTTCATTACGGCGCAGAAAGAATAGGCCTCACGGTCATACCCAGTGCAACTGGCAATACAAAGCGTCAAATTGAGATGATCCAGGATTTTGGGGTGACGGTGATCCATTGCACGCCGAGTTACGCGATGCACCTTGCCGAGGTGGCAGAAGAGTTGCATGCGGACCTCCCCACCCTGAAGACCGGGCTTTTCGGGGCGGAGCCCTGGTCCGGTTCCATGAGAAAGGAACTCGAGCAGAAACTCGGGGTCACCGCGTACGACTCCTATGGCATCTCTGAACTTTTTGGGCCCGGCGTTGCGTTTGAATGTGAAGAGAGGAACGGGCTCCATATCTGGCATGACTCGTATCTTGTGGAGATCATCGACCCTGTCACGGGAGAGGTGGTGGCTGACGGGGAACCTGGTGAGCTCGTCGTCACCCCTCTTGTAAAGGAGGCGATGCCGCTGCTCCGCTACCGTACCGGGGATATCACGATGAAACTTGAGGATGACTGCCTGTGCGGAAGGGCACAGAAGATCGCACGGATCACCGGGCGAAGCGACGATATGCTGGTGATCAGGGGGATCAATGTGTTCCCTTCGCAGATCGAGCATGTCCTCCTGAATATTCCCGAAGTCGGGAATCAGTTTATGGTCTATGTTGACCGAATCAATCATCTTGATGAAATGACAATCGATGTCGAGATCAACCGCTCCTTCTTCTCCGGAGAACTCAATGACCTGGCCCGGATACAGAAGAAGGTAGTAAAAGAACTCCGGGATACCCTTGAGCTACGGACAACCGTCAGACTTGTCGAGCCAGGCACCCTCCCGCGGTTCGAAGGGAAGGCAAAGCGGGTGGTGGACAGGAGGAGCGAGGTATGATGTTCTGGGATCCACGGATAGAAGAGATGCCGCGTGAAGAACTCCAGAGGCTCCAGTACAGGCTCCTGAAGACTCTGGTATACCGGCTCTACAGCTTCTCACCCTTTTACCACGACAGAATGAAAAAGGCCGGAGTACATCCTGACGACATCAATGTTCTTGCCGACATCAGGAAACTCCCCTTCATGTACAAGCGTGATCTCCGTGACAATTACCCGGACAGGATCTTTGTTGCAGGACAGGACGACCTGGTCCGGTACCATGTCTCTTCCGGGACCACAGGAAAACCGACCGTGGTCGGGTATACCAAAAACGACCTTGACAACTGGACTGCCTCACTTGCACGGGGCCTTGTCTCATGCGGACTTGGAAGGGGGGATGTCCTCCAGGTCAGCTACGGGTATGGTCTTTTTACCGGGGGCCTTGGGCTCCATTACGGGGCAGAACGTGTCGGTGCCACGGTACTTCCCACGAGCGTGGGGAATACTGAACGCCAGATCGAGTTGATGCAGGACCTCCATACGACGGCCATTGCATGTACACCCTCCTATCTCCTTCATATGGGGGAGGTGGCAGAAAAGATGGGAGTCAACATCAGGGACGATACCAGTCTCAGGATGGGTATTCTCGGTGCGGAGCCCTGGACCGACACCATGAAAGCGAGGATCGAGGACTGGCTCGGGATCAAGGCATATGACATCTACGGGACGAGTGAGCTCTCCGGACCGATGTTCTGCGAATGCTCCGAGCAGAAAGGCTTCCATGTCTGGGGAGACCTTGCCTGTATCGAGATCCTTGACCCGGAGACCGGAGAGTCGCTTGGCCCCGGTGAGAAGGGCGAACTCGTGGTCACCATGCTCCAGAAAGAGGCTCTCCCTATGATCCGGTACAGGATAGGGGATATTACCTCCTATGAAGACGGGGTCTGTGCATGCGGGAGAACCCACCCCAGAGTGATGCGGATATCAGGGCGGGTGGATGATATGCTGATCATAAGGGGTATCAACGTATTCCCCTCTCAGATAGAGCATGCCCTGATGACCGTTCCCGAGGTGGGCCAGCATTTCCAGATCATCGTTGATCGGAAAGGTGCACTCGATGACATGCTGGTCCGGGTGGAAGTGAGCAGGGAGTCATTCTCCGACAAGATCACTGATCTTATGGGCATCAGGAAGAACGTGGAGCACAAGCTCAGGAACACCCTGAATGTGGCGGTGAACGTGGAGCTCGTCGAACCGGGATCACTCCCGCGGTTCGAAGGAAAGGCAAAACGGGTGATCGACAGGAGGCAGTTATGATGAAAACAGGCAGTCTATCTGATAAAACAGATCTCGGTATTTTCCGAGAACAGGCCGGGCCGGCTTGCTGCGATTGCAAAAGCACTCGAAGAGGAGAATGTCAATATCCTGGCATTCTCCATCGCAGAGGCAGACGGTTTTGGAGTTGTCAGGGCACTTGTGGACAACCCAAAAAAAGCACATGAGAAACTCACAGGCATCGGATTCAATGTCGCATTCACCGATGTGATTGCAGTAAAAATGAGGGACTCCCCTGGCGGGCTTTACGAGATCGCAAAAATGCTTGGCGACGGGCAGATCAATATCGAATACTCCTATGCCTACTCAGGGAAGGAGGGGGCCGTCCTGATCCTCAGGGTCGATAATGCCGATCAGGCGGTCAGGCTGATCGCTTCGCGCGGGGCGACGCTTCTCGAGAGCAGGGTCTTCCAGTAACCCTCACTTCTTCTCCCATTTCACCAGGTCGGATATCCTTGAGAGCGTGCTTCCTCTCCTGATCTCCTCCCTCACCCTCTCTTCGGCCTTTTTCACTTCCCTTGCACGCCGTGCTATCTCGTATGCCCGCTCCTTTGGAATGACCACAACACCACTCTCGTCACCAATAATCCAGTCCCCGGGACGCACAATCTGTCCACCACACTTTATCTCGCAGTTGATCTCGCCAAATCCTTTCGGTTCACCGGCATTCGGGACGATCGCCCGGGCAAATACCGGGAGCGGTAACCTCCTGATATCATCGATATCCCGGACAGCGCCATCGATAACTACCCCTTCTATCCTGCGGCTGATCGCACTCAGTGTTGCCAGCTCCCCCCATGCAGCGATATCAGTTATCCCTTCGTTATTGATCAAAAGAACATCCCCCTCACCGGCATGATCGATCGCCTCCACCGGTTTAGCCCAGTCCCCGGGAAAGGACTGGGAAGTGACCGCTGTACCGACCAGCTTCACACCACCTGCAAGATGCATAATCCCTGCCATGGCACCTTTCCTGTGCATGGCATCCGAGACATTCGGTGCCGAGACCCCACATAAAAGGTCCCGAATCGTATCAGACAAGGAGACGGGAACCGGAATCTCCTGACCAGGGAGATCAAGCGCCTGCCGTACCTTCCTTGCCGATTCCCTCACATCAGCCGAACGGGTGATGGCCCCCCCGACGATGATGATATCAGCACCCCTTGCCGATGCCTGCGGCGCGGTGACCGCATCAAGGCCACCCGCAACGGCAATATCGATCCTTACCGCCCCGCGTATTGTTGCAAGGAGTCAAGAGAGCTCTTCCCAATCATCTGCTGATCGATTCCGACATGGGCATTGATGATATGCACGCCAAGCGCCTCAAGTTCCCTGGCACGCCGGAGCGGGTCATTGCTATTGATAAGATCGGCCATCAGCCGGACCCCAAAGACCGATGCTGTCTGCACTGCCTCCCTGATCACCGAATCATCAGCATCTCCGAGGATACAAACAACCGATGCACCGGCTTTCGCGGCCATTTCAACCTCAAGAGCCCCCGTGTCGGCCACCTTCATATCGGCGACAATGTCATGCCCCGGAAACGCTGATCTCAGTCGACGCACCGATTCCATCCCTTCACTTTTAATGAGCGGAGTCCCGGCCTCGATCCAGTCAGCACCGCCATCTACCGCTTCACGGGCGATCGGCAGGGCACGGGAGAGGTCGAGCAGGTCCAGCGCCACCTGAAGCACAGGCCTTTTCATGATCACTGATGTCAGGGAAGCGACCACATAATGGTTTCCCGGCAAAACTTCCCTGGCGTTTCCGGACTGCCGCGCTACCTGTCTGAATCCGTAATAAACAGCGATATCGCAGACTTATTCATTGCAGTTCCGGGAATCCTTTAAGGGAGTCGAATCCATACTCTCACGTACGAATGGATATTCTGCCGATGATCCTGACCATCGCGGGGCTCTGTCTTTTTGAGACCATCAGCAGCATTGACAACGCCATCATCAATGCCGAGGTGCTCTCCACCATGGCTGTATTGGGCCAGGCGGTGGTTCCTCACCTGGGGACTCTTTTTTGCGGTCTTTGTCATTCGCGGGCTCCTGCCCTGGTTGATCATCTGGATGGCCACCCCTTCACTCGGGCCGATCGGGGCACTTACTGCCACATTCTCAAACGATCCGGCGGTAATAGCTGCGATAGAAGAGTCCGCCCCCATCCTCCTGATGGGAGGAGGCACCTTCCTTGTATTCCTCTTCCTGCACTGGATATTCCTGGAAGAGAAGAACTATGGACTCCGCGGCGAGTGTTACATCGCCTCGAAGGGGGTCTGGTTCTTTGCGGTTGTCTCGATCTTCCTCCTGTTGCTGGTATGGTTCGGCCTTAAAATGAACCCCCTGATGGCGTTTTCAGCGGTGGTGGGTTCGACTGCGTTCTTCATTGTGCATGGGTTCCGGCAGAATGCCGAGGAGCAGGAGCGGAAGATGCTGGGAGGGACCATGTCGGACTGGAGCAAGATATTCTACCTTGAGGTGATCGACGCCACATTCTCCATCGACGGGGTGCTCGGGGCATTTGCCTTCACCCTGTCGGTGCCGCTCATCATCATCGGGAGCGGTCTCGGCGCAATTGTCGTGCGGCAGATGACGATCAGCAACGTAGACAGGATAAAAAAATTTCTCTTCCTTAAAAACGGCGCCATGTACTCGATTCTCATCCTTGGCTGCATCATGATCCTCGATGGCTTCGGTTTCCATATCCCGGCCTGGCTCTCCCCGATTGCAACATTCGGCATCGTTGGTTTCTTTTATATCAAATCGATACGCAATCTGCCACCGGCAGATGCGACGTGATTAATGTTTCAGGGAAAGAAAAGATGAATACCGGGAGTTAAGTAAAAACAGGGATTGAACTGAAAAGACCGGCCCCGGGCGTCCTATCCGTGTTTCTCTACCGGCAATCCGTGGGAGATCCAATTCTCTATTCCTCCCCCGATATTTATCACATCCTCATACCCGGAATCCCGCATCAGCTCCATTGCCTTGTGTCCCCTTATACCCCTCCTGCAGTAGACAATATACCTCAAGGTACGATCGTTCCCCCCGATGCGGGATATGAAATCCGGACTATGTAGGTCAATATTCTCTGCACCCTCGAGATGACCCCTGTGGTACTCTTCGGCAGTCCTGACATCGATGAGGGAACAAGGTCGGCCCTCATTTTTTGTAAGGAGAAGATAACATTCACGCGGGTCGAGCTTCCCTGCATCCCGATTTGTCCCGGCATACACACCTCCAAGGTTTTGGAAAGGGGGAATAAATAAAAAAAAGATTGTGTTTCCGGCAGGAGATTTTCGTCAACCTTCCGGTTCAGTCCTCTTTATACGTGTCAAAAAAAACTATCTCATCCACCTCTTTCTTTTTCTGGATCACTATATCGGCCGGATAGCCGGCGGGCAGGAGAGAGACAAGCGTATACCCGTCGGGTACTTCCAGCAGTTTTCGCACCGATTCTGCGTACTCTTTCTTGTCACCGGCAACCCAGCATGAACCCACCCCGTAAGACTGGAGGGAGATGACCAGGTTCTCGGTTGCGGCTGAGCAGTCCTCCAGATAATATTTTGCTTTCCGCTCGCCGAATACTGCAAAGCAAACCGGTGCATCCGCGATGAACCTGCCATGGTCAGTCAGGGCCGCAATTTTTTTCAGGAGGTCTTTTTCCCGGACGACCCCAATCAGCCAGGGCTGGAGATTCATCGCTGTCGGGGCAAGCCGGGCACATTCGAGGACATCCCTGATTATATTGTCCTCGACCGGAGCGGGTTTGTAACTGCGGACACTGTGGCGGCATTTGATGATAGTGGTTCCGACATTCATGAGTATCCCCTTGCAGTCAGAGGAAAAAATGGTTTTGGCACAATGCAATCCCAAGACAGGATAAGCAGGAAAGATCGGCCGGGGGTGTCATGGGGATAAAACGCCTCTGCGTGCACCAGAGACAGCTGATAGCAACCCCCCGGGCATTGGAGAAGCAAAATTCTTTCTCCGTTATGGCACTGTTTTTATGGATGACCGGACCGCATCCTATCCCGGACAGACTATGATGACAAAAAACCATATGATTCCCTGCACGACACAGGCATAACAGAATGAAAACGGTGGAGCCGTTTTCATATAAAATGAACCTGCCCTACCCTCTGCGCTTGAACAGGACCAGGAAACATGCTGCGAGGGCAGTAAGCGAGATTGTTGCTCCAAATCCAGGGGCGGTTGTCGGGGAGAGGGTAGTCATGGATTCAGTGACTGTTGACGTGACAGGAGATACTGCAACGGTTGTTGTGGAAGGAGGGGTGTTTATCGTGGCAGGTATTGTGGCAGGTGCCGAAGTGGAGGGGACCGTCACCAGGGTAGTGATGCTTGGCTCGGGAGTGATGAGCGGGTTTGTGCTCTGGAGAAGGAATTCCACCGGGGCTGTCACCGTCTTTCCTTCATGCTTGTAGTTGATATCCATATCATTCCCCGTGCTCTCGGCCCAGACAGTATAGTTCCCTCTCTCATAGTCGCTGGTAAACCATACCGGTCCGGTCTGGAACGGCGAGCCTGAAATCATAATATCCTCGAGCTGATACCCATCCAACGATGAGTATTCGACACCGCCTGGACCCCTTATTCGTATCGTAACCGGGGCTCCAGGAGAACCAGGCCGTTTCGCAATCTCGTAGACATTGGTATCAATCCTGAACCCGACCACGTCCCCTTTCGGTATCCAGGTGACATCGCTTGTAATCTGGAAGTCGCGGGTCTCATCAATAACCCGGATCTCGATCAGGGGATCCTGGACATAGAAAGCAAGGGTGTTGCCCTGGGCATTGAACCAGGGGCCGGTCCTACCGCTAAACTGGACTGGGGAGATATAGAAATCCGACGGGTCATCGATCGTCAGGGTTGCTGCCGGTACGCTCGCAGGGCTCCCACTTGGACCGTACCAAACGATCTGCGAGCCTGAGGTAGCGCCGGTTGCAGAGACATCGAGGCCCTGCTCACCGAGGAATACCGTACCTGCACGCGGAACGATGTTTTCTGCTGCTGCAACCGTGGCCGGTGCAGACAGGAACGCGATAAGGAGGATCAAGGCATACATTGTTGAAATTCTCATGGAACTACTCATGAGGGAGATAGCAGGGGACAATAAAAATAGTTTCTCCTCCAGGAAAAACGGAAGTATCAGAAGATCCCCTGGAGCGCCGCCCACATGTTCGAGATCCCCTGGGTGATGAGTACACCAGGGTCTATCCCCAGGATCGGGAAGATAAAGATAAAGTATATGATCGTTCCGAGCGTGCTTCCCACGTTTGCCATCGCTGCGACGACGACAACCCGGAAGAGAGGGATCTCCATCATCTCTGACAGCGACTCGGCACGGGATATGCGCCCAAAATCACCAGGACCCGGTTTCCGGATCTTCGCCTCAACGATAGCAGAGAACCATCCGGCAGCGATCAGCGGATTTAATGCCGTGAACCAGGAGACGGCAAAACCGGTCAGGGCAGAAAGGGGGTGTCCCCTGGCAAGGAGGGTGAATGCTGCGGTAAGCACTCCGTGGATAAGAACCCAGTAGAGAAGAGCAGTTATCAGCACCTCTATGCCAACGCCGGAAAAAACGATGGCCACAAGGAGGAAGATGAAGAGGAACGTGACAATCGCACCGAAAATAAGCCCCCAGGGCCGTGATTTTATCTCAGTGGTAAGGCTGTCGATAGGCGGCAGGCTTGAGGGATCGGCAAGGTACCGGTTGATCCCCTCCCTGTGTCCTGCCCCTATCACCACAAGAATCCGCTCATGTGAGAGGGAGAGCCTGTTGATCTGATGGGCAAGATACGCATCCCGTTCATCGATCAATGCCCGCGCACCATTCGGTGAGAACGTGCGAAACTCATCGATAGCAAGTGTAATCACATCCTGCTTTTTCAGTTCCTCGACATCAATCTCCTCATCATCGATGCTTATTGCGGAGACTGCGAGGGCATAAAACATCCGGATCTTTTCAAAGAGCGAGAGCGACTGCCAGAACCTCCGGAGGGTTATCCTGATATCACGATCAATCAGGGCTACGTGTATCCCCCGTGCTTCAGCATCCTCCACTGCCGCTTTCATCTCCGCACCCGGTTCCACCCCCATGTCGAGGCCGATCCTTCTCTGCAGATAGGCAAGGATCCATTGGACCAGGAACTGGGTAAAGGTCTTTGCCTCAAGCACCGATTCTACAGAGGCTTCCTGTGCCTGTTTCTTCAGACCGGCATACCGTCCAGCGTCCAGCTCGACTGCAACCACATCAGGAGAAAATTCAGCGATAGCATCCCTTACTTCCCGGATACTCTCCTTTGAAACGTGGGCGGTACCAATGATACGAATCTCACTCATCAGAGCACCCTGATCCCCGTTCCATCGACCAGCACGTTTTTTCCGGCAGGAATAGACTGTGAAGAGAGGATTACCCTTACCCGTTCCTCTTCTTCCTGTTCTGCATCTCTCCGGGCAATAAGGAGGCCTGCTATCTCCTCAGCCTCATCCTCTGATAATTCTCCTCCAACGCCGTTGCACGGAGAGAGAGAGAGACTGTCCCCGGAAAGCATGAACGGGTAAGTTCGGCAGATCCACGGTCTTGACGCATACGCCGTGCAGCGGTCACCCTCAAGAAAGATGCAACCTCTGAGCGTCCTTTTCAGGCACCATTCAAACGTTATGCTTCCTCCGCCCGAAGTACACACATTCTCCGGATATGGTTGTGAAAAATCTTCGGCTTTCTGCCCGGTTGCGCCGGTCAGCTCCTTTATCTCGTCAGGAAATACCATAACCAGGTTGGCATCCCTTTCGGTGCTGTGACAGCATTCGCCGCACCTCCTGCAGGAGAATCCGATCTCCCTTATTCTCCTCACCAGCTCTTTTTGTTCCATACCTCACGTTCCAGAATTCACTGTTCCTTCGTTATCCGATCAAAGTTCTCGTACACGTACCTGCCGTTTTCAGTATGGCTTACTTCCGGGTGCCACTGGAGCCCGAAGATATGGAGATCCGGAATCGCTATCGCCTCGTTTGCACAGACAGAGGATCCTGCAAGCCGGATTGCCCGGGCAGGAAGCCCCGTTACTTCGTCCGCATGGGACGCCCACACCCTTATCCGGGATGGATAGCCGGTCAGGATCTCGTCGTGCTCCACGATCTCCACCTCGACAGGTCCATACCCTCCCAATCTGCCCTTGGTGACCGTCCCGCCGAATTCCCGTGCGATGACATGAAGCCCGAGACAGATCCCGAGCACAGGAAGACCCAGATGGAGATATCCCCCGGAATTCCCGGAACGGACGATATCAGGTCCGCCACCGAGCACCAGACCGCGGCACCCTTCCGCAACCTGATCGATGGGCATAGTGTTAGGGACCATCTTTGCATCGATTGTGAGATCCCGAAGCATTCTGAGGATCAGATGATTGAACTGCCCGAAATTATTGATAACATATATCGGGAGCATCGTATATCAGTTATATGTCCGTATTGATAATCCCTTTTTATCGGCACGTTCCATGCTCACTTCCCCAACTGAAATATTGGATCTGAATATCAGTTTTCCGGCCTGATGCTCCTTGGTGACAGGTTCAGGCATACGAAATGACCGTCTGGAGGATCTTTTCCCGTATCGCTTCCGGAGTATACCCCATCAGCCATGCAAGGAGCATGGCACCTCCGGCACCCATGCCTTCCTTGACTTCCCCAATACAGTACCGTGCAAGCCCAAAATGACCGAGATCGCCGAAGGAGGGATCAACATAGGAAACAGGAACCCCGATCGATTCGGCCACACTGGTAAAGTTCGCCGAGCGGTCGTCCCGCACGTAACAGGTTGTTGCGACCTGCGGGACCGGAAGATCCATGCCTCTGAGTACTGCCGCCACAGAGAGCATCTGGGTCCCTCCGGCAAGGATGAGGGGGCCCGGATACGTGGCCGCAATCCCCGCTGCGATCGCAATCATGGGATCGCCGCAACAACGGACAACATCAATGGGAGCACTGATCCCTCCCTCGCGGAGCCTGCCATTGGTGATGCGCCAGATCTCCTCCTTCATCCGGACAGGATTTTTTATGTAACTGCTGCTTACGAAAGCATCGTACCCAAGCCCCCGGAGTACGCAGAGCGAGGTAGTGGTACCACCAGGAACACATTCCCCAATGACAAGCAGGTCTGAGACGCTGCCAAGAAACCGACCGATTGACCCCCCCTTTCTGAACAAGTCATCGGCTGCAGGGACCGAGTCGCCGAACCTTGGATCAGCCCCTGGTGAACCATAGATATCAAGACAGGGGACGGTGGGGGTATGGACAAGCCCGCCGTTGATAAAAAGCGGTGAGAGCCCGGTAAGTTCCATCACTGCTCTGGTGATCGATGCCGGGGTGGGGCAGCCAGTCGGCGTATCCGGCCGTACCGGCATGCTGGTGATCGTCCCAGATGCGATCAGCTCCGCATCGAGAATAGGGGTGAGAAGGGTCTTTTCCGGTGTTGCACCTGCACCCGAAATACCTGGCACTACAGAGAGCAGGGTATTGGCAAGAATGCTGCAGAAGAGGGGACGCTCTGGTTTTATTTCAGGACTGCCTGTGACAAATGCCATGGAGGATCTTCCTTAAAAGGGTCGCACCTCTCCAGACATGAAGATATGCCTACGACAACCCTAATAAGGGGATCGGGAGAACATAGCAGGTATGTTCGGGATTCAGAAGCGGCTGCAGGAAAAAGGGGTATCTATTGATGCGATAGTAGCCTCAGCAATGATCCTTTATGTACCTCATGGACTTGCTCCGGAAGCGGCTGCAGAAAAGGTCCGGGAGAAGATCCTCAAATATCTGGGAGACCCGAATATCGCTTCACTCCTGCTTGGGGCAATCCTTCTTGAGGATGAACTCTTCCTTCGGCAGAAAGACTCCGGGATACAGGATGACCCTGTATTTCTCCTGTCTGATGAAATTATTGGCATGGCTATTGCCGAATGTATTGGCGGGACCTATGCCCGATTTGAATTCACACGTTACGACCAGAAAAAACCCGGGATCCTCGGATCACTCGGGCCGTTTCTCGACGATGCGGTCGCCGGGTTGATAGCTGGCTGTACCTCTCGTCTCTACAGTGAATGCTGCTGAATCCTCTGCGAGCCCTGCTCCAGTTCACAACCATCATACCACTCGGGGAAACCACCGATTTCCAGCACTTTGCGAAACGTTCCTATCTGTACCCTGTTGCCGGCTACGTCACGGGAGGCCTTGCAGGGTTGGCAGCCTTCTGGATCAATGACCCCGGGATCCGGGCAGCCGTGGCAATCGCCGCCATCCTCTTTATCACCGGGGCCAATCATTTTGACGGCCTCCTCGATTTCGGTGACGGCTTCATGGCCCATGGCGGGCGTGAGAGAAGAATAAGGGCACTTACCGACCAGCAGATCGGGACAGGAGGGTTTGCTGCCGGCTCAATAGTCCTCCTCATCACCTTTGCGGCACTCTCCTCTTCGAAGCACATCCTCGGGGCACTTGTGATCGCGGAGGTCCTGGCAAAATTCTCCATGTCATTTCTCACCGCTTACGGGACCCCGTTCCGGGAGGGGCTCCATGCATCTCTGCATCGCGAGGCACGACCCTGGTTCCCGGTCATCGCCGCTGCACTTTGCATTCCGATCGTAGTATTCCCCGTATCATCACCACAACTCCTGGGCGCAGCCCTCGCTGCATTCCTTGTCCCTGCCATACTGCTTATGGTCTCAAACCACCTTTTCGGGGGTGTCAACGGCGATGTGGTAGGGGCTTCTGGTGAGATTACCCGGACTGTGGTCCTTTGTGTGTTGGCACTCATTCCTGCGAGCGCACTTTTTTAGGGTTTGTGTCGCGTACTAGTTCCTGACAATGAAGGACATGGGTATTCATATGAAGGGGGGCGTCATCACCGAGCTCGACAGCGAATACTGCACGATACGGACACGAATCCCGGCAGGGATTATTTCGTGCAACCAGCTGAAAGGGATCGCTGATGTCGCAACAAGATACGGAGCCGAATCGGTCCACCTCACTACACGCCAGACAATTGAGATCCCGCATATGCACTTTACGGACCTCGATGCAATCGCAAGAGACCTCGCGGCAAACAATACCCCCGTCGGGTCGGAGCGGGATGAAGTGGTGAACGTGATCGCCTGCCCGGGGACCGAAAGGTGTATGTTAGCCAATATCGATTCGATTTCATTGGCCAAATCCATCGATGCAAGACTGTTTGGAAAAGAGATGCCGGTAAAAATCAGGATCTCACTATCTGCATGCCCGAATGCATGCACCAGTCCGCTGCTGAATGATATCGGAATTGTTGGACAGATACGCCCCATACGGGTTCCCGGGATGTGTACAGGCTGTGGGACCTGTGTAAAATACTGCAATGAGGAGGCAATAACCATAAAAAGGGGGATATCCGTGCTTGATCCCGAAAGGTGTGTCCAATGCGGAACCTGCGTCAGGTCCTGCCCGTACGATCTCCTGAAAACATCAGGGGAGCACTACTTAATAACGGTGGGAGGGCGAAGGGGAAGGCATCCAAAGACAGGGAGGGAACTCATCGCGGTCAACAACCCGGAGGCGGTTCTCCTTGTGGTGGAGAAGGTGGTTGCATGGGTGTACAGGAGAGCCTGGAGCGGGCGGCTCCTCTCCGATCAGATGGATGAGCTACAGTTCGAAAAATTCAGGGATGAGATAAAGGCGCTCGTCCCGGAAGACGATCGGTTTTCGGAATCGTATCGGGATGTCAGCGACGGTAGCGGGATTTGAAGCCTGAATTCCCCTCATCACCGCAGCTGATGGCAGTAGCGTCCTTGACGAGCGTATTGAACTGCATTGCGGCAGACATCAGCGCTTCATCGCTCGAACCGCTCGAGGAGAAGGAACGCATCACATTCTCCTGCGGAGCCGGGTAGAGCCTCTGGCCAATCCACACCCCTTTGCAGTGCATACAGAACGCGCAGTTCCGGTGAACAGAGACCGGACCGTCAGCACATCCGACAGTTGCCCGGTATTTTTTCTCATCCCAGGTAATTTCCAGCGTCTTCATAGATGGGCAGGGAGTATCTGGTCCATCAGATAATATATTGTCGGTTTTTCCTTTTTTTTCTGAAAAAATCGCCGGATTTTGCTCATCGAAATGATTAATAAGGATACGTTTCTAATAAATACTACTCGCATAAACAGGCTGTACTTCTGCAGTCTCGTTTTTATCGGAGGAACATTATGGCTGTTGAAAAGCCCCATCTGAATCTGGCGGTCATCGGACACATCGACCATGGGAAGTCTACCCTGGTCGGCAGGCTTATGTTCGAGACTGGAGCCGTACCCCCCCATATCATTGAGGGCTACCGCAAAGAGGCTGAGAGCAAGGGTAAGGCGACTTTCGAGTTTGCCTGGGTTATGGACAACCTCAAGGAAGAGCGTGAGAGAGGTATCACCATAGACATCGCCCATAAGAGGTTCGACACCCCGAAGTTCTACTTCACTGTCGTTGACTGCCCGGGTCACAGGGACTTTGTCAAGAACATGATCACCGGCGCATCGCAGGCAGATGCCGCTGTCCTTGTCGTTGCTGCCCCTGATGGGGTCATGGAGCAGACCAAGGAGCACGTATTCCTTGCAAGAACGCTCGGAATCAACCAGCTCATCATTGCCATCAACAAGATCGATGCAGCCAAGTTTGATCAGAAGCGCTTCGAGGAAGTGAAAAAGGACCTCGGTGTACTTCTCCAGATGGTCGGGTACAAGCCAGCCGAGATTATCTTTATCCCAACCAGTGCCCTTCAAGGGGTCAATATCTCCAAAAAGAGCCCGGAAACTCCCTGGTATACCGGGCAGACTCTTCTTGAGGCGCTTGACACCCTTAAGGAACCCGAGAAGCCGACCGACAAGCCACTCCGTCTCCCGATCCAGGATGTGTACAGCATCAGCGGTATCGGCACAGTGCCGGTAGGAAGGGTCGAGACCGGCATCATGAAAAAAGGAATGAAGGTCTCCTTCATGCCGGCCAACAAGGAGGGTGAGATCAAGTCCATTGAGATGCACCACGAGGAGATCCCGCAGGCAGTTCCCGGTGACAACATTGGTTTTAACGTCCGTGGCCTCGCAAAGGGGGATATCCGCCGTGGAGACGTCTGCGGACCGTCAGAAGCACCCCCAACGGTTGCTGACGAGTTCACTGCACAGATTGTCGTGCTCCAGCACCCCAGTGCTATCACGATCGGATACACTCCGGTGTTCCACTGCCATACGACCCAGACCGCGTGCACCTTTATCGAGCTCAAGAAGAAGCTTGATCCCAGGACAGGCCAGACAAAGGAGGAGAACCCCACCTTTATCAAAGCCGGCGATGCAGCAATTGTGCAGGTCAAGCCCACAAAACCCATGGTTATCGAGAACGTCAAGGAACTCCCCAGCTGGGCAGGTTTGCAATCCGGGATATGGGCAGCACGATCGCCGCCGGTATGTGTATTGCAATTCAGCCCAAGCAGATGAGATAACTCCGATCTCTCAATATTTATCTGGTGAATAGTATGCAAAAGGCCAGGATACGCCTCACAGGGACCGATTTCAAGAAGGTTGAGATGGTCTGCGACCGAATACGGGAGATCGCAGAGAGGACCGGTGTCAATCTCGCCGGTCCCATCCCACTCCCCACCAAACGACTGGTGGTGCCCATAAGGAAAAGCCCCGATGGGGAAGGGACCGCCACATGGGACCGGTGGCAAATGCGGGTGCACAAGCGGCTTATCGATATAGATGCCGATGAACGTGCACTCCGCCAGCTGATGCGTACCCAGGTCCCGAAAGACATCGGCATCGAGATCGTCCTCGAGAGCTGAGGACGCGGATTGACCGCTGGAGTTCGCTCCCGGATACGGGAATGGTGCTCCTTTCGGAACCTATTTTTACTGATCTTCCTACTCGGAATCTTTTTACGGTTCTACACTCTCGACCTCAAGCTTTTCCACCACGATGAAGCGATCCATGCCTGGTTCTCTTACCGTCTGATGACCGAGGGCATTTATGCCTATGAACCGATGTATCACGGCCCATTCCTTTACTATGTCACGGCAGGAATGTTCAAGCTCTTTGGAGATACCGATCTTGTTGCACGGATCCTCCCCGCCATCCTTGGCGTAGCAATCATCCCACTCATCTACTGGATCTACCGGCTTGGATACCTTGACCGGCGCCAGACCCTGGTTGCAGCCCTGTTTATTGCCATCTCTCCTTCAATGGTCTATTTTTCAAGATTTTTGCGGCATGATATTTTCCAGCTCTTCTTCACAGTCCTGGTCCTTGCGGCACTCCTTGCATATGCTGAGCGTGGCAGGTTACGGTATGCGCTCCTCACAGGCCTCGCTATAGGGTGCGGGATGACCCTCAAGGAGGATATGCCCATATTCCTCATCGTGCTCGCAACCTTTGGAATCTATCTTCTCCTGACAAAGAAGATCAGGCTCCCTGAAACCTGGCTTCGTGACACGATTGCGGTCATCCTGGTTACCCTGTCAGTGATGGTCATCTTCTATTCCTCCTTTGGGGCACATTTCGGAATTATCGAGACAGGATGGATCGATGCGTACAAACACTGGGCCTCGATGCATGGCATGTGCCGGATTTGCGGGCCGTGGTTCTTCTATATCCTCCTCTTCCTCCTCTACGAAGTTCCTATCTTTCTTCTCGCGGTGTACGGCACCATCCAGTTTGCCATTCGCCATAACCCGTTGACCCGCATTGAGGCATATCTGCACAGAAAGGTGCACATGAAAAAGGACCCGACAGGAGTTCATGAGTGTCCGGATCTCCCGCTGCAACCGCTCCAGCCTCGGCCGGTCGTTCCCTGGGATAAAAAAGAGATCTTCTTCCTGTTCTGCATCTACTGGATGCTGGTATCACTTGCCGCGTACGCCTACATCGGCGAGAAGGTCCCCTGGCTGATCATCCACCAACTCTTCCCTATGATCCTGGTCTCCGTCTACCTGATGACACCAAAAAAGACAATTTTTGCGCTTATCGGATGTCTCTTTCTTCTCATCATGGCATGGCATGTTGCCCTGGTCCCGGCAGATATAAACGAACCGATCATCCAGGTCCAGAATTCAGAAGACCTCCGGATAGTCATGCAGCTGATCGACGCTTCCGATACAGTGGTAATCGCTTCAGAGAACTACTGGCCGCTCCCCTGGTACTACAGGGGGGAGAAATGGGACAAGATGCGGTTCTATGGAAAACTCATAGAAAATGGGAGCGTGTATGATATCAATCCTGACATGGTGATTACCCACGATATGAGCAGTTATCCCTCGCTCCAGGGTTACGACAAGGTGACCTACAAGCTCTCCTACTGGTTCTCCATTTACGACAATGAGCAGCGGATCCCTGAGTATTATTTCAAACGGGACGGAAAACTCGGGAGCATCAATATCGATGTCTTCACAAAACCCGGGTTGTACGAGAAGGCTAACCTGACGTTTCCCCAGGTGCAGGATTTACAAACCGTACCAATAGAAGAGCCCGTTTTTGAAAAAAGGCAACGGTGGGACCAGAAACTCGTCAATATTACCGTAAAGATGTTTGGCCCGGACAGGTCTGCGAAAAGCACAGGGTAGAGACAGGTGCGGGCTGGTCGGCCTGTTTCACAAAGAAGTAGGCTGATATAGCAACTTGTGAGCGATCACCGGGACAGTGCCTGGGATGGTCCGGCGATACTCCCGCACTGGCGGGAACTTATGAATGCAGTAAAACTGTCTTAATCCTGTTCCGGAAGAACTCGGTATACACTCCTTTGTGAATCCAAAAGAGGGAACATTGCTGAGATATGATACCGCACTACATTGATAAGGCCTCAATCGGACCCACCAAGTGCGGGGTCGCAATTTCGATTGGACGTATATCCCGGAGAGAGGGTAACGTCCTGTTATTTATGCAGGGATATGCAGCACAGTGGTGAGGGGGAACACAAAACGAAACAGGATGATCTGGTCAGGGGAAGTTCCCGTAAGTACCAGAGAGAGGAGAACAGGTCGTGCAGGATGGACAGAATTGCCATAAGAATCCTTTCCCAATCCTGGATTCTCAGGAAAGAGGGGCAGAAAAAAGAGAGTGAAGCGTGGAGAATCAGCCGAGTTCATCCCATTTTCGTCTTTTTCTGAACAGGACAATACCCACAATGGCGATTATCGCAATCACAATGATGATGACAATAGTGAGTAGAGAACCCGAAAGTGCCCCGGATACACCCCCAAAAATTCCCGAAAGGAAATTTGAGTCCACTTTCTCTTTGAGCGCCAGCGCATTGTTCAGCACTTCATCGCCTTTGGTTGCTGCCTCCGTGGCTTTTGCAGCTGCTGCTTCGTAATCACGTTCTTGGAAAAGGTCCTTTGCGTCTGAGAGCTTATCCGCAGCAATCTCCCATTGTGCAACGATAGGCATGATCCGGGCGTCGGAGCCCATGCTCTTGTTCTCCTTGAAGTAGGTGATGATCTGCTCGGTTTGACCTATCGATCCCTCGGCAGCAGATATCGCATGCTGGGCTCCCATTACAAGGACCATGCCATCAACCTCGTCAAGCAGTTTCTTGGCAGAGGAGAGATCGCTCGACTTTCGGGTGATTTCAGTCGTTTTCTGGGCGCTCTGGAGATACGCAGCAGCCTGCCCGTATTTTGCTTCTGCCGTGGTCAGGTCGATCCCGCTGCCGGCAAGCATGTCAAGCTCCTGACGCGAGACTGCTCATTCGGGCAGACTCCGCCTGGATTGTATCCGTTAATGTTGCGGGGTTCAGGACCATCTTCTTTTTCACGACCTCGGTGCCGACAAGAGTATTACTGCTGCCAACCTCCCGTACCTTTACAATAATCTTTTCTGTTGAATTCGTGACAACCGGGGCGGTCCCTGCTACCTTCACCTTCAGGGAAATCTCGCGATTTGAGGGATATGAGAGTTCCCATCCGCTCAGGCGAATATTTGTACCGACTTCTGTCTTTGACGGATTCTCTATCCCATCAAGGATGGTATTATAGGTCCATGTTGCATTTGTAAGATCGGTTTCCATCTGCAGCGAGTTCCCACTATCGAAGGTATACCCTCCAGAGCTGACGAAATTAACCTTGAAAGAAGCAGATGACTGGGTCTGGCCCGACACCAGGTCCCCGCTCGGAGTGATCGCAATATTTCCTACCGAAATCGATGCTGAAGCAACACCAACAATACTGATGAGTACAATCAGAATCCCAATTACCTGCAATGGCCTGCTCATTTTGTTCACTCAAACAATGGTTCAATATCCTCGTCAATGGTCACGGGCTTGCGCTCCTCTGCGCGTGCTATATCCTCTTTTGTCTCCCGGGCCAGTCCTGTCAGCTCGCGGATACGGGGGGCATTTCCGATGGTTGATAAGAGGACTACCGCAGCGACAAAATTGCTCTGGACAGGGTAATCTCCACCCCTCACCTCAACTCCTGCGATGTTCTCTTCCACCCAGCTCTTTGCCTTCTCTATTCCTTTCCGGTCGAGTTCATCCGGAGGACCTGCCACAAGGACGAGTGCACGCTCAGCCGTCGAGAAATCGCAGGGGAGGGTCAGGCGGCCCAGCATCGCCCTCCGCACAAGGGAGATGACCTTGGCTGTCCGATCCTCACCCAGAAGTACCTGTTCTGTTGCCTCGCGTTTCTTCAGGGTACTTTTTATGCCATCGAGAATGCCGGATACAGGGGATTTTGACCGATCCGTGGTCACCGCAGCAATGGCATACCCGACCGTGCTGATTCCACCACCGCGGAGCGTATTGATAATTTCACTCGAATCGACCACCATCTCTCCCACACCGGCCTTTCCCACCTCTCCTGCCCTGAAGAGTACGCCAAACCTCCTCACTACCTCATCGTTTAAGCGTGAAAATGCACCCTTGATGCTCTCTCCCTCATCTTTCCAGGCGCTGTTATCGAACAGGAATGTATTGTCAGCCTCTTTGATGAGCGTGGTCAGGCTTCGTGCAGCATTGAAGGAGTAGAGTTTCCCTTCTTCCGGTGCGGGAAGGATCCCGAGCACATAGACGGGTTCATGGTAAATCGTCTTGAGATGGCGGACGAGGACAGGCGTTCCTCCGGACCCGGTACCCCCTCCAAGCCCTGCGACGATCATGAACGCGTCCACATCATGAGTGCCCCGCCGGTCAACAGCACTTATGATACTGTCAACCTCGTCCATGGTGATCCGTGCACCTGCAGCATTATCAGTGCCGACACCATGTCCCTTCACCACTGTCTGCCCGATAAGAATCCGGTCTTTTAATTCGATATGTTTCAGACCCATCAGGTCGGTCCTGGCAGTATTGACCGCAATTGCCCGGAAACCGGTCCGGCCAAGTTTCTTGTCCTGTTCAAGGAACATATCGACAATTTTGCCTCCTGCCTGTCCAAAACCAATGAAAAATATTCTCATGGACCCAAAACACCAGCCAGCCGATTTTCTTCGGGAAATCTGAATATTCCTGTTGATAAGATTGCTTTCAGAAGTTCAAAAACTTTCTTATACTCATATTCCCCATAGAGGCCTTATCATCGACCTACGGTTATGCGGAGCCTTTTTTATCCCGCTTTTCTAACCTATAGAGCAGAATCCTACCATGAAGGTATGCATCATAGGGGGCGGGCTTGCCGGGCTTTGTGCAGCGTTACGACTCAAAGAACAGCACGATGTTGATCTGTTTGAGAAAAAGAGCCATCTTGGAGGATGCCTTGCCTCGCACCGGATTGATGATTACTGGATTGAACAGTTTTATCACCATTGTTTTTCAGGTGACCGTCACCTGCTGGCCCTCTTTTCCGAACTGAACATCAGTCACCTGCTGGAATGGCGGAAAGGTACATCAGGCTATTATGCACAGGATACCATTTACCCGCTGAATACTCCGCTTGAGATCCTCAGATACCCGTTGCTCTCAATCACGGACAAACTGCGGCTCGCTATTCTCACGATGCGAGCGAAAAGGACCGACATTACCGGGCTTGACGATATTACTGCACGCGATTACCTCCTGTCCGAAGTCGGGCAGAGGAGCTACGAATCTTTTTTCCAGCCGCTCATGAAGAGCAAGTTTGGGGCGATGAGCGATACGGTATCAGCAGCATGGCTGATCGGAAGGATCGCGATCAGGTCCGACAGGGGGCTGTCTGGAGAGCAGCTCGGGTACCTGAAGGGCGGTTTCCAGGTATTTCTGGATGCTCTCGCCAATGAAGTCGGACATGACTGCACGATCCGGCTCCGTGATCCGGTCACGCTCGTATCACGGAATTCTGAAGGGTGGCAGGTAAATGGCAAGCGGTATGACGCGATACTCTCCACTATCCCCCCCCAGGCGCTCGCTCCCCTCGGAGGGCCTGCACTTGAACCGGTTCCCTATCAGGGTGCAGCCTGCCTCACTCTCGGCATGGAGGAGGAGTACATGAAGGGCATCTACTGGCTGAACATGAAAGATCCCGCCCCCTTCGGGGCAGTGATCACCCATACAAATTTTGTCCCTTACGAATGGTATGGGGTGCATATCGTGTACCTGGCCTCCTATTTCTCAGGGATTCTTCCCGTGCAGGCAGGTACCCTGATGCGTGAAGAGTTCTGCAAAAAGTTCTCCATACCCTCCTCCTCGATCCTTTGGGAGAAGCTCGCCGTTGAACCCATGGCAGGGCCGGTTTTTACCACGGGCTACCGGAAACTGATCCCGAAATACAAGGAGAAAGGCCTCTTCTTCGCGGGAATGTTCTCGCCCTCCAACTATCCCGAAAGGAGCATGGAGGGATCGGTTTCCGCAGGATATAATGCCGCTGCAGCCATCTCAGAGGGGAACCCGTGACAGGTGTCGAGGTAAGTGCAGTAATCCCCGTATATAATGACGGGGAAGCGCTGAAAAGGGCTATACCCTTATCGATCTCTACCATCGAACAGGTCTCCCCTGATTTTGAGCTGATCATTGCAGAGGACGGGAGTACCGACGGAAGTGCTGACCTCGTCCGATCATGGAGGGATAAGGATAGCCGGGTACGCCTCCTCCACAGCGATGAACGGCTCGGCCGGGGAAAAGCACTGAACCGTGCCTTCTTGGCTGCTGAGGGGAAGATAGTCTGTTATTATGACGTTGATCTCGCAACCGACATGAAGTACTTTGCCACCCTGATTGATGCAATACGAAACGGATATGACATATCCACGGGTTCACGGCTCCTTCCGGAGAGCAGAATCACGAGGAACTGAGGGGCGTGAGATTGCGAGCAGAGGCTACAACTTCCTCGTCCGTACCGTGCTTGGGAGCAGGCTCCATGACCACCAGTGCGGGTTCAAGGCGTTTTCACGGGAACGGGTGCTCACGATCCTACCTTTCGTGCGAGATACCCACTGGTTCTGGGACACTGAAGTACTTGTCAGGGCCGAGAGGCAGGGATACCGGATCACTGAATTCCCTGTAGACTGGCAGCAGGGGGAGAAGACGACAGTCAGAAGACATGATGTGTGGGATATGGGAACGGCAATCCTCAGGCTCTGGTGGCAGTCTCCATGTGGCGAAAGATTAGCGCCACCCTGATATCTACCCTGATAGCAGCAGGGATTATCCTTTTCATGCTCTTCCGTGTCAAGGATGACCTCATGGTAGCCCTTGAACATATCGTCTGGGGATACCTCGCTCTTGCCATTGCAGTCTGTCTTCTCGCATGGCTCCTCCGTGGTCTCAGGTATAAGGTTATCCTGGCCGGAATCGGGATCCACTGCAGTTTCCTTTTCTCTACCGGGTGCATCTTCATATCCCAGACCGCCAACCTGATCGTGCCTGCCCGTCTCGGTGACATGGTGCGGGTATTTATGTTAAAGCACGAATATGGGACAGGTATCTCACAGGGAATCTCCTCGATTGTGGTCGAAAGGGTGTTTGATATCGTCACCGTGGCCCTTCTTGGTGCCGTCTCCCTTCTCTTCGTATTCAGTGTTCCTGATGAGTTTTTCTGGCTCATCATCCTGACACTCGTCCTGGGTGTCGGGTTTTTTATCTTCCTCTTCATCAGCAACCGGTTCGTGTCAACGAACCGGTATGTCAACATCCTGCTTGCGATGCTCGACCAGATCAGGCAGGTCTCACTCTCGGTAAAGTCCGTAATAGCCCTCTCCACCTCATCTATCGTGATCTGGCTCCTCGATGTAGTCGTATGCCTGTTGGTGGCGATGATGTTTGGGGTAAGCATCCCGTTTGCAGTGGTTATGCTTGCGATCGTGGTCGGAAACCTGGTGAAGGCTATCCCACTCACCCCTGGAGGGGTGGGTACCTACGAACTTGCAGTCGCCGCGATATTAACAGCCGCAGGCGTTGAACCCGCAGTCGCTACCCTCATTGCCGTGATCGATCACCTCATCAAGAACCTGGTCACTCTCGGTGGAGGGGTCATCGCCATCTACTTCTTCGGCAACTGGGTACTTGACGCAATAAAATCCGCATTCAGAAAGGAGTTAAAAGAGGATGACCAGCCCGGGGTATGAACTCCAGTTCCTGATGGTGGCAGGCTGGCTGATCCTCCTTGTCCTGCTCCAGCTCGCAGTATGGCCTGCCCTCAGGCCGGTGCTGAAAGAGTTCGCGTTCCCTGCTGCATTTCCCGTCTCCCTCCTCCTTTTTACGCTTATATCCTGGTACTGCGGACTCCTGCACATCCCTGTATGGATCGCTCTCATCCCTTTTGCATGCCTCCTCTTCTGGTTTGCCAACAAAGGATGTTACCGACGGGATACTTTTACCGGGCAGGGCAAGTGGGCCCTCGTTTTTTTTGTCTTCTTCTTCTTTATGCTCGAATTACGGTTCATCAACCCGAGCATATCTTTTGCGGAAAAGTTCATGGATCACGCATTTCTTGCGTCGATTATGAGGATGCCGGTCGTCCCTCCCGCCGATCCCTGGTTCCTCGGTGGATCACTTGATGTGTATTATTATCTTGGGTACTGGATGTTTGGCGCACTCGGAATCGTCGCAGGGGTCCCTTCGAATATTGTATTCAACCTGGCGCTGCCAACGGTGCTGGCCAACGCCGCGGTAGGGATATATGCGCTGGCCCACCTGCTCTCAAACCGGCTGCACTGGCTACCCCTGCTGACGTTCCTGGTGGTCAATCCCTCGTTTCTATGGCAGGCCATCCTTGGAAAATCAGCCGGTGCTATCCTTTGGGACAGGTACTCGCACGATCCCTGATACCATCAATGAGTATCCGGCGTTCTCGTTTGTCTGGGGAGATGTCCATGCCCATGTCGTCTCGATCTTCAACCAGGTACTCCTCCTCTTCCTCCTTGTGTATGCGCTGAAGAACTGGAAAGATCTGGCCCCACGCTATCGCCTTTTCCTTTCATGCCTGTGTGCCCTCTCGCTCGGATCGATGCCGCTTATCAACACATGGGATGTCCTCCTCTATGCCCCAATCACCTGCTGTTTGGGCTTCTGATCTGGAATTAGAACCGGAACATGGGGGACAGAAAATCGGTATGCCGGGTAGTTCTGGGCAGATGGGAGACCGATCCGGCAGGGGACGTCTTTTCCAGGCCCTGGAGTTTCCTTCTCCTCACCCCAATCCTCTCCCTTCTTATCTATCTTCCCTACTATCTGCAGTTAAATTCTGCAGGGATACAGGGGATAGGTATCGTGCACACCCCAAGCCCGGTCGCTGCGTTCCTCCTGGTCCACGGCCTGTTCCTCCTGATATACCTTGCGTATCTGAGAAAGGATATCATCAGGATGCCGCTTCTTCTCCTCACCCCGGTGCCATTCATCCTGGCCGGCTACGCTGCTGCAGGAATTGCGGCTCTGCCGCTTGCATATTTCCTGCTCAAAAAGAAAAAAAAGCCGGCGGAACTTCTCGCAATCTGCGGCCTGGCAGTTATCATCCTCTGTGAGTTTTTCTATCTGAAAGACAACATGGGCGAGGTATATTACCGGATGAACACCGTCTTCAAGTTCTATCTCCCTGCCTGGATCCTGATGGCCTCCTCCGGTTTTGCAATGCTCGCCATGATGCTTGAACACCCGTTTCAGACCTGCGGATCAACCGGAGCCTGAAAAAGGGAGCACTCCTTTTCGCGGTGGCAGTGCTTCTCGTCGCGCCCCTGGCAATTCCCCTTGAATTCAGCCACCGCGGAGCCACGCTTGACGGGCTCTCCTGGCTCGATGCCGCTCACCCCGGAGATGCAGAGGCGATATCCTTCCTCAGGTCGCTTGAGGACCAGCACGGTCTCGTTGAAGCAGAAGGGGGGGACTATACGTATTACTCCCGGATATCATCGTTTACCGGTATCCCTGCCATAATCGGTATGCCGTTTCATGAATACATGTGGCGGGCTGACGGCTGGTATGGTGAACGGGTGAATGATATACGGCTTATTTACGAGGACCCGGAACAGACCGTGCCCCTTATGAGGAAGTACAATGCCACGCTCCTTTACATCGGGGACACGGAGCGGGAGAGGTATACCGTCAGGGCTGGGGAATCCGGGCTTTCCCTCCTCTATAACCAATCGGGGGTCCAGATTTATGCAATCTCCGTGTGAAAGGGCCATACGGCCGGGTTCTTGCACAAACATTTATTGCCATTCCTGTTGATTTTATATAGCTACATCGTCGTCACTGACTGATGAGTGATGAGGGAGACTACGCTACTCCTGAATGAGGTGAGTTATGGCAAAGACGTACGTAAAATTCCAGGTTTCTGAAGAGATTCAGAACAAAGCACTCGAAGCCCTTGAGATCGCCCGGGACACCGGAAAAATCAAGAAAGGTGCAAACGAGGCCACGAAGGCGATCGAGAGAAGTCTCGCAACGCTGGTGCTTATCGGTGCTGATGTTGAGCCTGAAGAGATCGTGATGCACCTTGGCCCGCTCTGTGAAGAGAAGAAGATCCCCTTTGTGTATATCAATAAACAGAATGATATCGGAACCGCCAGCGGTCTTGAGGTCGGCTCCACTGCTGCGGCGATCGTCAAACCAGGAAAGGCGAAAGATCTCATCGACGAGGTCGCCAAACAGATCAGCGACCTGAGAGCGTGATCGGATTATGGCAGATGAAGGGACGCCTGCAGAGGTTATTGAAGTGATCGGGTCTACCGGGATGCACGGCGAAGCCATGCAGGTGAAATGCCGAATTCTCGATGGCCCGAACAAGGGGCGCATCATTACCCGCAACACGGTGGGACCCATCCGTGAGGGCGATGTGCTGATGCTCCTTGAGACTGAACGCGAGGCCAAAAAACTCTCACGGCGGTGAAAGAGACAATGGTAGAACAGAAAAACTGCAGTTTCTGCGGTGAGGCAATCGAACCCGGGACCGGAAAGATGTTTGTCAGAAAAGACAGCACCATCTTTTACTTCTGCAGTTCGAAGTGTCAGAACAACTTCCGCCTCGGCAGAACCCCCCGCAGGGTTTCATGGACAAAAGCCGGGCGAAAGGCGCTCGGAAAGGAGTGATAGGGTATGGACCGGACCTTTGTGATGGTCAAACCCGATGGTGTGGCACGAGGACTCATCGGGGATGTTGTCAGCAGACTCGAAGCAAAAGGTCTGAAGCTGGTTGCCGCCCGTCTCGAGAAGCTTCCGGAAAAACGGGTAATGGAACAGTACAGGGAACACCTTGAAAAGCCATTTTTCCCGTCGCTTCGGCATTACATCACCAGCGGACCGGTATTTCTCATGGTATGGGAGGGGAAAACGGCAGTCCCGGTAGTGCGATCACTTGTCGGTGCCACACATCCGGCTGAAGCAGCCCCAGGCACAATCCGGGGCGACCTTGCGATGGACATCGGCAGGAACGTGATCCACGCTTCCGACTCGCCTGAAAGCGCAATACGGGAAATAGCCATCCATTTCACGCCAGACGATATCTGCTCGTACAAGCGGGTCGACGAATCCGTCCTGTATGAATGACTCCGGGATAATTCCCCTTTTCTATTGGAAAATGCAGCTGCCATTTTCATCTTGTCGACTTGTGGATTCATGGGATGCAGGTATTTTTTTTGGTCCCGGATAGTGCTGTTGCGGTCCTTCCCACCAGATGACCAGGGCAAACGCTCTTACCTCCAGAACGTACAATTTCCCCTATGGCAGGGGACCTGGCGACATTTGCTCTTCTCTCACTCTCTTCCATTCTGATCGTTGTCAATCCCCTTGGAGCCACGCTCACCTTCGTCTCCCTTACCACCACCATCGGTAAAGAAGCCAGGCGGAGGGTGGTAGTTGAGTCCTGCCGGTATGCCCTCATCATATTATTGGCCTTCGCTCTGGCAGGTGGCATCATTCTCCAGCTTTTCGGTATCACGATAGAGGCTTTTCGGATCGGGGGGGGCATTCTCCTCTTCCTGATCGGGATGGAGATGGTCTATGCAAAGACTTCACGGACCAGCTCACCGCTACCGAGAAGTATGAGAGCATGGATGCCGAGGATATATCGGTAACACCCCTGGCAATCCCCATGATCGCCGGGCCGGGTGCAATTACCACGACGATTGTCCTGATGAATGAAGCGGGCGGTTCAGCCATCATGGTCGCAATCACCCTCGTATCGATTGTGGTCGCCATTGTGGTCACCTACTTCATGATGGCCAGGTCAGATTTCATCGTCAGTCATATCGGGCAGAAAGAGTTCCGTGCCATCAACCGGCTGATGGGAATACTCCTGATAGCCGTTGCAGTCCAGTTCGTGATTGCCGGCCTGACTGCCGCGTTCCCGGTGCTTTCCCGTGCCTGAAATCCCAAAAACATGACAGAGGAAATGCTATGATCAATACCCTGAAAATTGCCGGGGCTCAGCTCGGGAGCATCTGGGAGGACCCGGTACGGAGCCTGAAGAAAGCGGAGCCATATATAAGGGAGGCAGCTGACCAGGGGGCCCAGCTGATCTGTTTCCCTGAACAGTATCCAACCGGCTGGAATCCCGGATCTCTCCTGCACGTCCAGGACCGGGAGGACATGATCGTGACCCGGTTTCGTGGTCTTGCAAGGGAATATGCGATTGCGATCCTCGGGTCATTCCGGGAGCGCTCTCTGCCAAAACCCCGGAATACCTGCATCGTTCTCGACCATTACGGAGAAGAGATTGCCTCCTACTCAAAGTGCCACCTCTTCACCCCTGCTGACGAGGATAAAGGGTATAGCCCGGGAGATACACCGGGAATCTTCAGACTCTCAGGTATACCTTTTGGTATCGCTATCTGTTACGACCTCCGCTTCTCAGAGTTATTCAGGGTGTATGCTGAGGCAGGGGTGTGTGGTATGCTGGTACCTGCCGCATGGCCTGCTTTACGGAGCGATCACTGGGAACTTTTTATCAGAACACGGGCCCTCGAACACCAGCTCTACGTGATCGGGGTCAACACCACGGGGGGAAATCCCGTCGATGCGTATTGTGGCAGATCCCTTGCTGCCGATCCTTCGGGTGTCGTGATTGCCCGTGCAGGTCAGGATGAGGAACTCTTTGTTGCCGAAATCGATCCAGATACCGTTTTCCGTCTTCGGGAGATACTCCCTGTCGGCCGGGACCGGAGACCGGACCTGTATTCCAGGATGGGGGGCCGATAGGAAAGGGTCATGACCCATTCTTCTCACGGATGTGTATATGAGCGATGACCGCCCAGATATAGAGCATGTATCGCCTCACCTGCGTGCAATGCGGCCAGTCATATCCTCCTGATGAGATCATCTATACCTGCCGCTCCTGCGGGCACCTGCTCTTTGTGGAGTACGATCTTGACTCCATCACCATAAGGCGTGGGGAATGGGATTTGCGTCCGATTTCCGTGTGGCGTTACCGTGAGCTCCTCCCGGTCACTATCCCTCCCGTAACACTCAGGGAAGGCGGCACTCCCCTCTATAAGCTGGACCGGATTGGAAAGGAGATCGGGCTCCCCCACCTGTATGCAAAGCATGAAGGTATGAATCCCACCGGTTCGTTCAAGGACCGGGGGATGACAGTCGGGGTGAGCATGGCGCTCCAGCTCAAAAAATCGACCGTGGCGTGTGCAAGCACCGGAAATACCTCGGCAAGCCTTGCGGCATACGCAGCAAAAGCCGGGATACCCGCCGTGGTGCTCCTCCCTGCGGGAAAGGTGGCACTTGGGAAAGTGGCACAGGCTCTTATGCACGGGGCGAATGTGATCTCGATTCGGGGTAACTTTGACAAAGCCCTCGAGATGGTACAGGAACTCTGTATCAGCCATGGGCTCTACCTGTTAAACTCGATCAACCCCTTCAGGCTCGAAGGGCAGAAGACGATCGGGTTTGAAGTGATCGACCAGCTCGAAGGCGTCCCGGACCGGATAGTGCTCCCGGTGGGAAATGCGGGGAACATCTCAGCCGTGCACAAAGGGCTTGGCGAACTTCACACCCTTGGGTTGATCGATCGCCTCCCCATGATGACGGCGATCCAGGCAAAGGGCTCAAGCCCCGTTGTACGGGCGATACGCGAGGGGCTCTCAGAAGTACTCCCCGAAAAACAGCCCGAGACCGTGGCCACCGCGATACGTATCGGGGCACCGGTAAACGCGGAGAAAGCACTCACCGCAATCCGGCAGACCGGCGGGACTGCCGAATGGGTCACTGATGATGAGATCCTCGCGATGCAGAAGGCTCTCGCGCAAAAGGAGGGTATCGGGGTTGAACCTGCATCAGCGGCATCCGTTGCAGGGGTGCGCAAACTTGCTGAGGCAGGAGTGATCGATCCGAGTGAGCGTATTGTGTGTGTGGTGACCGGGCACCTGTTGAAAGACCCCGAAACGGTGATAAAGCAATGCAACCCTCCAACAGAGATCGATGCGGATTTGCAGTCACTGCTCTCTGCATTGCACTGCTCCTGATAACCGGGCCGGCCCAGGCACTCACTGCCGAGTACCGTATACTCCCGAATGGAACTGCCTACCAGGGATCAGTGGAGATCAGGGATGCTGACCGGTATTCGTTCGCAGAGACAGGATTTCTCGGGGAACGTATTCCGGTTCAGGCAAACGTCATCTCTCTCTCCGGGCAATGCCCTCCTCCTTCCTGTAACTACAGACTATGCTGACCGGTTTACCATCACCTTTCCAAAAGGAAATTATACCGTCCGTTTTACCGGGCCGGTGCGGGAAAACCATTTTCTGGCATCCTTTCCAGAGCCTTACTCGGTAACGGTAACACTTCCCCCGGAGTTTGATGTCCGGAATTATTTCATCGGGTCCATCAGCCCCGGAGCAGAGGTAAGAGAAGGAGAGGACGGTTCTGTTATCGTGACCTGGAACGCAACGAAGAATGCCGAACTGAGGTTTTACACCGAAGAGAGGGTGACGATGCTCACCTGGTTTGGGCAGTTCTGGATTATCATCGCAATAGTGCTCCTCCTTCCATTCCTGTTCACCTGGAAGAGACGCAGGGAGTAAGAGCGGGTTGAACAACCTACCAGTAAAAGTCCCCAAAACCATTTTACTCTCATAGTATCCCCGCCAGTTTTAACAACATTAGCATCGAAAAGGCTGACTCCCGGACCGGCAGCACTGCCTCCCCCACAGGGGATGCCTTAATAGCCTTGAGGAGGAGAGATGAGATTACCTCGGCGAGTCCATGCAGAAGCACAATGACAGAGAGACTGATACTTCGCACCCGATGAGCAGCCTTCGTAACCCCAGCAGCGAACACGGGACTACACTGCATCGTTGCGTGCCGGAATCCTGGTAACCATCATCTTTTTTGTGATAGAGGTCGCAGGAGGCTACTTTTCCGGATCTCTCTCCCTGCTGTCTGATGCCGGACACATGTTCATTGATGCCTCTGCCCTTCTTCTCTCCCTTGCAGCAATCCGGGCTGCCCGTTCCCTGCCAACAAAGAAGCGGACATATGGCCTTCATCGGGCCGAGATCGTTGCTGCATTCTGCAATGGGCTTTTCCTTAGTAATCGTGAGCGTATTGATCCTGTACGAAGCAATAATTCGTCTTGCTCAATCCAAGGCCCGTAGACACTACCATGATGCTCGTGATTGCCCTTGCAGGCCTTGCGGCAAATGTCTATATCGCATACGGCTTCATGGAAGCCAGGGATCTGAATATCCGGAGTGCTTTCCTCCATGTGGCAGGGGATGCCCTCACTTCGCTTGCCGTGATCGGTGCTGCGATCTGGATTGCCGTCCACCGGTCAGACTATTGCCGATCCCATCCTCTCCGGGATAATAGCGATCGTGATCCTCATATCCGCTGCAAGGGTTCTTTCGGAAGCGGGGCGATTCTCCTCCAGTTCACCCCCGGGGATCTGGATTATGACAGGGTGATCCAGGCGATGGAATCGGTGCCTGGGGTTGATGGGGTGCATGATGTCCATATCTGGAGCCTCAGTTCGAGCATCTTTATCCTGGATGCACACGTTTACAGCTGCGAGCGGGACGCTACCCGGATCAGAAACATAAATAGAATGATAAAAGAACGGCTTGAGGGTTTTCAAATCCTTCACTCAACGCTCGAATTTGAATGCGAGGATTGCACAGAGGCAGGTTCATCCAGATGCATCCTCAATCGATGGCACGGCAAAGGATACTTCTACGAGGATACGAGTGATGCACACACGGTGATAGCAAACCAGGTATCCAATTGGAACGATGGGGAAAAGCAGGAGTCCACCCCGGTTCATAAAAAATTATTTTTTCAGTTTGATATCGATCCCGAACTTCTCGGCATTCCTGTCGGCAAGCGCCTGGATCTTTGCGATCTCAACATCATTTCTCTTCGGCTTGAAGAGGTGGCGGAACCGTTTCTGCTCGACAAGATAGTCCTCAACCGGTTTTCGCATCACCTTCTTCACTTTCGTCACCACACCGTTCTCCATCTCGTAATTGACCCAGAGACCGGTCTCAATGGCGAGCTTCCCGATCGCGACCGTCTTTTCTCCTTCAAATCCCCAGCCGGTACAGCAGGGTGCATGGATCTGGACGTAGCAGGGCCCCGGGGTATTGATGGCTTTCTCTATCTTCTTTTTGAAATCCGGGGGATACGCAATGGATGCCGTCGCCACATAGGGGGCACCGTGTGCTGCAAGGATCATGGGGAGATCCTTTTTTGGGCGAGTGTTCCCAAATGAGCAGCTTCCTGCCGGGCTCGTGGTTGTGCTGGCATCATAGGGAGTGGCACCTGACCGCTGGATACCCGTGTTCATGTAGGCTTCGTTATCATAACAGAGGTAGGTGAAGTCATGTCCTCTCTCGAATGCTCCGGAGAGGCAGAGCATGCCGATATCAAACGTTGCACCGTCTCCTCCAATCGCAATGACCTTCTCCTTTCTCCCCTGCTTCTTCAGCGATGCAACAATACCGGATGCCACTGCAGAGTTGTTCTCGAAGAGCGAGTGGATCCAGGGGACTCCCCACGCCGTTTCCGGATAAGGCGTCGTGAAGACTTCCATGCATCCCGTTGCAGAGACCACGATCGTATCCTTTCCTGCTGCATCGAGCATGAGCCTGGCTGCCATGGCTGCACCGCAGCCGCCACATGCCCGGTGACCCGAATCAAACAACGCACATGCTGATTCATCCTTCATTTCAGCACCTCCTCGCGAAGCCCGTAGAAGAGGTCGCCTTTTCCTTCTTCTGCAAGTGAAACGACCCGGGCGATATCCTTCTTCTGCACATCCCTCCCGCCCAGTGCTATGATATAATCATAGACCGGGATCTGGCTCCCGTACAAAGCATCCCTGACCTCGAGTGCCACGGCACCTTTCGATCCGAGCGAGATGTTCTTGTCAAGGACCGCAACCCTGCTGACCCCTGATAGCGCTTTTTTCACTTCTATAACGGGGAATGGCCGGAACGTGCGGATCCTGAGAAGCCCGACCTTTTTCCCTGCATCCCTCATTTCGTCGATGGCATCCTTTACCGTCCCGCAGATCGATCCCATCGCAACAAGGGCACAATCGGCATCTTCCAGCCTATAGCTTTCAACGAGACCGCTGTAATCCCTGCCGAACAGTTCAGCGAATTCTTTGCCGGCCTTCGGGATAACCGAAAGGGCCCTTTTCGCTGCCTGGTCGATCTCGTACCGGAACTCCATGTAATAATCAGGTGCGGCAAACAGCCCGAAACTGATAGGATCGGCAGCATCCAGACGTTGGAACGGCTTGAATGGCGGAAGGTAGCTGTCGGCCTCCTCCGCGGTGAGGATATCCACCGGTTCGTAGGTATGGGAGAGGATGAACCCGTCGAAGCAGACAAACGAGGGGAGGAGTATGCGGTGGTCTTCCGAGACCTTGTACGCAAGGTAATGGAGGTCGGTCGCTTCCTGGTTGTCTTCAGCATACATCTGCAGCCAGCCCGAGTCCCGGAGCGAGATCGAGTCCTGCTGGTCATTCCATATCGAGAGGGGAGCTCCCATAGCCCGGTTCGCGATGGACATGACCACAGGGAGCCGCATCCCCGCACAATTGAAACAGACCTCGAACATCAGGGCAAGCCCCTGGGAGGTGGTTGCCGAATAAACCCTCGACCCTGCAGCGCTCGCACCAAGGCAGGCGGAGAGGGCCGAGAACTCGCTCTCCACCGTGATATACTCAGTATCGATCGTGCAGTTTGCCGCCATCTCGGCAAGGGCCTCGACAATGTGGGTCTGGGGCGTGATAGGATATGCGGCAATGACCTGGGGGCGGCACTTGCCGACTGCATCCGCCACTGCAAGGGATCCTTCGGTTATCTCGAGCATCTCACTTCTCCTCCTTCTTCATCTCTATCGCCTCTGAAGGGCACTCTTCCGCGCAGAGACCGCACCCCTTGCAGTAGTCATAATCGGGCACCGGGAGACCTTCCTCGTTATCACCGATACATCCCTCCGGGCAGACGATCCTGCACATCCCGCAACTGGTGCATTTCTCATTGATGAACTCCGGCCGGAATACCCGCCACGACCCTGTCTTGTTGTTGCGTGATTTTCCGGGTCGGGCTGCACAACCTGTACCAAGTGCCATAGTCAGACCGCCCCCTTCACCGAATCATAGGCTGCTTTTGCCGCAGCGATATTCTTTGTGGCGAGATCACCTTTGAAACGCCGTTTTACCGCGTCTTCGAGAGCCGCAAAGCCGATCTCCCCGCTCGCAGCCGCAAATGCCCCCATCAGTGCTGTATTCGTGATAGGGAGGCCGATATACCGCAGTGCGATTGAGGTTGCATCGATAGCGATGACCTTGACCCCCTCAGGGACGGGGTATGCGATCGCCTTTTCTGTATTAATAATGGCGATACCCCCTTCTTTCACCCCCTGAAAAACGTTGACGTCCTTGATCAGGGTGCTATCCTGCACGATGATGTAGTCCGGTTCATAGACCTGGCTGCGGAGCCGGATCTTTTTGTTGTCAAACCGGACAAACGCCTGGACAGGAGCTCCCCGCCGTTCGACACCAAACGCAGGAAATGCCTGCGCATGCATCCCACCTTCAAAAGCGGCCACGGCAATCAGCTCCTGCAGCAGTAACCGAGCCCTGCCCGCCCCTCCCATGGATACGTAACTCTCTCAAGAAAATCCCTGGTAGTACTCTTTCATGATGAATTTGCAGTCAACTGACGCAACTGCAAATTGCGAAAATGTTGTTCGACCATCGATACTGAAGTTCCGGATATCTATTTGTCACGAAGAAATAAAAAAACTAGCATGATTGATAATGATAAACTCGAACAGACTTGCCTGGTGTAAGCCGCTGTTTGTAGGGGACTGATCCGGTATGAAATACACCGTGAGCGGTTATTGAGCTCTTTTCGTGTGAAGAGGGGAATGAAGAGCCGTTCTATGTACGAGAATAGATCAGTGACAGGAGGTCTGTCTCATTGAAGAACCGCCGCTTTGGAGTCACCACATCGGTCATTTTTCCTGTCTGCCCGCTTCACTGCGGATGATATCCTGGTATTCTTCAGAAAGAACGGGCCATGTTTTTTTTGGGTGTTTAAAAATATCATGAAGATGCGTAATCTCTTTTGCTAATTTGTCGGGGGACACCCCCTTGGTTCCCCGCAGATCAAAATCGATAAAATCAGGATTGTCGGTCAGATTATCTACCTTGACCCAGATATTTTCAGGATCGATATTGCTCGCCGCTTCAACTATCGTCCCCAGGGAGCGGAACCCTTGCCGTGTCGGTTTCACAAAAAACAATACGAAAAAATCATCTTGAATGCCCTGTTCTTTTTTCCCGCATGGTTTTTTTTGACCCCCGCATGAAGATACGATTACAATATCATCCAATGCGGAAATGGCCAGCACCAGATTCTTTAACGGTTCAGCCGCTGCAAATGGCTCACCAGGTTTTAATTGATCGGCCATTTTCGCAAATGATGGCTTATTCCAATGCCGTGCCTGAATTTTCGGTAATCCCATCCGTGTCCACCCCCGCAAGCGGTACCCTTCGTCATCTGCGTTGTCGATTTATTTATCCCCACTCCATAATTACCTATCGACACTGATTCCAAGAATTTTCCTTTTTCCCGAGAAGATATCCTTTGCGATCAGGGCAAGGCCTGACGAAGCACACCACTCATCATAGATCGCCACTTCCAATCCGAGGAGATCTGAAACCTCACGCGAGATGAGGGGTGCTATAGACCCCGCGAGCGCTATCCTGGCACCCGGATTGAGCAGGAGCAGGGCAGCACATTCCATCGCTGAGAATAATGCCAGAGCGGAGAGACGCTCACTTTCCGGGAGGGTGTAGTTTACACCAGCCCGGAGGAACGCCTCATTTGCTGTGCTCATCGCTGCATCCACCCTCCGGATCGCATCCACGTCCAGCGCCCCATGTTCAAGTCCCGGTGCAAATATGCAGGCATCAAACCCTCCGGCGATCTGTCCATCCTTGACGAGAAGGGTGACCGTGTTTGAAGAGACATCTGATACGATAAAATCCCTGCCGAGGTCATCCGATACGCGATACGCAATGCCGATCTTTTCAGGGCTTGCCTGATGCGAGTACACCCTGAACCGTGCATCAGTAGGAGAGTTCCTGTGAAGCCCGGGAATAAGAAAAGCAGGGAGATTGCTCTCTCGTATCTGGTCAAACACCCGGGTTCCCCCGCCGATATGCTTCCCGGCACCTTCCCTGCTCAGGATACCACGACCCTCTACCCTCCCAAGCGGGGTGATCTTGCTGATCCCATCACCCATTGAATAGGTGAGCGCGATCCCCCGGATCTCCTCAGGGGGACAGAGCCTTCCGAGGTCCTGCCACCTGAAGTCCCGTGCCTCCTCCCTCGTGATCTTGAAATATTTGTCTCCGGCAGAGAACCGTATGGCACTCGTACCATGATCGATCCCGATGTACATAACAGTAATCCTATAGCGCAAGAGAGATATTAGGTTATAATGGTGTGCGTGGTGACTGGGGGGGCCGGATTCATCGGCTCCCATCTTGTAGATGCACTGGTAGCACAGGGTGAACGCGTTGTGGTGATAGATTCACTCTGCGCAGGGTCACGGGATCACCTGGCCGGTCATCTTGCTGCGGGTACCGTACACCTGCTGCCATGCGACCTCCTCTGTGACGGATGGCAACAGGAGATGGAGGGAGCAGAGCGGATCTGGCACCTTGCTGCGGATCCCGATGTGCGTAAGAGTTCTGTCTCTCCGGAATCCCAGATCCGGAATAATATTGTGGCAACGTTCAGGGTGCTTGAAGCGATGAGGGACGGGTCTGCTTCAGAGATCCTCTTTACCTCCACCTCAACAGTCTATGGCGATGCCAGGACACTCCCCACAAGCGAAGAGTATGCCCCGCTCGAGCCCATCTCTGTCTACGGGGCGAGCAAACTTGCCTGTGAGGCACTCATCGCCTCCTATTGCCATACCTACGGGATGAAGGCGTGGGTGTACAGGTTTGCCAATATCATCGGATCACGGAGCGGCCACGGAGTAATCCATGATTTCATCGGGAAACTCCGGAAAAATCCCCACGAGATCGAGATTCTCGGGGACGGCACACAGAGCAAATCCTACCTTCTTGTCGATGAATGCATCGATGCAATGCTCTTTGCCGCTGCACGGGCACATGACCGGTATAACGTCTTCAATATCGGCTCGGAAGACTGGGTGAATGTGACCACCATAGCACAGATCGTATGCGAGGAGATGGGGCTCCGCAACGTCACCCATTACTATACAGGAGGTATTCGGGGATGGGCAGGGGACGTGCCGAAGATGCAGCTTGCCATTGACCGGATCAAACAGCTCGGCTGGTCCCCGAAACGCGGGTCGGCCGAGAGCGTACACGATGCTGTCCGTGCCATGATATGATGATTAAATGGATACCTGCACAGAATTATCATGATCCAGTTTGAGGCAATAGCATGAAATATATTGTAATTCTTGGCGATGGAATGGCGGATGAACCGCTGGCAGAACTCGGGGGGAGGACGCCGCTTGAATTCGCCAGGACCCCTCACATGGACCGGATCGCCCGGGAAGGAATGATGGGGAGGCTCCGGACAATCCCGGAAGGGTACAAAGCAGGGAGCGATATCGCCAACCTCGGGATCCTCGGTTACGACCCACGCTCCTGCTATACCGCGAGAGGCCCACTCGAAGCCGCGAGCATGGGAATTGACCTGGCCCCGGATGATATTGCCTACCGGTGCAATCTTGTGACAATCCGAGAGGGGGTGATGGCCGACTTCTCTGCAGGACATATCTCGAGCGGGGAGGGAAAACAACTCTTTGCCACACTTTCCGAGCACCTTCCCTCAGTCCCGCTCTATCCCGGGATCTCCTACAGGAATATTCTTGTCGTTCGGGGCGGGAAAGGGGCAAAAACGTATCCCCCCCATGATATTGTCGGTGAGCAGGTCGATCCCTATCTGCCGGCAGGGATGGACGCGGGGGTGCTCCTGAATAGCATGGAAAAAAGCAGGAACGTCTTTTCAGACCACCCGGTGAACCTGGCAAGGATCTCAAATGGAGCTGCCCCCTGCGACCCAGATATGGCCATGGAGCGGAGGGAAGAAGCCGATCCTCACCCCGTTCCGGAGCCTTTTTGGGAAGGAGGGGGGGGTTATCTCTGCAGTGGACCTGCTCCAGGGCATTGCAAGGCTTGCGGGGATGGAGGTGATCCGGGTTCCCGGAGCAACAGGGTACCTGGACACCGATTACCAGGCGAAGGCCGCATTTGCACTGGATGCCATACAGCGCCTCGATTTTGTGTATGTACATATCGAGGCCCCGGATGAAGCCGGCCACCTCGGAAGTGTTTCTGACAAGGTGAGTGCAATCGAACGGGTGGATGAGCTTGTCGGAACGATTATGAAAGAGTTTCAAGGTATCATCGCAGTACTGCCCGACCACCCTACCCCGGTGAAGATCAAAACCCATACCGCGGACCCTGTGCCGTTTGCAATCTGGGGGAAAGGCTCCGATGCGACCCGGGCTTTTTCAGAAAAAGAGGGGTCACGCGGGGGGTATGGCACGATCGATGCCCACCGGTTCCTCCCTCTCCTCTTCTCATAACCTTCCCTGCCCCCTGTATCATAAACCATATCAGAAGGGGTGGAGAATATGATCTCATGGGCGGCCAGAAGACCCTCACTATTGGGGTTACCGTGAACCTGGAACACTACGAGAACCTGCGCCTTGAGGTGAGCGGTGAAGTGGACACCCCGCAAGATGCGGAAAACCTCTCCCGGTTTCTTGACACCATCCTTGGCAGGTTTGGGAGGAATGACCCCGCAACGGCTGAACGTGTCAACAGTTACCGGAAGCGCGTGTTTCCGGAATCTGGTGACACTGTCGCACAGGTGCACGGATCTGTGGGGATCCTGCCCTCTCCTGTCCTGGATGACCAGGGACAAAAACCGCCTGCTGGTCCCGGATCTCCTGAAAAGCCATTGGTATCTGCAGATGCACCGACTGCGGATCCCCTGGCAGTACCAGCGGCAACCTGTGAATCATGCAGTGCACCAGTGAGCCCCGCAGAACAGAAGATGAGTCAGATCTTTGCCAGCAGGACGTTGTGCAGGGTTTGCATGAAAAATCTGCAGATCGACACGAAGGTAAGGTAACACCGATGAAGAAGAACCTCCTCATGTGGGATGAGACGCTCTTTCGTGACCCGGAGGTCTTTGAGATCGATTATGTACCCGAACAGTTCAACCACAGGGAGAGCCAGATGCGTGAACTGGCATTCCAAATCCGTCCCGGGCTCCGGGGAGGCCGTCCCCTGAATACGATCTGCAGAGGCCTCCCGGGAACGGGAAAGACCTCGAGCGTCAGGAAGCTCTTTTCAGAGATTGAGGAGACGACAAAGAAACTCGTGCCGATCCATATCAACTGCCAGATAGACAACACCAAGTTTGCAATATTCTCCCAGATTTACAGGAAGCTCTCAGGCCACCTCCCTCCTGCCTCAGGCACCTCATTCAAACAGGTTTTCGATGCGATCGCCCGGCTTCTGATGAAGGAGGAGATTGTGCTCCTTATTGCACTTGACGATGCGAACTACCTCCTCTACGAGAACGAGATGAACCGGGTCCTCTACTCGCTCCTCCGGTCCCATGAGGCATATCCCGGGACCCGGATAGGCGTAATCGTGATCATCAGTGACATGGATGTAGACCTCTTGCAGGCGGTGGATGCACGGGTCTCTTCGGTATTCCGTCCTTCGGAGATCTATTTTCCTCCCTACAGCGGGGATGAGGTGCGGGAGATTATGAGGGAACGCGTGATGCAGGGGCTGTATCCCGGGTGTCTCCCGGAGGAGATGTTCTCCCTCCTGGTTGAACAGACACAGAAGTCCGGGGATCTCCGGGTAGGGATCGATCTTCTCAAAAGGGCAGCCCTGAATACTGAAAGGAGGGCTGGACGTGTTATCGAAAAGGAGGATATCTGCCGGGCATATACGGTCTCGAAGTATCTCCACCTCTCCTTCTCGGTAAAGTCCCTGAAAGACGAGGAACGGGCAGTCCTGCGGGTTCTTGCAGTGCACAGCATGCACGATACCGGGATGAATGCAGGTGAGGTATACAAGGCGGTCAGGGAGTCCATGCCGATAGGGTACACCCGCTATTATGAGATCATACAGGAAATTCGATGCCATGCGGCTTATCAACCTCCAGTACCGCGACGGGAAAGGAAGGACCCGGGTGATCAGCCTCCGCTATGATCCGGCAAAAATAATCGAATATCTCGGATGAGGAGATGGACAAAACGAATCATTTGAAAAATCTTATCTCTTTGGCAACCATCTCTTATGGTAAAGGGGGTATTCCACGTGCTCAGTGTGAATGAATTAGCTCTCGAAATTTTTGAAAACCTGGCAGAATATGCCGAAGAATTCAATGCTGCATACCATGAACTGGATAACGGCGCACGGATTGTTGACTGCGGAGTAAGTACGCGGGGAGGATATGCTGCCGGGAGGGCATTTACCGAGATCTGCATGGGTGGACTTGGGGAAGTAAACTTCAGGATGGGTCATATCAAGGAGTTCCCGGTCTCGTTCATCGATGTCTTTACTGACTATCCCTCGATATCCTGCCTTGGGGCCCAGAAAGCAGGGTGGACGATCAAGCAGAATAATTATTTTGCTATGGGCAGCGGCCCGGCCCGGGCACTCTCTCTCAAGCCAAAACACACCTACGAGGTGATCGAATACGAGGATGATTTTGACTCGGCAATCATAGCACTTGAGAGCGATCACCTCCCCAACGGAGGAGTGATGGAAAAGATCGCTGAGGAGTGCCAGGTCGACGTGGCAAATATGTGTGCCGTCGTTGCCCCTACCGCATCCCTCGTCGGTTCCATCCAGGTTGCGGGCAGGTGCGTCGAGACGGCAGTCTACAAGCTGAACGAGCTTGGTTTTGACACAAAAAAGATAGTCGCAGGATTTGGCACAGCTCCAGTCCCCCCGGTAAAGAAAGATGCAACCAGGGCGATGGGGACCACCAATGATGCCACGATCTATCATGGGAGGATTATGCTCACCATGAAGGCCCCGGAAATCAAGGAGTATCTTGAGAAGATCCCGAGCAACAAGTCAAAAGGGTATGGAAAGCCGTTCTATGAAATATTCAAGGAGGCTCAGTTCGACTTCTACAAGATAGATACCTCGCTATTTTCCCCGGCAGAAGTGGTCATCAACGAACTTACCGAAGGCGTGGTATACCACTGTGGTGCGGTGAACCCGGATGTTACCTTGAAATCATTCGGACTCATCTGAATTGTCTCCTTTTTTGTTTTCATGCCGCAGAGTTGCCCCGATTCCATGAGGGCAGCCTGGGATCTGGGGTATCGGAGAGGCGGGAGGAAGTATGGCGGCGCCCCCCGGGATCTTCCCTCACTTCCGGAGGGGACCAGGGTTCTTGAGGTCGGGTGTGGGGATGGAAAGTCGCTTCTGGCCATGGCCGGCAGGGGATGGGATATTGTTGCTACCGATTTTTCCGGGGAAGCAATCCGGATCAGTTCGGGTCATCAGATTCTGCATAAAGTGAGGTTCCTGCAGGCTGATGCCTGCGCCCTGCCTTTTCAGAGGGAGAGCTTTGACGCAGTGTTCCTCTATCACCTTCTCGGGCATATACCAGGAAAGGGAAGAAGATTGGTTGCGTCAGAAATAGAAAGGATCCTCATCCCTGGGGGAAGAGTCTTCCTCCGGGTCTTTTCCGTCCGGGATTTCAGGAACGGCAGGGGAATTCTCACAGAACCCAATACCTACCGGAGAGGGGAGGGGGTCTCTACCCATTATTTTTCGAGAGAAGAGGTCGAATCACTCTTCCCAGGGCTCATCCTCACCGCAATCACGAACTCTGATTGGACGATGAAGGTGAGGGGTGTCCTGCTGACCCGCTCGGAGATCGTTGCAGACTTCAGGAAATGACGGGTAACAGCCCTTGCAGGGATTATACCCAGAGCATTCCTGTACCTGTTTTTGAAGCAGGGAATGTGCAGACAAACGATATCCAGAGTCACATAAGCCGGAGAGCGGTAACTTCCACGCCGTATAATTCCTGTACTCGCCGGGGTTCTGTTCCCACCGGTTCGCGCAATGGGAGTCAGCAATTTTAATATGGTTACCGTCGAATCAGTACAGGCTTACCGGGCTCGTGGTCTAGCTGGTTATGACGTCGCCCTTACACGGCGGAGGTCAGGAGTTCGAATCTCCTCGAGCCCATCCTTTTTCAAAACGAGATTATTCGGATTGGAGTCTTGTGCCTTGCCATTCCTTTCATGAGGTGTCCTGATACCGCGTATCAGAACTCTCTCAAACAAGTACTCCCTCTCCTGGGGGTTATACCCCCATAGTGCACTCAGAGAAAAAAATAGCAGATGCACATACGTGATGGGAGCCACGCCACAACCAGTGCGGCACCCCCCCTTTTTTTGACCGTAAAATGATCCCGTTTTATGCGTTCATAGCCGAATCGGGCACGTGTGCTGCGGAGCGGTGTTGATTGGAGCATGGAAACGGAGATTTCCAATAAACTCATTATAGCGGTTATTTTTATTTAATAAGCCTTAATTGGGGTTTAAATTTTTTAAGTTGAATACAGGGCTGTTTCTCGCAAAGAAGTGCTATATGGCTGACGCCATCAAAAATATCGCCAAAAATTGAGAATTTAACCGAATAGTTTATATAGAACAAAATAAAATCCATTTTTTGGTGCACCGATTCCGCGGGCGATGCCTGCCCGGAAAAGCACTAAACAATCAAGGTGGCATCTATATTGGCAGTACTCCAGGCATAAGCAATGACGGGGCGGTTGTTCGGTACACCAATTTGAAATATTACATTCTGATAAAAAAGGTATCGGATTGAATCGGGCAGGTTACGCCCACCATCGATCCTTTTTCCCCTCTTTAAAGGCTTAAAGAATAAAATCCGCTCAAAATCAAACAGATTATTCCAATCGGAGCTCTTATCAACAATTATAAAATTTCCCGGCATCTCCTGCCAGATCGAATCAGGCAGGGAGAGAAGAGTCTGACCCTTCCTTCCCTGATATTGACCGCTTATGATATCGGGCGCATATTCTTGCACCGCGCTCCCTTTTATGCCTTCTACTGAACAATCTCGACGAGCTTTATATCAAATACCAGGGTCTTGCCAGCAAGCGGATTGTTTAAATCTACTGTTACCATCGTATCAGTGCTGTTTGTCAACCGCATATATCCACGAGTTCCATCAGGATACATCCAGCTGTAGACAGTCCCGATTCCAGGATACTGGACCATAAAAAGATTACCCTGAGACTGCTGGTCCTGTAAAAATGCATTGACCTCCTCCAGATTTTCTCTGAAAACCATGGAGGTGTTATGAATGCCATACCCTTTTTCAGGAGGAATGGTGACTTTTTTTGACATGCCGGGAGCCATCCCGATTACTGCTTCATCAAACCCGGAAATCACTTGTCCCTTGCCAACGGTGAATTCAAAGGGGGCGCTGTTTACGTTGGTATCAAATACCGTCCCATCCTGAAATGATGCGGTGTAATTCACCCTGACGGTGTCACCTGTTTTCACTCCGCTCTGCGTACACCCTGCGGTGAACATGAGAATACCACAGAGGATCAGAGCAGCAGTCAGCCAGAGCCCGGGCATCCTGCCTCCTTCTGAAGCATTTTCGCTTTTCATAGTATATGATCGCCCGTAATTCGGTATAAGGAATGCTATCGGAATGCCAAAAAACAGTACCGTGACGAGACGAAACCCTTGCCTTGGGAAAATGAATCAGGATTCATCCTGAAATGTCCCCATCACATCCTTTTTATTGGGATGAGCACGAACTACAATGGTATCAGTGGGCATCATGACAGACGACGGATACAGAGAAGTCTGAGGTTGCCGGCAGGAAAGTAAAATGGGATCCCGACCAACTGCGGAGGATCAAGGAGCACCCGTGTTTTTCAGAACAGGCATGCCACGCATTCGGGAGATGCCATGTCCCGGTTGCTCCCAAATGCAATATTCAGTGCAACTATTGTATCCGGGATTTTGACTGCGTGAATGAGAGCCGCCCAGGGGTTACGACCAAGGTGCTGAACCCTGATGAGTCCATTGCCATGGTCCGGAAGGTGATGGAGAAATTCAATTATATCAAAGTCATCGGCATCGCCGGTCCTGGAGAGCCGCTCGCCAATGAAGGCACCTTTGAAACCCTCCGCCAGCTCCACGAGGAATTTCCAAACCTGATTAAATGCATCAGCACGAACGGTCTCCTGCTTCCCGACAAAATAGACCTTCTCCACAAGTATGACGTGGGAAATGTCACCGTCACACTGAATGCAATCGATCCAGAGATAGGGGCGAAGATCTACCAGTTTATCGATTATAAGGGAAAGAGGTATACCGGTCTGGAAGGTGCAAAAATCCTTCTTGAGAACCAGTTGAAAGGAATTGAGATGGCAATTGAGCGCCACATGATCGTCAAGATCAATACGGTCTATATCCCCGGTATTAACGAGGAGCATATTCCTGAAATCGCAAAGAAGGTGGGTGAGATGGGAGTCTATACCTTCAATGTCATTCCTCTGATTGCCCAGTACAAATTTGCCGATATAGCCCCGCCAACTCCCGAGATGAAGAGAAAGATGCAGGACGAGTGTTCAAAATACGTGAAGCAGATGCGGCACTGCCAGCGCTGCAGGGCAGATGCAATCGGACGCATAGGGCATGACGTGCAGTCCTGTATGTATAAGGAATAGGTATCCCCTCACTCCCCCGCTTTTTATTTTTTTCCTCATTTAAAAGAATACGCGAAAGGGAGGCAATGTCGCATTTCATCACGATTTTGTACCTGGAGGATCTGCGGATCCGAGCGGGGATTTCATAGCCCGCATGTGCATCTCTGAGCCGGACATCTCCCCTTCTTCTGCAGGGGAGAATTCGAATGAAGAAAAAATGAATGACTGCGTTATTGCGCCCTATCGCCCCGCCAGGGAACGCCACCGTGGCAGAGAGATACGCCGAAGGCGAGAATCCTGGAAGCGGCGTTCGACCAGGGGATCTGCCCATTGGAGGAAAATCTGGCGGATGAAACGTCACTACACCCGGAAAAAAGGCATCGTCGCTGTTTTGTGTGGGGAGATTAAAATCGAGGTTGTTCTCTGGGATGCCAATTCAGTCATTAAAACCGCAGCCGGGGCGTCCTTTTAGGGCCGGCGGCGTGTAGCACCCATGGGCGGTGTGGGGGAGGTCAGCCCCCGCAAAATGTATCCGGTTCATCAATCTTCCCCACACCAGGGAGAGAAGAGCCAAAAAAGAGAGGACAGGTATCAGGAGATTGGAGCAGATTCAGCCAGGAGTGCATCAAGACGCCCGATTACCGCAAGAAGAGCATCCGGCACTCCCCCTGTTTCTGTAGTGATGGTCTTCCCCTGGTAAGTGATCGTGTAGGAGAAATAATCAGCCCCTTGAGCAGGTGCCGGATACGATGGTGCAAGAGAGGAAAAATTTGCATTCAGAAGAAGGGTCTGGAGCTCCGAGATCTGAGGCAGGCGGGACCGTAAAAACCCCGGTTTTGTTACCCCGTGAATACACAGCCTGTCCATTTTCAAAGACCACAAGCCTGTCATTAAAAGCGGCAATTCCCCCGGTTCGCGTGTATTCTACCACAAGTATTGGGGGGGAAGGAGAATCGCCCGGTTCCTGGGTATCAGTCACGCATCCTGCAAGGAACACCAGGGCAGCCAGAGCAGCAAAAACAGCCAGTAGAAACCCGATATGGACACGGTCTGGTTTCGTTCTCCCCACGGGCCTGCTCACTCTTCCATGATTTTCATTTTGCATTGACTCTCATTTTACACTTGAGGGGATATATGACTATTCCAGGGAATAGCCAGGAAAAAGAGCCGGGATAGGAGCAGCTCAGACCTGGAGGACATCCCCTTCCTCGCCTTTTCCCCCTTTTCGCGCCGGTGCAACCGACTCGATAGAAGTGATGAGGACCTCAACCTTTTCACTATTGAAGAGCTCCCTGAATGCTTTCAGTTCCGAAGGCCCCATGATCATCACTCCTTTCTTCTTCATCGGGGTTCCCTTTTCGGTCAGGGGATTCAGCTCTATGGCCAGGGATGCAGGTCTCGATTTTGTCTGGGGCAGTTTCAGAATGGTGACCCCCCGGATCGATGTCAATTTGCGTTCCCAGTCCTCGCCATTCTCAAGAAAAACACGTAATGTATCCATCAGTTCCATACCAGAACATCTGTACCATTGGGTTAAAAGGATACGTAATGCAGGGTGAAAGAGACCTGGATGATGCAATAATTCTGACCCTTCTCATGTTTCGAACATTCCGGTATTCGTCACCCGGGGGGAGTTCCGATACCTCTTACCTTCTGAAGAGTACATACTCCTGTATCCATGCTGCGCATCGCTCTGCCGGAAAACAGACCTTTCTCGCTTGATCTCACCCTCGGGTGCGGTCAGGTCTTCAGATGGGAGAAGAACGGGGACTGGTGGACAGGGGTGGTGGGAAGGGAGATGATCAGGATCCGCCAGACAAGACGAACCCTCTTCTTTGAGGGAACTTCAATCGAGCGGATACGCGAGTATTTCGGGCTTGATACCGATCTCTGTTTCATTCTCGATTCCATTGACCGCGACCCGGTCATCCATGGAGCTGTCACCAACTGCAGAGGACTGCAGCTGGTGAACCAGCCACCATGGGAATGCCTTGCATCCTACATCTGTGCAACGTATGCAAATATTCCAGGCATCAAGAGAAAGATCGCCCTTCTCTCGGAAACGTTTGGAGAACCCGTTTCCCTGGGTCCGGAATCGGGGTATTACTCATTTCCTTCGGCTGAAGCACTGGCAGATTCCTCTCTCTGCGATCTCTCGCGATGCAGCCTCGGCTATCGTGCACCCTACCTTTGTGCAACAGCCCGCGAGATAGCCGCTGATCCCGGGTGGGTGGACCGGATCCATGCACTCAACTACGATCAGGCACGTAAGGATCTGATGCAGTATAGGGGTGTGGGACCAAAAGTTGCCGATTGCGTCCTCCTTTTTGCATTCCATAAATACGAGGCATTCCCTGTGGATGTCTGGATCGCACGGATCATGCAGCGCTATTACGGCGCCGCAGAAAAGGGGGGATATGAGCAGATGAGCCGGAAGGGAAGGGAATATTTCGGACCGTTTGCCGGCTATGCACAGGAATACCTGTATGGGGACAGGGCAAGGCTCCTGGCATGAGATGCGGGCGTTTTCACGTCCCTATGTTCCAGCTCCCCATGTAGTGCTCCTGTTCGGGAGTGAGCACATCTATGGTGATCCCGAGGGCAATGAGCTTCGTCCGGGCGACTTCTTCATCGATTGCTTCTGGAACAGGATACACCCCTGGACTGAGCCCTGCCCCGTGTTCTGCGATATAGAGTGCTGAAAGAGCCTGGAGGGCAAAACTCAGGTCCATCACTTCTACGGGATGGCCCATCCCCTTCGGAGTGGCCAGATTGACGAGCCTCCCCTCGGCGAGCACATGCACCGCTTTTTTCCCTACCTGGTAACTGTCAATTCCATCCCGCCTCTCGACCCGGTCTGCATGCCCCTCAAGCCATTGTACGTCAATCTCGACATTGAAATGCCCTGCATTGGCAAGGAGAACGCCGTCCCGCATCACAGAGATATGATGGCCGGCAATCACGGACGTGTTCCCCGTGGTGGTGATGAATATCTCACCTATTTTTGCTGCATCTTCCATGGGCATGACGAGAAAACCGTCCATATAGGCTTCAAGTGCCCGCCGCGGATCAATTTCGGTAACGACCACGCGGGCCCCGAGACCATGCAGCTTCCGTGCAAGGCCCCTGCCGCAGAATCCATAGCCTGCAACCACGACACATTTTCCTGCCATAAGTACATTCGTGGTCACCATGATCGCAGTAAGAGCACTCTCTCCGGTGCCATGAACATTGTCAAAGAATCGTTTCATGGGGGTGTCATTGACTGCAATAACAGGAAATTTGAGCTGCTTGTCCAGTGCCATGGCACGGAGCCGGTGCACTCCGGTCGTGGTCTCTTCGCAGCCACCGATAACGGTGGGGATCAGATCGGTCCTTTCCGTATGTATCCGGTGGATGAGGTCCATCCCGTCATCGACGGTGATAACCGGCTTTGCATCAAGTACCCTGTCAAGAGCGGCATAGTACTCCCCAACGGAGGCGCCCCGTTTTGCATAACATTCGACCCCCTCCATGGCATTGAGGGCAAGTGCGACATCATCCTGCGTGGAGAGAGGGTTACACCCGGTGATGAAGACCTGTCCGCCCCCATCTACGAGTGTGGCTACCAGGTTTGCGGTTTTGGCCTCTACGTGAAGGGCCATCCCAATCCTGATCCCTTCAAGGGGTCGTTCCTTTAAGAACCGTTTCCTGATTGCAGCCAGCACTGGCATGTACTGGCGTGCCCATTCTATCTTCTGCATTCCCGTATTCATCGTTCACTCCCCCGTCAGGGACACTGGATCCAGTTTCCCAGGTCTCCCTTTCGTGTATTCCTGTCCTATACGTTCCCCCGCCTATCAGATAAACTGTTACGAAAAACGGGTGAAAAGTATGATGAGCAGGGCGAGAGAGACGCTTGGGTGTATGACATTGACAAGGAGGATAATTCCCTGTCTCGATCTCAAGGATGGCCGCGTGGTGAAAGGGACCCATTTCCTTTCACTCAGGGATGCGGGAGACCCGGTCGAGCTTGCACAGCGGTATAACGAACAAGGTGCAGACGAGGTAGTGTTCCTTGATATCACTGCTTCAAAAGAGGGGCGGGGTACCATACTTGAGGTGATCAGCCGTGCGGCTGACCAGCTCTTTCTTCCTCTTACTGTCGGCGGAGGGATACGCTCAGTCGATGACATCCAGCAGATCCTCAGGGCAGGGGCAGACAAGGTGAGTATCAATACCAGCGCGGTCCTCGATCCCCCCCTGATCAATAAAGGAAGTTCGCGGTTTGGGACACAATGCATTGTGCTTGCAGAGGATGTACGCCGAAATTACTCGGCAAATCCTGATGCGACCATGATCCAACTCCCCGACGGTTCGGTCTGCTGGTACGAGGTCGTGATCTATGGCGGGGGTAAACCCACCGGAATCGATGCGGTGGCATGGGCCCGTGATGCAGAACAGAGGGGTGCCGGAGAGATCCTGCTCACCAGCATGGAGACGGATGGGACAAAACATGGTTTTGATATCCCGGTCACAAGGGCAATATCGGAAGAAGTCGGGATCCCCGTCATCGCCAGCGGGGGAGTCGGTACGCTTGAACATTTCTATAGCGGATTTGTCGAAGGAAAAGCAGATGCCTGCCTTGCGGCAAGCGTGTTCCATTATGGCGAGTATACCGTGCGCCAGGTCAAGGAGTACCTGGCATCCCGAGGTATCCCGGTACGGCTCTGAGATCGATCTCAAACGCAGCAACGGGATGTTCGAGCGTAAACCCGTTCAGCACTGCGGGATGGACCTCTCCAAAGACCCCTATTTTTTTGCCGGCGACGATTATATCAGCCCGGCGCCCTTCAATGAATGCCGGGTCGGCCGATTCCTCTGCACGATAATCGAGAGATAGCTCGTGGAGTACCGCATCAGCGGATGCATACGCTTCTGAGAAAGTCCGCTTCAGGATGGGTACTGACCCCTGCTGCCTGCTGGTGGATGAGGCAGGAGTCAACAATGTCCCCTACCGCGAAGAGGCGTTGCGGGAGCTCCCGGTGCCGGTTCAGGGCAAGGAACTCGAGCAATAACGGCAGGAGGTCGGTCCTGACGACCGTGTTTTCGGTGCTTATCGGATGGATGACACGAAGGACTCCCGGTCGTTCCGTCCGCTGCATCCTCTTATAGAGGATCTCTTCGTTTGTCAGCGTGAACGGCATCACCTCGAAATAGCCCAGGCCGCAGAACACCTCGCGGATGAGAGCAGCATTGACCTGTAGCGGGTGGGGTTTTCCCACGGTGTAGGTTTTTGGCGGAAGGTCCTCGAGCCGGTCATAGCCAAACGCTATAGCCACGTCCTCGAAAAGGTCCCAGTCATGCATGATATCAGCCCGGTAACAGGGCACCTGCACCTTCACCCGGTCCGCCCCGGCCGGTTCTGCACCAAAGCGCATCTTCTGGAGGAGAACCGCCATCGTTGCTGCGGTCAGCTCTGCACCGAGAAGCCGGGAACACTCTGAAACGCTCACGATACGCTCCGCAGGGGCAAGTGTGGGAGTCTGCACCCCGCCTATACCCACACTTTCAATCGTCGCTCCTCCCTCTGCCATGGCAGCACAGATGATGTTGACGGCGACTCCAACAGCCTTCTTATCAGTGCCGGTCGTATCAAGAAGGATATTTTTTGTATCGATAGTCACCCTTGTCCGCTCACCATTGATAATCGGGGGGAAAGAGAGGACATGGTCGTCCGCATCCACAATTAACGGGAAGAGTGGGAAATCCCGTACTATCTTCGCATAGTCCCTGCCTTTCGGGTGCTTCTCGAGGATCTCATCCATCGTCATCGCTTCGGTATAATCGAGCGGGACGAACTTCCTGCTCCGCGGGGAGGCGATGTAGTGGAACGGGGGTCTGACCGTATCCAGATCATGGATCCCTATCGCCACCTTGCTCCTGCCCCTGCCAACGGCCCAATGGAGAGACTCCTGAAGGGACATGATGCTCTGTATCGATTCGTCATCAAAAGAGACCCCCCGGATGACTGCCGCACCAAGCACAGGGCGGATGTCTGCCAGGGCGGGATCCACACTGAACTGTATTCCGGAGGGACTGACCGTATAGGAAGGCAGCCCCGTCTCTATTCCAAGATAACCCCGCATAGCACGGGCGACCCCTTCGGGGGAGAAGAGATCCGGCCGGTCCGGGAAGAACTCCACGTCCGCATGGTCCTCCTCGACCCGTTCCACATCGGATCCGATAAAAGCGATCTTATCGAGGATCGTCTTTTTATCGGTGCGGGTAAGTCGCTCCAGATACCGGTAGGGGAGGGTAATGACCGCCATATCAGATCCCTCCGGTTTTTCGGCGGAGAATGGGGGTTTGCCGGAGAAAATCTATATCGCTCTGGTGGAGAGAACGAAGATCTTTCAGGTCCAGGCTGAGCATCGCTATCCTGCTCACCCCGAGTCCCCATGCAAGGACAGGATACCTGATGCCGAGCGGTTCAGTGACCTCTTCACGGAAGATACCGGCACCCCCCATCTCGATCCAGCCAATGCCCTCAATAAATACCTCGGCATCAAGGCTCGGTTCGGTGTAGGGATAGTACGATGGCTTGAACCGCACTCCCTTAAAGCCCATACGATTGTAGAACTCGCGGAGTATCCCGAGCAGGTTGCCGAAAGTGACTCCTTCATCCATGACCACTCCTTCGAGCTGCTCGAATTCTGCAAGGTGAGTCGGATCTATAGTCTCGCGCCGGTAGACCCTGCCTATGCAGAAGGCCTTTACAGGGGGATTTGGGTGTGCGGCAAGGTGCTGGATCGATATGCTCGTGGTATGGGTCCGCAGCACGCACTGCTCCGCCTTGTCCTCTTTCCAGACCCCGCCCCACCCGGTCGATGAGGTGTCCCCGCCATACTCATGCATCGCCTTCACCTTTTCATATCCGTCAGGGAGCGGAAGCGTCTCGCGGAGATAGAACGTGTCCTGCATCTCACGGGCCGGGTGATCCTGTGGCTGGAAGAGGGCATCGAAGTTCCAGAAAGACTGTTGCACGATGTTGCCATAGAGTTCCTCGAATCCCATGGAAAGGAGGATCTCCCGCATCTCTCCTATGATCCGCTGATAGGGATGGATCTTGCCGGGAAATACCTTCCGCGGCAACTTCGAAACATCGTATCGCCTCAGATTTTGGCTCTTCCACCCGCCCGATATGATCTGGTCGCGGGTGAGAGTGCCGGTCTCCTCCCGGAAGTCGATACCGTTTTTCGTGAGACGGAGCCCTTCAGGGGTAACGGCGACCAGGTACTGGACCGTCTCCGACACCGCCAGGATCCCCCTCTTGATAAGCTCCTTTGTCCTTGCGTCCTCTGCGGATGGGTCTTTCAGGGCATCTTCATCTGCTTTCGTGGAAGCTCCTGGTGTCTTCTCAACGGCCGTGCCTTCAACCCTGATGAGCCCTTTCTTCCGCAGTCTGGCCAAACCCGATTTTAAATGCTTCGTGCTTCCGGAGATCGTCAACCGTTGTACCTTCCCCGATGAGATGGAGGAGTGTGTACTCAGGGAGGCCGTGTTCGAGATACCCCCGTCCCTCATCCGTGTAGAGATACTCCCTGCCAACGATCCGCTCGGTCGTGACAAGTCCCTTTTCCTGTGCAAGGTGAGCCCACTGCACCACTGCCTCCGGAGTTGCCCCAAGCATGCTGGCAAGACGGGGCGCTTCTGCCTTCTTCTCCTTCTCAAGCACTACAAGCAACCGTTTCTCATTTTGTGTCAGATCAGCCATGTCACACCCTTATCATGTCGGCACATGAGTCCATCTTCTCCCGGAAGTCTTTCATGAAGGCCATCACCCGTTCGGCAGTATCCTTCTTGCACTGCCCGCAGGTGACTTCGCCGGCCATGCACTTTCTCCTGATCTCCGCCAGTTCCGGATCATCCGTCACCATGTGAAAGAGGTTGAGGAGGTAGAGTGAGCACCTGTCAGGTTCACCGCCAAGCCGCTTCTGCTCTTCAAGCGTCATCCTTCCGCCGGTGATTCCGTTCATCACCTTCTTTCGTATGACCGCTTCCGGCTCACTGAACGAGATAGTGCTCTCCGGGATGCTCGAAGACATCTTCCCTCCGGTGAGGCCAGGCATGAAGATGTGGTACGTGGACGAGGGGGTATAAAATGCAGGTCCGCCGCATGCCCGTTCAATTTCGCGGACTCGGGCGGCAACATCAGCACATAGTGCTCCCTTAATATCAACGTGACCTTCATATTTTTTGGCGTGCGGAAACGCCGATTTCACCGCGTGGAGCGCAGCTTCCGGGGCATTCTTGGACCGGACACTGATATACCCGTCCCGCTCCTCCACGGTAAACATGCGCATTTTATGGGCTATTCCCCGTGCCAGGCGGAGGTGCGGGTCCTGGTCAATCCCGACGGGAACTACGGTTGGAGCCGGCTCCCGGTCAACCTGAGGGAAAAGGATGTCAGCGACCTGGGTGATGACACTCTCTGCATGGGCGAGGTCGGTATCGGCGCCAAATCCATATATCGCCGAAAGTTCAGAGAAATTTACCTTGGTTGCGGCCTCGAAGGCAAGATCCTTGAGCCGGTCATTCCTGCTCTGGAAATACGTCTTCCCCTCAAAACCCAGGGCATAGAGACATGCAAGATACTCCCTGCCAAACCCGTCACACTTCTCCCAGGAGATATCCCGCACTGCATGGGCTTCGCGGTCAGCGATGGCGACATACCCGTTGCCCCCCTGCTGCACGTGCCAGACCACCTCCTTCATCACCATCAGGTGGCCCAGATGGGGGTGGCCGGAAGGCATGAACCCGGTGAGGACATGAAATGGTCTGTTTTCACTGATACACCCGGCGATCTGCCGGTAATCGCGGTGCCCGATAACGATACGCCTTTTCATGAAATAGGGTATTTCGGGGAGCAGATTCAGTACATTTTCGATCGGCTCGATGCCAAAGTCGGTAAAGAGCTTCTCCACATCAACCGATGGCTGGCTTGACCAGGGATTTATCGCTTCCATGCACCACGCTCACAATTTGATCCGGGCAAATTCGACGTATTGGATTCCTGTAGTATCTTCTGCTGCAAACAACATCTTCTTTTTCACGCTATGGGCGAGGCGGACGGAACGGGAGATAGTGCTCATCGGGACCCTGTCCTCCGCTGCAACGGCATGCACAAGCATCTCGGAGTGGGGCTTCAACCCCGAGTATACCCTGAAATGATGCCCGAATTTATAGCCGGTTCTGGGGATATATCCCTCCTGCCTCAGGTTGGTATACACCGATGCTTTCTGAGCAGACTCATTGTCCTGCCTGGCAACCGTCGAGTAAAACCGTTCGGGCACTACTTCCCCTTCTTGATTCCATAAGGAGAGCACCCCTGTCCGGGCCAGGTAAATGATCTCAAAAGGGGAGAGGATCAGACGCTCGTCATCGAGAGCCATCCCAAAGGACGCAAGAGGTGCCCTCTCTTCCGGAGATGGGTGAATGATTGCTGATTTTCCGACAAGGACGCCTCTCAAACGCGGCAGGATGACTTTAGTCGAAACAGACGGAAGGCTCTGGACCTTTATCTCATAATAGGTGAGCTCGCTTTCATCATCAACGATGGCAAGGACATGCTGTTTTCGCATATGGGCGGATGATGTCGTCTCCCGGATCATCTGCGGGAAATCCACGAGATCCCTCTCGGAGAGCACGCGCACCATGTACCTGGGACTGGCCGCTCCCCGGCTTTTGCCCTCTCCGGAAAACCCGGAAATCCTGGGGACCGGTCTGGACTGCATACCCTCTTTCCCGCAGGTCCCGGTACACAAGAAAGGCCCGTAAAAATTCCGGTTTTTCTGCAAAATACGCGAAGAGCTGGTCGAAGTCATACCCTGGGATCTCGATTCGTTTCCTGTGGAGCAGATAGCAGGCCTCTTCGGGCGCCAGTCTGAGGCCCCCCTCTTCAGGTCTTCCGTAGCCGCTCTGATCATAGAGGGAACGCCCTTCGCTCCCAAGCCGCACGAATGCCCCGTCAAGCCTCGCTTTCATTGGTACTCTTATTCAGTCCCCGGAGTAATAATAGCAACCGCCCGGCAACAGAGGGAGCGAGCAGGAAGATGGCGGATACCAGGGTATATTTTAAAGGCAATGGACTGATTTTCCGCGTGTAAACCCTCTATTGCAATACTTTATCATGAGCGATGAAAGCCAGGCAAAATCGGGATGGATGACGAAGAGCCCGTCTGCTCCATCCCTGAAAGTAGCACTGCTCGTAGAATTCTCTGTAATACCATTGCCCAATAGAGCGCTCATCGCGGATTTGTGATCCGGCAGCAGTGGTGAGAGACGAGAATGCCGGTATCTTTTCAAATCTACACAGGGATCCCAAGAGATATCGTACGGATTTCGAATCAGGGAATGGGGGTTCAGACCTCATGTTCCTGAAACCAGGTACCTGGTTTGACCATGCAACACCACAGTCTGCCCATCATTGATGCACAGAACAAAAAATCACTCCCTCGCCCGCTCTCATCCGGCCAGTTCACGGACTTTCCTGATATTTCCCGCGTCATCACGCCTTTCATCGACCGGGGTCTCGCAGATGAGGGGGAGGTTTCTGATAGCCTCGTGTGAGAGGATGTGCAAAAATCCCTCCTCCCCGATAGAACCAAGCCCGATATGTTCGTGGCGGTCGAGCCCGGAGCCGAGATCACCTTTTGAATCGTTCAAGTGGACCAGTTGAATCCGCCGCAGGCCAAGGATCTCATCAAACCGGTTGAGCGTATCCTCGATTCCAGCCTCCGAACGCAGGTCATACCCGGCACCGAGAGCATGACAGGTGTCAAAGCAGAAACCGACCCGGGAAGGATACTCGATCCCTTCCATGACCGCTGCAATATCCTCAAAACGGCTCCCGACCCCGTTTTTTTCACCTGCCGTATTTTCGAGCAGCAGCATAACCGTAGTATCGACTTCTTCGAGAGCACGGTTGATCATGCCAGAAACACGCTGTTGCCCCGCCCCAATCCCCTCTTGCCCGTAATGCCCAAGATGGGTTACCAGGTAAGGGATGCCGAGCATGCCACACCGTGAGAGCTCGGCTGCCAGCGTCACTCTTGATTTCTCCGCGAACTCCGGGTTCATGGTAGCCAGGTTGGGCAGGTAGGGCATGTGGTCGACAGCGGGAGCCTGCATGCTTGCAGCGAGTTCCTGACGGAAGAGGGCCACTTCGGCAGGATCGAGATCCCGAAATGCCCAGCCCCTGGGATTTCTTGAAAATATCTGGAAGGTATCGCATCCTGCGGCAGATGCACGCCCCACAGCCTTTGAGAGAGCACCGGCAATTGAAACATGTACGCCTACTCGAACCATCAGTACCCTGGTCTCCTTTACCCTCACTCCATACTATGACATCCAGGTACTTCCTTTTTGGGTCAATCCCCTAGTCCAGGTCAACCATCTCACTATGCGATGACGGAATTGAACCTGACCTATCGAACCAAAATAAATACGACACTCAAGAGAGACATTTTCCTGGTAAGAAGGGACAATCCCTGATTACCCGGAGGCGGATCTTCCCGGTATCGGTGCCTCACCGGTATGATCGGAAAGATGAAACGCCTTCGCAAGCACGGAAATTGCGGATAGGGTGAGGAGTCAATCAGTCGCGTTCGTTCGATGGCAGTATGCAGCAATGCAGCAATCACCGCATGAGGGGGAACATGGCCTCATTGCACACAGCCATACCACACCATACCATACCCAATACCATTCTTTTTAGCGCTGTGGTGTCAGCACTCTGAGATCAGAAAGCACAGACCCGGCAAATTCACGCGTCCCGGCATTTCCCCCAAGGTCACGGGTCAGGATCCCGCGCTCGATTGTATTCCTGATTGCCTGCTCTATAAGCACACAGGACGCGTGTTCCCCAATATGATGGAGGAGCATTGCTGCACTTCGCAAGGCTGCGATCGGGTTTGCAATATTCCGGCCTGCAATGTCCGGTGCACTCCCGTGGACAGGTTCGAACAGCGAATGGTCCGTCCCGATATTCCCGCTCGGCAGGAGCCCGAGCCCCCCTACCAGATAGGCAGTGACATCCGATAGGATATCCCCGAACATGTTGGTCGTCACGATCACATCATAGTCAGCAGGGTGCTGGAGGACATCAAGGCAGAGTGCATCGATAAAACGTTCCCTCACCTCAATTCCGGCTTCCCTTGCCTGTGCAAGGCAGATATCCCTGAAGAATACATCCGATTTGAGCACATTCGCCTTGTGCCCGATGGTAATTCCCCGGCGTTTCCTTGCAAGGCTGCAGGAATAGCGCGCTATTCTTTCGCTCCCTTTCCGGGTAATGCAACGGAGCGTGCAGGCAGAGTCCTGCTCGATCTTCTCAATGCCAGAATACAGCCCTTCCGTATTCTCCCGGACCACGATGATATCGAATCCTGTACCCCATACGGGTCTGACATTCGCATAGAGATCGAGTTCTTTCCTTATCCGGACAATGACGCTCCGGTAATCCGGTGCAGGCGGGGTGGTGACAGCGCCAAACAGGATCGCATCGGCAGAAGCAAGCAGCGCTATATCATCATTGGTGATTGCCTCCCCCGTCCGTTCCCATCTCCCATAACCGGCCTCGACTTCAAAAAATTCGATGTCCGGACGTATGATGCCAATTGCCTCTCGTGCCGGGGGGATGACCTCGTGGCCGATCCCGTCTCCCTCAATGACCGCAACCTTCATTTCGATTCCTCCACAGAGCAAGCAGATCCCTGACCGCCGATAAAATCTCATAGGGTGATGCCCCCCAATGGACCACGGCACCAAACATACCCCCATGCATTCCAATCCCTCCCCTCTCCTTCCGGCAACAACGGGCGATGAAGGGTTCTTCAGCAACCAGAGAGAGAGGGCAGATATCGGTGACATCGAACCCTTCGCCATAACACTCCCGGAGGAACTGGGTCGCGGTGAGGCATCCTGCAACCCTCTCGCCGCCAAGGAGCAGGTCGGCATCAAGAGTCCGGACAAATCCCGATGCCCTGCAGGGATAGATGTCAGCGTCCACCTGTGAGATGTCGCGGAGCGTATGCGCAAAGGCTACATCGAGCCTCGGAGAACAGACCCGCCTTCTCGAGATCCCGGATGCAGGCAGAGAGGCTCGGGCGAGGCGGAATGACATCGTAGACCGCAACGGTCTGGAAGAGGGAGGGGTCCGGGTCACAGACAAAAGTAGTATGCTCATCGATTCCCGTGAAGATAGTGCACCGTTTTTTTGACTCGGACGCGAGCCGGACGAGCAGTGCCCGGTCATGCAGCTGCACCTTCTCCGGGTACCACCATGTCTCCCCCGCCCCGGCAAGGACACGGGTCCCTGCAACTTCTCTCATAAGACTCTTCCCCGATTGATCAGGGGTTACTTCAAGGACTTCATACCCGGAGGGGGTGTCATGGATCAGGTAACGGGAGAGAAAATACACCTGATCCCCACAGGGCCGGGTCGATGCAATCCCTATCTCCTTGCATTGGCGGGGAAAAATCATCTCTTCTTCCTCCAGAGCGGTACAAGGCCCCCGGCAATGAGTATCTCAATCATACGGGGGGAGAGCGGGCGGATATCCCGTGATACACCAGGTACGGACACCTTGCCTGCAGAAAAATCGATCGCAACCGCGTCCCCGTCACTGCAAGGTATATTCGCTTCGGCAAGGGGAAGGCCGATATTGATCGCGTTCCGGAAAAAAATCCGCGCAAATGACGGGGCGATGACCCCCCTGACGCCTGCCTCTTTCAGGGCGACGGGCGCCTGTTCGCGGGAAGAGCCACATCCGAAATTTTTCCCGGCGACGATGACTGCGCCTTCAAGCCTCGCGGCAATGGCAGGATCCAGGTCCTCAAAGATGTGACGTGTCCAGACCGAATGATCCTTTGTGCGGAGATACCGGCCGGCGATGATCATATCCGTGTCAATATCAGCCGGAAGGCATACCGCATGCCCCTCTATCTTCATTCCCCGCCTCCTGGGACGGTTATCTCTCCTTTCAGGGCTGATGCTGCAGCGGTTGCAACTGACGAGAGATAGATCTCTCCCCCCACTCCCATCCTGTTCCTGAAATTCCTGTTCGAGGTAGAGAGGCAGACTTCGCCTTCGCCGATCACTCCCATGTGAGCCCCAAGGCAAGGCCCGCACCCGGGAGGCAGCACCGTGCAACCTGCAGCAACGAGGTCTGAAAGGAGACCGGTCCGGGCAGCCTCAAGAAGGATGGTTCGTGAAGCCGGGCCTATAATCGTCCGTACCTTTACCTTTTTCCCGCGCACTATCTCTGCAAAACGGAAAAGGTCCTCGTATCGTCCGTTTGTACAGGTCCCGACAAAGACCTGGTCGAGAGGGATCCCTGCAAAAACATCAACCGGCCTGGCCGAATCGACACGCGGCGGCGCCGCGATAACCGGCTCGATCGCTCCAAGATCGAATGAATATTCCTCAATGCAGGTGGGTTCCGGGGGATCCTGCACCAGGATTTCATGGCCATGGGACATGAGATACTCCCGGGTCACGTTATCAGCGTAGAACATGCCGGTTTTTGCACCCGTCTCTACCGAAAGATTGCACAGCGTGAGTCGGGAGTCCATGGAGAGGGAAGTGACGCCGTCACCCATGAATTCCAGGGCATGGTAGGTACCGCCGTCCATGCCCAGCCGGGCTACATAGGTCAGGGCAAGGTCTTTTGCCTCGGCGGAACCGCAGAGCGTCCCTGTAAGATACAGGCCAATTGTCTCGGGTATCCGGAACCAGGTCGATCCCGATGCAAGGATGGCCGCCATATCTGTTGCCCCGACTCCCGTGGCAAACGCCCCGAATGCCCCGAGCGTACAGGTATGCGAATCGGCTCCGGCTATAATCTCCCCGGGAAGGGCAATTCCCTCTCCCATCAGCTGGTGACAGATTCCGCCACCGGAGTCCGAGAAATGGAGCCCTGAAGAGACCGCAAATTTCCGGAGCTCATGCTGGAGATCAGCGGTCGTGGAGTTGTTGGCCGGTACGATATGGTCGAAGAGGACATAGACACTGGAAGGACGGGCAATCTTGTTGGTCCCCAGAGCCCGCCATGTTTCCAGGGTGAGAACCCCGGTGCCATCGTGAAAATATGCCCGGTCGATCGGCCGGTCCACGTACTCACCCGCGATGCCTGACAGGATTCGTTCGGAGAGAGAGGGCATCGTTTACTGCTCCTTCCGGACATGCCGTATCAGGGCGGTCAGCGTCTCCGGGGTGATACCGCACTTGCTCTCACCAAGCTCTTTCACCTCATCGAGCACTTTGCAGATCTGCTGTTCGTTCAGGGAGTATCCGAGCGTGGCCACCACATGTTCAAGCGCCTTTTTCCCGGTATGCTTCCCGAGAATGAAACGCCTCTCGCCACCGACCATTTCAGGAGTGAAATACTCATAGGTCTGCGGGTCCTCGAGAATCGCAGCGATATGGATGCCGCTTTCATGGGAGAAGGCATGCTCTCCCACCACCGCTTTTGTCTTCTGGAGCGTTATGCCTGAATATTCCTGTACCATAGTGGAGATTTCGCTCAAGTAGGAGAGATCATACCGGTCGATTCCGCCATTCATGCGTAACCCTACCAGCACCTCTTCAAGCGCTGCATTCCCAGCCCGCTCACCGATCCCGTTGACCGTGGTATGGAGCTGAAATGCACCTGCTTCTGCAGCAGTGATGGTATTGGCCGTGGCGCAGCCCATGTCGTTGTGGCAGTGGGCACAGAAAGGCCGGTCTACCGTGGCGACAAGCCGGCTCATGATCCGGAACATCTGCATGGGAACGAGACATCCTACGGTGTCGGCAAAACTGAGGAGGTCTGCACCATGCTCGGCACCTCCCTGGTATACCCGGAGAAGGAATTCCATTTCGGTACGTGAGGCATCCTCTGCAGCAAAACGAACACCGATCCCGTGATCCTTGGCAAGGTCAATCATCAGGAGTGCTTCATCGAGCACCTGCTCTTTCGGTTTACGGTACTTGTGCCGGATGTGGAGATCGGATGTCGCAATGAAGATGCTCACGAGGTCCACCCCGCAATCAAGCGCTGCCTCGACATCGCCTTTCCGGGCTCGCGCGAGGCAGCAGATCCGGGCGTCAAGCCCCATTTCCGCGACTTTCTTCACGCATTGTTTCTCGTACGGCGATACAACGGGGAATCCTGCCTCGATCACCTCGACTCCTATCTCATCAAGTTTTGATGCAATCTCCTGTTTCTCCTCGCAGGAGAATGAAACACCAGGTGTCTGTTCCCCGTCCCTCAATGTTACGTCACAGATTTCAACATTCCACGGTCTCATGATGTCTCCCCTCCGGGCAGGTCCCCTGTACAATCAGGGTAACAGGCCATTCCGGTACGGAAATCAGTTCTTCAAGCAATTCTGTGTCCGATGCCCTGACAACCCGGGGGTTTGCCCATCCGATATAGTGGCAGGGGGACGGGGATATCTGCCCGCCGGTCATGCCCATGCACCGGTTGTCAAGCACGATGGAAAGGAGGGGGAGCCCCTTTTCATAGACATCGACCAGGCTCTGGATGCCCGAATGCAGGAGGGCATAGTCTCCGATCAGGGCAACCCTGGTGCTCCGGGCAGCAACCCCAATGGCACTCCCAAGACCATAGTTGGCAATGGCGATTCTGTATGGCGGATTCATGGCAAGGATCGAGCATCCTGCATCCGCGATTGCCGGCAGCCCCTTCCTTTTGAGGATGTCAAACACCGCGAGGAAGGGGCAGTTCCGGCAGAACGTCCGGTAGAAACCCCTGCTCGCTGAAGTCTGCGGGAAAGGATTCGCTGCAGGAGGCATGACACCACGGTGATCTGCAACAAAAGGTCTTCCGATCTCCTCTATTCGTTTGAAGGAGGTGAGGGCGGGAGGAGGGGGGAACACGGTTACAATCCGGGAGTCGCCTTCAGATGCCCCCACTCCTGCAACTCCTCCCTGAAAACGGTTCAGTCCGCTCTGTGCGGACCAGTCAAACATCCCCGGAAGGCAAGAATCGGCCCGATCCACCCTTCCCTTCATCGTCAGACCTGGATCGGCAAGCCGCCCTGCGCCAGGGTTCCTGGAAACCTTTTCTGTCACTGCTTCCCCGAAGATCAGCCGGGGAGTGAGACGGAGGAGCACTATCCGGGAAAATTCCTCGGATGCAGAGAAGGCCGCTTCCACACTCCGGGCACAGACCTCCGGACCCGGTTCAAGGACAGGGACCTGCGCAAGCTCCCCATAGTAACGGGAGTCCATGGCACTTGTCGATGCCTCTGCCAGGGGATCATCACCGGCAACGATGACAACCCCGCCAATCAAGCCCTGGGTGGTTGCCTGGACCAGGGGATCGGCACAGGCATTGAGCCCCACGTGCTTCATGACTACCGCGGCCCTTCTCCCCATAAGAGAATCCCCGAGTGCATATTCGAGGGCAACTTTCTCTGCGACCACCGTTTCAGCCCGGGTCTCGGTGGAAAGCTCGGTGACCGGATATCCGGGGACTGCGTAGCAGCGATCAGCGCTGGTGGAGAGCACCGCTGCCAGCACCTCGAATCCTTTCATAGCAGTGCATCCCTCCCGGGTACCATGTCACAACCGGTACATGCCCCACACATCGTCAGTGCACGACCTGGATTGAGCCCTGCAGCAGAGAGTGAACCTGAATGGAATGTAAAGAGGTGCATGAGACGTTCTGCCCGTGGGCGGGAGAACCCGGACAGCGCACCGGCCGGGTTGAGCGGCCGGAGGATTGGGATGACCCCCAGAGCACAGAGGGCGCTGATGCAGGACTCTGCCTCGTCGTCACTCTCACCTAGGCCGATGATCAGGTTGGAAAAAACACGATCCCTGCCAAACAGCGTGACAGATCTTTTGAGGGCATCCCAGATCGCATCGTAGGGTAATCCAGGACACATCCTGGTGAATAACTCACCAGTCGCGGCTTCGATATTGAATTTTACCTCTGCCACCCCTCCGGCATGCAACCGTTGTGGCGTGTAAGCCCCTGGAAATATCGATACCCCGATGGGGAGACCGAACCGCTGTAACCGCTTCACCACCTGGAGGACATACTCTTCTTCCTCTTCGATGCTTTCAAGCACCCCGCTTGTCAGTGAAATCGAATCAATCCGGTCTCTTACTGCTTCCACCATCGATTCGATCTCGTCAGGGGTCTTCCTGCCAGCGGCAATTGCCGGGACTTCGCAGTATCTGCAGCGGAATACACATCGGCTGGTCACCGTGATGTATGCCTGCCTGGGACAGTGGAGGGCAACCGGTTCGAGGATGCCCTGTATTTCAACGTTCCCGTCCTTCAGTACTGCCCGCCCGGCACCAAGGTGGATTATCCCGAGTGGGCTCTCCTGGTCGATTGCGAGCCTCACCCTCCCCCTGCCGCACGAGAAAAACACCGAACCCCCCGTTCCCGCCCCCGGCCCTGCAGTAGAGGAGGATCGAAAAGGATGTGCAGGTTCACCCGAGAGCCGGGCCGTTCCCTGTGCAAGGAGCCTTGCCTTCAGTCCGGGCCAGTACATAACGAAAGCGCCTCATCGAACCGGGTATAAAAGGGTATTGCGGCCACAGCCCCGATAATCCCCCTCCCTTTCATGACGAATTCAAGATCTCCTTCCCCAACGGCCGGAAGGAGATCACGCTGTACCTCCCCCTTCTTCACCATCCAGGCAAACGGCAGGAGAGGAGATGGATCGAACCCTTTAAAAACTGCCATTCCCGTCTCATCCGACAGTGTATATTTCTCGAGGAGCGTGTGGAACCGGTCGATAAGTTGCCGGGGATTTGATGATGCAAATTCACAGACGATGCTGACACAGTTCTTTGTCCGGTAGGGAACAGGGAAGAGCTGCACAATGGTATGCGAAAGGTAGCATGACACGTCATCTTCAACTGCCCTGGCGATGTTGTGGGTGAGAGTCCAGCTGGCCCCTTCCTCCGGGGTATCGGTATCGTCAACTCCGATCAGGACCCGTTGCATTCTCGGGAGCCAGATTGTGGATCCGGCCCTCTTTCCCCCTCCCGAAGGGTCGCTCAGGCGCCGTATGACTCTGCCGGCATTTGACCGGCAGTCCGATGCCCCTACGCCACCTCCGCCAATTCCGACATAGGAGACCGCTATCTCGGTGTCGCTGACTTCTGCACCGCAAATCCCCGCCGGAAACCTGGACCCCTGGAGGTCCAGATCTGCTTTTCCGGGCCTGATGAGATACCGCATCGATGATCCCACATTCCGGGCTGATCTGTACAAGCGGGCTCTGTATATAGTGGTGCTGCGACCACATCGCGCCACCAATGCAGTCAAAAAATTCGATGAGCTCGACTTCAGTTCTATTTTCATGGGCAATCGCAACAATCCCGGGATACCTTATTACATAGGGATATCCAGGTATCTCCTCCGCATCTCTTCTTTGAGGGGATACCCACGCATCACCCTGAACACGGACCCCGGGATGTCCGTCATTCCTTGTTTTCCTTTCTGCCATTGGAAAAAATCGCTCCCGGGAGGACCAGCACGCCCTCCCTGATTTTGTTGCCGAAAATATCGTTAACAAAATAATCGGCAACAAGATATATAATTCGATCGTTCCGCACGGAAAAGAGAGAGAGAAAATTAGAGAAGTTTGGACAATTCAAATTTGAAGGGACCGAGAGTGCCCCCGAAGTTTCCTGCCGTGATGTACCCTGACACCCGGTACCGTGGTTGCTGCCCGGATTCCTGCGGCCATTGCCTCTCCCACGCATTTCTCATCAAGGCCATCGATCACAATCTCGTATACCCCTTTTATCCCGGCAGGTACCTTGCTGTCAGGGACCTTCTCACGGAGTGTCGGGCAATATTTTTCATTCGTGCTCGCCACCATGAATTTGTACTTGTTTGAGCCGACTTTTGAGCCGCTTGCCACGATGCCCCCAGGGAAGCTCGTAATAACCCCGCAGACCGGGCTGATGGCATCGACTGCAGCCTGGGCCCCCATAAGAGCGGCCATCTGGTTCTCACCCATGACAAAGAAATTGCCACCGGCAACCCCTTTCACAATCCCGAACTCTTCTTCCCCTATGTATTCCCCTTCCATAATGGGGATAACCCAGCATTTCCTGCCGCCGACTTCCTTCTGGTACTCATACCCATCCCCAAAGAAGTGGAGTCTGACTGCAATCTTCTCGGCAGCATCAGGAAGACCATCAAAAACCGCCGTAGTGGGCGAGGTAAGGACGCATTCGGCAAGCCGCTCGACTACCTGCTCCTTCAGCTTCTTCTTTGCAGCACAGATCAGGATTGACACTCCAGGTCTGCCATCGGGAGTCTCATCCGCGCGAAGCTCGCTCTCGATGCCCGCTTCGCAGGGACATCCGATGGCTGAAGTGGCAAAACCTGTTGCTTCTGTCGCTGCCTTCCGGGCCCATTCCGTGTTCACTGCCGTGATGATGATCCGGGAGATCCATGTGGGGAAGGCCTCCGCGTAGGTATTGTCGATTGGTACTCCGTTTATCTCCATGAAATTCCTCTTTTATACAAGAGATAGTAGAATATTGCTAGAATAAATTTTCTAAATACCTTTTCCGAAATGGGATCTTAATGCCCCATGGTTGATGGAAGCAGGAGAAAAGAATGCGCTTTCGAAAAATGCAGCGAATATTTCCGGAGGGGAAGAATTCAAAGGAGATATAAATAAGTTCCTATTTTAAGACTGTACTTAACGAAGCGCAGTGAAATCCGGGCTTCCTTTCCTGAAGATATTATTAACATTATAAAATAATAAGCTATTAATACTTAATTTAATTCGGCGATAAATGACCTGAGAGCATGAGGAATTTAGACAGGTTTATGTGTATAATTTAACCATTGTTCTATAGTCGATTTTTGAATCGATCTGAAGCTGGTGCGTGATAAAAGCATGGCATTTGCATTGCACGTTAACATGGAGCGTTGTACCGGCTGCAATAATTGTGTGGTCGCATGCCCTGTTGATGCGCTTGAACTCTTCACTGTAGATCCTGCGACAAACGAAAAGATCTACAAAGTGAAGCATGGGAAAGCGATGGTAATCGACTTCAAGTCCGAGCTTTGTGCCGGATGCGGAGTCTGTGTAGAGGCATGTCCACATGATGTGATCCGGCTTGCAGGACGCGGGTCTGTAGTGTCGGAGGCAAAAGTTGGTTAAACGTTCTGAACATGGACAAACTTGAGGTTATTGAATGACACTGTTTCCGAAATTCTCAAAGAAACGGGATGGCGTGAACGTCATCCAGGAGCAGAAGCTTCTCCAGCAGGTATCAAACCTGATCCTCAATTCCGAGGTCTGCACAGGGTGTGGTATCTGCGTCGAGGCCTGCCCTGAAGAGGCGATCGCACTCGGACTTGTTGGTGCTACGAGGAGAGGAGCGGTCGCATACGCAGCGCCCGTGGATATAGACGAGACAAAGTGTTCCTACTGCGGAGTCTGCGTCGTGATGTGTCCGTTTAATGCACTGACACTGAAGGTAGATGGCGAGGAACGTCTTCCGATTGTGGAAAAAGAGGGCTTCCCCACCTATGACATGGTAGCAGATATCGACGATGAGAAGTGCGTCAAGTGCACCATCTGCGAAGAGGTCTGCCCAAGGGATGCTATCGATCGCGATGTCCCTGAATTTGAAGGGACCCGGCCGGATGCAAAAGAGCGCCAGCTGGCCATCAAGACCAAGACGACCTTCAAAGTGGATGACGAGAAGTGCACTCTCTGTGGTATCTGCGGTGCACTCTGCCCGGCAATCACGGTCAAACACAAGACATTCACCGCAGAAACCGGAAAGGTCGAGGGTGAAGTGGTGTGGGACGAGACGAAGTGCGATGCATGCAAGGTCTGTGTGGAAGCATGCCCCGAGGAGTGTATCACCGTCGAGCGTGAAGTCGAGAGCGACAAGATAGAGGGCCAGGTAGACATCGACCAGAAAATGTGCTGTACCTGCACCTGGTGTTCACGGAGCTGCCCGACCGAAGCAATCACCGTTGAGAAGATCTTCGAAGGGGATATCGAGTTCCGTGCTGAGAAATGCCCGGGAGGTTGTTCTACCTGCGTTGAGATATGCCCGGCAAATGCGATCTATCTGCCATCCGCTGTGCCTGCAAGCCAGATGAAAGGCAAGGTAGAGCCAACCATCGCAGTCAATAAGGACTTTTGCATCTTCTGCGGCGCATGTGTCAACGCTTGCCCCGGAGAAGATATTATACGACTGCACCGGACAGGGATTCGCATCAAGGGCACCGAGACCGACCTGTTCAAAAAGATCAAGGACAAGCTGTGCACCGAGAGGACGTCAAAAGTTAAAGAGGACACTCCCGGTAGCGTACAGCTCAAAATGACGGAGAAAGCGTGAGGGATGCAGAAATGGCACGAACAAAAGGATATCCAGAAGCACTTGACAAAAAACTCCGCGACACCCGTCTTTATGAGGATGAAAGCCATCCCCAGTTCACAAAGACGGTTGAGAAAATTTCGATGACGATTCCCCACATGTGCTACCAGTGTGGAACCTGTACTGCCTCATGCCCCTCGGCACCACGGAGCTCCTACAGGATACGCAAGTTTGTCCGGAGGGCATTGCTTGGGCTTGAAGAGGAGAGCCTCATCGATCCGGACCTCTGGCTTTGTACGACCTGCTACAGCTGCACCGACCGCTGCCCGCGGGACATTGCACCGACAGATGTCATCATGGCGATGAGAAACGTCGCATTCAAGAAGGATATTATCCCGGTAAACTTCTTAAAGACCGTCCAGGCAGTCTACACAACAGGTCACGGTGTTCCAAACAACGATGTGAACCGTGCAGCACGGAAAAAATTGGGGATGCATCCCGACCCTCCGACTACCCACAGATATCCAGAGTATATCAAAGGAATTCAGAAAATTATCGACCACTATGATCTCAAGAAGAACGCAGACAGGATTGTCAAAGAGAGGGAGGGGTGAGGACTGATGCGTGAGTATGCATTTTTCCTGGGCTGTATTGCACCCAACCGGTATCCCGGTGCAGAATCCGCCTCTTATAAGACATCCGAGAAACTTGGTATCAAGCTGCTCGACCTTGAAGGTGCGAGTTGCTGCCCGGCTCCGGGTGCTTTCGGATCAATCGATCTCGAGGTCTTTTATGCAATGGCAGCACGAAACCTTGTCCTCGCCGAACAGATGAAGAAGGATATTGCTCTCGTATGCAACGGGTGCTACAAGTCTATCTGGGAGGTCAACCACAAGCTGAAACATAATAAGGAGCTCAAGGAGCGGGTGAACGAGGTCCTCAAAGAGATAGATATGGAATTCAAAGGAACCATCGATGTATGGCACCTTGCAGAACTCTACTACGACCCGGAAATTGTCGGGGTGCAGAAGATCAGGGACAGCGTGAAGGTCTCGCTCGAGGGGACACGGATCGCTGTACACTATGGATGCCACCTGATGAAACCCAGGAAGGAACGACACTTCGGGACCACCGAACACCCCACCTGGATGGAAGAGATGGTTGCAGACTCTTGGAGCAGAGCCTGTAGAATACCGGAACAAGATGCTCTGCTGTGGTGCAGGCGGCGGAGTAAGAGGCTATGACATCGTCCACTCACTCGATATCACCAATGAGAAGCTGATCAACCTCAAGGAAGCCCGTGTGGATGCCCTCACTGAGATATGTCCCTTCTGCCAGCTCCAGTTTGACAGGGGTCAGATTGAGATCGAGGAGAAGTTCGGTGTGAAGTACAACCTGCCGGTGCTCCATTATTGTGAGCTGCTCGGACTGGCACAGGGAATGAGCCCGCAGGAGCTCGCGCTTGACCTCCATGGCATCAGCTGCGAACCGTTCCTGCAGAAGGTCCTGTAAGGGAGGAATACAAGATGGCTGAAAAGAAGATGAAGAAAGAGACCGCCAGCAAGAAGAAAGAAGCAAAGACCGAGAAAACAAAGGCAGCACCAGCGGCTAAATCAGGATTGGCCCCGATGACCGATGCAAAAAATGCCCGTGTAGGTGTATTTATCTGCCACTGCGGTACCAATATTGCGGGTTCTGTCGATATCAAGGCCGTAGAAGACTACGCACGATCACTTCCCGGTGTAGCATTCGCGGCGAACTACCAGTACGTCTGTTCGACACCCGGCCAGAAGATCATCACGGATGCTATCAATGAGCACAATCTCACCGGGACCGTCGTTGCCGCATGCTCCCCCCGTCTCCATGAGCCGACATTCAGGATGGCAACTAAGATGGGAGGATTAAACCCGTTCCGGTTCGAGATGGCCAATATCCGTGAACAGGGTGCCTGGGTGCACATGCATGATCGCGAGGGCGCCACTGAAAAAGCCAAGGATGCCATCCGCATCGCTGTAGCCAAGGCCTCTCTCCTGCAGGACCTGATTCCGAAGAGTGTCCCGGTTGAGAAAGCCGCAATGGTAGTCGGAGCCGGAATTGCCGGGATGCAGGCAGCGCTTGACCTGGCAAATGCGGGGATCAAGACCTACCTCATTGAGAAGTCCCCCACTATCGGCGGGCGCATGTCCCAGCTCGACAAGACATTCCCCACTCTCGATTGTTCACAGTGTATCCTTACACCGAAAATGGTGGATGTAGGGAGGGCAGAGAACATCGAGTCTGATGACCTATACCGAGGTTGAATCGGTTGAGGGGTATATCGGCAACTTTGATGTTACCCTCAGAAGAAAGCCCCGTGGTGTTCTCACCCCGGCTGAAGCGGAAGCCCGTGGACTGGTCGGGGGCGGCTGTAATGGTTGCGGAGACTGTGAACCAGTCTGCCCGGTCATCAAGCCGAACCCGTTCGAGATGGGCATGAAACCCCGCAAGGCGATCTACATCTATCACCCGCAGGTCGTCCCCCTTATCTATACGGTTGATTTCGACTCCTGCATCAAGTGCGGGCTCTGTGTCACAGCATGTGGGGATAAGAAAGCCATCGACCTCGAGGCAAAGGACGAATTCGTGAAAGTCAAGGTAGGGACCGCAATTCTCGCACTCGGGTATGACATGTTCCCGATCGAGAAGAAAGAAGAATGGGGCTACCAGAAGTACGAGAACGTCGTGAACAGCCTTGAGTTCGAGCGACTGATCTGTGCGTCCGGTCCGACCGGCGGTCACATGGTCCGGCCGAGCGATGGAGTAACTCCCAAGAAGGTTGCGTTCCTCCTCTGTGCAGGATCCCGTGACAACACAGGTGTCGGGAAACCCTACTGTTCACGGTTCTGCTGTATGTATTCGCTCAAACATGCTCACCAGCTGATTGAGAAGATACCGGGAGTCCAGCCCTATATCTTCTACATGGACATCAGGTCTTTTGGAAAGATGTATGAGGAGTTCTATTATCGTATCCAGGATGAGGGAGCACGGTTCATCCGGGGTCGTGTCTCGAACATTCTCGAGGATCCTGATACCAAGAACCTGATCATCATGGCCGACGACACCCTGCTCGACCGCCCGATGAAACTTGAGGTCGATATGGTGGTGCTTGCTGCAGCAGTACAGCCTTCATCAGATACCGACAGGACAAGGAAGCTCTTCGGAGTATCCTGCTCGCTTGACGGGTGGCTCCTTGAGGCCCACCCGAAGTCTGAACCCGTGCGGAACGACCACGGCAGGCGTCTATATTGCAGGGGTATGCCAGGGACCGAAGGATATCCCTGATACGGTATCATCTGCAGAAGGTGCCGCATCGGCAGCAAGTATTCCTATCCACATGGGAGAAGTGGAGCTTGAACCGTACTTTGCCCAGTGTATCGAGGAGAAATGTGCAGGCTGTGGCATGTGCGTGAACCTCTGTCCGTACCAGGCACTCGACCTGATTGAAAAGGATGGCCGAAAGGTCATGGAAGTCACCGAGGCCAAGTGCAAAGGATGCGGGACCTGCGGAGGGTTCTGTCCGGGTGGTGCCATATGGATGCAGCACTTTGCTACCCCACAGATCATCGCCCAGATTGATGCATTCCTCATTGGAGGTGCAAAGTAAATGGCAGACGAATGGAAACCCCAGATTCTGGGGATCATCTGTAACTGGTGCTCGTATGCCGGTGCTGACCTTGCAGGCAGCGCCCGTACCCAGTATCCTCCTGACATCCGAATCGTGAGGATCATGTGCACTGGTCGCGTAGACGCGCTTTTCATCCTGAAAGCATTCACCGACGGTGCAGATGGGGTCCTCGTATCCGGGTGTCACTTCGGAGACTGCCACTACCTTGCAGGGAACTTCAAAGGAGCGAAACGGATGTTCATGGTGAAGAGCCTGTTAAAGAATATTGGTCTTGAGGACAAGAGGCTCCGGATGACATTCGTTTCCGCATCTGAAGGTGCCAAGTGGGCAAAAGTCGTAGAGGATGTGGTGAATACCGTACATGAACTCGGCCCGAACCCGCTCAAAGAGCTCGCACCATAAGGGAGGGCGGACCAATTGACCAAAGTTGCATTGAATCTGATCACCGGGCGCTCCATCCAGCAGGGTGTGGCCATGGAAGGCGGGAAAGCGAAAGATCCCTATACCAAGGCCTGCGGCATCATCGAGATGGACCCCTCCGATCTCAAGAAACTCGGAGCCTGGCGCAACACCATCGTCCGGGTGACCAGTAAACACGGGAGTGTTATCGTTACTGCCGTGGAGGCTACCCAGGGCCCCCATCCCGGGCTCGGTTATATCCCGATGGGGCCATGGGCGAACTCTGTCACTGACCCGAATACCTACTCGACCGGCATGCCGACATTCAAGGGCGTCCCGGTTGAAGTTGAGGTCGCCATGAACGAGAAGGTGCTCAGTTCTGTCGAACTCGTGCAGAAGAAATGCCGGGGTGAGATCTGATGACCAAGACACTAACCGATGTAATATGTCCTTTCTGCGGGACGCTGTGTGACGATCTGGAGGTCGAGGTCTCTGATGACGGCAAGACGATCGTGGACGTGTATAATGCCTGTGCAATCGGTGCAGAGAAGTTCATGCACGCCCAGGCCAAAGACCGTGTGACAAGGCCGAGGATGCAGCAGCCGGACGGGACCTACAAGGATGTCACGTATGACGAAGCAGTGGAGTATACCGCCCAGATGTTTGCAAAAGCGAAGAAACCGCTGATGTACGGCTGGAGTTCGACGAGTTGCGAGGCACAGTCTGTCGGGCACGAGATTGCCGAGAAGGCGGGTGCGATTGTGGACAACACCGCGACCGTCTGCCATGGCACGACCCTGATCGCAGTGCAGGACGTCGGGATCCCGAGTGCACGCTCGGTGAGATC
>CAWIVM010000013.1:0-13587 GCA_963839585.1 uncultured Methanoregulaceae archaeon
TCCGGTTTGAGAATTGCAGAGTCTTGCTGGCCTTTATTGATCCTGTCCTTCAGCAATTCAGCATTTTTGGGATCACACACACAAGCACCTGCAGCCAATTGTGCTGATTCAGGGTTCTGTGAGTCTGGAGAATTGCTGGAGTATTGATCAGGTACTTAAAAAAATATTTTTATTAATAGGTCAACTATTAGACGAATTGAAGTCCGCAGGACCGTTTTTGAATCCTTCAGCACGTTCCGATGGATTGCTGAAGGACTGCTGAAGTGCTGAAGGATCATCTGGGTCATCGTTGTCATCGAGCCAGACCGTGCCTCCCAGAGTCCAGGACCGGTAGAGATCAAAGTCGAACGTGTAGGCATTGGTCCTCCTCCGCATCGAGAGCCCTATAGTATCCTCATCGGTCACGACCGTCCGGTCACAATACGAGAGAGCCGGGCATTTTTCTCAGGAGGCCGGTGTACTTACATCCCCTGCTGTCATACCCGTGGATAAGACGGTGCAATGTACTGTTACTCCATCCGGTCACTTTCTGAAGTTGGGGAATCGTGAACTCCGGCCAGTTATTCCTGGAGATGATACCGATCAGATCCGACTCCTTCCTGGTGAGCTTGGTCTCCTGTCCTCCAGAAGTTCCGTTCAACAACTCGTAAAGCCGGACTGCCTCCCCAAAATCATCGCGGGTGGCGGTCAAGCAGACCAACTGCCCATGGGTAGTCTGTTCCCGCTGCATGAACCGGAGCATCGCATGGGCCTTGATCAGCGAGCAGCATCTCCGGGTTCCTGCGGTTCGTCTGCGCCTGGAACCCGATCCGGGTGGCAAAAGGGATACATGACGAAGAACCGCTCCCGGCCGATAATCTCCCACATCGCCTGGCAGGTGAGGATCTCCGGCCGTTCCTGGTCCTGGTCCTCGGGAGGGGCAACTTCCCGCAGATGTCGTCGAGGACCCGGTCGTCCTGCTCGGGTGAGTCATCGATCCAGCAGGTGAGCATCCGGTTGAAGACCTGGTCGTCGCCGGACTCCTTCGACTTTCGCCACCCACCAGATGCACCGCTCCGGGATGGTGCAGACCTGCGCCTTCCGGTCCTTGCTGACCGTCCGGTAGATGAAGGGTTTCCGGAACGAGGTGGTGACCCCTTTCAGGATCTCCTGCATCTCCTCGGAGAGGCTCTTGTCATCGAAGACAATCGCGGTCCCGGGCTTCAGGTCGTCGATGTAGAAGAGGGCCTTGTTGGACATCGTCCCTTCCAGCCTGAACCGTCTCGGGGACCTGCTGGAGGATCTTGTTGAACGTATCGCTCTTTCCCTTCCCGCTCTCCCCGCTGACCGAGACATGGAGGCCGTTGGTGTTCACGACCGACCGGGAGGCAAGCGACAGGATCAGGCACTCGGCCGGCACTTCGTCGCCGACATGGTCAAGGGCAAAGGTACGGAGCATGGCCTGTTTCGGATCGCCGTGCTGCAGGACGGTGAGCGCCTCCTCCCTTCCCGGAAGCTCATCCAGTGCGATGGGGGGAGAGGCCCCTGGCCGGGATCCTGGAGCAGGAGCTCCCGGACCTGATAGCGGCCGGGCAGGTCCTGCCTTTCTCCGCTCTGCCGCGGTTCGAACCGTTCCCGGAGTTCTTGCCACCGCTGGGAACCACCCACCACAGGAGGCATGATGGCAGCCAGCATAGATTGCGCCGCTCGGGAACTGGATGGCAAATGCCCCGTCCTGGTGAGCCCCAGAGAAAGGGCAGCCGTCAAGGATAAACAGGGTCCCGCCCTGGTAGGGCTTCTCACTCCTGACGAGAATGTCGTGGTCCCTGAGCCAATGAGCAAGGTTAATCTGCTGCTTCGGTGCTGCAGAACGGGTCGGGGCTGGGATCCGGTGAAGTGACAGGAAGCGCTGCAGCCAGCCGTTCCAGGATCTCCCTTCCCACCACTTCCACTTGGACCGGGACCGAGAGGATCCTGGACCTTCGATGAGGCCGGTCGGTGGTATTGTCCCCCTTCCGGCTCATCGTCCCATAGAGCTTCCAGATCCGGGCAGCGTTGTGATTCGCGGTGTCGACCATCGTCCGATCATCATCAAAGAGATCAGACAACACCTCGAGACCCCGCTTTACCAGGTCCCGGCTCTGGTCATCGTTCGGGAGATCGATCCGGTAAAGGAGATGCGCCCCGTTCCCCGAGTCGGCAATAACTGGCACCGGCCAGTTCATCACGGCCAAGTACTCGGCTATCCTGGCTGCGCAGTCCAGGGCAGCCTGGTGCTCTTCATCCGTTGATGAGACCCCTGATGGCCGGACCGGGTCCACATCGATCGGGAACCAGTGCCGTCGCAGGATATCGATATCAGCGGTGGTAGCATCCTTCTTCGAGAGTCGGGTCTTGATCCGATTTGCCCTCCGTGAGAGAAGGGCCGGGTTCACCTCGTTCAGGGTGACATAGATCCCCTGCATCCCGGAGAGCCCGTCTAAGGTGTCCACCCGGTCAGCGAGCTGCTCTGGGTCATGAAGTACCCGCTGGCCATCCCCTCATCAGAAATCGCCCTGACCTCGATGATCTGGCCAGGGGTGAAGGAGGACCCGGACAGCCCGGAGCACTTCATCGGTCATGATCATCGCCTTTCTTCACCAGGCAGTTGCTGCAGTCAGCCCCACAGGCTCGACACTGCTTCTGGTCCCCATGAAGTGTAGAGACAATCAAATTCCGGGCAACAACACCCAAGGTCCGATCTGGATACCGATCGCTTCCCCTACCGTTACTTCGCTACCGCATCGATGACATCGGGCAAAAATATCGGTGCGGTCTGTTACATGAGCCCCGCAGATAGGGCAGACCAGATCTCCCGCATCCCCCAATACGGTGATGATGACACTGGTGAGCGTCAATCTCTCACCTCTACGATGCCGCCCGGCAGAACCTCGTACATCGACCAGCCTTGCTGCCCGGAGTAGATCCAGAACTGGACCGAGCCTACGACAGCCAGCGGGAGATTCAATCTGTTCGATCTCCCAGGCCAGCGCGAGACCACTTCAGCAGCCCCTGAGACCGGCCGCCGGGCACGCTTCACCCGGACAAAGATAGGTTGATTCCGGTCCTCCCAGGCAACCAGGTGAATCAGGGAGTCGGACCCGGCCGACCGGATGACAGTAAACCCCCTCTTGCGCAGGATGGCCAGGGCCAGGAACTCTGCCGCCCGGCCCTGCTGAATGGTGGTCCTGTGCGAGGGGTTTCTCTTGTCACTCCCCACCATGGGGCTCCGGCTCCTGAAAGTCCGGATTTGCCTGGCATAGCGGGTTGGGACAATCATGCCCATCTGGAAGGGTGCAGACCATCTTGGTCCATCTCCCTTCCTTCCTGCTCTTGAAGAATGAACACTTCTTTGCCTTCTTCGAAGCTGATGGAGATGTTCACTCGACCAAATCCCATCAGAACCCCCCCTTACGGGAGTAATAAGAAGGTTTTTTACCATTCGCAAAGAGCAGAATATTGGCTCTTCCCTTTGTAGTGAAGCCCTGGGAGGCAACATTCGTTGGGGAGGGCCATCTATTCTGGACATGCCTGAACCTCGTCAGCGATGACGATCAATCCACGGTCAGCAAAAAATTTCCCTATTCCACGAAAGCCGGTGTGGCGTTCATATGCTTCAATAACCTCTCGTCGTGTGTGTAACACATCTGTTTCCAAAATATCACCTGTATGGACCCATGCAAACAAACGAGAGGGAGTGCCGAAAACAGCCTGCGGATACCATACAACCTAAAAGGTGAAAGGAATGGGGCTTAAATATTTTGAGCCTGTTAGGTGGGTCCGTTTTCCTCAATTTCATCCAGATATTGCCGAAATGCCTTGGAGTGCTTTATCATGAAACGCCTGATAGATTCTTCATCAGCGAACGCCTTAGCCAAAAGAACTTCCATCATCCGCGGCAATAATCTTCACCGGGCGGATTAATCAAATTACACGAGGGGCATATCCGTGGTTCCAGGCGCGCAGTTTTCTCGTCCTTTTTTGTATCCAGACCATAGAGCCGGGAGATCTCGGCATCGACATCTCCACCAGTCAGATGAGCATAGGTCATGAGCATGTCAGTATTCAGCGATCCCCACATCATCATCTTGACGACACTCTCCGAAGCTCCTTCCTGAGGAGATGAGTGATCCGTGAGTGGCGGAACAGGTGAGGGGTAATATGTTTGGTCATTCCTGCTCTCTTGGCTATTCGCCGGATCTGCATAGCCATTGCAGCCCAGTTGAGCTGTCGTCGTTGTTCATTCAGGAACACAAACGATCCCGGATTGATTGCCGTGGGATAATCGCCTCGCCATTCGGATGTATTTCTTGGCCATCACAAGCCGGATATACCGGGTGATTCCAGTCTTGAAGTTGACATTCACGGCAATCCCACTTGAATCGGACTTCAGGTCACCCCATGTGAGCTGGCAGATCTCACCAGGCCGGAATCCCCCTTCATAGAGGGTCATGAGCATGGCACGGTCCCGGGAACTCCGGGAGGCATTGAGTAAGGACCTGGACCTCTTCGGGAGTCAGGAGTTGTGATGCGGTCTTGGTGATAGTATCCTTTCTCGGAGTCCTGATCGCCCTGACCTTCTTCTCGGGCAGATTGATGTACTCGTTATCAATCATCCAGAGCAGAAACTGCTTGAGAATAGAGACATGATCAAAGAGTGTGTTCTGTTTATAGGCCCGACCCCGATGGCTCTCTGCCTGTTTGATGGCCTCTATTCCCGTATACACAGTCCCTATGGTCAGGGTTGAGAATGGGGGCAGGAAGCGACGCCAGGCAACCAGGGTGAAGGTGAGTTTGTCAACCCGGCCCATGCTTATTCCCCCTGCTGCCCGGCGCTCGGCAAGGAATTCCGATATCAGTCCGGCGTCATCAGGGGTTATTCGTTCCGATTCTCAGATACCGGTCAATGATGGTATTTGCATATCCTTTCTTGACACTGGAAAATTGATCTTGTGAAAGTGTGCTGGGAGGCATAAAGAATTGTTTGAAAGGGGAGTATAAAAAGAGAAACCGAGGGATTAGAACTTACTGTTCGAATGCGAGGGATGGGATTCGAACCCATGAACACCTTCGTGACCGGATCTTAAGTCCGGCTCTTTTGGCCTGGCTTAGATACCCTCGCCCGGATTAGTACCCTATGCACTGAGAGCCACATATTACTTTTCAGAAGATACGGGGATCGAAGCCGATTTTTGCACAAGTAAAATTCCCGGACCTGCTGAATGCCACCAGGATAGACTGAATTCAAGCCTTGCCGAACTTCGGAATAATCCGCCCGGTATGTTTCATGTACTCCTGGTATTCTTCCCCGAACCGGGCCGCCAGAACGCCCTCCTCGACGGGAACCCGTGCGATATACAGGGGGAAGAAGGTGATGAGCAGCGCAAACCCGGCAACCCAGTTCCAGAGGAGGAGCGGTTGTGCAAATGCCCAGAGAAAATGGGCTGCATACATCGGGTGCCGGATGTGACGGTAGACGCCGGTGGTGACCAGCCGCTGCCCTTCCTGCACGGCAGCAACAGGGGTGAAGTTCGCCCCGAGATCAGCGTGTGACCTCCAGAGCAGGAGGAGCGCTGCAGCAAACAATGCAGCCCCTATCCAGCCAGCCCATTCCGGGAGCGTGTAATCGGCTGCAGCAAGGAACGGGGTTAAGATGTAGATTGCCGGGACGATGCACATGCCGATTGCAGGAAGATAGACAAGCCAGGTATCCAGTGCCGGTTTCCATCCTATCTCCTTTATTTTTCTCCGGTACTCCTGGGTATACCAGAGCCGTATGGAGGCCGCAAGAAGAAAACCGCAGACATACAGGGCGAGGAAGAGAGGAGGCGTCATGGTCACTGTCACCTGCAGGGGAAAGAGCATTGGGGTCGTCCTGGCATATGTAGTTTTTTCCTCTCATAGGCTTTGCAGGAGAGAGATTCACATTGGGGTTTGGATCGCTGTTTCCTGGAGGGTTCATTCCTCTCGCTCTGTTCCATTGCTCCCTACCAGGAGGTTTCCTGTTATCGAATCAGGATCCCGGCCATTCCCCGCAATCGGTTCTCTTATGTCTTCTCCCGGCACAGTACCCATTGGAAAATGCGGGAACCGGCCGTCAAGAAAACCCTGTACTGGTGCGATCACTGCAATGTCCCCCTGATCGGGCGGAGCTGCGGGTGCGGAGCCGAAGGCAGGGCCATCTCCCTCCTGCAACCGTACGATGTCCGCCCGGCTTTGGCTGCAGACAGGGAGTTGATCAGGAGCCTTGTCCACGGGATGTTTGGTCCTGTCCCGCTGCCCAAAATCATCCTCCTGAACAAGACCGGCGGGCTCGACAGGGCTGACCTTGTGATCATGCACGGTGACCGGTTCGGCTGGCTGACCTTTGACCCGGTAAGCCGCCAATTCAGTCTTGACATCGCACCGGAAGCACTGCCGTACCTTGTCCCGCATGCCACCCGGGGGATTGTATCTCTTGAGAAGGATGCCGACCTCGGCACGGAATCCGGGAGGATAGGAGGGAAACGGTTCCCGCTCAAAAAACCGGTCGATGAGGGGACCGTCATCGTCACGTATAAAAACCGGGTCGGGACCGGGGCGGTGAAGCAGGGATTTATCCGGGTGAAGGAAGTGATGCCCGTGGCTCCCCGAACGCCCCCTGACCCGGACTGGAGCGTTGCTATCGCGCAGAACCGCTACCACCTGAAAAACCTTGAGCGGAATGCGGTCCGCACGATACGGCAGCATATGCACGACCGCCCCTGTATCAACGTCTCCTTCTCGGGCGGCAAGGACAGCATGGCAGCCCTCACCCTCGCACGGAAAGCCGGCGTCACCAAAGCCTTTTTTATCGACACCGGCATCGAGTTTCCCGAGACCGTGGCGTTTGTCGAAGCCCAGGGCGTGGACGTGATCCGGAAGGGAGGGGACTTCTGGCAGGCGGCAGAGAAGGCCGGGCCGCCGGGAAAAGACCACCGCTGGTGCTGCAAGCTCCAGAAACTCCACCCGCTCAAGCTCTACCTGGAAACGACCGGCCCCTGTGTCACGGTGCAGGGAAACCGCTGGTACGAGTCCTGGAACCGGGCCGACCTCGAGGAGACCAGCCAGAACCCGGCAAATCCCCTGCAGCTGAACATCTCGCCGATACGGAACTGGCGGGCGCTCGAAGTCTTCCTCTACCTCTGGTGGCAGCAGAGCTCCCCTCAACCCGCTCTACGAGAAGGGGATCGAGCGGATCGGGTGCATGGTCTGCCCTGCGATGCTCGAGAGCGAGTACCGAGGAACTCAGGAGGATGCACCCGGAATATGCAAGGCGCTGGGATGACCTCATCGACCGCTGGGCCGGAAGGAAAGGGCTGCCCGGGGAATACCGGCGCTGGGGACTCTGGCGCTGGAAGGCCCTCCCGCCAAAGATGAGGGAACTCTGCAGGAACAGGGGCATCCCTGTCAACGAAGATTATACGCTGCACACCAGCCCGCCGGGTAAAAGCCCCGGAGCGACCGGGAGAGAGAGAACCATGCAACCGGAAAAAGAGACAGGCCCTGACGTTCTGCCAGTCGATGCGATCAGGAAGGACTTCCCGATTCTCGGGGATATCATCTACCTTGACAGTGCCGCTACCGGGTTTTCACCCGAACCGGTCATCGAGGCGATGGCCGAGTACGAGCACCATTACCGTGCCAACGTGGGACGCGGAGTGCACCGCTATACCCGCATCGCCACGCAGCGGTACTGGCATGCCCACGAGAAAGTAGCGAAGCTGATCAATGGCACTCATGGGACGACGGTATTTACCAAAAATACCACCGAGGCTGTCAACATGGTCGCCCGCGGCCTGGCGTGGAAACCCGGCGACCGGGTGGTCACGACCATCCTTGAGCACCATTCAAACCTTCTCCCCTGGCGGAGCGCTCGCGAAAGAAGGGGTGGACCTCGAGGTCATTGGTATCAACCCGGACTACTCGCTCGACCTTGCGGCCCTTGAAACAGCACTCTCTGCACAGGTCCGCCTGGTCGCACTGACCCATGCATCCAATGTCCTTGGAGTGATCACGCCGGTTGGGGAGATTGCCAGGATGTGCCGGAAGAACGGGGCGCTCCTCCTCGTTGACGCGGCGCAGTCTGTCCCGCATCTCCCGGTGGATGCCAAAGCGCTGGATTGCGATTTCCTCTGCTTCTCCGGGCACAAGATGCTCGGGCCGACCGGCACCGGGGTGCTCTGGATGAAGGAACCGGTCATCGAACCGTCGACGCTTGGAGGAGGCATGGTCGAGTCTGTCAGTGCGGAGGGGTACATTCCTGCCGGAGGGTATGAGACCTACGAAGCCGGGACCCCGAATATCTCCGGGGGCATCGGGCTTGGTGTCGCCGCAGAGTACCTTGCAGCGATAGGGCTGGACCGGATCCACCGGCATGAAGGTCTCCTGACCACCCGGTTGATTGACGGGCTGAGAGGGATCGACCGGGTCAAAGTCTATGCACCGGAACAGCCCGATGCCAGGATCGGGGTGGTCTCCTTCACCATCGAAGGGATGCACCCCCACGAAGTCGCACAGCAACTCGACGACCAGGCCGATATCCTCGTGCGATCAGGATACCATTGCTGCCAGCCGCTCATGGAGTATCTCGGGCTTCCCGATGGCACGGTCAGGGCGAGCTTCGCTCTGTACACTACAGAACAGGAGGTAGATCTCCTCCTTGCCGGGATTCGGGCTATCTGCCGGGGGATCTGACCGGATCACCAGGAAGCCATGGATTTTTTGCCCGGCAGAAATGTACAATAGGGTGGGAAAACCGGTGGAACAGGCTGCATTAAGGGAGCAGATACTCGCCCTCAAGGAAGAGCGGGACGCAATCATCCTTGCCCATAACTACCAGGTCGACGAGGTGCAGGAGATTGCCGACATTGTGGGAGACTCCCTTGAACTCGCGCGGGCTGCTGCTTCTCTTGAACAGGCAACGATCGTCTTCTGCGGCGTCGATTTCATGGCGGAGACCGCTGCAATCCTCTCTCCGGCATAAGACGGTGCTGCTCCCGGCTGCGGACGCCTGCTGCCCGATGGCTGAAATGGTGACGGCAGGAGAACTCGCACTCCTTCGGGAACAGTATCCTGACGCGGCAGTGGTCGCCTATGTAAACACCTCACTGAAGTCAAAGCGGCAAGCGACATCTGCTGCACCTCGGCAAACGCCGTGAAGGTCGTTGAATCCCTGTCTGAAACGCAGGTGATATTTGTCCCGGACCGGAACCTGGCCCGGTACGCCGCCCGGTTCACCACCAAGGAGATCCTGCCCTGGGATGGCTACTGTATCGTCCATGATCGGTTCACCGAAAGCCACGTCAAATCGGCACGGGCACTCCATCCCGGTGCGGAAGTGCTGGTCCACCCCGAATGCCGCCCGGAGGTGATCGATGTTGCCGATCATGTCTTTTCCACCTCCGGCATCATCCGTTACGCCTGTGAAAGCCCCTGTGCGGATTTTATTATCGGAACGGAGATCGGTATCCTGCACCGGCTCTCCCGCACCTGCCCGGAGAAGCACTGCTATCCCCTCTCATCCCGGGCGATCTGTGTCAATATGAAGAGGACGGATCTCTCGAAAGTGTACAGAGCACTCGACAGGATGGAGCCGCAGATCCGGGTTCCTGCACAGATCGCCATTCCGGCACGTCGCGCAATCGATCGGATGCTCGCCGTCAGGTAGCCGCGAACCCATGGAAAGGAACGGCTGGATTTCCGAGAAATCAGGACTCTTTATTGGTATGGATATCAAAAGGGGCTCCCACACGTTTTCATTTTAGTTATTGGACAACTGATGTCCCATGCAGGGAATGAAGGATATGGGCTTTATTTTAACCGGTGTCCTCACGTCCGGCTTTGGCGCTCCTGATGATCGCTTTCATTGCCGTGCTGCCCCGGATATATCCTGCTGCCCGACCACTGCCGATATAACCGCCACCCCCTCGGCGCCGGCGGCAATGACCTGCGGCACGTTCCAGGGGGTAATCCCCCCGATTGCGATCACCGGGAGGGATACTGCCGCACAGATCTCGCGAAGTACTCCAATCCCGTGGCCCTGCCCGGCATCCTCCTTCGATGTGGTCGGGAAGATCGGGCTGAGCGCAACGTACCCGGCCCCGGCAGATTCAGCCGCGACCGCATCCGCAACGCATCTCGACCGAGATACCGATGATGAACCCTGGCGGGGCTATCCTCCTGGCATCCAGGAGGGGGAGATCGTCCTGCCCCAGGTGGACACCGTCTGCTCCTGATGCGAGAGCAATGTCGATACGATCGTTGACGATGAAGAGCACCCCTTCATCCCGGGTTATCCTGCGGACCTCGCAGGCAGCGGCAAAGAGATCCCGGCAGGGCAGGGATTTGTCACGGAGTTGGACCACGTCGGCCCCTCCCCCGATTGCAAGTCGGGCAATCTCTGCATGGGGAAGTCCGCGGGCTATCCTCCGGTCGGTGATCACGTACAGGTCATATGCCATCCTGCTCCCTCACCTTCGCACCTGCGGCGAGATCATCCGGGGTCAGGGCATACATCGCGTCAAAAAGGGCTGTCCTGAACGAATACGGACCGGAGGATCGCGCCGCCGCATGTTCACCGGCGATCCCGAACACCGCAAGGGCTGCGACGGCAGCCTTGACTGGGTCGTCCGAGACCGCGGCAAATGCCCCGGTAACGGACGCTGCCATGCAACCGGTCCCCGACAGTTCCCCCATCATCGGGGTACCATTCTCCACGAAGAAGACCTGCCGTTCATCGGCAACGAGATCCACCTCTCCCGTCATTGCGACAACCGCTCCGGTGGTCCTGGCGCATTCTCTCACGGCCTCCACGGGATCTCCCTTCACCCCTCCCGAGTCCACTCCCCGGACCGTTCCGCCGAGACCCGATATAACCCCGATCTCTCCCTGGTTTCCCTTCAGGATCGCGATATCGAGCTCTTCGATGAGCCGGAGGACCGCTGCGGTCCGCATGCGGGTCGCCCCCACCCCCACCGGGTCGAGGATGACCGGTATCCCGAGTGCATTCGCACGGGAGCCTGCCAGGACCATCGAATCGACCTGTACTCGAGGTGAGGGTCCCGATATTCAGGACAAGGGCCCCTGCAATCGCAGCCATATCGGCTGCCTCTTCGGGAGCCTCGGCCATCACAGGGGATGCCCCGGTACAGAGCGTGATGTTTGCACAGTCATTGATCGTCACCTTGTTCGTGATGTGATGCACGAGCGGTCTCTTCCTGCGCACCAGTGCGAGCAGTGCAGCGCATTGTCTTCCGTCCATTCAGGACCCCTTCCTTTCCTGCAGTCCGGACGAAGGGAGCACTTCATCCATGCTGCCGCTGCGGTATCCCTCAAGATCAACGGTCACGTAGGAGAACCCGGCCTTTTTCACCAGGGGCACGACCTGGTCCCTCATTGCCACAAGCCGGGGTATCTCCCCAGCCGGGACTTCTATCCTTGCAAGCCCGCCATGATGCCGCACCCGCATTCCGAAAAAGCCCTCGCCCCGGAGGATGGCTTCGGCTGCCTCCACCATGCGGAGTTTCTCTTCTGTTATCCTCTCACCGTAGGGTATCCGGGAGGCAAGGCAGGCTGCCGAAGGCTTGTCCCAGAAGGGGAGGCCCCGTTCGCGGGCAATACGCCTGATATCCGGTTTCGTGATCCCCGCCTCGAGAAACGGGTGGATGATCCCCTCTTCCGTGGATGCACGCAGTCCCGGCCGGTGTTCAGCCTCATCGGATGAGTTGGCGCCATCGGCCACGCAGGCGAGCCCGAGTTCCTCTGCCCGCCGCAAGAGAACCCGCGACCAGGTCTTTTTGCAATGATAACACCGGTCAGGGGGATTGGCGGTCACCGTTGTACCAGGAAACGGGATACGGATGATCTCAAACGACAGATCCAGGGACCGCGCCATCTGGCCGGCATCCAGGACATCCGATCGCGATGCGAAGGGGCTGTCGATAAAGACGGCATGTACCCTCTCGTTCGCATACTCCTTTGCCAGCGCTGCAAGAAGCCCGCTGTCCACACCGCCGGAAAAGGCAATCATGATGCCCTGGCAGCCGGCGATCCGCGCTGTAAGGGCTTTTAGCCTGGAATTGAGATCTGTCATAGCCCGCGAGTTGTTCTCGGTCATGAAGGGAGGTGCGCGGAGAGCGGGGCTGGTCGCAGGAGAGCCCGGACAACGCACCGGTATTTGGGTGATATTCCCCTTCGCAATCGTCTGATAGAGAATAGTACCTGTTTGGGATACAAGATTATTCACTTTCTCCTCCCTGGAGGGGATGACCCGGCAGGATCTAATGGTGCATTTATTATCCCATCAGGGAAAACTCCGGAGTATAACAGCGGAAATGCCATGAGAGAGAGGATTGAAGGGGCCGGGATCCGCGCGAATATCCCCCGTGCCCGGCAGGGAGCGGATGGATGGGCGAAACGGAGGGGACAACCGTGCTCACCTCCCGTGAGCGCGAGCGCTATTCCCGGCAGATGCTGCTCTTTGGCGAGGAGGGGCAGGAATTGCTGAAGGATGCAACCATATTCGTCGCCGGAGCAGGAGGTCTTGGGTCCCCCGTATCGATGTACCTTGCCGTGCTCGGGGTCGGCACGATCATCCTCGCGGATAATGATTCCGTGGAGCGCACGAACCTGAACCGGCAGATCCTTCATGCGGACCGGGATATCGGGAGGAGGAAAGCGGCCTCGGCAGGAGAGACGCTTGAGGAGCTCAATCCGGACATCACGGTGCAAACAATCGATGCGACCATCGATGCCGCCACGATACGCTCCATGATCGGGAAGGCCGATGGAATTGTCGATGCCCTGGACAACTATCCAACCCGGTATCTTCTCAACGAGGTTGCGGTGGAGCGGGGCATTCCCCTCTTCCACGGGGGAATCAGCGGGTTTTTCGGCCAGGCAACCACGATACTCCCTGGAAAAACACCCTGTCTCCGTTGTATCTTCCGAAATCCCCCTCCGCGGGAAGTGTTTCCCGTTGTGGGGATGACGGCAGGGATCATCGGCATGATACAGGCAAACGAAGTATGCAAGTACCTCATTCAGAAGGGAGACCTGCTCGCAGACCGCCTCCTCCTCTGGGACGGGCTGCAAGCCCGCGTCGAAGAGGTCCCTGTCGAGCGGGATTTCACCTGCAGCGTCTGCGCTGGCAAATTCCTAGGGCGGGACTGATACCAGATGCACGTGACACTCCGTTTTTTTGCCCGGTTCGGAGAACTGTTGGGGAATTTACGGGAGATTGAAGGAGAGGACGGCATGTCGATTGCCGGACTCGTAAGGCATGCCGCAGCCGGGAACAGCGCAGGGTATGCTGCAATCTTCGATGAGAATGGTGCATTCCGCGATTTTGTGATCGTGATGCACAACAAGAAAAGGATCCGGTTGCAGGATGCAGATACTATCCGGATCAGTGAAGGGGACGAGATCGCGGTGTTTCCCCCTGTTGCGGGGGGATAGTCTCCTTCTTCCACTGCTCCCCCCACACAAAACAGCAAGGAGGCTGATTACGGGAGTCCCGGCAAACAGCGCTTTTATTGCCGGGGATCCTCT
>CAWIVM010000014.1:0-137044 GCA_963839585.1 uncultured Methanoregulaceae archaeon
CCTTGAAACGATCCCTGCCAGCCAGTTCAACCAGTCCCTGTTTCTCCATGTCGCTCATCGTCACGGTATTCACTCCAACGAACGTCACCTGCACATCCTTCTCTTGTGCTTCCTTTACTACCTTTTCAAGGACGCGAGCTGAGCTGATGTCGAGGTGGAGGTAGTGGGCTTCCATGTCTATGATCAACACCTTCGGCCGCGGGTCCTCTCGAATCAGGTTGAGCAAGCGTTTCTTTATCACGGGTGCGTTTGCGTAGAACATGGTGACGTTCAGCCGGAGGATTTTCACCCCTTCTATCTCTTTCGCCTCCGGATGCAGGCTGAGATCCATGAACCGACCGTCAGGCATCTGTCCCAGGAGGGTACCTCGTTCATTGCTAATCCTTAGGATGACCAGGCCGATGGCGATGATGATTGCTAACAATAAACCTACCAGCACCTCGAAGACCAGTACCCCAAACAGTGCTAGTATGGCGCAATAGAAGTCGATTCGCTGCGTCCCATAATAGCTTGCAAGCAGCCTTACTTCAAGGCCCCCTTCACTGCGAAGATGACGATAACGCCCAGAATGAACTCAGGAAGATAGTAGAATACGCCTGTCAGGAAGAGTAACGTCGCCAATACCGTCAGGCCTGCAACGATGAGGGTCATTTGGGACCTGGAGCCACTGTTATCACCCACGTGAGTGGCAGACATGCTCACCCCCGTCCCTATCCCCTGGCCGAAACTCGAGCCGATGTTGGTTGCCGCTACGGCAATCAACTCCTGGTTGGGATCCACCTCGTCATTGTGCTTCTCTGCCACCTCATCACCGATGGACACAGATTCCGAGAAGCATACAAAGGCGATGCCAATAGAGGCAGGTATGACAAGGAATATCAGATCGGGGTTCATCTGCGGGACTGAAAACGTAGGCAACCCTGCAGGGATGAATCCCACCAATGCAACCCCTAGGGACTCCCAATTTAAAAGATATGAGGCGCTAAGGCCAATGATAAAGAGCAACAACACACCGGGGATCTTCCTGAAACGCTCTTCCAGCACGTAGAGGATAATCACCGCGATAATGGACAGGGCCAAGGTAACCTGGCTGGTCTGGCTGAGCGAACCGATAATACTCCAAAGTTGCTCGAAGAAGTTCCCTTCCCCTTTTGCTATTCCCAGCAGCTTCGGCACCTGACCGATGATGATGGTCAATGCGAGGCCGAACAAGAACCCCTTCATGACCGGGTAGGAAATGAAATTAGCCAACAATCCGAGGCGCAAAACCGCCATGATCAAGAGAATCAGGCCGGTCAGGAACGTGATGGTCACGACCGCCGCGAGCACATCTTCGTATGCGGTAAGGGCGAGGGTGGCGATGGCCGAGGCGGTGAGAAGAGCCATAGCGCTCGGCGTACTAATCACCGAGCGACGTCCAGAACCGAATATTGCGTAGAGAAAAAGTGCAATAAGGATGGCATAAAGGCCGTGCTGTGGTTCGACCCCTGCCACACCAGCAATGCCCATCGATTCGGGGATTATCAGGCCTGCGACCACAATGCCCGCAATCACGTCGAAGCGAATATCTTTCCAGTTGTAGTTCGGCACCCACGTCAGAATTGGGAACAGACTCTTGACCTTACTTCCTGTCTCCTTTTCCTTGTTGTTGGCCATATCCTCACAACCATAATCATGGGTATTATCGTAGTAAATAATTATTGCGCTGTTTTTATTTCTTCAGCATCGCCATCGCGTGGCCGATTGTGAAGGTTTCGAATCAGGATGTACACACTAATCACCAGCACCCATCCCGGTAAGATCAGGGTCACCCAGAAGGAATAGTCGATGCTTAACAGCAACACCAGTGCCAGCACATAGGTCAGAAACGCCCAGATACGGGGCATCACGCCAGTACGGAGCCAGATCGTGGCCAGTGATATCATGAACACACCTGCCATGCGAACGGCATAAATGTTGAAAATATTATACACCACCGTACTGCCGTAGATCATTACAACGCCTTGTTCGAGAACATTCGATTCGATTGCAGCGGCACTCAATAGCCCGGCCGCTAAGGCCGCGCCAATGAAGGTTAAGGCAAGAAACAGCAAACCGCTGCCGAGGAAGACTGTCGCAAAGAGGCGGTCTTCACTTTCGCCAAGGAGATCACGAATCACGCCTATGAACCAGAGAAAAGCAATCCCCGCGTAGGGGATGAGTAGCAGGGCCAGAGTAGCAGTTCGCGGGTTTGTCACCGTTCTGGCAAGACCAGGCAGGCTCCTGGGATAGAGACACATTTAAGAGCACCATGCTGGCACCATAGAGCACAGCAAAGATGACGCCGGCAATAGCCGCGGATCGGGGGGTTTTAAGCGCCTGACGGGTTAAGGAAATTTTGGCCTCAGTCATAACCTTCACTGCTCTGTTGAATAGACTACCGGCTCTCTTCTGTCAGGGAGCCGGCCTGGCTTTCCGGTACCTTTTGTTGTTGCAATCCTTTCTATTTCCTGCTCATCTCAATAGGGCTTCCATTTGAAAGAGCCAGCACACGTTACTGGTTAATCTCTCACCTCATCAATTTTTTTCTTCGAAATTTCGCTATTGGAATCACCTGATTTTTAAACCTCAGTTCACAATGGAAAGGATTTTTTATGACGATTGATCATAATTTTTTAATGAAGGTTGATCCTATATTCATTGAGGAGTGACTGATGATGCAACCATCCGGTTCAGTGTCGCCGATCAAAGAGCCGGAACGTTCCGGCATACAAAGAATTGAGAAATATGTGCCAGGAATAGAGCTTATTCGTACGTATAAACGGGATTTGCTCAAGACCGATGTTGTTGCAGCTGCCACCGTTTTTGCGATTCTCGTTCCCTCAGCTCTCGCCTACGGTGAGCTGGCTGGTTTTGAGCCGGTGGTTGGATTATATGCTGCTCTGGTCGGCATGATCGTGTATGCCCTCTTTGGCAGCTCACGGCAGCTCATCATTGGTCCCGAGGCAACGACGGCAATCTTGGTAGCTACCGTAGTTGCACCTCTGGCAGGAGAGGATGTCGCCCGTTATGCATCTCTGGCGGCGACATTGGCTATCCTCATCGGCGTTATCTGTATTCTCGCGGGCAAATTCCGTATGGGGTTTGTGGCCAATTTCTTCTCAAAACCCATCCTTACCGGGTATATTGCAGGAACCGCACTGATAGTAATCTCCAGCCAGTTAGGCAAGATTTTTGGCATCTCACTGGAAAGCGATGGTTTTTTTGCGAAAATCTGGGAACTGATAATCAGTCTGGATGAGACTCACCTGTTAACGCTGGCAGTGGGATTGGTTACCATCCTGGGACTTATACTCCTCAAACGCTTCGTGCCAAAGGTTCCCGGCACGCTGGTCGCTCTGGTTGTTGCCATTATCGTATCTTCATACTTCAACCTTGCGGAGTATGGGGTAGCCGTGGTTGGCCAGGTGGAGAGCGGCCTTCCCGAACTGCAGATACCGATCGTAAGCCTGACCGACATTGCAATGCTTGTGCCGGCAGCACTTGCCCTGAGCGTTCTCATCTTTGCCGATGGGGTGCTGACATCCCGGGTATTTGCAAGGAAAAATCACTATGATATAGACGCCAACCAGGAGCTGGTTGCCTTAGGAGCAGCGAATGTCTCAACCGGCTTTTTCCAGAGTTTTGCTGTCGCGGCCAGCTCTTCAAGGACGGTTGTGAATGATAATTCCGGCGGAAAGAGTCAGATGGTGGGATTACTCGCTGCCGGATTGGTGATTGTTTTTCTTCTGTTCTTTACATCGCTCCTTCAGAGCCTTCCCACCGCGGTGCTGGGTGCGATTATCATCGTCGCCTGTATCAGCTTAATCGATATCCAGGAGTTCCGGAGTCTGCATATCGTGCGCCATAGCGAATACTACCTGGCCATTCTGACCCTCTTTGGTGTGCTCGTCATTGGAATCATTCCGGGCATAGCACTTGCTATAGCCTGCTCCCTGATTGTGTTTATCCAACGCGTGTACCGTCCCCACACCTCGGTATTAGGAGATGAGCCTGGGGTAGATGGATATCATGGAATAGCACCTGGAGGTGACCTGCAGATTTTACCGGGCATGATCGTCTACGGATTCGATGCACCACTGTTCTTTGCCAATGCTCCATACCTGATGGAAGAGGTCACTGACCTCATTTCAACTGCAGATCCACCACTCAAGTACCTGCTCCTTGATGCAGAGGCGATTCCTGATATCGATACTACCGCAGCCGATACCCTGAAAGACCTGCATCAGGTACTCCGTAAGAAGGGTATCACCCTTGGTATTGCACGGGCAAACAAACGTTTACGGGAAACCATGCAGCTCACTGGTCTGGAAGATCTCATAGGTGTCTCTCATTTCTACCCATCTGTCAGAACCGCAGTCGAAGCGTATCGTGAGGATTTCCTTGACGGGAAGTAGCCGGAGCCAATAAATCGGAAAGTAATATTTTTTTAAAAATAAAGTGCAATCCAAAATAAAATCCTTACACATTCTTCACTATTACCGTTTTTTCAATACCCTAACTCCAACCCGAATATCGGATAGGAACTATACCAGAATTTTCCGGATAATCTGACAAATCCCTTGCAAAAAACCTCCGTATTCCGGAAAAAACGCCTTATTACTACCCTTGCCTGAAAGTGAATAATTGTTTTTACTTCACTCATGTGCAAACGCAGTTTCAGCAGTTTATGTCACTCCTTGAAGTGATGCGAGTACCGTAAAAGAAAATAATGGATTCAGTAGAAAAAATCTATAAATGAAAGCATGCTAATTTCATCAGGTAGACTTTCAAATCAATAATAGCGTCCAACGAGATTACTCTTGGAAAACACAGGTGGTAAAAATTCGAAATCGAACGATCCTTCGAGCAAACAACCGATACCGAATTGAAAGTGCGAGGAGTGCAAAATGAAACCAATGACCAAAAAACCCAACATCCTGATGATCGTGACCGATCAGGAATATGCCCACCAGCCGATGCCAGCGGAATTTGCTTTGCCCGCCCGGGACCGCATTCGCGCTCGCGGGGTCACGTTCAACCATCACCATTGCACCACCACCGTGTGTACGCCGTCCCGCTCGGTGATGCTGACGGGCAGGCATACACCGATCACACGCATGTTTGACAATACCAACTTCGCCTGGATCGATGATATGAAGGCCGATCCGGTAGCCTTGCCCACCATCGGTCATATGCTGCGTGATCTGGGCTACCACACCGTCTACAAAGGCAAGTGGCACCTCTCAGAGATTCCAACTGAGGGCTCCCGTGAAGCTATGGAACCCTACGGCTTCTCCGAGTACCAGGATTGGGGCGATGCGATAGGCCATCCTATGGAGGGGTTCTTGAAGGATCCGAAGATTGCGGATGAGGCCGTTGACTGGCTGACGAAGCGAGCGCCAGAAGTGGCTGCCACTCAACCCTGGTTCATGACCGTGAACTTCGTCAACCCTCACGATGTCATGTTCTTTGATACGGACGCCGAAGAGATGGTCCAGTTCAAGAGCATGTTCCCGATCTTTGACGCGCCCGATACGCCGCTTTACAACCAGAAATGGCAAACGGCCCTGCCGGGTTCCTTCTTCGACGACCTGGAGGGGCAGCCGCCGGCCGTCCGCAGTTACAAGCACCTGTGTGACGTGTACTATGGCCGGATTCCGATGGATCGCCGGGATATGTGGCACAACCATGTTAACTACTACCTCAACTGCCATCTCGATGTAGACCGGCACATCGGAGCGGTGCTGGATGCTCTGGAAGCGTCCGGCCAGGCCGATGACACGATCATCATCTTCACCTCGGATCATGGCGAGATGGGCGGCGCCCATCACCTGCGCCAAAAGGGCAGCGTGGCTTTCCGGGAAACCGTCAACGTGCCTTTGGTGATCGTCGATCCGGGCCACCCTGGTGGAGTCAGGACGGATGCGGTCGGGTCACATCTCGACCTGGTTCCCACTATCCTGGCTTATGCCGGCCTGCCGGAGGCTCAACGGCAACAGCGCTACCCATTCCTGAAAGGACATGACCTTTCAGGAATCGTGGAAAATCCCACCTCCGTCGGACCGCGAGGCAGCAGCGGAGAACCCGGCAAGGGCTGTCTGCTGACCTACGACATGATCGCCACCATCGACGCAGAATGGTTTAGCCGCAACGCGACCAAGGTGTTTGACGTAGCCGCAGCGCAGGCTGGCGAGGAGTTCCATCGCGGCATGAACTCGTTCAAAGGCATGCTGGATGAGATTGGCGTGCCGAACCTTGAGAAACGAGAGTTATTCCGTTGTGTTTTCGATGGCCGATACAAGCTGGTCCGTTACTTCGGGTTGGGTAATTACAACCTGCCGGCATCGGTCAAGCAGTTACTGGCAGATAATGACACCGCTCTCTACGATCTGTTACTGGATCCTGAGGAAATGGACAATCTTGCCAACCCGGCCAATCCCAAATACAATGAAGAATTATTATCGGCCATGAACCAAAAGCTCAATGCGCTGATCGATGGGGAGATTGGGGAAGATAAAGCCTTATTCACGCCGCCGAAAGAAGGTCCGCAGAAATGAAGATAGAGATATAAAATCCTGTCTCAATGGCCCAGATATATCAACGATCTCCACCGGGAGGAATACATTCTTCCTTTTTTCTGCCCCATCAGATCACAGGGATTCCTGCCATGCCCGCCTGCCCACTCCCCGGATTCCATCTTATGGCCAAACCCGGGGGACCCCGGTGTAACCTGTCCTGCCAGTATTGCTTCTACCTTCACAAGGGAGAACTGTATCCGGGAAGCCGTTTCCGCATGTCCGATGCAGTACTTGAGGCATACATCAGGCAGACCATCGAAGCACACTGCATTCCCGAAGTGACCTTCGCATGGCAGGGGGGTGAGCCGACACTCCTTGGCCGGGGTTTCTTTGAGAAAGCGATGGTACTTCAGAAAAAATATTGCAGGCCTGGCATGATAATCCATAACACTATCCAGACAAATGGAATCCTTCTTGACGATGAGTGGTGCGATTTTTTCAGGAAAAACCGGTTTTTGGTTGGTATCAGCATCGATGGACCGCGGGAATTGCACGATGCCTGCAGGACAGACGCTGGAGGGAAAGGTAACTTTTGACCTGGCGATGCAGGGCCTCGCCCTCTTGAAAAAGCACAAGGTGGACTTCAATATCCTTTGCACCGTCAATGCAGTGAACGGTAATCATCCCCTTGAAGTCTACCGGTTCTTCCGAGATGAGGTAAAGGCACAGTTTATCCAGTTTATCCCGGTGGTGGAACGTGACCTTCATAGGAATACCGTGACCCCGTTGTCAGTTGGTCCTGATCAGTACGGGAAGTTCCTGATCGGGGTCTTTGACGAATGGGTGAGGCATGATGTGGGAAGGATCTATATCCAGCATTTTGATACGGCCCTTGCAAACTGGTACGGGGAGCCGCACGGGATTTGTGTATTTTCACCCACCTGCGGGTCGGCAATGGTGATCGAACATAACGGAGATATCTATTCGTGCGATCATTTTGTCGACCGGGATCACCTGCTTGGCAATATCCTGGAAATGCCTATAATTGAGCTGGTTAATAGCGACCGGCAACGACAGTTCGGACGTAATAAACGGGAAAAACTTCCGAAATACTGCCGGGAATGCCCTGTCTTCTTTGCATGCCGGGGGGAATGTCCAAAGAATCGGTTTGCTGTAACTCCAGACGGTGAGCCAGGCCTGAATTACCTCTGTGAAGGCTACCGGATGTTCTTCTCACACATTCAAAAGCCGATGAAATTCATGGTAAATGAATTAACAGCGAGCCGCCCGCCCTCTAACGTGATGAAATATATGGTTGGTTAAAGGGCAACAGGGGCCGTGTCTTCCCACAAACGCGGTGGAAACGACTCCCCCCCCTTATTGCTTCCCGTTATTAGGCTTCCGTAATTAATTATCTGAAGGCCGCTCTCCACAAAAATAACAGCCTTAATAAGTCTTGGCTGAAATTTCTCTTGTTGTGAATTTTAATGATACATATCAAGCGCAGAGAACAACTGGACTTCGGGTATGAATTATTCATCGCCGCGGTATCGATCCTTTCGGTCTTCAACATGCTCCTCGCCTATGTCCCGGGAGTGGACCAGGATGCACTCAATGTTGTCGCCCTTATCAATGCGGTGCTCACCCTCCTCTTCATCTTCGACTTTGGTCTCAGATTAGCCACGGCTCCATCCCGGTCACATTACTTCTTCCGGGATTATGGCTGGGCTGATCTGCTGGCGGTCTTCCCGGCGTTGCGAATCTTCCGGTTGTTCCGGATCTTCAAGGCATACCGGATTATCCACAAGTATGGGGGACGATATATCCTGGCGTACCTTTCCAATAACCGGGCTGCATCGGCATTGTATATCCTGGTGGTAATGGTCATCCTCATCATCGAATCAGGGGGATTCATGGTCCTGCAGGCGGAACGTGCAGCAACGTCTGCGAATATCCAGACTGCCGGCGATGCAGTCTGGTGGGCGTACGTCACCATCACTACCGTTGGTTACGGTGACCGATTCCCGGTAACAGCCCAGGGCCGGCTGGTGGGAGTCCTGGTGATGACTACAGGGGTAGCAGTCTTTGCAACGTTTGCCGGGTTGATATCAAGTAAACTGTTAGCCCCCCAGGCAAAAGAGGAGGAATCCCCGGAACAACCTCCGGAGGGAGGAGATCAGGCTGCCAGATATCTCGCGGAACTGAAACAGCTGATCAGTGAACGGGAGAAGATCGAAACAGAGATCACAAGCCGCGTCGAAAAGCTGGAACAGCTGCTGGAAAAAGGGCAATATCAGGCCAGTGAAGGGAATTAACGGATGTGGTCTGGAACCTTTTTTTAATAAATACAATGAACCGTTTACGATATCGTCTCTTCATGGTTTTTGGATCCGGGGGCCTGGGTAATGATTTTTACTCCATCCACCATCTCTTCATCGGCAATTCCTGAAAACTTCTTTGAGCCATCGCAACCGAGCGAAAAGTTGGGTTTTCCGGTAAGATAGGTCTGTGCCACTACATCCGAACAGACCAATTGGATACCTGATAACTCGGCATGGATCCTCCCGCCCAGCCGGAATAACAAAGATTGCACAAATTTCAGCATAGATAGTGTAAGAAAAGTTCTGTAAATTCAGAGACCCCGTATCCTAAGGACCAACAAAGGAGAACGGGGTCATGGAACTATTAGATTTTGTTGAGCAATATATTGACGATCAGGATAGTGGAATAAAAGCACTCCTGGCTTTTTTCTTGAACCTGGTAATGGAGTATGAGGCCGAGAAACAGGCCGGAGCTGGACGATATCAACGATCACCCACTCGCAAGGCCTACCGTAACGGAAAGAAAACCCGGCGACTCATGACACGGTTCGGAGAGATAACGCTCTCGAAACCGGATTTCAGAGATATCTCGTTTGAAACCACAGTTTTTGAGAAGTATAGTCGAGTTGAACGTGCAGTAATCAATGCAATTCTTGAGTCGTATAAGGAAGGAGTCTCTACGAGGAGAATTCAGTCAATAATGAGTCAATTAGGAATTCAAGGTGTTTCCGCAGATACGGTATCAAGGATGGCTACAGAACTGGATGCGCAGGTCCAGGAGTTTCTGAGCCGGCCTATTGAGCAACCGATTATCTATCTTATTGTGGATGCGACGTATCTCAAAGTACGACAGAGAAGCCGATATATCAACCAGGCTGTGTTGATCATTGTCGGGGTTAGAGCAGATGGATATCGTGAAATCCTTGGTATTAAGGTCGTAGATCAGGAAGACGAAGGGTTCTGGTTCTCGCTTTTCGAGGACCTCAAGAACCGGGGTCTGGTTGGCACTCAGACTGGTAATTTCAGATGGGCATAAAGGAATCAGGAATGCAGTCATTCGGGCATTCCCTGGTGCAAGTTGGCAATTATGTCATGTTCATTTTCTTCGGGCGATAATGCGCAATCTTCCACGGAAATCATATCCTTTGATAATGCCGATGATCAAGGCGAAGTTGGATGGAGATGAGGATGAATTAGGGGTAGTGGCACAGGAATTGGACAAGATGGGGTACTCTAAAGCTGCTGACACCATTGAACGATTTATGTTTGATTTGGGTAATTACCGGGCATTCCCAAAAAGTCACTGGAAAAGAATTCGCACGACGAACATGGTGGAACGGGTTAACGTGGAAATTAAACGTCGAAGTAAGGTCGTTGGCGCGTTTCCAAGTCCCGACTCAGTGATTCGTCTCATTGGTTCGATCTTAATGGATATGAACGAGGAGTGGATCACGGGGAACCGTTACCTGAATATGAGTGAATTCGAGATACAGGTACCGGAGTCTAAGTTGTCAATCTGCCCTGTGGATATTAGTGTTGAGTAATTCAATCAAGGCGTGATAAACGCCGCCGCCCCCGAAGGGCGCCCCGGCGGCGGATCAATGGCCGTATACATCAATTGGATAGATTCGAAAAGTTGCACTGGAAATGGCGCATTGAGTTTTGGAATCGATTCGTTTGCTTTTTCTTGTAGTGTTGCCATGGCTAATGTACAGGATCGGGTTTTCGTTTTTACAGCAAATTCCTTACACTACCTTCAGCATAGCTCAGGGATAGGTGATAATCAGGGCTCTTTTACGGTGTGGGGAAGGTACATTCAAATAATCAGCCCATGAAATACTATAGTATGGCTTCTCGCTTCCGTACACCTGGCATGTACCTTGCCTATTTCGTCCAGGCAGCCATTGCCTTTAACGTAATTCTTGCAGTGCTGTTCAAACCAGAAGATATCCTCATCGGCCTAGTCCTCTTCCTGATAGCACTGATAATCTATGTGTTCTCCTGGAAGACAAAGATCATGTTCCCCTGGTTTGTGTATTTCCTTGTATCCCTGGCCGTCCTGATCCATACCTCGGGCTACATCCAGGGGAGGTACCTCACGTTCATAAACTGGGATATGCTTGCCCATTTTGTATCGGGAACTATCGTTGCCCTGATCGGCTTTCTGGTCATTTTATTCTGGGACAAGATCAAAAATTTCAACCTCGATGCGTCGTTCATTGGAATCTTCATCGTCTTCTTCGGGTGTGTCTTTGAATATTTCTGGGAGATATGGGAGTTTGGTATTGACTCATTCTTTGGAGGATCCGCAGCCGGACTGATGCAGGCGAACAATGCCGACACCATGACCGACATGATCTTTGTTCTTATCTCCTCACTCGTTGTGGGAATTATTTGCTACTATTACCTGAAACACTATGGAAAAGAACCGATCTTCCGTGACATGGTAAAGGACAGCTCTTACGCAAAACAATTCAATGTGTAGAGATCCCCTCCTTTTTTCCCGTTACATATCCTGATGATGAAAACCGGCTGCCCAAAGGCGTCTCCTTCTTTTCATCAGTAGTGTCGTCAGGATCAATTAACTCGTAGTAATAATCTTGGAGCGGAGAAATCGGTTAATGGCGAACTGTTTAAAAAGGGTTAAGGCTTTTTGGATCCGGGAGCCTGGGTAATGATTTTAACGGCATCCACAATCTCCGGCAGCATTTCCGCAGGAAATCCCATCACCATCTCGTCATCGGCAATCCCTGAAAACTTTCTTGAGCCATCGCAACCGAGTGAAAAGTTCGGCCTTCCGGTAAGATAGGTTTGTGCGACTGCGTCCGAACAGACCGATTGGATACCTGAGAATTCGGCATGGAGCCTCCCTCCAAGCCGGAATAAAGAAGATTGCGCAAGTTTCAGCATAGCCCAGGGGTAGGTAATGATAATAATGACATGCGGGGTGAATGGTGTCTTTTCCAGGGGAGCGTACATGGTTGCATAGGTCTCTCCGGTAGCAAGGTGTGGTACACTCTCCATCGTCCTTTTACTAGAGGTGACACTCTCAAATTTTCCCAGTTTAAAATAAAATTTGCCTGATTTTAGGGTAGGTGACAGATCCTTCAGTCCTAGAGCGTAGGATCCGCCATTACATTCGTGTTTTTCTGCAGGGGAATAGAAGATCCTGCCCTCCTTCCTGGCAAGACTGACCATCATGCAGTGCTTGATTGCCTTATCGATCTCCGGAATTCCAGAGGGAATGTCATCTCTCGTTGCCGCAAAACCTATTGCAACAGGAGACCCTGTCATCTTCAGGGAGGTCCTGATGATGTCAGATGATCCTGCGTAGTCAATTTTTATTTTCAGTGCGTCCTCTACCATGGGTGCTTCTCCTTACTCCTTTCTAAGGTCATACTATAACGTGCCAACAAATATATTTAATAGGTAAGATCGCGTGAGTAACAGGCAATTCATCAGTGAATTTTTCTCTTAATTTTATTACGGAAAAAATCAGAGGAGATTTCGTCCAAAAAACCCAATCCGACTGGAGAGCCTATCCTCTTCAGGGAGTCCTGGAGGATTTCAGAGGACTCGGTATGATCCATCTCGATTTTCATTGTTGTATCTTTCTTTAGGGAATCGTTCACCTACGCCGTCCAGAGGGTCATAAAATACGTACTTCAAATTTTACGTGTGGCTTTGAAAAATGTAGGGTGTGATTTAAACCCACGATTACGTAAGTTTTTCTGCGGCTTTGGCTCCCTCTGCCAGGTGTGCACCCATTGCCACGAGTGAATCAAGAGTAATGAAACCATTTGCGAGGAGAACCCCATGTTGTTTCAGGGCTATCTCCTTGAATTTCTTGGCCCACAGGTGCTCGATAAGCAGGAGGCCGGCTGCAGTGTTATTGGGAATGCCTTTTGCAATTTCCTTGACTTGTGTCGGACTGAGTCCGAATTCCTTGTAATACATCGCCTCGGCACCAGCATTCGCTCCAGCTTTGGCCCCCTCAATGCCGGCTGCACCATACCCGATAAGCGCTCCGATTCCGGCACCCAGTTTTATCCTGTCGTCATCAGAAAGCTCGGTGACCTGCACAGATGCAATCTTACCTTTCTCATCCTTCACAATTGCAAGGAGCCCTACCACACGTATTATTTTCTTTTCACTCAGCCTGAATATTTCCTTGAGTAATTCGCCTTTCAGGTTTTCCACTTCTGGAAATCCTATCGCAATCAATTGGATTGGTCCAAATTCTACCATTTTTTGTATTCCTCCTGGTAATAGGATTTCCTTATCCGTGATTCTATTTATATTCGCCAGTGGAGGATAGCACTCTCAGGAAAAAAATTAATTATCTTTACCTCGGCAATGGGCAGCGTTATTTTTTCTGCCTCAGCACCCTGCATTTCCAATCGTTTTCTCTCAATTTGGGCTTTTGACGCGATACTAATAATATAACCGCATGCTATAATGACCAAAGCGATCGAAATTCCCAGCCCTGCTATCATGATCCCATCGGTGGCGGTGGCAGCATAGCCCAGGAACATTACCGCAAGGACCACTACGACCAAGATAAGAAGACGTCCCTTCAAGATATCGAATGAAGGAGTGTCCAGCCATTCTGGAAGGCTGACATCCGGATCGATAAAGAGCTGGTAAAGACCAAGGGCCATAATAATAAGGAAAAGCCCTATCAGGTAAAGATCAATCATTTCTGTGACTGTCACCGAGAGAAATTTTCCTGCTTCTTCGGATAGCATGCCATCATGCAGGAGAAACTCTAAAATTCTGAACAATTCTGCAAATCCGGTTATTATCACAATAATCGAGGTGATAATCATTCCAATAATGGCAATAATTACGAGAATTCGGCTGATAAAATACAGGTTCTTCAGCCACAGACGCTTTTCCGGAGTGTCCTTCACAAGACTGTCATCAGTCATTTCGTACCACTGGTTCAATTGAAGCGCATATCTTTATCATAGTTTACATTTAACCGGGATGATCCGGTTGCAATGTTCAGTATCCCTGAATACTGATGGGGGTTTTTATGATTTTCCGGAATATTCTCCTTTTTCTGGCAAGATTCCGGGTACTCATACACAAAATGTTCGTAGGTATCCCATATTGTCGCCCAGTTCATGATGGTAATAAATCCCACGATAATGAGAACCTTCAATGACTCAAGGGGGATTTCATTCACCGTGACATAGAACAAGAACAGTAACATTAGGGCAATATTCCCTACCATAAGAAGAAGACTATATATCCCCTCTCGCCGGGCAATTTTCAGGTCGTGGGTCAGATCATCCTGTCGAAATACGAAATGGTGACGAACAGCCTCGGTGATGAGGGAGGGTGAGGTATCGGCGAGATCTTTTTCCGGCAGTTCAATGACTATGCTGGCGGGTTTACTGACCCGGTATTCATCGAGATGCCCGGCAAGGGCATCCTCTGCCTCTTCCGTCAGCTCTTTTCCAGGAAGGGGGGTGGGATCTCCCTCATCGAGCAACTGCCCGAGTGTCTTGAACCTGAAGGTAAAATGAACCGTCCCGCTCTCTTCCTCTTTTTTCACGGCAATCTCTTTCATTACACACTCTTCCAAGGAATTCGCTTGACGGGAATATAACCCTGCTCCTTACATCGAACGCACCTTTCTGTGCGACCACAGGAATATGTGATTTGCGGGCTCTATCTGACAGGGTTTTCCGTAAAACAGGAAAAAACGATTCGATAATGATTCTTCTCCTGAATGTAAAAAAATCGTGAAAGAAAAAAGATGTTTCAGAGACCCAGCAACTTCTTTTTCATCGCGGCGAACTCCTCATCCGTGAGAACGCCCTGCTTATGAAGGTCGGCCAGTTTCTGCAGCTCGGCAGTGACATCCTTGGTTGCCGGTGCAGCAGCCTGGGCCTGGGCGGCGCCCTGCTGCTTTGCCTGTTCTACCGCTGCCTGCTGCTGGGCTTGCGCCTGCATCTGCTGCTGGGCCTGGGCCTGCCCCATCCTGTGTCCCGCAGCGAGCATCAACATTCTTCCTCTCATGTTCAGACACCTTCTTTCGCTATCAATTCCTTCTCAGCTTTTGCTATTAAATCTGGTGGGATGCGACCCATGTCGACCAGCTGAGCATCCGCATCCATCAGAGTTTGTTTAAACTTGATTGCCCAAATATTCTCGAACAGCAGCAGCCCGGCAGAGCTGTTCCGTGGGAGTGCCATACTGAATGCTTCGATATCTGCTTCCGAGAACCATTCCTTGGTGTGCTTTGCAAGTTCCCTGTACGCAGCACCCGCTTCCCCTTCAAGGTTCTTTGCCTCGATAATGGCCAGTCTGTCCTTTTGCGTCTTTCAGGACGAGGACCAGATCGATCACGCGAATGATCCCTTTCTTTTCGAGATCTGCAAGTTCAGGGACGATCTTTCCACTGAACTTGTTCCCGGGGAACTGGACTATCAGATAGTCTACCGGACCCATGACTTTCCCATGTGTTGTCATACCATTCCTCTTGTTTGCGATGTAAGAGAATATTACATGCAATTTATTATATATTCTTTGAGGAGGAAACCCAAAGAACCAAAGAACGTCGATTATGTTTCGTATTTATCAAACAAGTGCAAAATAGGCCAGGTCACGCAGATAGGTTAATAAGAAGAAAAGTAAATGTTCTAAAAAATGGAGAATTAGAACGATGTCAGCCTGAAATGACTACAACCTCTGCTCACCCCCTTGGGGGCTTCTTCCCCTGGTGGCTCCTTCTCATCCAGGGCATCATTGCCCTCATCCTGGGTATCTACCTGATAACCTACCCTATCCAGACCCTGATGGTGATCATCGTCTTCCTCGGGGCATACTGGTTCGTAAGCGGAATCTTTACCTTGTTTGGCGCCTTTGCGGATGCCACCGATCGGGGAATGAAAATTCTTCTCGGTATTATTGGTATTATTCTCGGCCTTCTGATTCTGGCATACCCCTTCTACAGCACCTTCGTTGTGCCGTTTGTATTCACCATCATGGTGGGAGTCATAGCCCTTATCTACGGGTTTATTGCCCTGTACGGGGCATTCACCGGGAAGGGGTGGGGTGTCGGAATCCTGGGTATCCTTTCCATCCTGTTCGGGCTTATCATCCTTGCCAACCCCTGGGTATCCACCCTCGCCGTTCCCTTCGTCTTCGGGATCCTTGGTATCGTCTTTGGATTTGCGGCCATTGTTGGTTCATTCTTCCTCAGGTCGGCACAAAAGGCGGCCTGAAAATTTTCAACACTTTTTTCTCTTGCATCCGGATCAAACGCTCCTCTCATGACAAGATCCCGGGACCAGCGTTCATGTCCCGGCATAGGAATATGCGTGCGGGCTGATTGGCACTCCGGGTGTCGTAAGAACTGGAGCAGTGGAGGATTGGAGCCCTGGTTTGAAAAGAGGGAATTTTTTTTAATGCCGCCGGACCGCTATGAAGAGCACCCCAAGGGCTGCAATAATCGTCAGGGGAAGAAGGCCTGTCTGGGTTGGGGTAGAAGTCGGTTGGCTCACCGGTATGAGCGTAGCGGAGATCTGGGCGGTCTGGCCGGCCGTCACCTGCTGAGTTGCCTGCCAGTCCTGATACCCGCTCAGCTTTACGAGCACAGTATAGGAGCCCGGAGTAAGACTATCCAGTGTGATAGGTGTGAGCCCCCTGAACGCGTTGTTCAGGTACACCTCTGCCTGGCTTGGAGCAGAGATGACCGAGATTCCACCGGTGGTCGGGTTCTGGACCGGATTCAGCGTGACAGCAATATTATAATTCTGCCCGGCAACGACTGTCTGGGTACCGGAATAGTCCTGGTAGCCGGCCTTTGTGATGAGAAGCGAATAGGTCCCTGGAATTACCTGGGTAAAAACGAGCGGGCTTCCCGCACTGGTCTGGCCTATGTAGACTCCGTTACTATAGACATTTGCGCCCGGCGGATTCGAAGTGATACTCACCGTTGCGTATGTTGGTTGCTGGTCAACGGTCAGGGTTGGATTGAGGTAGGTTGTTGCGCCGGCCGAAATAGTAACCGTTCCGGTCCAGTCCTGGTAGCCGGCCAGTATTAATTGTCACAGAATGAGACCCGGTACAAGATTTCCCACCGACGTTGAAGTGACTCCCCGGTAACTGCCATCGACGTAAACCGCTGCGCCACTGGGGGATGAACTCACGCTCAGGGTCCCGGTGGTCACGGCCGGCTGGAGAATAGCATTCACATACGCGGTCTGTCCTTTATTCACATTCACGCTCATGGAGAAATCCTGGTATCCCGACATATAGACGGTGATCTCATGGGTGCCAACCGGAATGTTGGTGAAGGTGTAAGGAGTGTTTGCCGACCAGCTGCGGTCAAGGGTGACCAGTGCGCCCGATGGTGTTGAAACGACCTGGATATTTCCTGTCTGGGCACTTGGGGTGAGTTGCGCTGTAATCTGGATAGTCTGCCCGTCTTTTGGATTGCCGTAATACGAGTCACTCCATTCTTCATAACCGGCCAGGCTGATCCTGATGGTGTGGTCGGGGTTGCCAGTTGTGGAAACCGTGACCATCGCGGGGGTCTCCCCCCAATACGCCCCGTCAAAGTACACTTCCCCTCCTGATGGAGCTGAATTGATCGAGAAGTATCCCGTCCCTCCTCCTGGTATCACCGGCAATGTCGCGGGTGCGACCGGTTGTGCGGGTAATGTCGCGGGTACGGCTTGCGTCACCGGCAATGTCCCAGGATTGACCACGGGAACATCTCCGGTCGAGACCATGGCAGAGGATACTGCCGCGGTAGCTACCAGTAGTATAACAATTACGAAAATGGTACATAAAACGCATTTTTTCTACCTCCAGTTGGTATAAGAAACAATGCCGCGAGAAACTATTTCTAACTGCCGATAAACTGTTTGGTTGGCCAGATTCCTAATGAAGTCTGAATGCATGCATGGTACGAAAATACGCTTTCATTCCCAGGTCATTACCAGGGATACTGCATGTTTTTCTCCCTACCTGAAAACATCCATGGGCGATACCATGCTATTCGGCGAGCAGGAAAATACCAGGAAAAAATGGGATCTGGTAATCCTCAATGGAATTATTACTCGATTACCTGCACTGCACCCTGTTCGATAAGTGAAGCACCAATCTGTTCCACATCCTCGTTACCAGGGACACCCCGGAAAACAAGGACACTGGAGCAACTTGTGAACACTGCTGTGTTCAGATCCTTTTCATTTGGATCTCACCCCTCTCACAGGAGAAAAAAGGTACATTATCAGGTGCTGATACTCCCTAATGCCCCAAAAAGGACCTGTCCGCCTGAACTACTCTCTTTCATTGCAGTTACTTTGTCCTGCATTCTTCCAATATATTCATTGAGGAATACATCCAGGAGATTAACCGGAATAGTAGGGGGCAAGTCTGTATCTACTTCGATATTCTGCAAATCGAATTTTGCTGCAGTGGCCATCGACAGTGCATTCTCATAATCGCCGAAACTTTCAGCTTGTGCCGCATCTGCTATGTGGTAGGCAGAAGACTTGGCCGAATTGAGGAATTGGAGGTAGCCAATTCTTTTCATCTCATTTTCAGGCGAGGATGTCTTCATTTTAAGAAGTTGATCATAATACTTCTCAGCGGTAAATCCGAGGTCTTCTGCTCTCACATACACTATAGAAGGAGAATACACAGCCTGAACAGCCATGGATCCAGGAACCATCGCCTCAATTAAATCCATTGTTTTATTCACAATTTCGGCTTGAGATTTCAAAAATAACATATTGAAGGCGATATCCCGGTCTCCTGTTCCTTCACGGTATACCAAATCGTCAGGGGGCAGGAGAGTGCCAACCGCAGAGACCGCAGAGATGTTCGATGGAGTAGTTATCGGCGTCACCACCGCGGTAGGTATTTCCGTTGCATGTTAGGAGTTTGTGTGGCAGGAGGCAGTGTTCCTTCTTGTTTTGAGGTGCATCCTGAACAGACAACGAACAGCACACAAATGATAACAATAAATGTTCCCATTGAGATTTTTTGGTTCATGATAAAAAATTGCTACAGGACTTTAAAATTATTTCTCAATGGCAAAATGTGTCAACAATCGGACTCCGGCACAATTTCTGGCGAACAGATTGTGTTAATAATGGGAATGAATCCTCTTTATCTGACGGAAGGAAGCGGATGAGATTCTGATCCCGGTAACGGATGAAAAGGATATTTAAATCAATATCGGTTAATAGTATGAATATTCCTGATTTCAAGAGGATGCTATGACCACACAATGGAAAGGAAAAATCGCGGTTGATATCAGGGAAGCCACCCCTGACTGGGAGCCATACACCCAGCCGACAGCACCGGAAGGATCTCCCAATATCCTGATGATCGTCTGGGATGATGTAGGGTACGGGACTATGGACACGTTCGGGGGTCCTGTTGAGACCCCGAATATGACCAGGATCGCGGATTCGGGCATCAGGTTCAGTAATTTCCATACCACTGCTCTCTGCTCTCCCACACGTTCCAGCCTCATCACGGGAAGGAATGCGACCAGCAACAACATGGCCACCATTGTCGAAGCATCGGCTGGATACCCAGGCCTGAGTGCCCGCATACCCTTCGAGAACGGGACCATAGCCGAAGTGCTCAATGAGCGGGGCTGGAATACCTATGCGGTTGGTAAATGGCACCTCACCCCTGGTGAGGAGACCGATCTCTCGGCATGGAAAGCACGCTGGCCACTTGGCAGGGGTTTCGAGCGGTTTTACGGGTTCCTCGGAGGGGAGACCAACCAGTGGTACCCGGACCTCGTCTATGATAACCACCCCGTCGAACAACCTTCCGCACCGGAAGAAGGGTATCACCTCTCAAAAGACCTTGCTGACAAGGCAATCGAGTTCATCAGGGACGCAAAAACTGTGGCGCCGGATAAACCCTGGTTCATGTATTTCTGCCCGGGTTGTGCCCATGCTCCCCACCACGTGTTCAGGGAATGGGCAGACAAGTATAAAGGCCGGTTTGACATGGGATATGAAGAGATCCGGAAGCAGATCCTTGCAAACCAGAAAAAGATGGGACTGTTACCGGATTCAACAGAACTATCCCCCATCAACCCCCACGGGGAACCAGCGGTAAAAGGACCGGACGGGCAGCCATGGCCGAAACTTGATTTCGTGCTGCCATGGAACTCCCTCTCGCAGGATGAAAAGACGCTTTTCATCCGGATGGCTGAGGTATTTGCCGGGTTTGTCTCGTATACGGACCAGGAAATCGGCCGGATCCTCGATTATCTCGAGGAATCAGGGCAACTGGAGAACACTATTATTATCGTGATTTCAGATAATGGTGGAAGCGGGGAAGGCGGTCCCACCGGTTCCTTCAATGAAATTAAATTTTTCAATAATGTTCCGGATGATATCAGGGAGAACCTTCTCCGCATTGACGAACTTGGCAGCCCGAAAGCCTACAACCACTACTGCACCGGCTGGGCATGGGCCTTTGACACCCCGTTCCCCTATTGGAAACGGTTTGCAGGGTATGAGGGCGGGGTCGCCGATATGTGTCTCGTTTCCTGGCCGGAGGGAATTAAAGCACGGGGAGAGATACGCGACCAGTATATCCATGCGGTGGACATTGTGCCGACCCTGTATGAGCTACTGGGCATCACGCCACCGGAAATCCTGAAAGGGTTTACCCAGAACCCGATCGAAGGGGAGAGTTTCGCAGCGGCGATAAAGGACCCAAAGGCAGAAGAAAAAGTTGCCCAGTTCTATTCAATGCTTGGACAACGTTCTCTCTACTACAAGGGTTGGCTTGCAAACACGATCCACCCCCCCATCTCCGGCTGGGGCAGGTTCGAGCACGATGTCTGGGAACTGTACCACTTAAAAGAAGACCGTGCTCAGATGAATAACCTGGCTGATAAAAATCCGGATATCCTTGAGAAATTAAAAGGGCTCTGGTATTACTATGCAGGCATTTATAATGGTCTGCCCCTCGATGACCGCAGTGCCCTTGAAATTCTTTCGGCCCCCCGGCCGGAGCCTTCGAAACCGCGAAACCGCTACATTTACTATCCGGACTGTGCCTCGGTGCCCGAAATGGTTGCCGTCAATATCCGGCGACGAAACTATACTATCGCTGCCGGTGCGTTTATTGAAACCCCCGGTGCTGAAGGGGTCCTCTTTGCCCACGGAGGGGTTGGAGGGGGCCACAGCCTGTACATTAAGGATAAAAAGCTGCACTACGTCTATAACTGGCTGGGGGAGAAGATCCAGCGGGTGACATCGGATGTCGAAATAACCGCCGGCAAACATGCCTTTACTGCGGAGTTTGTGAAGACAGGCGACGACAAAACCATGAGTGCAGTAGGCACTCTTACCCTCTTCATTGATATGAAAAAGGTGGGACAGAGCACTATCATGACCCAGCCTGGTATATTCGGGGAAGGTCTCTCTATCGGGAGTGATAGCGGAGCACCAGTTTCGCCGGATTATGCTGCACCCTTCCGATTTACGGGAGGTAAGATCGAGCGTGTTGTAGTAGATGTGAGCGGGGATAGCTATGTTGACCATGAAAAGGAAGTAAATGCATGGCTCATGCGGGACTGACGGCACTTCCCCTTTTCCATTTTATAATCCTCCAAAGGTTGTATTCCACAAGTCCGGCCCACGGTTTGAAATAAATCCCCTATCACGGCTGGAGCTCAATTTCACCGGACCTTCGACCTTCGCTCAGGAGGCTCCCACGTCAAGCAGGGCCCCCTGGATGGTCTCCTTGAAACGATCCCTGCCAGCCAATTCAACCAGTCCCTGTTTCTCCATGTCACTCATCGTCACTGTATTCACCCCAACGAACGTTATCTGCACATTCTTCTCCTGTGCTTCCTTTACTACTTTTTCAAAGACGCGAGCTGAGCTGATGTCGAGGTGGAGGTAGTGGGCTTCCATGTCTATGATCAATACCTTCGGCCGCGGGTCCTCTTGAATCAGATCGAGCAAGCGTTTCTTTATCATGGGTGCGTTCGCGTAGAACATGGTGACGTTTAACCGGAGGATTTTCACCCCTTCTATCTCTTTCGCCTCCGGATGCAGGCTGAGATCCATGAACCGACCGTCAGTGTTGTAGTGTTGTCGAAGACGATGAAAGTATTATAAGCGGATCAAAATGACAATCCTGCGCATGTGGGATGAATGAATCATATCTATATTATCGAACGCCTCAATCAATCTTACCTGAGTAGTGAGTGCGCAAAAATAGAGGTGTGCTGAATGAAACTTCCATATATAAGCAGAATAGCAGGTCGGAACCTATGGGCTCGAATGAAGGTGAACTTCCTGTTGATTCCAGGGGTCATGGCACTTGGAGCGGTGCTGCTGGCGTGGTTCATGTTCTGGCTGGATGTGCAAGTCCCCAATGATGTCCTGAATACCAGCCGTTTCTTCGTGTCAGGGAGTGTGGGCGAACTGCGTGGTTATATGTTTAGTATGGCCACCACTGTCCTGACAACCGCCGGAGTGGTCTTCACACTTCTCACCTTACCACTTTCTACTGTGGCTGCCCAGTACGGCTCACGCTTGTTGCGTATCTTTCTGGGTGATCGCACCACCCAGGTCGTTCTCGGTATTTTTGTGGCTACTTTTTTCTATTGCATCACTGGTGCAATGATTACTCCCCCGATCGATGTACTGCCCTACGGGCCCCAAATTACTTGTACAATTGGATTGTATCTTTTAGTGGTATCCTTCATTTCAATCATCGTGCTGATCCATCATACCAGTGTTATGCTCCAGGCTCCCAATATCGCGGCGATAACGGGTGCAGATTTAATGGAGGTGGTTCGTGAAACGGGACTGGCAGAAAGTTCGGGTGGTGAAGACCCACGTCAGAACGGCAGAAGCCTGCCAGATTCATGGATGGAGGCTGAAACCCCCATCAGATTCGGGGGAATAAAGTGGGGTACATCCAATACATAGATACAGAATACATTCTTCCCCTGGCTGAAAAAAAGGGCATTGTCATTTACCTGGAGCACAAGCCAGGTGACTTTATCTGGCTTGGCAGAGTGATTGCACTGGTTTGGCCCGCCGATATGGTTGATAAGCAACTGGATAAAGAAATCAATAAAACCTTCCATCTTGGAAACCAGCGTACACCCACCCAGGATGTCGAATATGCCGTCAACCAGCTGACTGAAATGGCTGTCCGGGCAATGTCTCCCGCAATCAATGACCCTTTCACTGCCATGACCTGCCTGGATTATATTGGTGATGGTCTGGCGTTGTTTGCCAAACGGGGTGAGAGAAGCCCACATATCTATGACAGCCATGGCAATTTGCGCCTTGTTTTCGATCCGGTTACGTTCGACGGCGTGCTCAGTACTGCTTTTGATATGCTTCGGCATGCCAGTCGCGACAATGGAAGTGTGTTGTTGCACATGCTGAAGACGATCGATGTCATCAGCCTGGAGACGAAATCACCTGATGCACGACAGAATCTGCTTCGTCACGTTTCTCTCATACAGATGGAAAGCGAGAATGGCTCCCTTATAGAAGAGGACCGGCAATCTATACAACGGAGCAGTGAAGCTTTGCAACTGAAATTGAACAGCCCGTTATGAGCACCGCGGGCTTTCCTCACTGGAAATAAGATTCCCCTTTCATCCTGCAAAGGGGATCTCCCCAAATCGAGGGCACTCTCCTGGTGCCGCTATAACGAGAATAAGATGAGATGAAGGCATCTCCTATCCACGGAAAACCAACGTAAATGGGGAATGGGTACAGGGTACCCCTCACATAACGCGGATAAATAAAAAAAGGTGATTACTCTGGGATACCGAATGCTTTCTTTGTACCCGGAAGAAGGCAGTAAATGAGGATTAATGCGCTTATTATAATTCCTGCGATGAGTACCTCCCAGGATGTCCCTCCGATGATTGCGATAAAATCGAAGAAGAGAGTAAAACCCGCGATAAGGATCGCGAACATCCATCCCTGCGGCTGCATCTCCCAGAGCATCCTGAAGAGCCAGAGGAAGAAGAATATGATAAGCACCCAAAAGAAAGCCCCGAGGAGACTGAATGTATAAAATGCAACCTGTCCGACATACACCGGAAGGATATGCAGATACTGGAGCGTGACTATGAAGGCATTTACTGCGCCAAGAATCGCGAGGATTGCGATGAATGTTACACCGATAGGTCGGTTTGTCGTCATGAAATCTGTCCTTTGTAGATCTGAGTTTGCTCTGCGTAATAAATTATGTGCATACTTCGGCTTTCAACTTGCCTGGAGATTTGCATCTCGTTTGATCACCCGATGCTTTTTGATCCACTTCGTATTCCATGATCACAGAAGCAGAGAAGAGAACAGATGAGGGAACGATTGGGGAGTCATCGCTCATATAGCATCATCTGCATCAAGAAGTGCAGCCGATCTGCCAGAGCCAGCTCCCTCGCAATCATGAATGCAGCGCAAACACTTGAGCCGGCGGGCGGTCTGCATGACTACGGATCCCGGGACTGGTCGTTTTTACTCACGTTCACAGATTTTCCGAATCGCACGACTTTGCACCCGCCAGCAAACTATTTTGAGACGTATGCTGTAACTAGTGATTATTATGACCAGTACAGAACGAATTGAGAAAAAAATAGCGGATATGAAGCATCAGATGGGGATCATGCCAAAAGAGAAGACAGAGCCAGAACGATCTGGATTTTTAGGACTCACGATAACATTCATTATTGGATTTATCCTTGGAATGGTCATAGGATATGTAATTTTTGCATAGATCACGATATGACCCTTCGTTTCCCTGTTCCGAATGAACACATATGAGACTCCTTCGTCACATCCCCCTCAGTGAAAACGTGAGTCCGGCTATTCATGACCCTTGAAGATCATGAGACTCCTTCGTCACATCCCCCAAGTGAAAACCGCGGATGCGGATTCATTCGAAAATGGCTCCGCCATTTTCATCTTTTCTACACGACCGCAGGGCGTTCATTCGCGGTTCCGAATGAAAATGGGCTCAGCCATTTTCATCTTTTATGCACGACCACAGGGCGATCATTGGCGGTTCCAATGAAAAAATCATCTTGCAGTTGTTCACCTCTCATGGGAGGGTGACCTGGATTCTGGCGTTTTTTGGCAAGGGACGGGATACAGGTCAAAAAAAGCCGATAAACGCAGTGATGACACTCACAAGGTCTCGCATAAAAGGATCCTACATTCCTTCCAGGACAATAAGGCCCTGTAGGGTCCTGGCAATGGAAACCCCACGGACAGAATGCATTGAAGGGGATTTTCATGAAACCAGTGTAAGAGTTCCAATTTGGAAACTCCCCTGCAGTTCCCGCTCGACACAGTCTTTTCCCTTTTTTTATCTATGCCCGGGCTGGTGCAGACTCGCCGTACATTCTTCCCCCTCGACAGCCCGCAGAACCCTCACCGTCAGGTCTGCCGCCCAAAGTTGTTGATCGGCCGATGAGATGGTCGCAGTCCCATCCCCCGGCTGTGGGCCGTAATTGCCGAACTGGGAATGGTTGCCCCCTTCGATCACCTGCATGATTGTTCCCGGCGGGAGCTGCAGCAAGGTTGCATTAAAATTGTGCATGTCGAGGACAAGATCATTCGAGCCGTACGTGGTAAGACCTTTCAAGTCAGTCATTGAGAGGTCATCGGAGTCTGCTGGATAGGACGCCCAGAACACCAATCCCTCCACCCGGCCAGGATTATTTTTTGCATAGGATGCCGCCATGGATCCCCCCAGGGAGTGCCCCCCGATGACCCAATAGTGCATGTCCGGATAGGCAGCGATCACGTCATCCGCATTGTTGACCCCAAAGACTGCCAGTGAGAGCGGCATTTCCACGATTGACACCATGTAGCCCCGGCTGGCGATCTCCCGCGCTATCGGGGCATAGGAACGATAGTCCACATGCCCGCCAGGGTAAATTATAAATCCGGTGATTGGGATGACCGCGGTCGGGGTAAAAACGATAAAATTCCCGTTATCCTGCACGGTAACTACCCCATCGGATCCCATCGCGATGAATGCTTCTTCTGTCGGGCCTAAAGGCGTCAATCCCCAGGCGATGAAACCGATCAGCCCGCACAATATCGCACCAACAGCTACACTGACTACAATCTTTACTGCCTTGCTCATTCTTCCTCCACAATCAACTGGCGAATGGCCACATGGGCAGATAGATACAAAGACAAAAGGAGGCAAGCACGTATCGGGAATTGAATCATGTTGATTGGTGTGTCCAGATTTCCCGGGAGACCGGGATAGTACCTATGCGAATGTCAATCTGCGTAGGTTTCCGGGTCTTTTATTATTTTGATCTCCTCTTTTGGGATCTGAAATCTGATACTACAGAAAAAAAGCAGAATCGGGATACATCCCCGCCGAATTCACTTCTTCTCTTCGGTCTTCGCTTCTTCTTTTTTGTCCTTCTTATCGTCTCTGCGTCCTTTCACTGCTTTTGCTGCAGCAACTTTGCCTAATACTCCCATTTGTGTTCCTCCATGACTCGCTCACCCCGACCTGGAAATAATTCTGCCAGAAATAATGAGCTCAATGCATAAAGGTCCCGTAAGAATATATACGTATGTATATCCCATCCCCACTCCTCACCATCAACGGTGATCCGGTAGCAGGAATCAGGAGGTAGATTTTTATGCGAATCAGACGATGGATTAGCATAGGTGATTATTCCTATGTCAGACTGAAATGACTGAAACAACTCCTCACCCTATGGGAACGTTCTTCCCATGGTGGCTCCTGCTCATCCAGGGGATTCTTGCACTCATCATTGGTAGTTTTCTGCTCGTGTATCCCATCAGGACCCTGTCAGTGATCATCTGGTTCCTTGGGTTTTACTGGTTCTTTAGCGGTATAGTGACGCTCTTCAGCGCTTTTTCGGACAGCCGCGAAAGAGGAATGAAACTCTTTCTCGGTATACTCGGTATCATACTCGGTCTCCTGATCCTTGCCTACCCATTGTACAGCACCTTGGTCGTGCCGTTTATTTTCACCATCATGGTGGGAGTATTCGCCCTGATTTATGGGTTCATTGGTCTGTATGGGGGCTTCACCGGCAAGGGATGGGGCGTTGGTCTCCTGGGGCTCCTCTCTCTCATATTTGGTATTATAATCCTCGCAAATCCCTATGTCTCCACACTCGCGGTCCCCTTCGTCTTCGGGATTCTTGGGGTCATCTTCGGGTTCGCGGCTATTGTTGGCTCTTTCTTCCTCAGGTCGGCACAGAAAGCGTAACAATAATTTCCTCTCTTTTTTTATAAGACGATGGAACCCGAAATCGAACAGAAAACATTCATCAAAGAAACCTTCCAGGTCATCCCCCCAGGAGCAATCGGGGAAAAATAGGGGATAACGGCTGAATTCACGCGAGCTGCCATTACAGGGTAAGCAGGTATCCCAGGTTTTTCCCGGCAGGTATCCGGTTCCTGTAATACCGGACGATACAAATCCCGATAAGAATGCCAATGATATTGGCGATGGTATCTCCGATGCTGTCAACGATCCCCCCGTTATAGGAGGTCGTGGCAATCACATCGATCAGGTACTCTGAAATCTCCCAGGTGACCATCAGCACGACCGTCATCAGAATCGCACTGATGAGGACTGTCCTCCATCTCACCGTCTCTCCGTAGTGATCAAGAACGACAAAGCAGGAGATGATCAACAGGAAAAGGGCTAAAGCAGCACATACATGGGCTATCTTATCATAGAACGGGGAAAATTTCCAGTAAAACCTGCTGATCCCTCCGGCCACGTGGAGAAGAAGTGCGAGTGAGAATATTGATTTGAACCCAGGGGGGAACCTCACCTTTGCGGCATACTCGAACAGAACCGGGAGAAGGGAGAGGAAGAGCGAGGGGATCAGTACCGCCCAGAATCTGAACGTATCCCCTATTATGAGTGCCTGGAAAGCGTAATAGATGAAGATCAATGAGAATATCGCGAGGATACAATATTCAGCTTTGCGTATCGGGAGCAGGTTCATCGTTTGCGTATATTATGTAAGTACAAGGAATATTATCGTACCCCCTCATGCGCATGGTATCCGGTAGCCAAAATAGAAAAATGACGGATCATTTCAGGTATTCCCGGAAAAGAAAGTCAGGTATTCCCGGAAAAGAATGGGCCGTATGGATGAGGTCCAGATCTCTTCGCTATCGGGGCCCGCCTGAAAGATCGATACAGGAATCCACCCCCCACATGCCTGCACCGGATGGGAATTACTTTTATCTCTGGATACCCAGAGGACCCCCGGGGAAAGAGATGCACCTCAAGTGGATCTGTTTCAATCGCAGCAAACAACTAAATAACATCTCGAATGATTTCTCCAACGTATGATTGAAGGTCTGATTGCTAAGGGAAAGGGATTCCTGTTGGAACCTGCTGAATCGTTCCGTAAGAGCCGGGGAGATTCGGTCGGAGCAGCATACCGTTACTTCGTGGTGCTCCTCATTGTATACACCATCCTTTCAGGCTATTATTGCCGTTGCGGCAGGGATGTACGCATTCAACACCATGGTCGTCCAGCTGGGCCAGGCCGGGATGGTGGGCGAAGTCCTCTCAGGAGCGCTCGCACATATGGGATCGTTTGTCGCAGCAATGATTCTCTTTGCAGTGTATCTCTTCTTCCTGATGGCGCTGTTTGGGATATTTATCAAGGGACTGGCTCTTCATATCTTCGTCCTCCTGTTCGGGGGGAAAAAAGGTCCGGAACAGACCCTCAAAACTGCAATGTACGCAACCACTCCGTTTTTCCTGCTTGGCTGGATCCCCTATGTTTCCATTATCGGGGTGATATGGTACCTTGTTCTCATGGTTATCGGGATCCGAGAGATGCAGGAGATTGAGATGGGAAAAGCCCTGCTCGTTGTCGTTGTCCCGATCGTTCTCATGCTCATCATGGTAATCCTCGGAGGGATAGTGATCGCAGGACTGATCCAGGGATTTTTAAATATGATACCCTTGCTGGCCTGAAAATGCCGATATTCTCCTTTTTCTTTTCCGATACGAACCCCCGACAGAGGCCAGCTATCCATCGAATCGGTGTGGAGCAGATACGATTGCAGAACCGGCACTCTCCCCTGAAAGAATTATCTGTTCCAGTCACAGGGATTATCTCACCGCGATGCGGGATGTACAGATTTTTTTAATAGCAGTTGTGATCATAGTTGGTGGTACAATGATGGAATTACAGGAAGACGAGAAGATCATCCTGAAAGATGATGCCAAGTCCGACTACTTTGGGAAGGGGACACTCTATATGACGAGTAAGCGGGTTATCCTCGATGTGAAAACGGGAGGGCTCCTCTCAAAGACCACTGAGGTGAAGATCGACAAACTTTTGGGAACAATAAAAGAGGTCACCGCTGCCGGTGGAAAAGAACTGAGGATCCAATTCGAAGGAAGTGTTGAACCAACAACCCTCTATGTGGCAAATGCCGAAAAGTGGGCAGCAGGGATGAACAGTGCGTTAACGTTCAGCGCAAAGACGTGAGAACCGGGGCGGGGTCCCTCCGTATTCTTTTCAACCGTGCATGATGGGACCGTGCAATCGGAAACGACTCTCCAACACTACCTGCCCTGGTGAGAATAATCGCTTCAGATCTGTTCCATTCTCCGCTTCAGCCTGATACCATTCACGAGCAACATAACACCGAGCAACAGGGCAACAATCCCCAGGATCACCATCAGCAGCGCAAGGACTCCCATTGGATTGAAGATGATCAGGCCTACAAGGCAGAGAGAAAGAATGGCGATACCAATCCGGCTGACAAATCCCTCCGGAATTCCGGCACGGCCTTTGCGGGCACGACCAAACAGCATCACTGCACTGGCGAGCATCCATACAGCAAGGATCCCTAAAAGAGCGATGATCCAGAAGGTCAGTGGCAGATACAATGCGATGATTCCTGCAAGTGTGATGGCCATACCCCGATAAAAGACATCTTTTTTGAGGATCCGGACAGGTGCTGTCCTGACCGCTTTCATGACGGTGAACAATCCGAGTCCGATAATGATCAGGGGAACAAAGAGCCGGATGACGCCAGTGAACGTGAGCAAGGGGTTTGTGACAACGAACAATCCGATGAGAATGACGAAGAGGCCGATCAGGACCTGGTCTTTCCATGCCCTCGCCTGCCCGTCCAGTATCTTCTCTTCGTCCCCTGTCTTTTTCCGGGTACTTGCGATCAGGGTGCCGAATGTATCGCCGATCATCAGGAGGAGCGGGGCATCATCGATGAGATGAAGGAGAGGATGGAGTCTGGGGTCATGATTATCCAGGTGAACCCGCCATTCGGTTGCGGTTTCATGCACGTGGTACTGCCCCTTCCGGTAACTTGCAATTGTCCCAGGAGAAGGAATATTGATCCGCGACAGCTGCCATCCCGGATCCAGTGGTTATGAGACCGTATCTTTGGGTACGTCTACTTCCCATACACCATGATGAAGGGGTCCCAGGAATTCATCGAGAGTTGACACAATTTCAGACCTGCCCGGTTCACGCGAGTGACGCTTGTTGTATCATCCGTTCATATTTGCTATAGGTGCATATTCACTATATTGTATCCTCTTCATTCGCATGCATTGATGGCCCGGAGAGACGAAAAAAGGCAGCATACTCTTCTCTTGCGGGGATCCGGTATAAGGGTATGCGATCGTTGGAGATGAGCATATGCATGGGATACGACAGTCTCCACGCGGTGCCGAATAACGGGCTCTCATCAGAGTGAAACGCGACCAGGGATTAATAATCTGAGAAGTCAGCACAACAAGAGTGCCCACTCAATGCTCTCTCAGATGAATCAGAATCGGGAAATCCTCTTTTTGGACCATGGGGTCTCCCGCTGCTCTGGTTGTTTCATGTCCTCTGCTTTTTGAATACAAGGAGTTTTTTTCATCGTAGTAGGAAAGGGTCAATTCATCCTTCGCAACAGAGTAACGTGTCGTATTGTGAAGGTGGAGGAGATACTGCTGTTCCCGGTTCATTACCCCATCAGGAACATGCAATACTTCTCTGTCGATCCGATCTCACTGAAAGAGATAATCTCCCCCTCTGTGTGGTACCTCCCGGAATAATTATTGCATCCGGTAGTCCCGCTCATCAGTCCATCCGGGCTGAATTCGAGGAGTATCATACTATCAGGGCCAGTAGCAACCAGTTTATTGTCCGCATTGTACAAGGTGAGTCTCCAGGAATTGCCGGTGAGTCCATGAGACGGGGATAACGGAGCCAGGCACCCTGCCAGACAGACTGCTATCAGCAGATAGAGTATGACAAGGAGAAATTTCCCATACATAGTCCTGCTGCATTATCATCGCCGTTAGTATATTATCCATTGGTTCATTGGGCGATCGCGGGAATCGTTCATTTGTGCAGAATCCTGATTTGAAAAATGAAGAGGGGTGAGGACGGCAACAGAAACAGAGTTGGATTTTTCTCTCTCGGAGTGGCACCAGAAGGATGAATGATGCTCACTCACTTCCACAGTGAGCTGCATCCTCCCCGGTTACAATAGGGAAGAGCATCAGTCAAACCCCGAGTTTCTGTTTTCTGTGGGCTTTTTTGGGTATGTGGTGAGGAGTTCCCTCACTTCGCCGGTTTCATACCGGATCGCGCAGAAGCGGGCAGGTCATGCAATGCCCCCCGCCATGGCCGCGGCTGAGTTCTGACCCGTCGAACTCCACCAAGTCGATCCCTGCATCAAGGAAGTTCCGGTTGGTGCAGGTGTTCCGGTTGTAGGCAATGACGACTCCCGGCCGGAGCGCAAGGATATTGTTCCCGTCATCCCACTGCTCCCGTGCCGCCTCATATTTGTCCCCGCCGGTCGGGATAACCGTGAGCCGATCGACATCGAGGGCATTGGTGACTGCCTTGATAAAATTCTCTTCTTTTGTAACAGTAAACAATGGCCGCTCATCACAAGGCCGGATGCTAAAAGCCTGCATCTCGTTCACCACATCGGGAAACACCGTGACAATGTCCTGGTCAAGCAGAGTAAAAACCGTATCGAGGTGGATGTGTGCCCTGTCACGGCTCATCTGGGCAACAATTATCCGCTCTGCTGCCTTTTCTGCAAAGAGCACCTGTGCGAGGTGCTCGATCATCGGTGCCTGTGTCCGCTCTCCCATACCGATCAGCACGATCCCGTTGCCGACCGGCATGACATCTCCTCCTTCCAGTGATGACAGGCCAAAATTATCGAGAGTGACTACAGTACCGTTCCCGGATCGTGGATACCAGATCCGGGGGGATTCCCCCCGGAACATGGGATGCCCGCGGTAGATTGCAGCCACGTTCATGACCTCGAACCGCCGAACAGGCCAGAACATCGGATTGAGGGTGACACCGCCATAGATCCACGAAGACGAATCGCGGGTAAAGAGCGTATTTGGGAGGGGCGGGAGGATAAACGCATCCGGTCCGGCTGCCGCAGAAGTGAGAGAGAACCGGGAAAGCCCCTCCATGTAGATACACTCAAGCTCGCCGGCAGTGAGCCCACCGATGAGATGGTGTGCCAGATCGGCAGGGGGCATATCCATCAGGCACTTCCGGACCGCATCTACCGCAGAGATGCCCACAGTCCGTTCATTTGCCACCCGCGAAAGGAGCCACTGCCGGGTTCCCTCGTCTGAAGCCAGCGACTCCGCAAGCATCTCCTGCAGACGGTATACTTTCACGCCTTCGTCTTTCATGATCCGGACGAAGGCATCATGCTCCTGCACTGCCCGGTCCACCCAGAGGACATCGTCGAACAGGAAATCAGCATGGTTGGCCGGGGTGAGCCGCCGAAGGCTGAGGTCGGGCCGGTGCACCATCACCTTCCGAAGCCTGCCCACTTCTGAAAATACGCCATATTCACTCATGTGGTCACGCTCGTTCCGGGTGTACCTGTGTTCCCGCATCCCCGGCGACGATTGCCTGGATCTCACCCAGTGCGCCGATCGCTGCCCGCTTTCCTGTCGCTTCAACAAACTGGCAGGCAGCCTCCACCTTGGGCCCCATCGAACCTGGGGGGAAGGTATGGGTCTTCAGTTCCCCGGGAGTCGAATTCCGGATCAGCCTGGCAAAGGGAGTACCCCAGTCAAGACAGGCTCCCTGCACATCGGTGGCCATCACGAAGAGATCGGCACCGATCTCCTTTGCAAGGAGGGCACTGGCAAAGTCCTTGTCGATGACCGCCTCCACTCCCACAAGGACCCGTTCCCTGTCAGGCAGGTACATCACCGGGATCCCCCCGCCTCCGGCACAGATGACGACACTCCCCTGTTCGAGCAGCCAGCGTATCGGCCGTATCTCAAATATCCGTTTCGGGCGGGGAGAGGGAACCACTCTTCGCCATGCGTCCCCGTCCTGACGGAAGGTCCACCCCCTCTCCTGCGCAATCGTGTCGGAATCTGTTTTTGAGTAACCCGGGCCTACAAATTTCGCAGGGTCCCGGAATGCAGGATCGGCAGGGTCCACCTCGATCATGGTGAGGAGGGTGGCGAATGGGACTTCAAAAGGAAGCAGGTTTCCCAGTTCCTGTTCTATCATATACCCGATCATTCCCTCGGTCTGGGCATCGAGTACATCAAGAGGATACGGTTCGACCGCGGTGTAACAGGCAGCCTGGAGGGCAAGGAGACCTACCTGCGGCCCGTTGCCGTGAGAAAGGACGAGTTCATGCGTCGCTGCCAGCGGGGCAAGGGCCAGGGCTGCAACCCGCACGTTCTCGCGCTGTTTTTCGGCAGTCATCGGCTCTCCGCGTTTCAGGAGTGCATTTCCGCCAAGTGCCACTACAATCCTCAAGGGGACCCTCCCTGCGTTGCATCCGCTGTCATGGAGTTATCACTTTTACTAGTACAGCAGCACCGGGATATGAAATTCTCCCCTATATGCCAGCCTTTCCGGGGCAGCCGACATCCTGTGCAGGGCCAGGAGGGGCGGGAAACAGTATACCCCCGTTTGGAGTCACGCGATCGGGACTGAATATCGATTCTTCATTCTGGTTCCGCAAGGGAAAAGTGAGAAAAACAGTCTCCCTGCCTTTTCACGTGGGGAGACTGGACCAAAGTTGTTCTCTGCCTTCCAATTTTGGTCACTGAACCGCCACCGGGACGTCATTTAGGGGGCGGGGTGTGCATGCATTGGGTGTGGGGCCCCGGTCAGCTCGCACAAAATGTATCCGGCTCATCAATCTCACCCACACCAGAGAGTGAAGAACAAAAAAAGGGGTGAAAAAAATTCTAGACGATCCGCACTGCACCCTGTTCAATAAGTGATGCGCCGATCTGCTGCACAGCCTGGTTTGCCGGGGCACCCTGCACGACGATGACATTATATCCGCTCGTGTACGCTTCAGTGTTCGTCGTCTGCCAGTTCTGATGGGTCACCTGTGCCTCTTCAATCGCGGCATTTTGCGCATCAGTGCTTGCAAATCCGACCGTCAGTATCTGGACCGTCGTTGAAGAGCTCGGGTTTGCACAATCAGGAGAGAGCGTGTAGAGTACGGCGTTCTGTGCTCCTGGAACATCAACGGTGATAGCGTCCTGAGAGCAGATCTGCAGACCTGCTGCAGCAGCGGCAGTCTGGACCATGGCAGATGACGTGGTTACTTCTGTGTAGGTACCTGGTCTCGGGAAGAGAGACCCATATCAGGATGGGCAATAGCCCGAGAAAACAGAAGAGGACGATCAGGGTCAGTCCGGTGTGTCCTGATTCCTGATCTCCTGATTTGTCGGCATGAATCTCGCCATGTTTTTTGCTGATAGGCTTGCTCATAGTATGCTCCGGTAGCATAGTATCAGACGCTCCACTAATAAGTGTATTGATTTTTAAGGCATACCCCTGCAGGCTGGATCCACGAGGGAGCGTCCTGCCTTTTCACGGAGTTATCGTCTGCATTTGAAAAAAACCTGGCAAAGGGATAACTTCGACGAATAAAAAAAATTGCTGCCCCACGATCTATCGATCAAAAATCAAACGGGAAAATGTCAAAATAAGGCTCCCCGGTAATCAAGGTAGCATATCTCATTCCCGGATCATCGCCCTCCTTTTCGTTGTGCTCTCTGGCGGGCTCTCACTCCCCAGTCCATTCTGAGGGAGCATATTCTCCCTATCAATATGATAGGGTGAAGTGATACTCATTCAAATAATTTTTGTGTTCGTCATTCAGGATTAAAGACAGTTCTCCCCCCACCCGCTGAACTTCAAAAAAGCCCAGTCGTTGCTCCATAAAAACTCCCTTGACCGCACGGAGGTCATTGGCGGTTGGCATGGAAACTGCATCTGCGATTATTCACTTAGGGGGGATGTGACGCAGGAGTCTCATGAGTGTTTCATTTGAAAAATCCGGTTGCTCTCGAAATTGCCATAAGGCGGGGGATACTGCGAGGAATGGTTTTTAGAAGCATGTAGCACCATGCTATACAACGCGGGAGTTGGGTGAAGTGGACGTTGTCATGATCCGGTATGGGGAGCTCTTTCTCAAGAGTGAGCCCGTCAAGCGATATTTCATCCAGAACCTGACACGGAATATCGGCAAGGCACTCCAGTCCGAGGGACTGGCCCACCGGTTTGAACTGCACCGTGGCCGGATCCTTATCCATGGCGACGACGCGGAGCGGATCGCCCAGGTCGCAGGCCGGATCTTCGGGATCGTCGAGGTAGCAGTCTGCCGCCTTACAGGGACTGCCCTGCCGGAGATCGCCGAAGTTGCAGTGGGGATGGCAAAGACCCGGCTCCGTGAAGGAGTCAGCTTTGCTGTCCGGGCACGCCGGCAGGGGGTTAATGGCATCACCAGCCAGGAGATCGGGGCAGAGGTGGGATCCGCCCTCTCGCTTGCATACCCAAAAACGAGGGTGGATTTGTCGCATCCGGAATATGAGGTCTTTATCGAGGTCCGGGATTTCGGGGCACTTCTCTATGATTCAGCGATACCGGCCCCCGGGGGTCTTCCATGGGGGACCCAGGGGAGGGCACTCTCCCTCCTCTCGGCAGGCATCGATTCGCCGGTGGCGACATGGCTCATGATGAAGCGTGGGTGCGAGATGGCATCCCTCCATATTGACGGAGGGAGCTATGCCGGGGGCGATGTGCGGACAACGGCCGAGCGGCACCATGCCACCCTCTCGACCTGGTGTGCCGGGTTTCCGATGGACCTGCTGGTGGTTGACTCCGAGCCATTCTACGATGCCATCACCGGGACCGGGCCTGCCCGATACCGGTGCGTCCTCTGCAAGAGGTTCATGCTGGGTCTTGCGAGTGCCATTGCAAAAGAGCGCCAGTTTGAGGCGCTGGTCACCGGCGACAACCTCGGGCAGGTCGCCTCCCAGACACTGACCAACATGGCGACAATTGCGGAGGCGGCAACGGTCCCTGTCCTCAGGCCGCTCATCGGGTTTGACAAGATGGATGTGGTCCGGATTGCGAGAAAGATAGGCACCTTCGATACAAAGCAGGGCGATCTGGGGTGCCATGCGGTGCCAAAAATCCCTGCTACGGCCGCAATCCCAAAGGATATCAGGGAGATCGAGGCGGCAGTGGGAATGGAAGATCTGATCGATCAAGCCAGGGAAAGGGTCATCGTTGTCCATGCCCTCAACGGGATGATAGTCCCGTAATTCCCGTATATGCGGACCTGTCAATCTCTTCACACAAGAGGGTGCAACCGATTCATGCTCCACTCAACCAATAGCCTGTCTTTTAGAAGAATGGACGGGAAGAGGTACTTTCAGGGCACCAGAGTCCGTGTTTCCTTTCCCTGACCTTTTGTTCCATGAGGACAGCCTGGTGCAGGATCCCCCAAAAAACCCGTGTATGGAATGGACGTAAGAGCGATATGCTCAAATGCCTGAACGATTATCACAAAATTCAGGCTTACCGATAGGTCTTTTCCAGGGTCATGGTGCAAGCCCGGTGGCGTTCATCGCGGCCGTGATCTCCTCATTATCGATAAACACGGGAGAACTACCCTCGGTCAATAATTTGGGCTGGGGGGATAGCCCGATGAAGGAACAGTACCCACGTGAACAGGCAATAGCCCCGCTTTCGAGAGGAGAGAAGAGCCGGTCCCGGTTTCCTTCGTCGGATATCCATGCATCGATCGCATTCTTCTCAATGCCGTAGCGGTACCCGTTCCACTGCCCGTAGGCGCACTCGATGATACGATCCCCGGGCTCAATTTCGTATGCACCTTTCATTGACTCTGCCGAACTGCCGGTCTCCGGGTTTGTATAATCCAGGTACTGGAATGATGCCATATCAGAAGCCCTGGCAAGTGCAAGCTGGTACGCACGGTCATCGAAAGGGACGGGAGGGATATCACCGAGGATCCTGATCCGGTTAAGGTACATCATGCTGTCCCTCGAATCGTCAGCAGTACTCTCTGACCTTACAAGGTCACGGGAACCTTCCTTAAGGAGGGCCCCAGCGGTGGTAACGATCCCCTGAATCCCTGAGATAATCGCGACCTTTGCACCAGGTACAAGCAAAAAGAACGCCAAAGCACAGCAGATGATGACTGCAACCACAATCGCGGCCCGCATCCCCTTGCTCAGAGGGAACCGCCCTGGCTCTTTTGGTGGCGCAGCGATGACCGGCCGGTCGGTATCGAATTCATACTCCTCCAGATGCAGCGCTGCAACAATTGCGTCCATGTCCTGGATCCGAAGCGTATAACCTGAATCCGGGAACCGCATTGCACCAAGAAGGGTATCCGCTGTCACGATTCGGAACCACTTGACCCTGCGGAAGTCGATCTGGCCGTCCGGGTACGTGCTGCCCTGGCAGAAATATATCCATGCCCCCATCTTCCTGAGACTGCCGCCATCGATATGAGGGAGGATCTCGCGGTACACCGGGATGAGGCGATCGATAAAGTCCTGGCGCTGGGTCTTTGCCTGCGTAAAAAGGTTCGGGACGGGGATCGCCCCATCTTTCGTGACCACCTCCCATGGACCGTTCTCAAGTCCGCTCACTCTGCCTGAAAAGGCTTTCAGTTCAAGGATGAGGGGCCCCGATCGGGTCAGGAGGACACAATCGAGCTGTTTGTTGGCGACGAGAATATTGGTGAGCACATACACCGGCTCTTTCTGGTATTCCTTGGAAAGGAGGCCGATGATCTCCCCAATCTGCCGGTATTCATGCTCGAACCGAATCTTCTCCCCGCGAAAAAAACGGATACCCATTCACTCGTCCTGCCGGCGCTTCCTTATGTTCTATAACGCATTCATTTTGATTAACCTGATCATTCTCTTTGGTAGTGGAGTAGCCAGGGAGAGGTGAAGGGGGACAGGAAGCCTTGAACGAAGTGGAGAAGATGGCAGCCCCCACAACTCATCCAGGAAGAGAGAGAGCGAGGAAGCATCGATGCGATGGAAAGGATGGGATCGAGTGACGATTGACCCGGAGACGGGGGAGGTGAGCGGTGATGTGCGGACCACCCCTGCAATTGATGCTATCGCCCCGATCATTATCTCTGCGAGCCGTTCGACTGACATCCCGGCATTGTACGGGGACTGGTTCATGGATCGCCTGAAACGGGGGTATGTAACCTGGACGAGTCCATTCAACGGCCGGGTCATTCCTGTCGCCTTTGCGCGGGCCAGGGTGTTCGTGTTCTGGTCCAAAAATCCCCGCCCTTTCTTCCCCTCCTTTCAGACTCTCATCGGCGATAACCGCCAGTTCATCGTCCTGTACACCCTGAATGATTACCATGATGAAGGGCTCGAACCCGGGATCCCGTCCCTCGCGGAACGGGTACGGACATTCATCGAACTCTCCTCGATGATCGGGAGAGGGCGGCTCTCATGGAGGTTTGATCCCCTTCTTCTCTGCGATACGCTTACCGTCGAAGAACTCCTCTGCCGTCTTGAGAGGATCGGTGACCGGATCGCAGCCCATGCAGGGAGGCTCGTGATCAGCTTTGTCGATATCGGGAAGTATCCACGGGTGAAGCGAACCCTTGCCGCTTCCGGCATTTCCGGGATACGGGAGTTTTCCGATCGGGAGATCCGGCAGTTTGCCTCAGGCATCATGCAACTGAACGAGGAGTGGGACCTGCCGGTTCAGGCATGCGGGGAGGAGATCGACCTTTCACGCTATGGCATACAAAGGGGGGAGTGCATCTCATACGACCTTCTTGTCAGCCAATTTTCACAGGACCCGGTACTGATGGACTTCCTCCGGCCCCCATCCGGTTCCGATCTCCCTGCGGCGAGAAAAAGAGCGCTGAAAGATCCCGGACAGCGGGGACGGTGCGGATGCGTGGTGAGCAAGGATATCGGCCGTTATTCTACGTGCATCCATGGATGCCGGTACTGTTATGCCACATCATCCGCTTCCCTGGCAGAAAGGAACTACCAGAAGTACTGTGAGAAGAAAGAGCAGGGAATCTTCCTTCCCGGTATCATCGGTGAGTGACCAAGGGGATCCCCGTTCATTCGAGTTGGTCCCAGAACGAGCAGATCGCGCTCCAGATACGCTTCCCGGTAGATTGGAGAGCATCCTGGGCGATTGAAGATATGCCTGGTAGTTCTGTAGTACTCTCGTAAAGGCTGCGGTTCACTTCGATCTGCACCCACGGGATCCCCTTGTGCCAGAAATGGGCGTTCGTGATAAATCCGCCGGAAAACGGGCTGTTGATGGCAACATCGCCGGATCCCCCAAACTCTTCCCTGAAGGCTTCAGCAAGCGCCCGGACATGGGGACCGGGACAGGTGGCGAGGCTCCCCGGCCGCTGCTCCCCGTGCTGATCGCCATTATTCCCGAGACAGACAAGCGGCCGCTCCTTTCCTGCATCCCGCTGAGCAGGGGGGCCCTGCGGGAGCATGGAATGGCAGTCCATTGCGAATGCGATATGGTCGGGGTCGAGGAGCTGATCGATCGCTGCGTGGTACGGGAAATAATGGTCCATGAGAAGGCGGTGAATTACCCTGATATCCGGAAGGACTCCGTCGCGGTATACCTGGGTCCCGTGCACTGTCGTCTGTTTGACCACGCCATCAGGATAGCGCGGCGGGAGATGATACGGGGGCCGGTTCAGATCGACCACCATGCGCGATATATCGGTATCGAGATACGAGACGATCCGGTCATGGAACTGGTAGAGCGCCCGGGTTGCCGGATCGCTGTAGTACTCGATCTCAGCCTGCGTGAGCGCGACTGAGTCCACGCACCGCACCGGGCACGCGGGTTCCTCCGTGAGGCACCGAGACCAGGAAGGGATATCGCTTCATCAGCTAGTTGTGGGAAGGAAAGACAGATGAACGTTCGGAACAGGGGCTCACGACATGATCCAGATCTTTATGAGCGTACCGAGCGAAACATTTCTGCGACGAATAAGGAAATGGCATGGAGAAGAGGGAGCTGGATGCAGGAACCCCCACATTTCATACGGAATAATGAGGAATGGATAGTCTGGCTCCTCGATGGAGAGTTTTTTGGGTCTGCAACACCCGACGAAGTATCTTCCCGGACAGGGCTGCCCCTTGACACCCTCCATGATAACTTCCTTTACATGGAGCGGATAGGGTTGCTCTCCATCGAGCGCGATCCCGGGAAGCAGTATCCTGATGAGATCGCGAAGGTGAGCCTGAGTGATGCCAGCCATACATTGTGCAAAGAACTGAAAATCCGGCCTGATCCGGGGAACCTCTTCTAATCCGCCCGAAAATGAGTTCTTCCACCCCGCCTTCTCTCTCCCTTGCAGGGTGAACTATATAGGATATCCGCCCGCATCCGGATAGTGAGAGCGCGATGGCAGGAAAGATTCCGATCCCTGATGAGATGAGATGGCAGGCTGCCGCAAAAATCGCCTCCCTGCTGCCGGTAACCTATGGAATGGTATTCCGGGATAGTGTCGGTGCTGGTTACGACCGTCTCGAGCAGCAGGTATTTGTAGCCCTTGCGCATGAAGCAAAGGGAATCACACAGACATTCTCCCTCCCCGTCGGCACCGCCAGGGACCTTGTCGCAACCCTTGCGGATGCTGATCACGGTCTTCTTCGGCCCGGAGACCAAGTCCGAGCAGGTCTCGTTCGAGAGCGACCGTGCGGTCCTGCTGGTCAAAAAGTGTCCCCTGCTGTTGCGGGAGCAGGAGCATTCATGCACATCCCGGGGATGTGTTCAACCGGTGCCTTGCCTTCTCGATAGCAGCAATCGAGGAACTGAACCCTGAGTACACGCTCAGGTTTGTCCGGGCCATGTGCCAGGGGGACCGCCATTGCGAGATGAAGATCATCACAAAAAAAGTTGCAGAAGAAGCGGAAAAAAAGAAATAATCAGGAGTGTCGGTTACCAGATCCTGCAGCTCTTCTTCCCCTGTTTTTCGTAATACTGCTGGTGATAGTCCTCAGCCGGATAGAACAGGGCGGCAGGTACAATCTCGGTGACGATCGGCCGCCTGCCATAGCGCCCTGACTCCGCGAGTTTTTTCCTGGATTCCACGGCCTGGGCTTCCTGTTCGGGCGAATGGTAAAAGATGGCAGAGCGGTAGTTCGTACCGTAATCGGGTCCCTGCCGGTTGCGCTGGGTCGGGTCATGGATCGACCAGAACAGGTCCAGGAGATCCTCGGTACGAAACTGTATCGGCATCAAACAGCACCTCGACCGCTTCTGCATGGCCGGTAACCCCGGAACAGACCTCCTCATATGTCGGGTTTTTTGTCTGCCCTCCGGTATATCCTACCTGTGTCCGGGTCACCCCTTTTACCTCCCGGAACGCTGCCTCAACGCCCCAGAAGCAGCCTGCGGCGAATGTTGCCCTCTCCTCGCGGGTCATACCATGCGGTGGGGTCTCTTCCTGTATGAAGGTGAGTATAGCGGACTGTATCCCTCTCATCAAATCCCTGATACTGCCGCAACCGCAGTTCTTCGGGGAGATGTCTGAATTTTCACCATTTTTTGGCAGCCAAGCGATATCCCCTCCTCTCTTCCCATCTTACCGGGAGAAGATACCCATGAGTGAACCTTTTCCAAGGACGCGGTTTTCCATTGCATGCCCTATCTCTTTCCGCGATACCGGGGCCCGGAGCGCCAGCAGGGCATCGAGAGCATAGACCTCGAAGTGGTAGTGGTGGGACTTTCCAGGCGGGGGGCAGGGGCCGCTGTATTCCATCCTGCCGTAACTGTTCGTCCCGTGCCGGCTCCCGTCAGGCAGCACTGGTTTTTTCGGGACACCTTTCCTGATCATATCCGTATTCTTTGGGATATTGTAGAGGATCCAGTGCGTAAAGAGCCCGGAAGGGGCATCCGGGTCATCGCAGAGCACCACCACACTCTGTGTGCCGGCCGGAAAGGCTCCAAATGAGAGCGGTGGTGATATATTTGCCCCCTTACAGGTATACTCATCAGGTATTCGTGTCCCCTGGACAAATGCTTCCGAAGTAATTTCTACGGGTGTCATCATACGTCATCACTGAGGGATACGGGAGCGGTGATGACTAAAATGTTATGGCACACTCTTCCTACAGGATAGATGAGAACAAAAAAGAGAATCAGGTGGGTGCGATGAGGCTCGGAGTACTCTGTTCGGGCGGAAAAGACTCGCTCTTTGCATGCGGGCGTGCCATGGAGAAGGAAGAGGTCGTCTGCCTCATTGTGATCAGGCCAGGTAACGAAGAGAGCTACATGTTCCATACCCCGAACGTCTCCTTTGTTGCGCTCCAGGCAGAGGCGGCCGGACTGCCGCTGATCGAGGTCGGGACGGCCGGAGAGAAGGAGACGGAACTGGACGACCTCCGTTGTGCTCTTCACCTCGCCAGGGAACAGTACAGGATCGAAGGAGTGGTTACCGGGGCGATCCTCTCGGTGTACCAGGCAAGCCGTGTACAGCGGCTCTGCCATGATCTTGGCCTCTGGTGCTTCAACCCGCTCTGGCATACCGACCAGGAAGACTACCTGGAATCGCTCATCACAAAAGGGTTCGAAGTGATCGTCTCGGGAGTGTTTGCTGCTCCGTTTGACGAGACCTGGCTTGGGCGCCCGATCGATCGAACAACTGTTGCCCTCCTGAAACAGTATGGAGCGCAGTACGGGATCACGCTCACCGGGGAGGGAGGGGAGTATGAGACATTCGTCGTCGATGCCCCCTTCTTTACAAAGAAGATCGAGGTCCAGGAATCGTCGACCCAATACCGCAATTACCGGGGATTTTACCGGATCCTCCGTGCAAGGCTGGTGGAGAAGTGATCCTCTTAATCGATCTCTGCTGCCGTGAAGGCTCACTCGGGTTTGATGAGTATGTGATGCCGATCGAACGGATAGTTGCGGGATCAGGATTCGAAACAGTTTCTGTCCACTACCGGTCCGTATCCCCGGGTCACATTGCGGGCGCAGAAGCGGTCATCTTGTGCGGGACCCCGCTCGCAGACAATGCATTCCTAAGCAATCCCGGTGCATTTTCATGGGTGGAGAACACCTTGATTCCAATCCTTGGGATCTGCGCCGGCATGGAACTGCTCTTTAAAACCTTTGGAGGGATGCTGGGCTACTGCACCGAGATTGGCATGAACGAAATAAGGGTGACTGAGACAGATCCCATTTTTTCCACGCCCCTCTCCTTTTGGGCGTATGAGATCCACACCCTTGCATGCACAGATCCGGGACCTTTCCGGGTCCTTGCGGCATCGGACCGCTGCATCCAGGTGATCCGGCACCCGGTCCGGCCCGTGTACGGGGTGATGTTCCATCCCGAAGTGAGAAATGAGTGGGTGGTAGAGCGGTTCCTCTCACTGACCAGGGAATGAGGGGATCAGCCCGTGACGGAGAGACCATTCTCCACGGCAATCTCCCTGAACACCGCAGCAAGATATTCTGCCTGCATATCGGTCATCCCATAGGTGTTGTACTTCCAGACTTTTGTCGCCCCTGGGATGATGCCGGCAATGCCCCTCTCCTTCAGGGCACTCGAAAAGAAGAATCCGCGTTTCTTATGGGTCTGTGCGACCCGGTCAAACGACCCGGTAGTATCGATCCGGGTCAGGGTATGCCGCCGGGGAAGCTCGCTCCTGACGATAGTCCCTTCGACCGAGATGAGTGCATCGACCACCTTCTGTCCGTTTACAAGATCATGGTCCCAGCGTTTGACCCGCTCCCTGACATGGGGGAAGGAGGCCATCATCCCGATCAGCGTCACTCCCATCAGGGTGCAGCCCATCATCCCGATCTCTTTGACACCGAAAGTTCGCCCGGTCACATCGGTCTTTGCGGAAGTGGTCCGAAACACCTTCCCCGCCCATTCCGTGGTCGTGGCAAGCATGCCGGAGGGGGCGGGTGCGGCCATGCTCTTGTGGCCTGAGCCGACCACAAAGTCAGCCCCGAGCGCCTTTCCATCCACGTCCATGATCCCGACGGTATAGGCCCCGTTATAGAGGACAGGGATATCATACTGGTGAGCAACTTTGATAATGCCCCCGACCTCATGGCAGTTTCCGTACTGGTAATCGAAATGGTCAAGGAAGAGGAGGACAGGAGGACGGCCAAATTCCTTCGTAACCTCCTCAATTTTCCGGGCAGCCCCGTCAGCGGTGATGCAGTTCTGTTCGGTCTTAGGAATCTCCCGGATCACGCCAGACCTCCCTTCAATTGCCAGGACCTCGGTATAATGGGAGAGTGCCGTGATCAGGACCGGATCGCCCGGGTTTATGAATGCATCGGCGACAGCCTGGAACCCTCTCCGGGCACCTGGCACGACCTTCGCCACATCCATGTGGACAAACGAGGCGAGGTCACGGTGGAAGACATCCACGGGAGGTGTTTTTATGTGGTCGAGCCGGAACGGCTTCCTGCAGTTGTCACAGACTGAATACCCGTCTCCGTACGCAATTATCGCCTTCATGGCATCAGCAGTGAGCCGCCCGCCCACCTGGATCGGGTCGATGTTGATGGAAGACTCGTCAACATCACGTACATCGATACTCCCTGCGCATTTCATCGGGCAAGTTCCTCCCGTAGTACCGCAATGCGTTGCTCAAGAGCATCGAGGAGGGAGCGGACCTTCTCCTTCTGCCTTTCATCGAGAGTATGCCGTGGTGCCGTCTCCCTGAGCAGGACCCGGATATCAGTCAAAAGGAAGAAACTATCAAAAAGAGCATCAATGGCCCGTCTTGACACCAAAATCACCATATCTACTATTGTGAAGGAGACTATATGATACCAGATGGCCTTCCCCTGACACACGTCACAATCCACCCCACACACGGTCATCAGGGAGATCCGTTCCAGACCATATTACCCTGGCTGTTCCCGTGGATCTCTGGAACAACAACTGGTTCGAGGACGGCTTCCACGAGCCGGGCAAGGAAGAGACCGGGGAGTCATCTCGATTTGCATGGGCTCCGGGATTCCTGGAGAGCCCCGGGGTTGACGCCCAGTGCCCGTTCCGGGCATCCTGATTCTACAGGCTGGACTCAGAACCCATGAGTTTTTGGGCAAACGCCTGGTTCGTAAGAAGATGCGGGCGGTCCTGTTCGGATGCGTTCCATCCGGTACTGAACAACAGGAGGAGCGCATTATCCAGCGCTGCATAAAACTCCTGGTCTTTGTCCAGGGCAGAAGGAATCGGGAGTGCCAGCAGGTCAGCATCTTCAGGTCGGAAGGTCAGAAAGGGTTCTGGCCTGGCGAGTGATTGATCCAGAACGGTTGCATGCTCGAGAACTATAGCGAATGCACGGGTCAGCACCGGATTACGATTTGTAGCATGCCCGGTGACGCTCTCCGGATATCCGGGCTGCCCCTGCATACTCTCCCGTGGCGAACTCGACGAAGGAACACGTTGCCTGGTGTGCGGTATCAGGGGGGATTCCGGTCAGCAGGTCATGGGTCCTTTCAGTATAGGTTTTGAGAGCCCCGCTGAGTTTTTCTTTATCAGGGATGGCAGGGGGTGCACTGAACCGGTACTTGAGTCGCAGAAGCAATATCGAAAGGCTCGCGGCATACAGGAGTTCGAGGATGATTACGGAGAAATTATCTGTCGGGACAGCCAGAAAAACAAAAGAATAAATCGGCGTGGTGAGTGCGACAATATCTTTCTTTGGTCGTATCCATGCCAGGTAAGCAAGGACCCAGGACGCAAGGACACATCCAAGAATGGTAATCCGCAGGTCTGTCTGGACAGAAAGTGTCCATAAGAGGATAGCGATGAGCGCTCCCCCGAATGAGAGCAGGGGAACGGCAACCTCCAGCCACCTATGATACCGGTTGCCGTATTTAAAACCGGTCTCTGAATTTTCCATCAATGTATCTCACTCGAATGATTCTTTCCTGGAAGGATTTTTCGATCTATTGCACTGCTGAACTATCAGGCTGATACCCATCCCTCATTTTTTTTCAACCGATTGCATTTTTTTTATCTTCCTGATAGAGACACAGTTGACAACCGGATCCCCGGTGACAAAATATCGGCGGACTACCTGCCCGAGCACCTCGACGATATCGTTCACCTTCACCTCCTCCTCCGGACTGGTGAACATCTTGACCGAGATCGCACCGGATCGATCGGCGATTATGTACTGCGGACGGTTCAGGAACTGAAAATGGATCTTCTCCACCACACCCTCAATCCGAACTGTTTTCCCGATCATGCCTTCAGTGATCAGTTTGATCCGGACCGTCTTTGCCTGTCCCTCATATATGGGTGTCAGATCCGCATACTCCCTGCGGCTCATATAGTTAAGACCCATAGGGATGAGAAGAAGCAAAAACAAGGCCGGGATCATCCAGATGATCTGCGATCGTACGATAGGACTGTATATGGATGCAATAAGTAGAAAAATGGTGAAGAAAACAAACACCGCAATCGCGACGATTGAAACCTTCACATCGACGTTTCCGATTCTCATCGGAAAAATAATAGGTGTTTAATCTACTTCAGTGCTGCGATCTCTTTGCGGAACGCAACCCAGTAGATGACACCTACGAAGAATAAGCCTCCGACGATATTTCCAAGTGTAACCGGGATGAGGTTTGACATCCACATGTTGACCCAGGTCACCTTTGTTGGGGTGTTTGTCAGAGCTGTGGTCAGAAGACCTGCGGGAATAAAGTACATGTTCGCGATCGAGTGCTCAAGACCTGAGGAGACGAAGGCCATGATCGGGAACCAGATACCGAAGAACTTACCGACCAGGTCATCTGCACAGATACCAAGGAGAATGGCAAGGTTCACGAGCCAGTTGCAGCCAATTCCCTTGAGGAACGCTGAATAGAAGCCCATCGTGCCGACATAAGCGGTCTTTGCTCCCATTATGGCAATTGCACGGGTCCCGAAAGCGGTTGCCGTTGCAGCGCCTGCTGCATCAAAGGAGACAAACGGCCCGTATGCCATGATGTATGCCCACACTACCGATCCGATAAAGTTACCAATATACACCAGGACCCAGAGGGTCAGGACTTGTGCCCAGCTGATCTTGTGGATGAATGCCGCCATCGGGGCCAGCATCGCGTCGCCAGTGAACAGTTCTGCACCGGTGAGCACAGTGATAATCAGCCCGACAGGGAACACTGCTCCCAGGATGAGCTGGGAAAACCCGGCACTTGCAGTCCCGTACCGGAGTGCAGCATCGGTTGCCATAATTCCGGTTGAACACACAGTCGCAAGGGCTCCACCCATTGCGATATAGGCTCCGGACATGAACCCACGGAGGATCATGTTCCATGCGGGCAGCCCTACTTTGTATTTCCCAGCATCGCCGGCCTTTGCCACGATGGCTACTGGGGGATGAAACACCATTTTTTATACACCTCTCGAATGTCTACCTTAACCAATAACCCCAAAGTTACTTTCCATAAAGGGTCAAAATTAAAATCTTTTCTGGTGTTATTAATAACTTTCTAATTGATTTTAGTGAGCCAATTCATAGTTTCAAAGGTTATACGGGTTCACTGCACGGGAAATATTGCCTAAGGATAAAAATCTTTGTATAAATAGTTCGTGGTCTGTGCAGTTCAGACCGATTTTCTCCTCCCGCTCGCATCACGGCAATATTTTCCAAGCTCTGAACCAAGCAGCGTATCCCCCGCAAAAACCGGCCCGTCGCGGCAAACCCTGCGCCCATCAGGATCGATGCAACAGGAGCCGCAGACCCCGATCCCGCACTTCATGTAACGGTGCAAACTGAAATAGCTCCGCCCGGCAATCCCCGCCGCGTCAAGGGACATGAGTACCGCATGCAGCATCCGTTCCGGGCCGCAGACACACACCTGCGCATAACCGGAAAGGGAGACCTCTTTTAAAAGCCTGGTCACCGGGCCATGGTATCCGGAAGAACCGTCATCGGTAGCGACCATGACTCTCGTCCTTTTAGATAGTTCCGGGATAAAGAGAAGTTCTTCTGCAGTCCTTGCTCCAATGATAAGGCAATCGACCTCCCCGGTCATGACCAGCGGGCGGATAGGTGCGGCACCCACTCCCCCTGCAATGGCAAGGGTCCTTCCGGAAGAAGGGAACCCGTTTCCAAACGGTCCCCTCATTCCCAGTAAATCGCCCGGTTCTGTACGAAACAGTGCTTCGGTCGCATCCCCCACTCTCTGGACCGTAATCGCATCTGCCCGGGAAAGTGCCATGGGGATCTCATCGATCCCGGGAATCGTGACCATCACGAACTGGCCCGGCCGGAATGAAAAACCGGGTGAGAAGGAGAACGTCCTGACCGAAGGGGTCTCCTGCGTCACTGAAGTGATTCGAACTGCCTGGAGGACCCCTTCAGCCATGAGCACACCCCACTATCGTGTCTGCTGGCAGGCCTTCACTGCTATACATAGCCGATGCAATCTTCCTGAAGAGAAAAGGGTCATCTTTGACCGCCGTCCCGATCTGGACCGCGGATGCACCGGCCATCATCATCTCTATCACATCCTCTGCTGCACCTATTCCTCCACATCCAATGATCGGGATCCTGCAGGCCTCGTACAGGTCATAGACACACCGTATTGCGATGGGAAAGATGGCCTTTCCGGAAAGACCACCATAACGATTTCCAAGGACAGGCCGTTTCAGCGCGGTGGAGATCCGCATCGCCTTCAGCGTGTTGATGGCAACGATTGCAGAGGCACCCCCCCGCTCGGCAGCCTTCCCGCAGAGGGTAATATCGGTCACATTCGGGGTGAGTTTCACCCAGGTGGGAGTGCCGAGGCTGCTTACCGCCCGGGTACACTCTTCCACGAGCAGGGGATTTGTTCCTAGTGCAGCGCCATATCCTGCCGCGTGGGGGCAGTCAGGTTCAGCTCAAACGCTGCGGCTATTCCCTCAAACCATGAGGCAACCATGCGGAACTCGCCAGGATCCCCCCAAAAATGCTGACAATCACGGGTTTCCCCGCGAGAGGTGCAACCTCCCCGGTAAATTCGCGCGAAGGGTTTGGCAGGCCCATGGCATTCAGGAGCCCCCCCTCGACCTCCACTACGCAGGGGCCCTGGTGTCCATCGCAGGGATAAGGCCCGATGGACTTGGTCACCACCCCTCCGGCACCGTTTGCAAGCGCACGTGCGAGCGAGGCCCCGGTGGTCCCGAGCACGCCGGCAGCAAGGATACAGTGGTTTGAAGGCTGCACTCCCCCAACGGAAACTTTACCGGGTGCAATCCGCGGTGTCACGTGTCGGCCCTCCAGTATGAGTATTATATTACGGTCTCCCCAATATTGAGGATTATGACTAGGCTCGCAATCCTTGGCGTGGGAAGGATTGGCGGGGAGACGGCCTTCCTTTCGACAGTGCTCGGTCTCGCTGACGAGCTGGTGCTTTTCGATACGGCAAAACCCCTTTTGGATGCACAGGTGCTCGATCTCACCCATACCGGTATCGACATTGCAATAGAGACCGATTGGAAACTGGTGAAAACAGCCGACATCTGCGTTTTTTCCGCAGGTATCCCGCGGAACCCCTGCATCGGGACAAGGGCGGATCTGCTTTCAGCGAACCTGCCTGTAGCGCAGGTCTGCACCCGGGCACTTGACGGTTTTTCCGGGATACTTATCTCGGTGACAAATCCGATGGATATCAACAACTATTACCTCTGCAAATCCGGCGGACTTGAACCGCGGCAGTGCATCGGGTTTGGAGGGCAGATCGACAGTGCCCGGTTCGGGATCGCCCTCCGCGAGCAGGGAATCGGGGGGAATCCATGGGTGATTGGGGAGCACGGGGAGCACCAGGTCCCTCTCTTCTCGCAGCTGCCGGAGCAGGTGGATGTGTTCAAAAGGGATGAGTTCCTCGCCGGGCTCCGGACCGCGAGCATGGCGGTGATCAAGGGAAAGGGAGGGACGGTATTTGGGCCCTCCAGGTACATTGCCGAACTCATCAGGATAATTTCACAGGACAGGAAGGAATGCATCAGCTGCTCCTGTATTCTTGACGGGGAGTACGGGATTTCCGGCTGCTCGCTCGGTGTTCCTGCTATTATCGGGAGAGAGGGAGTTCTCTCGATTGAAGAGTGGGACCTCGATCCATGGGAGGAGACGCACCTCAAGGCTGCAGGCACATTTGTCACGGATCTCTGCAATACAGTCGGAGTTTAGAATATCTCATGAAGAATGACCCCCAGGGTTCAGGCAAGGTAAGCATTCAGGAACAGACTGCCAGTCACGGAAACGGTATCACCCTTGATATAATCCAGGTCGAGTATTCGACAGGACCGGAATGTCCTGTCATCCATATTTTCGGTCGCGACCGTGAGAAGACGGCCCGCCATGTCCAGGTAACCGGGTTCCGCCCTTACTTTTACGTACCGCACCATCAGGCGACTGCTTCCTCGCTCCCGGTGAACGTAACCCTCGATGAGGGTAAGACCTACCTGTCGATCCGGGGAGAGGTGATCAGCCGGCTCTATACCGTGAGGCCTGGCGATGTTCGCGATATCCGGGAACGGTTCGCCCATCTCGAAGCCGATATCCCCTTCACTACCAGGTTCATGATCGATACCGGGCTTACCGGCGGGGTCCATGTTCCCGCATTGACCGCGACGTACAGGGAGATCTCCCCGGCTGACATCAGCAGCAGTGCCCGGGTCTGTATCCTTGATATCGAATGCGAGGATGTACGGGGCTTTCCTGAACCGGGACGGGATGCCGTGATCTGCATCACCTGCCATGATTCCTTTGATGATAACTACACAAGCCTTGTCTGGAGCCCGGGAAAGGACGGGTGCGACCTCTCAGTTCTTTCCGGAAAGGAAGGCCTGCACAACGGGTGTTTCTGCAGGGATCGACATGATATCCGGATATTTGCCAGCGAGCGGGAGATGCTGTGCGGATTTGCCACGTATCTCGGGGAGACCGATCCCGACATCCTGTCCGGGTGGAACTTCCTTGAGTTCGACCTGCCCTACCTCCTGAAACGTATGGACGCACTTGGGCTGGACCCGTCCACACTTGCGAGGCTTGGCGGTCCGACCGAGAGGAACGCGCTCCGCGGCAGGGCGGTTTTTGATCTCCTCCAGGCATACCGGAAGATGCATGGGACCCAGAGAGAATCCTACCGGCTTGACTCTGTTGCGGAAGCTGAGGTGGGGGAGCGCAAGGTCCGCTATACAGGAACGATCAGTGACCTCTGGCAGAAGGACCCCTGCCTTCTCCTGGAGTACAATTTCAAAGATGTCGACTCTGTGTTGCCATTGATAAAAAGAACCGGATCATCGAGTTCTACCGGGAGATTGCGCGCTATGTCGGATGTCCGCTTGACCGGACCCTCAACTCATCCAGTGTAATCGATGTCTTTGTCCTCCGGAAAGCGCATGGCCGGTATGTCCTCCCCTCCAAAGGGTTCGCTGCATCGGAGGAGTTTGAAGGAGCGACCGTGTTCGAACCGAGCCGCGGCATCAGGGAGAACGTCGTGGTCCTTGACCTCACCTCGCTCTATCCAATGGCGATGATGACCATCAACGCATCTCCGGAGACAAAGGACTCCGCCGGGGAACTGAAGGCGCCAAACGGCATCCGGTTCAGGCAGAAGCCTGACGGGCTTACCCGGAGTATCCTCTCTGACCTGCTTGTCGAGCGGGATATGAAAAAAAGAGAGAGAAACCGGTATCCCTTCGGTTCAGACAGTACGTGCTGTACGATCTCCAGCAGAACGTCCTGAAGGTGATTATGAATACCTATTACGGGGTGAGCGGGTATACGCGGTTCAGGTTGTACGATCGCGAGATCGGGGCAGCAATCACTTCGGTGGGAAGGGCGATCATCGAGCATACCAGGGCGTCCATTGAAGATCTGGGGTACCGGGTCATCTATGGGGATACCGATTCCTGCATGGTCATTATACCTCCCGGACCTCTGGAGAGCACTATCCAAAGGGCCAGGGAGATCGAGGGTGCGGTGAACGCCAGTTTTACCCGGTTTGCAAAGCAGCAACTGAATGCAGATACGCATTACTTCTCGATAAAGTTCGAGAAGATTTACCAGCGGTTCTTCCAGGCAGGGAAGAAGAAAAGATACGCCGGCCGCCTTATCTGGAAGGAAGGGAAGACCACAGATGAGATCGATGTGGTGGGATTCGAGATACGGAGGAGCGACTACCCGCAGATCACAAAAAACGTGCAGAAGCGCGTGATGGAGATGATCCTTCACGGCGAGGAGTACGAATCGGTCAAAAAGTTTCTTGGCGAGGTGATCCGGAATTACCGGGCAGGACGATACTCACTTGACGAGATAGGCATTCCCGGCGGAATTGGCAAGGACCTGTCCGATTACCAGATGGATGACCCCCACATACGCGGCGCAAAATATGCCAACAAGCACCTCGGCATGGAGTTTGCCAGGGGCAGCAAGCCAAAGAGGGTATATATAAAAAATGTGACCGGAAAATACCAGAAGACCAATGTGCTCTGTTTTGAATATGGAGACCAGGTTCCCCCGGAGTTCCAGGTTGACTGGGAGATGATGCTCGAAAAGACACTGGAGCAACCGATCTCACGGATCATCGAGGCACTTGGCTGGTCATGGACCGACATTGACCCTTCAAAAACAACTCTTTCCATGTGGGGAATCGGGTAAGGGCGATCCGGTTATTCATTCGGGAAAAAAACGCCCTGATTCCCATTGTGATACAACTATACAAAACACAAATACCGATGCATTTTCAAATGGAAAATGGGAAGTGGAAGCGAGGTGCTGAAATCCGCATCACTCTTGCTCCCGTACATAGCGAACTCCTTCAGGTTCCCGGTAGTCGGTCTTGATCACAATAGTCCCGGAAACCCTGTTGAAAAGCCGCAATTTTTTCCCTGGCATCCCGAACCATCCGATCAGGCAGTCAAAAGGCAGGAGAAATGATTTTCCGAAACTTTGGATGCACGCACCCGTATATCCCATATGGCTTCCATCCCTGTTGGTAACTTTGAGGTTCATCACCATCTTTCCGAAGGACTGGCCGGAATACCCCTCCATCACCGTCCAATAGAGGAGAAATCCCACGCTCCTGATAAGGAAATCAAGCAGGTCCCATGAAAAGATCCCCCTGAAAAAATGGAAGGGGTTCGAGAAGATATTCAGCACAAGGCTGACAAGGATAAAATCGATCAGCCAGGCCCAGAACCTCGTATCCCATCTCGCAAGTCTGAGTGTCGTGATCTCATCGTCTTCGTCTCCCAATGCTCTCTCTCCGCGTGTACCTATCAGCCGGGTTTTTTTAAAAACACTCGTATTCGGCCGTTATCCCCGCCCGTTCCCCTGCTCCTTTTTTTGTTCAATGCAGCTGAAGCGGGATGAGGTTTTCCCGGCTTTCCTCCCGGTCATCGAATTTTCGTCCGTGCAGGCATTCTGTCTGAAGATCTGAAAAGGAGTCCGGTGTCTCTTTCAAAAAAGGAGTTCCCCAATGTGCAGGCAGGCGGAAATAAATTCCCGGAACGACCAGACTACTGCAGGAGCTGCTGGCAGGATTGAGCGTGTACGAAATCCCGCGGATCGTTATCGCAGGGACGCACAGCGGGTGCGGAAAGACAACTGTCGCAAGAGGCCTGATGCAGGCATTCCGGAAAAAAGGATATTGTGTCCAGCCGTTCAAAGTCGGACCAGACTTCATCGATCCCACCCACCACACCGCTATCACCGGCCGTGTCTCCAGGAACCTTGACCCTTTCATGATGGGAGAGGAAGGGGTGAAAAGGACATTCCTGAAGGCCTCGAAAGGCGCCGACATAGCAATTATCGAAGGAGTGATGGGAATGTACGACGGGCTTGACGGAGGCGATACGGCAAGCACGGCGCATGTCATGCGCATCATCCAGGCACCGGCCAGCCTTGTGGTTGATGCCAGGGGGATGTCCCGGAGCGCGCATGCGGTGGTAACCGGTTTTCGTTGCTTTGATGCGGGTCTGGATATCAGGGGAGTAATCTTCAACCGGGTCGGGAGCCCGCGCCACCGTGCCATGCTCGAACATGATCCCTCCCTGCCGGCATTTGGATTCATCCCGCGCGATGACTGTCTAGCCCTGGAGAGCCGTCACCTCGGTCTGAAAATGGCATTCGAGGTGAGGGACGAAATATCCTGCCTGGACGTTGTCGGTGATTCCTGTGATATTGAAGCGATCCTCAGGGCTGCAACATCAGCCCCCCCGCTGACTGGTGAGTCCGATTGTACGGCCTGTCCTGAAGAACGGGTCCGCATCGGGATTGCACAGGATGCTGCATTCTGTTTTTACTACCAGGACAATCTCGATGCGCTCCGGTCTGCTGGTGCAGTCCTGGTCCCGTTTTCACCCTGTACAGACCCGCTGCCCGCAGCTGATGCGTATTATTTCGGGGGAGGATACCCTGAACTGCATGCCCGGGCGCTCTCCTCCTCCCCCTGCCGGCCAATGATAAGGGCTGCAGCGGACAGGGGAGTTCCCATATACGGTGAATGCGGGGGACTGCTGTATCTCGCCGAATCGGTTCTTGTAGAAGGCCGTGAATATCAAATGGCGGGGATTCTCCCTGGCAATGCAGAGATGACCGGTCGGATCCAGGCACTCGGATACTCAGAGGGGGTTTGCACCACGGGCCCCCGCATATCCGTTCCCGGTATGCCAATTCGCGGCCATGAATTCCATTACTCAACGTTTGATCCCTCTCCGGACGCCCGTTATTCGGTCCGGCTCAGCCGGGGGAGAGGGATTATCGATGGGCATGACGGGATCTATTCCCATGAGACCATCGGAGTCTATACCCATTCGTATTTTCAGGACACGTTTGCTGCTGCAGTAGTGGATGCGGCACTCCGGTGCAGAAAGTCATGAAAAACGGCAGGTCTGTTCTGATTGGGAAAAATGTTCCTGCCCGTCCGGCTTTTTTTACAAAGTCATAAAGTGAGATCAGCACATACGCAGTGTCAGGGAGATGCATGCAGAAAATGAGGAGTGATGAGGTCAAGAAGGGGTATCACCGCGCCCCGAACCGTGCGCTGCTCCGTTCACTTGGGGTTACAGAAGAGGAGTTCGACAAGCCGTTCATCGGGATCGCCAATGCATGGAATGATATTGTGCCCGGGCATGTCCACCTCCGTGCACTCGCTGTCAAGGTCAGAGAGGGCATTGCAGCAGCCGGGGGGGTGCCCTTTGAGTTCGGCGTGATAGGGATCTGCGATGGCATCGCGATGGGTCACGAAGGGATGCGGTATTCCCTCCCTTCGCGGGAGAACATTGCAGACTCCATCGAACTGATGGCAGAAGCTCACCGGTTTGACGGGATGGTCATGATCGGCACCTGCGACAAGATCGTCCCCGGGATGCTGATGGCAGCGGCAAGAATCAATATCCCTTCCCTCCTTCTGACCGGAGGGCCGATGCTTCCCGGTTATGACGAGGGACGGGAACTCTCGCTCATCGATGTCTTTGAAGGGGTGGGAAAGGTAGCTGCCGGCAGTATGGACGAGGATGAGCTGTGCACCCTGGAATGCCGTGCCATGCCCGGCTGCGGGAGCTGCCAGGGGCTGTATACGGCAAATACCATGGCCTGCATGACCGAGGCCATGGGGATGTCCCTCCCGGGCTGTGCAGCCGCACCTGCAGTGGATGCCGAAAAACTCAGGATAGCACGGAAAAGTGGTGAAAGGGCGGTCGGCCTTGTGAGGGAAGGGGTCCTCCCCCGTGATATCATGACTTCCGGAAGCCTTGAAAATGCGATACGGGTGGACATGGCTCTTGGAGGGAGCACCAACACGGTACTGCATCTCATGGCGATTGCCAGCGAGGCCGAAGTGCCCCTTGACCTTGACAGCTTCAACAGGATTGGGAGCAGGATCCCTCACCTCTGCCACATGCAGCCATCCGGTCCCCATTCGGTCCTTGCCCTGCACCGCTCCGGGGGTATCCCCGCAGTCCTCGGAGTCCTCGAACGGGAACTTGAGGACTCACCAACGGTATCAGGCAAAAGCATCCGGGAGATCGCCCATGATGCGAAGATCCCGCCAAAATCCATCATCCAGCCGATTGAATCCCCGGTGAACCCGGCTGGCGGGCTCCGGATTCTCAAAGGGACCCTTGCCCCAGGTGGTGCAGTCGTGAAATCTGCAGCGGTCAGCCACGGGATGTGGCACCACCAGGGCCCTGCACGGGTTTTTGATGGCGAGAAGGAGGCGATGGAAGCGATCCTCGCCCGCCATGTCCGGGAAGGTGATGTGGTGGTGATCCGGTATGAGGGGCCACGCGGGGCTCCCGGAATGCCGGAGATGCTCTCCCCTACTTCAGCCCTGATGGGCCTTGGGTATTCGCGTGTGGCACTTGTCACGGACGGGAGATTTTCGGGAGGCACACGAGGTCCCTGCATCGGCCATGTGACACCCGAAGCGGCGGTGGGAGGTCCCATAGGGCTTGTGCATGACGGGGATATCATCGAGATCGATATCCGGGAACGAAGGATCGATCTGATGCTGTCCAAGGCCGAACTGAAACGCCGCAGGTCGTTCTTTGCTCCGAAGACAGAAAACACTGACCGGTATCCTTGCCCGGTATGCAAAAAGTGTTACCCAGGCCGATAAAGGGGCCGTGCTCGAAAGGGATTAACCCCTCATCCTGTTCCACAGGCAGTATCGTTCAATTAAAAAAAGTCCCCGGACAATCATGCAGCAGTGAGGATTGCCACGTGCCGGGGGCCCTCTTCTCCTGCGCTGTCTTTTGGTAAATTTTAACTGGTTCAGGTTGCCATAGCTCTCATTACAACCCATGGCTGAGAACTTGTCCTATACTGAGGTCACCTGTGTCCATTGTGGGGGTCTCGGGTGCATATATTGCGATAAGAAAGGATGCGTACCGGTGAAATCTCCCCCGCAGAAGTGCCGGCATTGTGAAGGGGAAGGCTGTATCTACTGCGGTTATACCGGATGGGCGGGCCTGAAAGGGAAATACGATTAGGACACCAATTGGGAAACGGCAGCGGTTGAGCAAAAAGGCTGCATATATAGGGATTTTTCCGGAAAAAGAGAGTATTTTATTGCCGGAAAACGAGGGTCCCGGCAATTTTGTCATGAAGACCCTGCTTGTAGGCGGTAAACGCGATAACAAGAAAACCTATGAACAGGGTCAGGACACAGAGCACCTTGCCGAAGAAACGAAGCGATCCCCGCGCGAAGGTGATCCGGTTGCCCTGCATATCGGTGACTGCGGCCCCTATTGCCAGCTTGCCGAGCGTTGCCTGGTTCCGGGAGCTCTCAAGATACGCAGAATATATCCATGGAACAATGATGAGAAGGACCAGGGCGGAAAGGAGAATCTGGGGCGGGATGAATGCATTCACCGTCCTGCCGGTGGCATCGGTCCTCGGGAGGTGATAATAATACTGGTACAGCATCCTGATGGCTTCCGAGACAGGGTCGGGTCGTAGAAGGATCCAGGAGACGATACCAATGATTGCGGCAGCGAGGAGATCAAAGAGTACCAGAAAGACGAGATCAACCAGTCCGCCAAGAAAACGGCCGCCAAGGCCGGAAAATTGTTCGGTTTTTATCGGGCCGACCCGTCTCTTCAGGAAAGGTTTTTTCGGGATTTCTTGTTCCTCTTCCAGGACAGCACCACAGGAATGGCAGAAATTTCCTGATTGCTCTGTCTCTGTTCCACATTTGGGACAGTTCATCAGTCTCCTCCTTTGTGTAGTGATTGAAGGGGCACATATTCAATGTGTCGGTCTCATGTGAGCCCGGATTTTGAATATACGTGATTTCCGAAACATTGCGCATTTTTCTTCAGGAGAGCATCAGTCGTAATATCATTGGGATCCTGCCCTGAAGAGAGAGCAGGTTGATGGCTGCAGCAGGGATTTCCTGTTGTTCCCTCCGCATCGCATCAAATGTCCGGGTTATGCGGCAACTCATGGTGGAGGAAACATCAGCGATCGGCGTCGGTACTGTGTTCAGCCCGGTGTGAAAATTACAAATCCGTGCATCCAGCGTATCTTTTTGCCAAAACCACTGGATGTATGCAAGACGTCTTTTCCGGCATCAGGACAGATTCCGTTACCCTCCGAAAAATGCCGTAAGGACTCTTTGCTCTCTGGCGGTGGGTAAAAGTGATGAACCGGATACATTTTGTGGACCGCTCACACCTCTATCCGGCGTTACAGACCTCCGCCCCCAACAGGACGCCCCGAAGATGGTTCTGGTGAAGGCATTGGCAGGCGGAAAAAAACACCGATTTTCGTCACCCCGTAAAAAATGGCGAGCAGGCACATGAAAACAGTGGTGCGATGAATCAAATCTCCCGGAGCATTGTGAGAGGATGAGGGAATTCTCCCGGAGAGCACACCTCCTCCGGAACTCAATAGAAATGCCGGGGACTGCAGGCCTGGAGGGACCAAGGCCCTTCAGACTGCTGCGGTTCCCATTTCAAAAGAGAACTCCTCCCTGAACTCCACCTGTGGCGCCGGATCAAACGGATTGGTCCGTAATGCCAATGAGAAGAGATACGGATAATGCATTTTCAGGTGTTCCATGTAGGTGACCCATTCGATGACCAGGAGCCGGTATCCCCGGTTTATGTCATGCACGAGATGGGCAACATCGGCAGGAGGAAGGTTTGCGGGGTCTTTCCTGTGCATGAGCTCCTCGGTCAGGTGAAAGAACGCCTGGAGTGTCTCGGTGAACGAATCATGCTCGAATATTACCGGGTTTTCGAGAAGGGTAAGAAGGAATCCTTTCTGTTTGACGAGTTCCTGTTTGAGACCCGGTAAATCTACCGAATCAGGTGCAACACAATACTGATGGCGGTGAACCCGGGCCTTCAAGTGTTCGAAATCGGAAGCTGACCAGGCAGCTGACACGAGAAGTTCTTTTTGGATATCCCCTATGCAGGTGTCATACTTCGCGAGCGTCCGGAGCATCCCGGTACCGAATTCCGAAAAGAAGAGGCCGACGATCATGTTGATCTTTTTTCGCCTTTTCTGGCGCTCTTCACGGGAGAGCAGGGTCTCGACCATGTCGGCAAAGACCGCAATAAAAGTTCCCACTCCTGCGACAATGATGAGTAACGTGACAGCCTTGCCGTATATGCCGGACGGTGATATGTCCCCATAACCGACCGTGGCGATGGTCACCACCACAAAATAGAACGCATCAAAGACGGATAGCCCTTCCACGACCATGATGGCGAGCGTACCAAGGATCAGCACCGAGACGAGCAGGATGAGGTATGACTGCAGCCGGGTAGGAGAGAATGCCATAGCAATACATGAAATTTCTCCACAAATATGAATCCTTGCCCTGGAGAGAGCGTGCCACGGATCTGCAAGGGGAGAGACTGAAAACGGACATGATGCCGGAAGGCCACAAGCATACAGGATGAAAATCACGAAGTGATTTTCATTGGAAACCGGGAGAAAAGCGGGCCTGAAGGGATTTGAACCCTTGACCTACGGATTAAGAGTCCGTCGCTCTGCCGAACTAAGCTACAAGCCCTGATCTGACCTATAACATATGCTGGGCTTTCCTGATAAATCTTTCTAATTCTCATGATTTCTGGCCCGAATCGGGAAACGGAGCATACTGCTTGTTCTGAAATGCTGAAAAGAGTGCACGAACGTTGTAACCTATTTATCCTGAACGGTGCACATTGTATCTCATATGGCTGATTCGGCGCAGAACGATACCAGGGAACGCGTACCCTATGCCGTGCTGGGTTGCGGCAGCACGGGCTACCACGTCCTCCAGGAGCTGCGAAGCACTCACGGAAACCTGCTCGTAATTGACAGAAATGATGACCGGGTCAGGGAACTCCGCGACCAGGGCTTTGATGCCGTGCGCCGTGACATCTCAGACGCGAATTTCCTCTCTGGCCTCCCTGTCATCGAGATCGCCTTCATCCTCTCTGGCGACAGCAACGCAAACCTCTCGGCCGTTCGGTCAGTCCGGGACACATACCCCCATTCCCGTATCATGGCCCGGGCATCCGATCCCCTCATTGCGCGAAAACTCGAAGAAGCAGGAGCCGATTTTGTCCTCAACCAGAACCAGCTGATGGCAAAGGCTGCGGTATTCCAGATAAACAAGGTGTATGCGAACCAGGTGTCCCGTCGCCTCTTCACGCTCCTTGCATCATGGGAGGGGACACTCGGGATTGTCGCCCACACCAATCCCGATCCCGATGCCATCTCAAGCGCCCTCGCCCTCGCCGTAATTGCAAATAAAGCCAACCCGAACCGGCTTGTCTGCAGGATCTTCTATGACGGGATTATCGGGCACCAGGCGAACCGTACACTCGTAAATCTCCTCGAAATAAAGATGGAGAAGATGGACGCCGCGACTCTCCAGGAGTGCACCTACCTCGCGATAGTGGATTCGCCAGCCCCGGGTGTCAATAACGCTTTACCTCAAAAAACACGGGTGCAGATCGTGATAGACCATCACCTCGATGGCAAACTCGGGGATTCCGGGACGTTGTTTGTCGACAGCAGGCCAGGCCTTGGGGCAACTGCAAGCATCCTTTCACAGTACCTGCAGGAACTGGATATCTCTGTCGATAAACGGGTTGCGACCGGGCTTTTGTACGGGATCCGCTCGGATACAAGGGACTTCTCCCGGAATATCACCCCTCAGGACCTGAACAATGCAGCCTTCCTCCTGCCTCTCACGGACAGTGCCCTCCTCGACCAGATAATGTCACCGTCCCTCTCGGAAGAGACACTCGCGGTGCTCGGGACAGCAATAGCCCGCCGTACGATCCAGAGCGGGTATCTCTTCTCCAATGTTGGCTACATAAGGAACCGCGATGCTCTCCCGCAGGCTGCCGATCTCCTCATCAGCCTCGAAGGTGTCAATACGGCGCTCGTCTATGGTATTTCAGATGAGGCCATCATCATCTCGGCCCGCAACCGTGATGTCCGGCTCCATATCGGGCATGTCCTCCAGGAGGCTTTCGGGACTATGGGGGATGCAGGGGGTCACCCGACCATGGCAGCCGCCACGATCCCCCTCTCGTACTTTCACCTGATCAAGTCCAAGGAAGACCTCCTCACCCTGCTAGCGGAACCGCTGATCTCCCGGTTCACCGACATCGTCGGCCTGGAGAACGAGGTCAGGAATGGAGTTTGATGTCTGGGAGCCCTATTACCGGGAGATTTGTGAGTACTTCGGATTTGCGCAGGAGGAAGACGAGAGAGCTGCCCGGGTACTCGCCTCTCTCCTGAAACAGGATGACTGCCGGCTCCTCTCAGCCCTCTGCAGGGGAGAGACCGTGACGGTATGCGGAAATGCCCGCTGCCTCTCCAGTGAACTCGACCGGATTGAAGGACGCGTCTTTGCTGCCGATGCCGCATCGTTCGTGCTCCGCGATGCCGGCATCCGGCCGGACGCGGTCTTCACGGATCTTGACGGGGCTACTGATGATTACCTTGCGATGAACAGCGAGGGAACCATCATGGTCATCCATGCCCATGGTGATAACATCCCGGCCCTTCTCTACTGGGTCCCCCTGTTTTATGGGCCGGTTGTCGGAACCACCCAGGCTCGACCCTTCCCCCCTCTCCATAATTTTGGAGGGTTTTCCGATGGCGACCGGGCAGCATTCGCTGCCGACGCGCTTCTTGCAGAACGGATACTTTTCGTGGGCTTTGACCTCGATGACCAGGATGTAGAGCCCATGAAAAGAGGAAAACTGCAATGGGCCCGGCGGCTCCTCAGGCTTATCGGACATGAATGCTAGTGCCTGTATCATTGATGGGTATGTCGACGAGCCTGCATGCCTTGGGGTGCCTCCGTACATCTCCCCGTATGTCCGGACGATAGCGGGGGTCCTTGAGGCATACGGGATACCCGCCCGCTACCTGACCATCGACCAGATCCGTCTGGATCCCGGGATTCTCACCCCAGTCAAAGGGGGACTCGCAATAATGGTTGCCGGGGTGACCGTGCCTGGCGCCTATCTTGGCGGAACACCTGCCACGATCACCGAGATTCAGCAGATTGGAACGCGCCTTCGGGGAATGGATCGGCTTATCGCCGGCCCTGTCGGGTTTGGCTACTCCGCGGGTGGAGGGGAGAAAGCCATCCGTCAGACAATCTCGGGCTTCGATCACCTCCTCACCGGTTCACCTGCAGAAGCGCTCGATGGCTGGCTCGCTACCGGAACAACCCACGGGGACCACTCATACAAACATTCCGATCCCTGGGCGATCATCGGGAGCAGAATAATCCGCGACCATCCTTCTTTCCCCTACGTCATGTGCGAGATCGAGACCGCCCGCGGTTGTGCCCGGACCGTGACGGGAGGATGTTCTTTCTGCACAGAGCCATTTTATGGTCCTCCCCGGTATCGAAGCATCGGGGGGATATCGGATGAGATCTCGGCCCTGCATGCGGCAGGAGCCAGGCATTTCCGCCTCGGGAGACAGCCGGATCTCCTGACGTATGGTGCAGGCCATGGAGAATTCCCCTCGCCACGACCCGACCTTGTCGGGGAGCTGTTCCTTGCCGTCCGTACTGCGGCACCGGATCTCCGGACATTGCATATCGACAATATCAACCCCGGGACCCTGGCCCGGCATGAAGAGGCCGGCCGCATGACACTGGAGGCGATTGCAAGGTACCATACTCCCGGCGATGTTGCTGCGTTTGGGATGGAGACTGCAGATCCTGAGGTTATACAGAGAAACAATCTGAAGGCAGGCCCCGATGAAGTGATGCGGGCAATCAAAGTGGTCAACGAGGTAGGGGGAGCCCGGAAGGACGGTATTCCCGACCTTCTCCCCGGGCTGAATTTTATTGCGGGGCTTGCCGGGGAGACGGAAGCCACCTTTGGGATGAATGCACAGTTCCTTGCGCGGGTGCTCTCATCGGGTCTGCTGGTGCGGCGGGTGAATATCCGGCAGCTGATGCCGTTTGAAGGGACCCGTGCCTATACCGAGAATACACTCGGGAGACATACCCGGCAGTTCAGGGCATTCAAGGAGCATGTCAGAAAGAACTTCGATCTGCCCATGTTGAAACGGGTGTTTCCCCTGGGGACCATCCTTCGTGATATAATCATCGAGCAGGAGGGCAACCTCTCCTTCGGGCGGCAGATGGGATCGTACCCTATCCTTGCCGGGATACCCCTCGCTCTCACCAACAGGGAGGTTATCGATGCAGTGGTGGTGGATCACGGGATGCGATCGATCACTGCGCTTCCGGTCCCGGTGAAGGTGAATCTCCTCCCGCTCGCTGCTCTGAAATGGCTGCCTGGAGTAAATGCAAAGACCGCTGCAAAAATAGCGGGGGCAAGGCCTTTTTTTGGTCTGCAGGAGTTCAGGGCAATTGCCGGCACAACGCCGATTGATACCCTCTTCTCTTTTACATCTCCTTGAGTTCGATAACCTTCATAATGTCGGTCCTCGTCACGATCCCGAGGAGCTGTTCCCCGTCCATCACGGGTATCCTCCCAATATTTTTTGAAGACATGATACGGAGCGCATCGATAACCGGAGCTCTGGGGGGAAGGGCAATTACTTCGCGGGTCATGATATCCCGGACCTGCATCGCCTCCCTGTCAAGGGAAGGAATCTTGTGCACATCGGCAAGGGTGACCATCCCCGTCACATGCCCCTTCTCCTCGACCGGAAAACCAAGGTGCTTTGTCATATACATGAGATCGATCACATCCCTGACAGGCAATTCCGGTGGCACCGTCCGGACACCCTGGGCCATGATATCGCTGACCGTGACATCCTTGAGGAGGAAGTTGTACCTCATTGCGGTGGATTCCTGGCTGGCTCCTATGTAGATGAAGAAGGCGATAATAATCAGGAACGGGGAAAAAAGAAAGATGCCAATGATACCGAACAGGACCGCAAAGACTTTGCCGACATCGGCGGCAATGCTCGTAGCCTTGTTGAGCGGCATCGACCGTGCCAGGAATGCACGAAGGACTCGACCGCCATCCATCGGGAAAGCAGGCAGGAGATTGAAGCCGAACAGGAACACGTTCAGGATACCAAGGTAGCCGAACATGAAGACAAACACCCCGGCAACAGGGGGGTTGCCGGAAAATGTTCCCGCAATAAAGTACATCACGGCAATGCAGACGATCCCCACCGCAAGGCTTGTGAGCGGACCGATGGCCGCCATCGGAAGTTCCACCTTTGGATCGGGTGTCTCCTCCTCCATCGATGAGATTCCGCCAAAAAAAAGCAGCGTGATGCTGTTGATCTTTATCCCTTTGCTCTTCGCCAGCATCGAATGCGCGAGCTCGTGGATGAGGACACCCGCCGAACAATCCGATGGCTAGGATCATACCGAGGATATACGGCATATACCCTGAAGCGATGATGCTCGTATCGATGGGAACCCGGAAAATATCATTAATCAAATCGGTGGTGAGGAGAATCTGGCTCCCGATAATCCAGGTAAAAAGGGGGATGACAATCAGGAAGCTCCAGTGGAGCTGGATGGGAATGCCGGAGAAGGTCCCTATTTTCAGCGAGCCGTTCATAAAAAGGAGTATATTTTTATGCGAATAGTATATATCATTCATTGATTAGGATGAGAAACCAGATTACCGAGATGTTCGATCTCAAAGTATATACCGAAAAGAGTGTTTTAGTCGGTGAAGTGGAGGATATCCTCATAGACATCGAATCAAAAAAGATGGAATCGATCGTGGTGGGGAAATTAAACCAGCAGCTGGTGGATATCAAAAACTACAAAGGGCTGAAGGTCCCCTTCCGGATCATCCGGAGTATCGGCGATATTGTCCTCATCCGCCACCTGCAGGGTGCTTTCAAGGCCGATGACATCTGAACGGGAAGGGTATGGATCCGCATCTCCCCAAAAACCCCTTTTTGGGGTTTACGGAGTTACACTCCCGGAATCCCGATTATAAGCACCTTGTCAGCCGAAGAGAGAGTGGTAGCAAAGCAGGGGAAGAAATCCTCTGCAGGGAAAGGGGGATATTTTTTTCCCTCGTTCCTTTGGTGGTTTCGGTCCGTACAGAAGAGCAGTCCCGGTTGAACCCTGAACATTGTGCGGCGGGTATCCGGCCCGGGACTGCCCTATGAAAAGCCGGGAGACATTCAGCAACCTCATCTCAGTCCCTCCCGTATTTGTGCGTATAGACGGGAGGGGATTTCACCGGATTGCCGGTGAATGGGGGCTGAAGCGACCTTTTGACGGGCGATTTGCCAGGGCGATGGCCAATGTCAGCGCACAGCTGATTGCATCGAGCGGGTTTGCACCTGACTTTGCCTTTACGTTCTCAGATGAGATCAACCTCTATTTCCAAAATGTCCCTTATTCGGGGAGAGTGGAAAAACTGGATTCGGTCATCGCATCGTATGCGGCAAGTGCCCTGACAATCGAGATGGCCTCACCCTCCCCGGTAGCATTCGATGCAAGGGTGATCCAGATCACCCCTGCCCTGGCCTGTCAGTACCTTGTCAACCGACAGGCGGAAGCATGGAGGAATCATATCAATGCATACTGCCACCAGGCGCTCGTTTCCGAAGGGAGCGGTCCCGGGGAGGCAGCAACGTTGTTAAAAGGCCTCTCTTCAGCCGGGATGCATGAGATGATGTTCTCCCGGGGGATCAACCTTGCAAAGACACCTGCATGGCAGAGACGGGGAATCCTCGTCTATAAAACGGCAAAGGAGATCGAAGGCTTCAATCCCCTCACCTCAAGGGTGGAGAGGACCTACCGCAGCTCGGTCAGGTGTACTGCAGACCTCCCGGTCTTCTCTTCTCCTGAAGGACAGTCATTTCTCAATGGTCTGATCAACGCGCTTTGAGATACCGATCAGCACACGGATGCCTTCCACATCCCATTCTCTCTCGAGTCCCCAGGCCCCCGGGGTGGAAAATGATGACCCCGGGGCTATCGTGCACGTGCCTGCCCGGACCTCATCCATTATGGTCTGGCACCAGTTCCCCTTCAGGAGAGATGCCACCCGTTTATCATCGATGAGCACCCCCGCAGTGATGTGATCCTCAACATTCAGATCATGCAGCCTCCGCATCTCCTGGATCCGCCGGATCACTTCGCGGGAATACCCTTCTGCTTCCAGTTCGGGAGTGAGTGTCACATCGACATAGACGGCTCCGCCGGTCATCGGTGCAGAGAAAAGGCCGGGGGGGAGTTCTTCAATGAAGGTTACATACCCCGGTTGGATCGGATACGATTCGTTCCTGTCCGTAAAGGTAACGTTCTCGCCTTTGTCAAGCATCGATTTCAGGGCAGTTGCATCCGCAGAGCGGATAAGGTCGCGAACGAAGGGGGCCTTCTTCCCAAACGCGGGGCCCAGAGACTTTCATTGCCGGTTCTGCCCTCCAGCCTGACCTGTCAAAGCTTCCCCGGACAACACGGACACTCCGTGCATTTGCGCGATCTTCGCAGACAGATGAGAGACTGCTGATGGCGGCAGCGACCGCATCATCGTCAGTAGTGACAACGACTTCCCGGACGGGCCACCGGAGTTTTCTCTTTCCTGCCTGTCGGGCATTTGCCGATGCCTCGTCAAACGAACGGACAATATCCATCGCCCGCTCGAGTGATCCATCAATTAAATCCTCATCTCCTGGCCACCATTCTGTCATGTGGATGCTTGGCGGGTCTGCCGGGGTCCTGATATTCCGGTATATGATCTCGGTGATGTGCGGGATGAATGGCGATAAAAGCCCGCACAGTCGCCGGAGGATATAATACATTACCTCATAGGCCCCGGTCTTTGCCTCTGACTCGCCCTCTAGCCACATCCGGGGCCTGACGAGCTGGACGTACCATCGGGAGAGATCTTCAAGCACGAATTGTATGAGAGCCCTCGTTGCACGGTGGAGCTGCCGATCCTGCAGTGCGGTATCCACCAGTGCAGCACAGGAATTCATCCGGGAGATGATCCACCGGTCCTCTGCAGCCATGTCACCGACCCTGGATCGTATCGCTGCATCATCCCAGTGCTGGTCAGCAACGCGGGCTGGTTCGAACCCGTCGAGGATCATATAGGGAAGAGGGAACCGGTAGACGTTCCAGAAGATGTTGATCGCCCGGTTCACGGTCTTTACCCCATCCCAGTTGAACTTGAGATCGTCCCAGGGTGCGCTTGAGGAGAGGACATAGAGGCGCAGGACATCAACCCCCTGAGTCGTTATGACTTCTTCCGGGGTTACGACATTTCCAAGGCTTTTACTCATCTTCCGCCCGTCTGCATCAAGGGCAAACCCGTGCATCAGGACGCTTTTGTAGGGTGAACACCCAAACGCGATGGTGCTTGCCCCGAGCTGGGAGTAGAACCACCCTCTTGTCTGATCCTGCCCTTCGGTGATGAAGTCTGCAGGCCAGAACCTTCGAAAGGCGTCCTGTTCTCTGGGGAAACGGAGTGTCGCCCATGATGCAACCGCCGAATCGAACCACACATCAAAGATGTCTTCAATCCTGTGCATCTCTCTCCCGCAACTGCATTGGACGGTTATCTCGTCCACAAAAGGCCGGTGGGGATCATGGAGGGATCTTCCCGCTGGCCTCTTCGAGTTCCTTGAATGTCCCAAAAACCCTGTGTGCTCCACAGGACTGGCACTCCCAGATGGGGATAGGTATGCCCCAGTACCGCTGCCGGGAGATGCACCAGTCCCGTGCTTCCTTGATCCAGTCATAAAACCGTGCGCTGCCAGCCCATTCAGGATACCAGGTGACGTTCCCGACTTCTTCGAGCATTCGGTCACGGATCTCCGATGCTTTCAGGAACCATTGCGAGGTAGCACGGAAGATGATCGGTGTCTTGCATCTCCAGCAGTGCCCGTACCGGTGGGTGACGGACTCGCAGGCCAGGAGGTGATGCCCGAGGTCATCCAGAACGACTGCATCGGCGTCCTTGACGAACATCCCGCTCAATGTCCCTGCCTCGCCCGTGAACCTTCCGGTCGCATCGACCGGGCAGATGATAGGGAGATGTTCGCGGCACCCGAGCAGATAATCGTCCCACCCGTGCCCGGGGGCGATGTGGACCATCCCTGTATTTTCCAGCGTCACGAAATCGGCCGTGACAACCTTGTGAGCGAGGTCCCGCTGGAGGGGTACCGTGTCTTCAAGGGGGGAGGTGTAGACAAACCCGGTCAGGGTGCTGCCGCTGACTTTCTCGAGCACTGCATAGTCCTGGTACCTGCCTTTCCGAAGTACAGGTTCAACAAGGTCCTCCGCAATCCAGAGTATCTCTCTTCTCCCGTCTTTTTCTGCCTCGACACGGGCATAGGTGATGTCCGGATGGACCGCGACGGCCACGTTGGCCGGCAGAGTCCATGGGGTGGTCGTCCATATGACCAGGTACTCCCTGTCTTTTCCGCAGACGGGGAACTTGACATAGATTGAAGGATCGGTGACATCTGCATAATCGACTTCTGAATCTGCAATAGCGGTGGCACACCGCGGACACCAGTTCACCACCCTGTGGCCCCGCTCAAGCATCCCTTCCGATGCAGCCCTGGCAAGCGTCCACCATGCAGCCTCGATATATTCCGGGTCCATGGTCTGGTAGGGATCAGTGAAATCGAGCCATACCCCAAGTGCCAGGAACTGCTTGCTCATCAGCTCCATGTTCGCCGCAGCAAACGTGCGGCATTTCTCGATGAACTGGCCGATACCGAACCGCTCGATGTCTTTTTTGGAGACAAAACCCAGCTGCTGCTCGACCCGGACCTCGATAGGGAGCCCATGCATGTCATACCCTGCCCTGGCAATGACATTTCTCCCGGTCATGCGGGTGTAGCGGAGAATGCTGTCCTTGAGTATCTTGTTCCAGGCAGTGCCGAGGTGAATGGTGCCGGTCGTGTAGGGGGGCCCGTCCACGAAGAAAAAGTCCGGGTCTCCCTGGTGGAGTTCTCTTGTCTTTTCAAAGATCGTCTCCTCCAGCCAGAACTGGCGGACCGCTTCCTCAATCGCATTTGCATTGTAACTGCTGGTGACTTCCTTCACCGGGATCCTCCAAACGGTTGTCTCGGATACCCGCGTTTCGCTCAAGGATACGGGTATATTCCTGCTATATTATCTCCGCGACCACAAAGTAGTTTCTTTGAAGTGTGCAGTGATGGTTGGAGCAGCCAGGATGAATGAATACCCGTTTCTTGTCGGGGGGGAGTGGAGAACTGGTGCCATGCCCCTTGAAGTCCGGTTCCCTTATACCGGGGAGATTGTTGCACTGGTTCACCAGGCAGGGGAGCAGGATTGTTCCGATGCTGCTGAAACTGCAGCAGAGGCTTTTGAAACCACCAGGGATCTCTCATCGGCAGAGCGTCGTCGCATCCTGTCAGATCTTGCTGACCGCGTGAAGGAACGATCCTCTGAATTCGTCGATATCCTGGTTCTTGAAGGCGGGAAAACCAGATCGTTTGCAGAGCAGGAAGTTGCGAGGGCCTGCACAACGCTTCGCATCTCAGCAGAAGAGGCTGGGAGAATAAACGGAGAACTCTTACCGCTTGACTGGAGCGCGGAAATGGCAGGCAGGTTTGGGATCACGAGAAGGGTTCCCATCGGGCCTGTCCTTGGAATAACCCCGTTCAACTTCCCGCTGAACCTTGCCTGCCACAAGCTCGGCCCTGCCATTGCTTCAGGAAATCCCTTTATCCTGAAACCGTCTTCAGCAACCCCCGTTTCAAGCCTGCTTCTTGGAAAGCTTGCTCTCGAGACCGGTCTTCCTCCCGAAGCACTGAGCGTTATCCCCTGCCCGGCCAGCACTGCGGAAGGGTTGGCCTGCGACCCCCGAATCGCGTTTCTCTCCTTCACCGGTAGCCCGGTTGTAGGCTGGCGGCTCAAACAGATTGCAGGGAGAAAAAAAGTGATCCTCGAACTTGGTGGAAATGCAGCGGTAATCGTCCATTCTGATGCGAATATACCCTATGCGGTTTCCCGCATCGTGACCGGGGGATTTTCGAATGCCGGGCAGGTCTGCATCTCGGTGCAACGGGTCTTTTTCGAGAACCGTATCTATGATCGGGCACTGGAAATGATCCTTCAGCATGTCGCAGCATTAAAGACGGGAGATCCCCGGAACCCGGACACGGATATCGGGCCGATGATCTCGGCCGGGGCCGCAATAAGGGCAGAAACTATTGTCCGGGAAGCCGTGCAGCAGGGGGCCACGATCCTGTGTGGCGGAGAGCGGACCGGAGCTCTTTTTACCCCAACAGTGCTTGCAGACACACAGCCCGATATGCGGGTCAGCTGCGAGGAGGCATTTGCTCCCATTATCACCGTCAACAAATATGGAGAGTTCGGTGAAGCGCTCTCTGAAGCCAACCGGAGCGAATTCGGGTTGCAGATGGGGATATTCACGAACCATCTCCCCTTCGTCCTGCAGGCATTTGGGGAAGCTGAAGTTGGCGGTGTGATGGTAAACGATATCCCGACGTTTCGAGCCGACCAGATGCCCTACGGCGGGACTGAAGGCATCCGGGACCGGGAAGGAGGGTCCCCGTTATGCAATCAGGGAAATGACTGAGGAAAAGCTCCTTGTCATCAATCCGCGGGGAGGAGTGCAATAGGTCTTCAACCCCAGGAGAATGCGCAAAGGGCGGGCAGATCCCCACTCCGGATTGCAGTGATAGGTCCCCGAGCATGCAGTCCCGGTGAAGCAGAAGCTGCCGCGAGAGCCGGGCGCTGTATCGCTCAAAAGGGCGCTATACTGCTCTGCGGAGGGCTTTTTTGGGGTAAATGAAGCAGCATGCCGGGGTGCCCGCGAGGAATCGGGAGTGACGGTTGGAATCATTCCGGGACTTTCAGGTGAAAATTCCGAGCTCTCTGTCACTGTAGGATCAGGTCTTGGTAATGCGAGGAATGCTGTCTTGGTAATGCGAGGAATGCTGTTTTGAAATGCTGTTTTGATCCAGTTCTCTGATGCCGTTGTTGCGATAGGGGGATACTATGGAACACTTCCGGAGATCGCAATCGCCCTGAAAAGCGGACGCACGGTCGCCAGGTACCTCACCTGGGATATACCGGGTGTAACCAGGTGCGACATGCCGGAAGAGGCAGTCAGCGAAGCGTGTTCCGCAGCTGGCCGGTACAGGATGTATCATATCCACCGAGGTGCTGCAATATCTCCCTGAACCTTGCAGAATGTATTGCCGAGAGAAGAGTTCTGATCCTCGGGTCGGCAAGATCCCTGGTCCTTATGGCAAGTTCGTAGCGCTCTCGTCCCACAGGAACAAATGAGAGACCCAGTGCTTTCGCTGCAGAGTACACACACATGCCGGCTTCCGCCTCTCCCTGCCGCACGGCGAGTGCGACCCCGATATGAGTCGTCAGTTCACGATCATAGCCCCTGATCGATCCGGGATCGAATCCCTGTTTCCGGAGTTCATAGTCAAGGAGCATCCGGGTCCCGGACCCTTTCTGGCGATTGACGAAGGTATGGGAAGGGAGGTCGGCAAAGGAGAGGCCCTCTCTGGACACGACTCCCTGCTCGCGCCCGGCAATGCATACCAGGGTGATCTCCTCACCGGGCAGGTATTGCCTCAGATAGGGGAGGTTATATTCCCCGGAGGGGTGAAGCAGGTGCATCGGTGCTGCATGACAGCTGCCCCTCTTCAACGCAAGGATTCCCCCCATGCTTCCGGTAAGTGATGAGTGGAGGCTGACCCCCTCTTTTTGCGTGAGTTCGAGGAGGCAGTCAAGAACCGGGTCATGACTTCCCGATATCAGGAGCGTTCGTTCTGCCGTTGCCTGCGGCACCATCAGAGTAACCGGTACTACCTCCCCGGCCTCATACCCTTCCTTGTCAGCAGGGATACAGAGGAATGCATGGGCTCTCACCCCGCTCATCTGGACACCGGAACCCCGGGAGAGAGGGATTGCAACAAACTGTTCATTGATCTTTCCGATTGCAAGGAGCACATATTCAGAAGTCCCTGCCTCTGAATGGAGACTTGTGGCAAGGGTGGCAGGGAGGTGTACGGGATCGGGCGGGGACAAACCATAGCGCCCGAGCAGCGGCACCATGATCTCCCGGATAACCGTCAGTGCAGAGAGCGGGTATCCCGGCATGCCTATGATCGGTTTTCCGCCGATCTTTCCGATAATGGCAGGTTTACCCGGTTTTATTGCAATTCCATGGACAAGGACTTCGCCCAGGCCTGAAATGACCTCAGCCGTGTAATCCTTTGTTCCTGCGGAGGATCCAGCAGAGATAATCACGATATCGTTCTCTGCAACAGCGTCACGTATCCTCTCTGAAATGATATCGGGTTCGTCGGGGGTAACAGGATAGCGGCGGCATTCTGCGCCAAGAGAACGGAGCCATGCCGCGGCCATCACGGTATTACTCTCCACCACCTGGCCCGGTGCGGGCCTGGTTCCCGGCACTACGAGTTCGCTTCCGGTAGGCACCAGTCCTACCTTGACACTGAGGACAGGCACCCGTGATATCCCATATGCGGCAAGGGCGCCGATCTCATGCGGCCGTATCCTGTGTGCTGAAGGAAGGATCATCTCTGATTCGGCGATATCCTCTCCAGCAGGCCTGATATGCTGCCAGGAGCCTGCAGCCTTCCGTATCACAGCCCGGTTGCCATCGAACGTTACATCCTCGATCATTATCACGGAATCGAACCCGGGCGGTACCACGTTTCCTGTATTCACCCGTGCAAAATGGGACAGGGTGACCGGCCGCTGCTCGCCCGCACCCCAGGTATCCTCGCTCCTGACTGCGATTCCGTCCATTGCGGCGAGGACTGCTTCAGGGACAGAATAGGGGGCAAAAAGGGGCCGGGCAGTGAGTCTTCCCACCGATTCTTCCAGAGGGACATCACAGGAAATACGCCGTTTCGGGAACTCACGGGAGAGTATCCCAAGCACGTCTTCAAGGGACCTGACTGAAAGATACCGCTTTACCAGAGGATCACCTCCACATGGTCTCCCACTTCAAGGCCTTCAACACCGGGAGGGACCCTGACGAGGCCTTCACTCCGGACCAGGGTATTCACGAGCCCTGATTTGCCAAACTCGGGGTATACTCTCCCTTCACGGATACGCACCCGGACATAGTCCTCCCTCCCTCGGGTGGAAGGGATATTTTCGCCAAGCACCAGGCTCTTTGTCACTACCTCCTGCTCTCTCTGCCCGGTCATCCGGAAGAGTAACTGCCTGGCGATCACAAGGAGTACAATAAAGGCCGATGCAGGATGCCCGGGAAGTCCGATAACCGGTATCCCGTCAGCCCTCCCGATGATGGTGGGCTTTCCAGGAGCAATTGCGATCCCATGGACGAGTACCTCGCCCGATTCACCGATCAGAGCTGCGGTCATATCACGGTCATCCTTTGAACTGCCCCCGGAAATGAGCACGGCATCACAGAGGGAGAGTGCTTTTTTCAGGACTTCACGGAGCCGGTTGCGGTCGTCCCCGGTAATGCCGTAATACTCGGGGATACATCCGGCCGATGCGAGAAAAGCCCCGCACATCCAGACTGTTGATATCCCTGACCTGGTTTCCCTCCGGGGTATCTCCAACCGGGATCAGCTCGTTTCCAGTCGATATCACCCCTGATTCGGGGTCTCCTGGTCACAGGGACCGTTGTCTGGCCGGCAGCAGCAAGAGCCGCAATAGCACGGGCAGAGAGGAGCGTCCCTCGTGACAGGACCACCTCGCCCGCAGAGAAATCCTCGCCCCGCAATACCACATTTTCCCCTGGGGCCACCGGCTTTTTTACCAGGATGTCCTGTCCGATGGATTCGGTATATTCCACCATGACAACGGCATCAGCCTCTTCCGGCACCGCTCCCCCGGTCGGGACATAGAGGCAACTGTCCGCGGGAAGCTTCCTGTACCCTGCTTCACCCATCGCCACACGCCCTGTCAGTGAGAGCAAGGCCGGAAGTGATTCCGATGCTCCTGCCGTATCGCGGGATCTCACGGCATATCCATCGACCGATGAACGGTTGAACCCGGGTATATCGATGTCGGCCCTGATATCTGCAGCAAGGATTCGTCCGTATGCCGATGCGAGAGGGATATCTTCGGGAGACATCGGCCGGGCAAGAGTCCGTGCGGCAATCACCGCTTCCTCAACAGATAGTGTCGAAAAAAACAGGCTCATTTGAAGCAGCCCAACTGGCAGGCCCGGATCTTCACCCCGTTCTCATTGCAGAACCGTGCGATGTCAGTCTTTGAGATGCCATATTTTTCCGCAATGGCAAATGCTTCAGGGCATTGGATCTCTCTTGTCGATTCCCTCTTTTTCAAATACAGACCGTATCTTCTGTTCGTCCATAGTAACAATAGTATGTATACAAAGAAATAGGGTTTACCATGTCTGACTCTCCCAAGGGGAATGTCCTCTGAAAATAGCCCTCGTCCATTCCTGCCTTGACCCTGCCGGGAAAACCATAACAAGGTGCATGGAACGTCTCCTGGCAGATCCGGGGTCGCCGCGCCCCTTTCCCCTCGAAAACCACGATCTGTTCTTCCATCGAGGTTCCATGAACGCCTGATAGGTATGGACCATATCGACAAGGGACTCGATGCCGACCTCATCATTTTTCTCTCCCGGCATTCATCGGAACACCCGCTGCCGGTGCTGACGGTCCATGTGACTGGCAATATCGGTCCTGCCCATCTTGGGGGTATTGGCGGGTCGCTCGCGGTTGCCTCACCGACATGGATGCATTCCGTGCTCTGTAACCTGAAAAAGAACGCACCCGAAGGATACCACGCAACGTACGAGGTCACCCATCATGGCCCCACCGAACTCTCCACACCTTCATTCTTTGTCGAGATTGGGAGTACTGAAAAGGAGTGGACAGACAGCCGTGCAGGCGAAGCGGTGGCATTGAGTGTTCTCGAAGCGGCTCCTGCTGATACCGTGCATGTGCTCGGAATCGGAGGCACACACTATGCCCGGAGGGAAACCGAAATAGCCCTCCGTTCCCGGGCAGCGTTTGGTCATATCGTGCACAGCAGGTTTGCAGCCACCCTTGATTCTGCCATGATTGCAGCACTGGCAAAAAAGAGTCATGCACATGCGGTCTACATCGATAAAAAGGCACTTGCTCCGGCTGAGCAGGAAAGGATAGGGACTTTTCTTACGGATCTGGCTATTCCCCGGCTCACCGAACATGAGCCTCATCCAGTTACGGCATATCACCTGGTCTACATGGGAAGAGATCCGGAGAATCGCGGGGGAACTTCATCCCGGATCGGCTGTCGATATCCCGGCCTGTGTCAAAGAGGGACGTCCCCGGGTAGTCAGGGTCCCAAATGACCTTGTGACAGAAGCGGTCCGGGTCGATATCAGCCGGCTGAAAGAGAGAATCGGGCAGCTCCCGGTCGTATCCCTCTCGTATGGGGGAAATCCGGTCCTGCCGGTTTTTATTACCACGGAGGAGAACCCCGCGCGTGTACTGAATGATTTAATAAGCTTATGCGTTACACTGATATGTAGTGGAGAAACCACGGCGGTCGATGGGGATCGGCTCATCATCAGCAGGACGAGGTTTGATCCGGAAAAAGCGCGCAGTCTGGGCATTCCTCCGGGACCCCTCTACGGGGATCTGATGAAAGGCAGTCCGGTGAACGTCAACGGCCGTGAGATTACTCCGGAAATGGTCCGTACCAGGACAGAAACATGTATCCTAATCCCGGGATTGGAGAGACTGATATGAGATCGATTGTCGAAGAAGCGCTGACCAAGGTGAGTGCCGAGCCTGCCAGGGTCCTCTCTGAAAATGAGGAACTTGACCAGATACTGAAGGAGCTCAAAACCGAGATCACCGTTATTGGCTGTGGGGGGAGCGGGTCAAATACCATAACCCGGATGAAGGAGGAAGGTATCCATGGGGCAAACCTGATTGCCATGAACACCGATGCCCAGCACCTTGCCCGGACCGTGGCGGATCATCGCATCCTCATCGGGCGACAGAGGACCCGTGGACTTGGAGCAGGGTCCATCCCCCAGATCGGCGAAGAGGCTGCACTCGAGAACGAGCAGGACATCAAGAAGATTGTCTCGGGGAGCGACATGGTCTTCATCACGGTTGGCCTTGGTGGCGGTACAGGTACGGGTGCCGCTCCTATCATTGCAAAGGCGGCAAGGGATGAGGGCTCCCTTACCATCGCGGTGGTGACCCTGCCGTTCACTGCAGAGGGTGCAATCAGGATGGAAAATGCCGAGGCCGGGCTCGAACGCCTCCGGGATGTTGCCGATACCGTGATCGTTGTCCCAAACGACCGGCTCCTCGAAGTTGTTCCCCGCCTTCCGCTCTATGCTGCCTTCAAGGTCGCCGATGAAGTCCTGATGCGTGCCGTCAAGGGAATCACGGAACTTATCACCATGCCCGGACTTGTCAACCTTGATTTTGCCGATGTCCGGACGGTAATGGAGCGGGGCGGAGTGGCCATGATCGGGATGGGTGAGAGCGACAGTGAAGACAAGGCAGCTGATTCGGTCAAGAAAGCCATCCGCTCACCGCTTCTTGATGTCGATATCTCGGGCGCCACTGCTGCCCTTGTCAACGTGGTAGGGGGTCCTGATATGACCATGTCGGAAGCGGAGGGAGTCATCCAGGAAGTGTATAACCGGATTGATCCGGGCGCGCGGATCATCTGGGGTGCCCAGGTCGATCCCACTATGCAGGGCAAGATGAGGACGATGCTGGTCGTAACCGGTGTACGGTCGCCACAAATATATGGTAGGAACGAGAAGATAACCCCAAAAGTTCAGAAACAGTTTGAAATAGATTTTCTGAAGTGATCGCCCATGGAAATTTCAAAACCCAATATAAAATTCGATGTGAACGAGGAGTTGTTCCGGAAATACTGGAGGATCCTCAAGCTGGCAAGAACCCCGACACCGGATGAGTTCAGGAAGATCGCACTGGTTGCCGCGGCAGGTATTATGATTGTCGGGCTGGTCGGGTTCCTGATCTACATCGGCATGATCCCCCTGTCCTGATTGTTATGGAAGAATTTACCAATCGTATTTTTGCCATCAAGACCACATCGAAGCAGGAGCGGACTGTCGCCGACAACATCAAGAAGGCCATCGATACCGGGACTTCTGATGTGAAGGTGACAGCGATCATCGTACCTGATGAGCTGAAAGGATATGTGCTCGTGGAGACGCCTGAAAGCCTGGCGAGGATTGAACAGCTGGTAGAAAAGGTCGCCCATGCGCGCACGGTGGTCCGTGGAGAGACAACGTTTGCCGAAGTGGCCCACTTCCTGGTGCCAAAACCAGTCGTCAGCGGAATCTCTGAGGGTACCATTGTTGAACTCATCGCGGGGCCGTTCAAAGGTGAAAAGGCCGTCGTAAAACGGATAGATGCAGGAAAGGAAGAGATCACGGTCGAGCTCTACGAGAGCGTTCTCCCTATCCCCATCACGGTGAGAGGGGACAATGTCAGGGTTGTCGATCGTGGCGACAATACCTGAACGCTTTCCCTCCTGCTCCGGCTATAACCTTTAAGTCTTTACGGGTCTACCTTTTTTAACCCACGCTGAAACCGTTTCAGCGGGACAGCATGGTGATACCATGGCAGACGTGGTCGAGGTACTAGTATCCGGAGGCAAGGCAACCGCAGGTCCGCCCATCGGACCCGCTCTCGGACCACTCGGTATAAACGTGAAGGCAGTTGTCGATGAGATCAATAAGAAGACCTCAGAATTCAACGGCATGCAGGTGCCGGTAACGATCGCAGTCGATGACAAGAAGAATTTCACAGTCACCGTGGGGATTCCACCCACGACGGCTCTCATAAAAAAAGAGGTTCATATCGAGAAAGGGTCCCCCGAACCCAACCTGAATGTGGTTGGGGACTTGCCGATGCAGGCTGCGATCAGGATCGCCCGTATGAAGGCAGGCGACATGCTCTCTTACGACCTCAAGAATGCGGTCAAGGAAGTTGTCGGGACCTGTCTCTCGATGGGTGTGAACGTTGACGGCAAACGCCCAAGGGAAGTCCTTGCGGCGATCGATGCCGGAACGTATGACGCGGTTCTCGCATCGTAACGAATTGGCAGACAACCCATAGAAGATCAGATATGGTCGAGGACTATGGAGGAACCATATGGTAGAAAGGGCCAGAATTTTGGAGGCCGTCAAAGCGGCCATTGAGAAGGCGCCGGAACGGAAGTTCTCTGAGAGTGTGGATATCACTGTCAATCTCAAGAATATCGACATGGCGCAGCCGAAGAACCGTATCGATGAGACGATTCTTCTTCCCCACGGCACAGGAAAGACGGTGGGGATTGCGGTTCTCGGCAAGGGAGACATTACCACCCAGGCACGTGAGGCCGGGGTGGACCTGATCATCGGCCCGGAAGAGATCGAACGCCTTGGTGGCGAACCACGCGAAGCAAGACAGGTCGCGGGAAAATACCGCTTCTTCCTTGCAGATACCGGCGTGATGCCACAGGTCGGCCGGTTCCTTGGACCCCGTCTCGGGCCAAGAGGTCGTATGCCGACACCTATTCCAGGCGGGACCGATATCAGGCCGATTGTTGAGCGTCTCCGGAAATCCGTGAAGATCCGGACGAAAGACAAAAAGACGTTCCATGTCAAGGTCGGGTCAACGCAGATGCCCCCTGAGCAGATCGCAGAAAATATCGACGCGGTCCTTAAAAAAATCGAGACAGTTCTCGATCAGGGACCGATGAACATCAGGTCTGTCTTTGTCAAGACCACCATGGGGCCTGCAGAGAGGCTGTTATAATGGCGCTGTACACCCATCACCTCCCGGCATGGAAGCGGAGCGAGGTCGAAGAGATAAAGGCTGATATTGCGAAGTATGCGCTTATCGGGCTTGTCGATATGTATGGTATCCCCGCATCCCAGCTCCAGCAGATCAGGAGGAGCCTGAAAGGGACCGCGAAGCTCAAGATGACGAGGAACACCCTGATCGAGCATGCATTCAGGGAGGTCGGTGGGGACTTCACTGCCCTGGAAAACTTTATCTCCGGGCATTCTGCGATCATCTTCACCAATGAAAACCCGTTCAAGCTGTTCAAGAAGCTCGAGAAAACCAAGACCAAGATGGCTGCAAAGCCCGGAGAAAAGGCTCCTGAAGACATCGTGGTCGAGAAAGGTCCGACCAGTTTCAGGCCGGGGCCGATCGTGGGCGAGCTCCAGCAGGCAGGAATTCCTGCGGCAATTGAAGCAGGGAAGGTGAAGATCCGTGAGACCAAGACGGTCGTGCGGAAAGGTGAGGCGATCAATGCAAAGCTTGCCGATGTCCTGTCAAAACTCGGTATAAAGCCGATGGACGTGGGTCTCAGCCTGCAGGCTGCTTTCTTTGAGGGCAGCGTGTATGAACCGTCTGTTCTTGCAATTGACGAGGAGATGATTATACGGCAGATCTCCCTTGCCGGACAGCAGGCATTCAACCTGTCGGTCAATGCGGTAATCCCGACAACGGAGACCATGGCGCCGATCATCACCCGTGCAGTCCGGGAAGCCCGCGGTCTTGCGGTCGAGGCCAGTGTCTACGAGAAAGACGTGATTGATGGTATTCTAGGAAAAGCGCACAGGGAAAGTGCCGCCCTCCAGAATCTGGTGAGGGGATCCTGAAAAAAAATTCGAGAGTAGGTGAAAAGAGATGGAGTATATCTATGCAGCGCTTCTCCTGCACAAGGCAGGAAAGCCGATCAAGGAAGAGAGTGTAAAAGCGGTCCTTACCGCTGCCGGTATCGCTGTTGACGACGCCCGTATCAAGGCGCTGGTAGCTGCCCTTGACGGGGTAAATATCGATGAGGCCATCAGCAAGGCTGCAGCCGCACCGGTTGCTGTTGCTGCTCCTGCGCCCGCCGCCGCTGCTGCCGCATCTGCGCCTGCCGCCGCTGCTCCGGCCCCTGAAGACAAGAAGGAAGAGGAAGAGAGCGGCATGGCAGGACTCGGTGCCCTGTTCGGCTGAACAATCCTTTTTTTCTGTCGCGAAACAGCGCAGGCCTTTATCGTATTGTGCGGGGGAGCAGAGCCCTGAATCGCTGTATCTTCACACAGTTCTCCTTTTATGCCTTGGTCAACAGCAACACGATTTTTTAGAAATCAGTCAACCTATTCCGAAAAGACTGGATTTATCGACAAATCCTTTTACCTCACATAATTACTGGAGCATTCCCGGGAATCTCCAGGAACCCCCGGGGGGGCCTCTTCAATCCCGCCCATGAGTATTTTCCGGCGAATATTGTTTTTTTGCTCTTCGCTCTCCGGGGTGGGTAAGATTGATGCACCGGATACCTTTTATGGGGGCTGACCGCCCCCCTTACCCCTCCCTGCGATGCACGCCGCCGCCCCCAAAAAAACGCCCCGGCGGTGGTTTTGGTGACTAAAATTAGTAACCAGATAACAACCTCGATTTTGCTCTCCCTGCACACAACAGCGAGGAGGCTGTTTGTTCAATCGGCATGAGCAGGGTATGATCAGGAATTCAGGAGAGGGAAGCGAGTATCCGCGCACTATCCAGCAGATCTTTGCAATCGGAACAGAACCAGCGTTTTTTACGGTCGAGGTCATCGAGCGTCAGGGGATTATGCATGATGCATTCAGGGGCAATGCAGTGGTCAAGCCCCAGGAGATGGCCTATTTCGTGGGCACTCTCTTTCACCGTACGGTCGATCAGGTCATCCTCGCTCCCGGCTCTCCCATAAAACTCATTAGAGAGGCGGGCGGTGGACACGACTGCAGCACCGGCCATCGGACGTGCAAGACCAAACAGCGATGACAGCCCTGCAGAGAAGATATCATTCCCGGTGACGAGCAGGACATGATTCCTGATACCCTGTCGCTGCTTGAACATGTCAATAGTATCGAGCAGGACAGAGGCATCGGTCTGGTGACGCGAGCCAGAATATCCGTTCATGATGAGCGGGTTTGCGCATACCCTCGACGGGATAGCAAGCATGCCGGAAATCAATCGCATGACAGGGAGTTCGAGCCCGGCAGGGGCTCCGGAATCCCAAAAAATAAGGAGATCCATTACAATGTACTCTCAATGGGCGGTCATAAACATATTGAACGTTGTATCGGAGCCTGCATTGCGTCCCGCTACCGTTCTGCCGGAGAGGTAGGTGTGGGCGACAACTTCACTGCTGCAGGGACAATCAGGAATTCTGGCGGGAATGTTTTTTGCACCGATGTCTTGTGGCCGCGGCCAGCACCTGATCTCCCTTTCTACATCGATAACATATTCTCACCGGACATCCGCTTGTACCAGGATGTTGAGGTGATCTATTCAGTCCGCCCTGGTGAAGAGATGGTACCAGCCCTGATACGGCTTGCCCGGTATCTCGATGTTGACCTGGTCGTCTATCATCTCGGGTTTGAAGGATACGGACGGGGTGGAGAGATCCTTGATTGCAGGGTCCCCCTCCACCGCTATCACAAGAGTCAGAACCCGTCAAAGAGGGTCTTTTGAGTACCGCTTTCCAACCTGTTTCTCCTCATCAGATCCGCTCTCCCGGGGAGGGAGTGGTTCAGTCGGGGGTTGTTTTGGTTCATTGCTCAAAAGGGGAGTCTCTTGCGGAAAGTTCGTGACCTCTCTCTTCCTGCTTTGAGTAAAGGCTTGAGATACCGCAGTGCCGGTGATCGTGCCCTCGCCAAGTGAAGATCCGGAAGGTCTCTTTCTCTTCAAACGATCGGCCTTCTCCCGCTCTTTCTCAACCGATCGTTCCTCGTCAATCAGGGTTTTTGCCACTTTTTGAGCTCTCGTCTTGTCATGAATGAGCAGGTTGAGTTCATCCGCATCAAGGGAGTACTCACGGGCGAACGCCAGAGGATCGCGGTCGGCCATGAGGGATAAAGGCGTGATGTACGCATCGCGGAGCTTGTACTGGGAGAGATGAAGGCATCTGCCGATCTTCCCGAGCATTGCCGTGCGGACCGTTTTCTGCTTCCGGTAACTTCCGATCTTCCTCCACCGTTCAGGGGATACGATTCGTCCGTGGATCCCTCCGCCTGCTGCTGCTTCAGATACCCCGAGGACCATGAGGGCAGTGGCATATCGCCACAGGGTATAATACTGCTGCCGGTACGTCAGGCCGATATACTCATCAGCCCTGACAAGGTGCCGGTATGCCTGGAAATAGCGTATCCTGTCATGTATGTGGCCTATGTTTGACTCGATCCACTGGGCTGTTGTGTCGGGTGGTTCATCAACCTCATACACGATACGCATCAGATCCTTCGTCCCGGTTTTTCCATACACCGCGCTCACCAGATCAAATACAGATGCCCGCTCATCCTTCCGGGAAGTGGAGACATCGGTGTCCGTTATCATGGACCGGCCTATTGCTGCGGCCTCAAGTCTCGTGATGGCTGCACGCATGTCACCTCCGGCCGATTCAGCGATCTCTTTTAAAGCGCCATCACTGCACTTCAGCCCTTCTGCACTGCAGATATATCGGAGCCTCGGGACGATTGAGCGTGCCGGGAGCGCCCGGAACATCACCAGTTCTGCATGGGACCTGATATCAGGTGCCAGTTGGTAGAGATCATTGACAATGAGGACCATCGGCTGGCGTGTCGTTCGCATCACCTCGAGAATTGCCCGTGCGCCCCCGCGATCTGCCGTCCCGTGGAGATTGTCCGCCTCATCAAGCAGGATGAGTTTTCTCGATGCACCCAGGATACTGCCCGTGGTACTGCTGGTCCCGGCGATCTTTTTAATAATATCACGGGTTCGCTGGTCACTGGCATTCAGCTCAATAACCTCCCAGGAAAAATCGGCTGCAAGAGCATAAGCACTCGAGGTCTTTCCAGTACCTGGTTTTCCATAGAGGAGAAGGGGCTTGCTCTCCGCCTTCCAGGAACGGGCCCATTCCACCATCAGCTGCAACGCACTGCTGTTCCCGACCACATCTGCTACATGCTTCGGGCGATATTTCGACGCCCAGTCCATGTAGAGACTTCAACCGTGTATCAAATAAATTATCTCTGATGATGCTCAATTGGTTAGGTAAGAAGCGGATTATGTGTGATCTATGGTGTTGAATGGCTGCTCCACCGCAAAGATTGCCACTGTCGTACGTGAATACGAAGGGGTAAAGCGGAAAGAATCGATTGGCGAGATGGTCCGTGCGATCCGCATCGATGCACCCCATGTGATTGCCTCGTTTGGGGAGGACGCTGCCGTGATCGAACATGGCGATGAAGTCCTCCTGCTTGCCGCAGATGGGATATGGAGCCGCCTGATGGAGGCTGATCCGTACTGGGCGGGTTATTGTTCTGTTCTTGTCAACATCCATGATATCGCAGCGATGGGGGGCAGAGCGATCGCGATGGTCGATGTCTTCTCGATCTCTGATGAGCGCATCCGGAGCAAAGTCCTTGAGGGGATGCATGCGGCATCGTTACAATTCGGGGTCCCCATCGTTGGAGGCCACCTTCATCCGGATACCCCGTACAGTGTGATCGATGTTGCGATACTGGGCGCTGCAGCCCGCGATGCAGTCATATTCAGCCATACTGCCTGTTCAGGTGATGTGGTCATCATTGCAATAGACCTCGCCGGAAGGATTCATCCATCGTGTGCCCTGAACTGGGACTCGGTTACCATGAAGCCTGCAGAAGTGGTCCGTGCACAGGTTCAGGTGCTTGAGCAGCTTGGCAGGGGGCACCTTGTCACTGCAGGGAAGGATATCAGCAATCCCGGGATGATCGGGACACTGGGGATGCTTCTCGAAGTGAGCGGAAAAGGGGCGCTCATAGATCTCGACCTGATCCCAAAACCTGATCTGAAAGCCCATGCCATGACGTTTGAACAGTGGATCCGCTGTTACCCCGGAATGGGGTTCGTGTTGACGGCAAGACCAGAGCATGCCGATGAGATCGGGCAGAGGTTTGCAAGGGTAGGGATGGTTGCAAAGGTTATCGGAACCGTGGATTCAAGCCGTGAACTGAGAATTATGTATGAAGGAGAAGACAGTTCCGTGTTTGATTTTTCCCGTCATGGGGTCATGCAGCTCTTTCCGGACAACACTCCATGTCAGTAAAGAAGATCGGTATCGGCGCAGGTGAAGAGATCGGGAAGGTTTTTTCAGGTATCCCGGGAGGCGATGGATCGTCGCGGATAATCGTATACAGCGAATTTGGCAAGGTCCGATTGCCGATTCCTCCCGGGGTTACGATCCGTGAAAGTCAGGACCCGGGCTTTTCTCTTGCAAATGACCTTGCGAATGGCCGTATCGATGCAGCGATACGGGGAACATTGCCGGCAAACAGTACTCTCGCCGCCCTGAAGGCCGCATGTGGTGTTGACCATCTGGAGCGTGCTGCCCTCCTGGAAACATCCGGGGGCAGGCGGTTTTTCCTTGCACCCGTGGGAGTCGATGAAGGCTGGACAGTCGGCGAGAAAGTGGCACTGGCCTGTAAAGCAAGGACTCTTGCCGAAAAATTCGGCCTTCCCTCCAGGATCGGCATTCTTTCCGGTGGAAGGCTGGGAGATGTCGGAAGGCACCCCTTTGTGGACCGGAGTCTTGCCGATGCCGAACTCGTGGCTCGCCTTGCCGGAGGCGTACACTATGAGATCCTGATCGAGGATGCTATCCGGGATTGCGGAGTAATTATTGCCCCGGACGGGGTTTCTGGCAATTTTATCTTCCGTACACTCACCTTTCTCGGATCGGGCCACGGACATGGCGCACCAGTCCTGAATATCGGCAAAATCTTTGTCGATACTTCGCGCGCCACGTCCGGTTACACAAATGCAATAAGACTCGCAGAATGTCTTTTAAAGTGAATAAAATCGGAAATTTACACTTCATTACGTAAAAGCAGGATAAAATGCCCGATTTCAATATTTTTTCAAGGGTATACTCCGGGCGTATCCCAAGATTAGGTCAATGTGATTCCCGATAGGCTATTTGAAGAAAATAAGGCCTTAATTCACGATATCTTTAAATATTTCCTGATATACCTTTGTCCTGAGGTAACATAAGATGGCAGATTTACCTATTGCTGCAGTTGTAAGAATTGCAAAAAAGAATGGTGCTGAGAGAGTTGGTTCCGATGCAGCTGCCGCCCTTGTGGCAAAGGCGGAAGACTACATCGCCAACCTGACAAAGGAAGCGAACAGACTGGCCCTCCATGCGGGCAGAAAGACTATCAAGGAAGAAGATGTGGATCTTGCGGCTAAATCCGCATAACTACATCAATTACCTTTGAATAACAGCATTCGTGCACCGCAGCAATCAGAACAAAGGTGGCATCAAAATCTTTTATGAGGCTGTTTTCTCCGACAGCGTGAAATTTTACAAAAGATATCCGTTTCAGTGCATAATCAGGCGTGTTCTGTCAGTTCGAATGCGACACAAAGGTGACTGGTGTATGCATTTTTGGGAGTGAAAGGATGCACTGGCGGGGATACGACGTCCACCAGAGCGATTTTCAGAGGATGCCTTTCGTGCTCGGGATATCTTCTCTTCCTGCCACGATTGATACCGCGTCGTGGAGTGCAATACCAAATGCCTTGAATACCGCTTCCATCTGGTGGTGGTCATTTCTCCCATGGAAGATGATATGTGCATTCAGCCCGGCTTTTCCGCAGAGGCTCTGGAAAAAATGTTCGAAACTGTCGCGTTCGATCCCTCCCAGTGCAGGATGAGAGAGACAACCCTGGTACACGAGGAAACCCCCGTCCACTGCAGTCCATGGCGACTGTGGCAAGGGACTCGTCCATGGGCACCATGGCTTGTGCAAATCTTTGTATGCCACGCCCATCACCAAGCGCTCTTTTCAGGGTCTCTCCCAGAACAAGGCCGATATCTTCAACGGTATGATGGGAATCCACCTGAAGATCCCCACTGGCCCTGCATTCGAGATCGAACCTTCCGTGGCGTGCCATGGCCTGGAGCATGTGATCGAGAAACGGAAGTCCGGTTTCGGCCTGCACTGTCCCGGACCCATCAAGATTCAGCACGATAGTGACACTGGTCTCCTTTGTCTTGACGTGATACCTCAGCCTTTCTCATCGGCAGCCTCCAGGGCTTCCCCGAGCGTCAGCTTCCCTGAATAGAGCGCTGATCCCAGGTACTACACCATATGCCCCGATCTCCTTTAATACTCTCACATCCTCCCCGCTCGAGATGCCCCCTGCCACCACGACAGGTATTTGTACCGAATCGATGAGCCGGGATACCGGTCCGCTACAAATCCCCTGCTGCAGACCCTCAACATCGACATTCGTGAAGAGAAGGGAACCGGCGCCCCTCTCTTCAAACGTCTGAGCCCATCCGATGTAATCCCCCGCTGTCCTCTGCCAGCCTTCGACCGCAATCTTTCCTTCCCGTGCATCGACACCAGCCATTATCCTGTCCCGGCCGAATGCATCAGACAGCAAAGTGAGCATCGCAGGGTCCTCCACCGCAAGAGTCCCGAGAATCACCCGCTTGACTCCGGCATCAAGCCATCCTGCCGCGTCCTGGTAGGAACGGATGCCCCCACCCAGCTGGACGATTACACCGGTCTTGCTGATAATCTCCCTTATCGTTGCGATATTCTTTGCGGAATTTCCAAAAGCGCCGTCAAGATTCACCACATGGAGTTCCCGGGCGCCGGCGTTTATCCATCGCATGGCGCAATCGATAGGTTTTCCGAAAGGGGTTGCTGTCTCTCGCTTTCCCTGCACAAGCTGTACACATCTGCCCGACAGGATATCGACCGCAGGAAACACTTTCATATCAGCGTATCATCCGCTCGATGGACATCACGAGGATATCCCTTGCTCCTGCCCGCTTCAGCCGGTTGATAAGGCGATAGACCCTGTCCTCGTTCACCACGGCATGCACTGCGACAAGGTCATCGTGTGATGCAACTTCCATCACGGTAGGACCTGAAAGGCCCGGGAGCACATTGGTGATCTCACCGAGGCATGAACGGTCTGCATTCATCATCAGGTAACACTGGCCGCGTGCCCGTATCACACTCTCGAGCGCGAGAACTACCTCTTCAATCTTCTCGCCATTTGTGGTCATCGCCTGTTTGTTTCCGATAAGGATGGTGCTTGTGTCAAACACCTTTCTTATCACACGCAGCCTGTTGGAACGGAGGGTGTCGCCCGAGCTTGAGAGATCGAGAATCGCGTCTGCAATGCCAAGGTAAGGGGTTACTTCACAGGCACCGCCAACCGGGACAATGGTCACCGGGATCGCTTCATTCCGGAAAAAAGCTGCGGTTATCACCGGAAATTCGGTGGCAATTTTCTTTCCTGCCAGGTCTCCGACCGAGCGTGCCAGGTCTTCTTCTTTTACTGCGACAACGAGCGTGGCGCCGCCAAATTTCAGGTCCAGCAGCTCTTCTACGTCCACCTCCCGCTCACGCACCATGTCCCTCCCGGTAATTCCGAGATCGGCTGCCCCATTTGCCACATATTCAGGAATATCGATGGGACGTGCAAAGAGCACTTCGATGTGCGGATCCGGTGTCCTTGATATCAGCCTCCGCTCGCCCTTGTCAAGCAGATGGAGCCCGCTCTTTTCCATCAGTTCCATGACAGGGGCTGCAATCCGGCCTTTGTTCGGGACAGCAAGCCTTACCATTGATGACCACTCCGGTGCCGGGGTATTTTTCCCCACATTCCCGCGTATCAGAACGTCCTGACTTCACCACGGATGATCTTCTCGGTAATACAGGTGATGTCTGCGAGTCCCGCATCGACGATACTCTCAATATCCCGGTTCATCTGGTTGAGGCGGACCTCCTCCTTTGGAAGGACCTGGATACTTGCCACGAGGGGCTGATCGATAGGATGCCCTATCTGGGAGAGGAGTCTGATGTAGATCTCTTCGATTCCGTCTACTTCCTTGACGCATTCTCGTGCGAGCATGGTAGAGAGGATGTTATAGATCTTTCCGATATGGTTGATCGGATTTTTCCCGCTCGTTGCCTCCATGCTCATCGGCCGGTTCGGCGTGATCAGGCCGTTGCACCGGTTTCCCCGCCCTACGGACCCATCATCTCCCATCTCGGCAGAAGTCCCTGTTACCGTCAGAAATACACTTCCTGTATCGATATCATCGGCCGTGTTGACCTGGACAATGACCTTTCTTGAAGTGAAGGTATGTGCAACCTTCTCTGCATGTTCCCGGAGGATCTCCTTGATCTCGATATACTGGGAAAGACCACTGCAGTAGCGGTCGACAATGGCAGACGCGATGGTGAGGGTGATGGTATCTCCCTCCCGGAGTCCCATGATCTTGATGTCCTGGCCGATTGCCGGGTAGCGTGGACGAAGGGTGCTGTCGATATAATCCGAGAGGCCGAGGACAATGGTCTCGGTCTCTGAAAACGGAGCGTGGCCGACGCCAAACGAGGTATCATTGGCACGTGGTGTATTCCCCTGGCAGGGCTTGAAGACGTCACGGAGATCCGTTGAACCGGTACCCAGGCGGCAGTCGATCGTGATATCGCGTTCAAGATTGAGATTGGTGAGCGTAGTCCGGAGGTAATTGCGTGCCGTTTCAAGCGCAATCGCGTCGGTAGGGATAGTGATCCCGTCAAACTGCTTTGTCGCCCTTCCGTCAAGAAGCATATAAATAGGCCGGATAACCTTCCCTCCCCCGTATTTTGGATTCGATTCACCGGCCACAATCTCGCCCTGATCGGTATTATGGTGGAGCACCGCACCGCACTCTTCGAGGTATGCCTTCGACAACGCACGGCTGATCGCCTCAGCCACACCATCGGCAAGGCTGTCAGGATGGCCAAGGCATTTCCTCTCGACAAGCTCGATCCCCTGCTTCTCGAGCGGAATCTGGTGCAACGCTTCGACTATTATATTTCTCTTCATTGGGTCCTCATTCTCCAAAGACAGTATTTGTATAAAAACGACGGTAAATCATTTAATCATTCCTTTTGGTACAAGTGGGAAAAATACCCTGATTCGTGATTATGAGGGACCTGGGTATCAGCTATGGTTGCTGGCGTTTTTTCTCTTATCGCACCTATTCAGGATGATTTAATTCGATGAACCGCATGGTATCTTCCGGACACAAATTTCCCTCCCCGCCCCTGCCAGCATATTCTCGATAAGGGGTTTATCAAGGAACGTCGTGGGAATGGCCTTTACTTCCGGTCCTTCTCAAAAATCTGGCAGACTTTGTAAAGAAATTTAGCCTGGGAACGGTCAATAGGTATTCTCGTATAGTGTATGCACGTGATCTGATGCTTGATTTTCTCAAAGAACCTGATGAACCCCCGGAACATCTCTTCTCGCTGGTTGATGAAGGGATGCACGGCCTGATCGGATTTGCTTCACTTCATGCTGCCTGTTCACTCAACCTTTTCGACTTCCTGGAAAAAGGTCAGCGAACGCTTCAGGAGTTGTCGCTTGCAACCGGGATTGCCGAGAAACGGCTGCTCCCCCTTCTCGAAATTCTTCTTCATTCCAGGATTATCACCAATAACAGGGAGAGGTTTGAAAACAGTCTGCTTGCATCAACCTACCTTGTCTCCTGGTCGCCCTTCTGCCAGAAAAGTCATATCCATAAAAATGCGGTATTTCTTGAAAAGATCTGGGCATGCCTGCCTGAGAGACTGATCGGGGGTCCGTTCATTTTTCATCGCGGGGAATTCTTTGCGGATCTGGCCCTTCCGGCCATGGCCGAGAATGCCCTTACCGGCAGACTCCAGCGGACGGTCAGGGAGGTCGCCGGAATGCCGGAATTCACCACGGCCAGAAAAATGCTCGATCTGGGTGGGGGACACGGCCTTTATGCCATCGCCCTCGCAGCCCTGAACCCCGGACTTGATGCATATATCTTTGATTTGCCCGATGTCGTGGTCCTTGCCGGGCGCTACATCAGCCATCACCAGGCTGCCAGGGTGTATACAATCCCCGGGAATTTCTTCACCGATGCTATCGGAGGCGGGTATGATCTTATCCTCTCCTCCTCGAATCCAAGCGGAAAAAGTCCCGGACTCCTCCAAAAAATTGCAGATGCATTGAACAATGGAGGACTTTTTGTGAATGTCCAGTCTGATGATACTGATCGCGATGACATCTTCCATGCCCTCGAATGGCAGTTGTGGACCCTTGAAACTGAAGAGAAGGGAGGGGATCGGTACACAAGGGAAAAGCCCTACATGACCGTGGAATACCGGGCCGCACTGGCAGGGGCAGGTTTCAGGATTGTCCATGAGAAGTATATCACCGATGACTTTCACCAGGGCAGTGCGGTCCATATGGTTATCGCAAAGAAGGATCGGTAGTGGGGCGTTTGTTGCAACCTGATTGCTATGGACGAAATTCCTCCATAAGCCCCCGGAAAACAGGAAGGAAAGTGGCCTGTTGCACGGATCACCCAGTCCGGGATTTTTCACCCCGCCGATCCCAAAAGGACACCCCGACAGCCGTTTTAGTGACTGAATGGGTAGGCAGATACCAACCCTGGTTGTTAGTCTTCCCCCACAAAACGGCGGAGAGGCAAAAAAAGAGTGATCGTAATGGTATCCAGCTATCTGCCGAAAAACCGTCTCCACCCCTTTTTTCCTGTGTCCTGCGAAGGTGTTGCCGGCGGTTCCTTGAACTGGTGGAGAGGAAGGTGAAGATGAGACTCCTCTTTGTGCATCGTCTCATGCACATGGGTACCGCAGAACGGGCAGAAATTCGCCTGTTCCGGGAGTTTCTTCCCACAATGATAGCAGTAGGCAATCTTTGAGGCAGATGGACGCGGGGTCATGGCTGCCGTAGTGGTCTCTGCCTGGTCTGCGGTGGGTTTGTCCGATGATTGAGCACGGGGAGGACTGCTGCTGTCAGGCGGCGGCGTGCGGGATACCGGGAACACGATGGTATCCGTGAGGGGCCGCGCTTCCGGGGCGGGCTCCGGAATGTGGGTCCGCCCGGCAGTTGCCGTGCCTATGGTCTGCGAGATGAGATGGACCCATTCTTCCGCTTCCCGGCCCCTGTCCTCTCCATTGTGCATGAAAACCATCTTCATGATCCTGGTATCGTCATCCGATGTCCTTACCGTAAGGACGAGGACCGGTTCCCGGGCGGGAGATTCTTCAAGATAACTGCTTATTATCGACTGTATCGATATCTCCTTTGCGGTTATCCCAGGTTTCGGGTCGTTCTGATCAATGAGAAAAAACCGTCTGTTGGTGAGATACGCTTCAAACCGGATCTTTTTTATCTGGATATCCGGAGAGAAGATCCGGAGATTTTCACCCGGGGATAGGTATCGCTCTGCGCCGGCGGGCTCCTCCTCCTTCCCGGCAGGATCAGGAGTATCGATGTGGTGTGCGTTCATATAATCAACCCGCTGATGTATCTCTCATTGGGTTTACGGCTTTATATTTTTTCAGGATAGCCAGGGATCGAAGGGTATCCTTCTGGTAGGGAGAGAGCGGCCATCCTCCCCTCTGGTGAGTGCGCTGCCAATTTTTTTCGATAAGCCAGGGGATAGCACTTTGGAATGGAAAAATGAGGTGGTCAGATCAATTTTTTAATCATCCCTGGTATCTCGGCCGGCCGGTTGGCGACAGGGACGTCCATCTTCCGGAGCCGCTCAATCTTGGAACGGGCATCACCCTCCCCTCCTTCGATGATAGCCCCGGCATGCCCCATCCTCTTTTCAGGGGGAGCCGATATACCGGCAATGTAGGCTGCGAGGGGGAGATCAGTGGAGCGGGCCCCCTCTTCTTCAAGGGCGCCCCCTACCTCGCCAATAAGGACCACTGCTTTTGTCTGGCCATCCTCCTCAAAACGCCGGAGGACATCGGAAAATGTCTGCCCGATGACCGGATCCCCCCCAATCCCCACCACCGTGCTCTGGCCAAGCCCGGCTTTGGTGAGTTCATCTACAATTTCATACGTAAGGGTTCCGCTCCGCGAGATTACCCCGACATTTCCTCGGGAGAACAGATGGGCTGGCATGATGCCGAGTTTGATCTCCCCGGGAGAGAGGAGCCCTGGGCAGTTTGGGCCCACGACAGCGCAGTCATGAAGTTTTGCATACGCGATCGCTTTCATCGTATCATGGACCGGGATATGCTCGGTGATGGTGACGGCCAGAGAGAGCCCGGCACTAGCCGATTCCATAATAGAGTCCCCGGCAGCACCAGCGGGCACAAAAATAACGCTCACCAGTGCATCACATTCGGTCAGCGCGTCCCTGATGCTGTTAAAGACGGGTACCCGTGTATCTCCTGGCCACCTTTTCCTGGCGTTACTCCGGCCACCACCCCGGTTCCTCCAATACTTTTTGCGTACTCATTCATGAGTCCAATATGAAAGGCACCCTGGCGTCCCGTTGCACCGGTGACAATGATGCCTGCCGATTTATCGGCATAAATCATCTGGACGCCTCCACTGCAGCCCTGACCGCCAGTTCCATGGAATCCAGCATACGATATCCTTTCTCCTTGAGAAGGCACTTGCCCTCTTCCTCGTTTGTCCCTGCAAGGCGGACGATGACTTCCTGGCTGATTTTGGCATCGATGATCCCGCGGGCGACCTCGTCACACCTGGTGATCCCGCCAAGGAGATTCACGATGATCACCCTGACAGAGGGGACGCCTGCAACCAGCCTCACCGCATGCATGACGCGCTCCTGGTCAGCACCTCCCCCGACATCAAGGAAGTTGGCAGCCTTTCCGTGGAAATGATCGATCAGGTCGAGCGTCGCCATCGTAAGGCCTGCCCCGTTGCCTATAACCCCGATATCCCCCTCAAGTTCGACGTACGAGAACCCGTGTCTCTCCGCTTCCCTTTCACGCTCGGTAAGGTCCCTGTTCTGGGAGATGCCCTGTCTTTTCAGGGCATTGTCATCAACAATGAGCTTGGCATCGGCTGCAAATATGCCTGCAGACGTCGTTACAAGGGGATTTATCTCTGCAAGGAGCGCGTCTTTCCTGCAAAAGACCGTGTACAGATGCTGAAGAACATTGCCCGCCTCTTTCGGTGCTTTCCCGAGAAGATCACGGATCATAAAGGGAGGGATCTCCGTCATCAGGAGGGGAACAGATGCCCTCCGGATTGCAGAAGGGCGTTCCCTCGCCAGGGTTTCGATATCGACTCCCCCCTCTTCAGTAAAGAGAATGAGGGCTTCTTTCGTGGAGCGGTCGATCGCGATGCTGGCATAGTACTCGTGGATGATCGATAGTCGTTCTTCCGCAAGGATCTCCCGCACCGGTACTCCCTTGATTGTCTTTTGAAACAGGGATTTGGCAGTTGCTACCCCGTTGTGCCGGTCTGCAACCAGAATCCCGCCAGCTTTTCCGCGTCCCCCGACATCCACCTGGGCTTTCAATACAAATTCGGGGGGCAGACTTTCCAGGTGTCCCGACAGGCTCGTCTGCTGAACGGATCAGGACACTTCCTGGTACTGGGATCCCATGTTCGGCAAAGACCGATTTTGCTTCATGTTCAAGAAATTTCATCTGCTCTGCTCCTCTTCGGCAAGTACAAAGCCCCTTTTCATTGCTTTTACATTCAACGATTCGGTCCCTTTCGGAACGGAATCGAGGATCGCCTTCTCGATGGAATCCCGGCTCACTACCCCGGTTGCTGCGACAAGGGCTCCAAGCATGATGATGTTTGCCACGATATCCCTCCCCAGTGTTTCCCGTGCCTCCCTGGTTGCTGCGATCTCGATGTACCGGCAGGCCGGGCGGGAATGGACCAGCGTGCTGTCCACGAGCATCTCTGCCCCCCCGCAGGCCGACTCTCCGTATTTTTCAAACCCTTCCTGGGACATGATCACATAAATGTCCGGGGTTGTTACCTTGGGAAACAGGATTGGTTCGTCATCGATTATCACCGCGCTCATTGAAGCCCCTCCCCGCGCTTCAGGCCCGTACACCTGGGTCTGCACTGCATACTTGTTGTCGTACATGACTGCTGCACGCCCGAGAATTACCGCAGCGAGGATAATTCCCTGCCCTCCAAACCCGGAGAACCTGACCTCGTGCCTCATGGCCTTCCTCCCATGGAAGGCCGGTTGCGCCGCACAAACTCGCCGGAAAGAATCATGTCAGCGGGGATCTCCTCCCCTCTCTCCTTCATCCGTGCTGCCTTTTCGACGAGAAGGGTATGGGTCCTGAAATACTCGATCTGGTCGGTGACCTGTTTGAACCTGTTTCTCCTGCCGTAGTTGGTAGGGCACTGCACCAGCGATTCGATAAATGAAAATCCGGGAGTCTCAAGACCGGTAAGGATTGCCCGGGTGAGTTCCCGGACATGGTACGAGGTCCATCTGGCGACGTAATTTGCTCCCGCTGCAGAAGCGAGTCCGCAGAGGTCAAAAGCCGGCTCCACGGTTCCGTAAGGAGTCGTTGTGGAAAGCCCCCCCATCGGGGTGGTCGGGCTTCCCTGACCCCCGGTCATCCCATAGATCATGTTATTCATGCAGACAACGGTTATGTCGATATTTCTCCGGCATGCATGGATGAAGTGGTTCCCGCCGATTGCTGCGAGGTCTCCGTCTCCGGTAAATACAACGACATGCAACGCAGGATTCGCCAGCCGTATACCTGTGGCAAAAGCAAGCGCTCTCCCGTGCGTGGTATGGAGCGAATCGGTGGAGATGTAGCCGGGTGCACGCGATGAGCACCCGATGCCCGAAACAAAGACGGTCTCCTCCTTCTTCCAGCCGATCTGTTCGACTGCTGCAAGCGTGCAGTTGAGGATCGTCCCGTTGCCGCACCCCGCACAGAAGATATGGGGGAGACGGTCCTGCCTGAGCCACTCCTCCTCGCTCATCGTACCTCCTCAACTATCCGGTAAAGATCCCCCGGAGTATGGAGGTCGCCTCCAAGTTTCGGGACAGGTATCACCCTTGCGTCAACGTGCCTCTCAATCTCGCGGGCTATCTGGCCGAGGTTCTGCTCAGGAACGATGAAAGTATCCGCGTTTTTAAAACGGGAGAGGAGCGACTCGGCAAACGGCCAGACCATCTTCAGCCTGAGATGACCGATACATTCTTTGGAGTGATCATGGAGCACCTGCTGCACGGACCGGGACGGTGCACCGTAGGAGATGAAGACTGTCTCTGCTTCCGGATTGATGATGTCGCAGGCAGCAATCGATTCGCGGGCTCCTTCGACTTTTTCCACAAGCCGGTTCACGAGTTCCTCATGGACTCTCGGGCTTGTGGTGCAGGGATATCCGCGTTCGTCATGGGTGAGACCGGTCACATGGACACCGTACCCCTGCCCGAACGCGGGAAATCCCGGCACGAGATCCGCATCCGATCTGAATGGCAGGGCTCCCGGCTCAAGCGGTTTTCGGTGTCTTTGAAGCACGCTGTCCGGGATGATCAGCCTCTCCCTCATGTGCCCGATGATCTCATCGGCCATGAGGAAGACCGGGACCCTGAAGCGCTCCGCGAGGTTGAATGCATCGACCGTGAGATCGAACATCTCCTGGACACTTGCCGGACAGAGGGCGATCACGCTGTAATCCCCGTGGGAACCAAAACGGCACTGGAGCATATCTCCCTGGCCGGACATCGTGGGCTGCCCGGTTGAAGGTCCTCCGCGCTGGATGTTGACAATCACACAGGGTGTTTCTGTCATAACTGCATACCCGATGTTCTCCATCATCAGGGAGAAGCCGGGACCGCTTGTTGCAGTCATCGCCTTTGCCCCGGTCCATGAAGCGCCGATTACGGAGGCAATTCCCGCGATCTCATCCTCCATCTGGATGAATACTCCTCCAAGTTTCGGGAGTCGGAGGGCCATGTGCTCTGCCACTTCTGTTGATGGGGTTATCGGATAACCGCCAAAGAAACGGCACCCTGCAGCGAGTGCCCCTTCAGCGCAGGCAGTATTTCCCTGCATGAATTCAGTCCGGGTCAATATTCTATCGCCACCTTTTTCGGTACATGCTCTTCCTCCTCGACCCATGAGATGGCCTGGTCAGGGCAGATCATCAGGCAGGTGCCGCAGAGCGTCCTCCCGTACAGGTTCCGGAGGCGGCAATTGGCACACCGTTCAGGACGGTCGAGTGTTGGCACGATAACCCCTCTCTGGTTGGCTCGTTTTCCGGCCTTGAAGATACGGTAGGGACAAACCAGGGTGCAGAGGTTACATCCCTTACACCGGTGCTCATCTATCTGCAGTCTCATGGGATGGTCCTTTCAATGTGTACGTGAACTGTTTGTGGAATTGTTTGTTTGCTTTCCGGGAGACCGCTGCAAAGAGGTCATTGCCACAAGAATCGATCCCGACAACAAGGGGAAGCGAATCGAGTTCAATGATCCATATCGCCTCAGCCATTCCGAGATCTTCAAAAAATACGCCTTTTAAAGACATTTTTGACGCTGCAAGCACTGCACATCCACCAGTGCAGGCCAGGTACACCCCTCTCCCCCTGATGTTCGCACACTTCCTTTCCCATTCCTCCTTTTCCGATAAGCGCACGGACTCCCCGGTCAAGAAGAAATCCTGAAATGGCGTTCATTCGCGCTGAAGTGGTGGGGCCTGCAGCAAGGATCCGGGATTCCTGGATGACAGGTCCACAGTGGTAAATTGCCGCTCCTCGAGGATCAAAGGGGATGCCCTCCTCCATCATTTTTATATGTGCTTCATCGCGTGCGGTATACACGATACCGGAGAGGGCAACAGGGTCCCCCGCATGCAGCGAGAGAACTTCATCACCAAGCGGGGTGGTAAGACAGACCCTGTTCACCATTCCACCTCGACAGTTGCCCTGCGGGCAGCCCAGCACTGGACATTCACGGCAACAGGCAGCGATGCAGTATGGCAGAGGCAGTCCTTACCTTTACCGCAAGTGCCGTGGTATCTCCGCCAAGACCCATCGGGCCAATCCCGAGATCGTTGACCGCATCACAGAGTTCCTGCTCAAAAGGCTCCATGGTATCGATGGGGAGGAGAAGGGCTTCCTTGGCCAGTGCGGCACAGCCGTCGAATGTCCCTCCGATTCCAATGCCGAGAACAACAGGGGGGCACGGCCTGCCCCCTGCGATCAGCATTGTTTCGGTGACAAACCGGGGAATTGTATCTTTTTCTGTAGGGAGCAGCATTGCCAGGCGCGACATGTTTTCCGCTCCCGCACCCTTTGGGAGGACGGTAACGGAGAGGCGCTCACCAGGTACTGATATGGACCGATGGCATCCCCGGGCCGGTATTATCCCCGTAATTAATCCTTTCAAGAGGGGAAACGACGTTTGGCCGGAGCGGGATCTCCCTTGAAGCTTTTCGCACGCCTTCACTCACTGCAAGGAAGAGCTGCTGCGAGAACGGCACATCCGGTGGCACGGTGAGATAGATCACCGGGACTCCGGTATCCTGGCAGATGGGGAGAGTGAGCCGTTCTGCAAGTGCGATATTCTCGAGAATATTTGACAATTCAATTCTCGCGACCTCTGATGACTCCCTCTTTGCGGCAGAGCGGAGTGCCCGGATTATATCGGGGGGGAGGGTCGTCTCTGCTTCCTGGAATGCACGGCATGTGGCATCCGACAAGGCGCGGTACATCGGGTCATCTTCGGGAACCACCATCACCAGGTACTCGGCGAAGAAAATCTATAATCGTTTCTATCCGGAATAAAGTGGAGAGAAAGGAAGGGGATGAGGGGGGAGTTATTTGGATTCGTTGACGGCCGGCATCGGGACCACGGCAGGGACCGAGCTGCTCTTGTCAACAACAGTGAAATAGGTGGGGGTGGGGAGTTTGTGCCCTCCTGCTTTCATGGCTATTTTCACCTTGTCAAGGTATTGTGGGCTGGTATATGTCGTGAAGACAATCTGGTCTTTCATTACCCGGGCTGCGGTTCCCACCGCCTTTCCAAATGCAAGTCTCATCCCTTCAGACACACGGTCTGCACCGGCTCCGGTTGCCTGCTTGTTCTCGCGAAGGACATGATGCGGGAATACCCGGAGTTTGAGATGGAAATTCATCCTGCCCACTTCCTTGAGCAGTTTGCGGTTGATACTGATTCGGGCTGCTTCAAGCGCGCTGTGGCGGATCTGGCAGGACTCCACCACGATAAGGTTCATCTCGAGCGGAAATTCCTGGGAGAGATTGCCCATGTCAAACTGGACAACTTTGCTTCCAGGAACCCCGCCCATATATTCTCTTCTCGTATATGCCTTCTTTGAAAGATTCCTGTACATTTTTGCTGGTTTTCGAACCATGGTAATTCACTCCTCATAATGGACCCGGCGCTGGATGTGTATGCTATTTGCAGCACACCGGGACGAATCACGACTGCTTTAATAAAATGGAAATGGTATGTATTAAACCTTATTGGAGGCTGCACTTCGGCTGGGCAATCAGATCGAGCACTTTTCTTCTCACCAATGCAAAGTCGGCGCTCGTCCGGTCACGGGGACGATCGAGATCGATTGGTATGATCTCACACACTCTGCCCGGGCGTGAGGTGAGCACCACCAGACGGTCGGCAAGGTACACAGCCTCATCGACGCTATGGGTAACGAAAATAATCGTCTTTTTCGTCGTATGCCAGATATCGAGCAATTCCTTCTGGAGAAGGTTCCTGGTCTGGGCATCAAGCGCACCGAATGGTTCGTCCATCAGCAGGATCTCGGGATCGATTGCCATTGCACGTGCGACGGCAACTCTCTGGCGCATCCCGCCGGAGAGTTCGGAAGGATAACTGCGTGCGAACTGGGATAAACCAACGAGTTCGAGATAGGGTTGTGCACGATGATATCGCTCATCCCGCCCGAATCCCTGCATCTCGAGGCCGAAGGCGACATTGTCGATTACATTCCGCCAGGGGAACAGGGAATACTCCTGGAAAACAATCCCCACTTTTGGATTCGGTCCCCGGATCTGCTCTCCTTTCAGTAGGATCTCTCCGCTGGATGCACGGTCAAGACCAGCCAGCATGCGCAGGAGGGTAGTTTTGCCGCAGCCGGATGGCCCGAGCACACAGATAAATTCTTCCTGGTGAATGGTGAGATCGACTCCCTCGACGGCATACAGCACTGAACCATCATCACGGACAAAGCCCCGTGTAAGGTTCCTGATTTCAAGGTCTCCCATATTATGCCACCTCTCCGGACCGCCACCTGAGGAAATGGTGGTCGATATAATACCTGAAGGCCCAGTCAAAAAGAAGGCCAATCAGACCGAGCAGCAGCATGTAAACGACCACACTGTCCATCTGGTGCAGGTTATAGAAGTGCCACAGCTTCTGGCCGAGCCCGTACTTTGAGACTCCGAACAGTTCAGCAGCAACAAGACACATCCAGCCAACTCCGGAGGCAATCCGTATCCCGGACGCAATTTGGGGAAGAGCTGAAGGAAATGCAATATACCGGATCAGGTGACGATCTTTGGTGCAGCCCAGCATCTTTCCGGCTTCAACAAAAACACGTGGTATACCCCTCATACCAGAGTAAGTGTTGATCAGGATGGGGAAGACCGCACCAATGAAGATGACAAAGCCTGCGGATGCATCCGTTAACCCGAACCATATGATTGCAAAGGGAATCCAGGCAAGCGGGGGTATTGGACGGATTATTTCGATGATTGGATCCATAAAGGCATCAACCCCCCGGTACCATCCCATGAGTATGCCGCAGGGGATCCCGATGAGAAGGGCCGCGCCGATACCGATCCCGAAATGAATAAGACTTACCCAAATATCCTTCAGGAGTGTATCGCCCTTGAGAAGGTTCAGGAAAGCATTGAGGACATCCACGGGTGACGGGAGGATAAATGGATTTTTCACCACCAATGATGCCATCGCCTGCCAGAAAAGCAGCACAAAAATGATGGCGATAACACCAAGCCATTTGTCAGAAAGTTTCTTTCCGCCGATATTCAAAGAACTGCAGCTCCGTCCTGATTGTAACTGGTATAGGTATCTGGTACAAGTATTCTTCCGTCAGCTGATAAAATCCTGACGGATTTACTATTCAACAGACTCCGTGAAGGCAACAGACTCCGTGAAGGGCTGATCATACCGCGAAAAAAGAATCGGGATGGGTGATCAGGCTGTCGCTTTCTTGTAGAACGACAGGTCAAACAGGTCATCCTGTGTCAGCGGTTTTTTGATATATCCCAATTCGTACTGGATTTGCGCATAATCCATTACTGGATCTACGATGACGGCAGGGTCGGTGACGAACGCACCATCCCAGTTTTTGAACGATTCCTTGACAACCTCTGAATTTGCCCCGGTTTTTGCCGCGTAAATTGCAGCTGCCCCATCGGAATCCTGGATCGCGAATTCCGTTGCATTGATATGCGTCTTAATAATCTGTTCAACAATCTCCGGATGCTCCCGAATCAGGTTACCGCTCACCACCAGAACACAACAGGTATGTCCGGGATACATCTCTCCGGATTGTACTATAATCCGCCCGCTTCCACTGGCTTCAATCACTGATGGAGAGGGATGGGGAAGGAACACGGCATCAACTTTTTTCGCAGTAATTGCTGTTATCGCATCTCCAGGACCCATTCCGAGTATCTCCACGTCTTTGTCAGGATCAATGTTGTTTGCAGTTAACCACTCCCGCAGGACAGTGTCCTGGATCGTGCCTGCCTGGAATGTAGCGATCTTTAATCCTTTCAATGACTGAGGGCCGGTATAGTTGAGACCTGTCCGGAGCACCAGGTCAGAACCTTGCGTGTTTACCCCGGCAACGATTTTTGCATCGAGACCGGTACTCACCGCTGAAAGAACCGGGGCTGCACCCACATACGCAACATCGAGATCTCCTGCCAGCATCGCCTGCATCTCGGGTGCTCCTGTGGGAAACACATAATCAGTTACATTCCTGACTCCGTACGGTGCGAGATCCTGCTGCCACCATCCTTTCTCCATGGCAATCATGTGAGCTACCTGGTGAGTACTCGGCTGGTATCCTATCCTGATTTCGGTCTTTTCCCCGCCAGGCTGGTTGATACAGCCGGCAATGAGGAGGGCCATGACCACGGTTAAGGCAATAAGAATTGCCGGTGAAATTTTCATGAATAGTACATTTGCTTTTGTGCCTATAAATTCTCTTATAGAGCTAATAATAGTATACATTAGTACTCTATATACTATAAAATTGGACAATTATATAAATAATATACTTTTATTGTCCAGACTCTCCGCATCCATACAATTTTTTTGGACAAAAGTGTTTTATAGCCATACTTATTATCCCTTCTGTATATTCCTATGGTACTCAGTGAACCTGTTGATCGTCTCATGCGAGCCGCCCTGATATCGGATGAGGAATTTGTCCGGGCGCTCAACCAGATAATGAAGAACGAGATACGGATCAGTGTACGGGAACTTTCTGAAAAGAGCGGGGTTGCCCAGAGTTCCCTCTATAAGATCCTCCATGGTCGCCGATCGCCGAATCTTTCAACCCTTCGGGCGGTCGTGCATGCCCTCCAGCAATTTGAACGGGCGGGCGAAGGGGAGTTCATCGGTCTTATCGCTGCACGACCGGTGCTCGATACCGTCCAGGAGAGAAGTGCAGATGTGGACGGCCGCCGTATCCGGGTCCGCGAGTATCCGGTCTATACAATGGAAGACGCGATCGTCGCTGCGGTGCGTGCCGAGCGGGAGGGAGCAACGGCCATTGTGTGTGCCCCTATCGTATCAAGCATCATCGAACAACTGGTCCACATTCCCGTCGCCACTATCATCCCGCGCGAATCGGTGCAGCGTGCTATCGAGCTCGCTGCTCGCAAGGCGTGGCTTTAATCTTTTTTCCCGTCCCTCTAAGGTACAGAGGTTCTATACGGATGCGTAATGATGTGGTGCGGAGGGGGCGCCTTTCAGGGGAGCGGACCGGTGAGATGATGCATTTTCTCTCGTCAATGGTGGCAGACAGGCATATTGCGGATGCGGATATCCTGGTGGATATCGCTCATGTCGTTATGCTCTCAAAACAGCGGATCCTTGCAGACGAGACTGCCCGTCCATTGCTCTCAGCTCTCCTTGGACTCTACGATGAAGGGATCCCCGAAACGGCATTCGATGAGAGGTATGAGGACGTGCATGCGGGAATCGAAGCGCACCTCATTGCTTCGGTCGGTGAAGATATCGGTGGCCGTATGCACATGGGCCGATCCCGGAACGATGAAGTGGCTGCATGTCTCCGCATACGGCTGAGGGAGGACGTGCTCCGGCAGCTCTCCATACTGTTCAGGCTCCGTGCGACTCTTCTCTCACTTGCAGGAGAGCATATTGGGACCGTGATGCCCGGGTTTACCCATCTCCAGTATGCCCAGCCGACGACCCTTGCGCATCACCTGCTTGCCTATGAACAGGCTTTCTCCCGCGATTGTGAGCGGTTAATTGAAAACTTCTCCCGCGTCAATCTGTCCCCGCTTGGCGCGGCAGCCTTTGCATCGACGGGATATCCGGTGAACCGGGAATACACCGCCCGGATACTTGGATTCGACGGACTGCTCGAAAATACCATGGATGCGGTGTCATCGCGGGATTTTGCCCTTGAGGTGCTCGCCAGTCTCTCGATAATGATGACAGGGGTGAGCCGGATCTGTGAAGAGCTCATCCTTTGGAGTTCATCGTTCGCCGGTTTCGTCTCTCTTGACGATGCATTCTGCTCGACAAGTTCCATAATGCCCCAGAAGAAAAACCCGGACACTGCTGAGATCATGCGGGCGAAATCGGCCTCGCTTATCGGCGCTTATACCTCGGCCTCCGCTACAATCAAAGGTCTCCCCATGAGTTACAACCGGGATCTCCAGGAACTTACCCCAAGTCTCCTGCGGGGTGTAGAGGACGCCAAGCACAGCACGAGTCTCTTAAATGACCTCCTTTTGACCGCCTCATTCAATCGGGAACGGATGCGGGAGGAGGCAGGAAAAAGCTATTCCACGGCAACAGATCTTGCCGATATGCTTGTCCGGAACTGCGGCCTCCCGTTCCGCACTTCCCACAGTATTGTAGGGAGAGCGGTACAGAAGGGAGGTCTTGACCGGGAACATCTGGATGAAGCGGCAATCAGTATCACGGGATCTCCCCTCCCTGCGAGTTCCTTCCAGGAGTCAGATATCAGGGATGCGCTTGATGTGGGAAAGAGCATTGAGCAGAGAAAAGCAACAGGGAGTCCGTCCGCGCTCTCGATCAGATCTGCCCTTGAAGCCAGGAAAATGAAGCTTGAAGATGACCAGCAGAGAGCTGAGCGGCGGGCCATGGTATTGAAAGAGGCGATCGATGCACTCATCCAGGACGCCCGGAGGTTTACCCTTGAGCAGTGATTTCCGTTCTGGCGACCTGGTCCTCTGCAGGCATGGCGAAAAAGAGCGCACCGGGACGTATATCACCGGCAGGGACGGGATGGCGGTGATAAAACTGGACAGCGGGTACAACATAGGGGTTTCTTCATCAGAAATCTTCCTGGTAAACCGGCCCTCCCTCTCATCCCCCGATAACGTGCGTGTCACCCAGGATGAGAATCTCCCCCAGATATCCATTGTGTCAACAGGGGGCACCATCGCGAGCCGTATCGATTACCGGACGGGTGCAGTGACCAGCCAGTTTGATGCCGAGGATATTCTTCGCGCGATACCGCGGCTCGTGACGATCGGGCAGTACCGTGCAAGGAAACTGTACACGATATTATCCGAGAATATGACTCCTGCGATCTGGAAGGAACTCGCAGAAGCGGTATATAGGGAAATACAGAGTGGTTCTGCCGGGGTAATTGTCACGCACGGGACCGATACGATGGCGTACAGTGCTGCAGCGCTGAGTTTCATGATCGACACTCCCGTCCCTGTCATTTTTGTCGGATCACAGAGATCTGCCGACCGCCCGAGCAGCGATAATGCGGTCAATGCACTCTGCAGTGCCAGTGCCGCGGTGAGTGATCTCGGTGAGGTTGCAGTGGTGATGCACAACACGATGAGCGACGACTCCTGCTCGATTCATCGTGGGACCCGGGTGAGAAAGATGCACACTTCCCGGAGGGATGCATTCCAGAGCACCGGCATTGCCCCTATCGGGACGGTGAGGTATCCCTCCCTTGATGTGGATCTGTCTGATGCTGCCATCAGGAGGGGGACGAACGAGCCTGCCCTCCATCCGGCGCTTGAAGAACGATGCGGGCTTCTCTATTCTTACCCCGGGATGCCTGAAGCGGCCATCACCTCATGGTCGGGATACAGAGGACTTATCATTGCCGGTACCGGCCTTGGTCATGTGAGTACGGCCCTCATCCCCGCGATCAAGTCACTTGTCGAGGGAGGTACGACTGTGGTGATGACCTCCCAGTGCCTGCATGGCAGAGTATGCAACAGGGTGTATGATACCGGCCGGGATCTTTTAAAGGCCGGAGTTATCGAAGGAGAAGATATCCTCCCTGAGGTCGCGCTGGTGAAACTGATGTGGGTGCTTGGAAATCTACAGGATACTGAATGCGCAGAGTCTATGATGAGATCCTGCCTGAAAGGTGAGTGCGGGAGTCGATCGCTTTGATGGACTATGGGGAGATAGGACTGAAAGCCGGAATCGAGATCCACCAGCAGTTGAACACCCGGGAGAAACTCTTCTGTCACTGTCCGACCTGCCTTCGGAAATTTGATGATCGTGACAAGGAATTCTTCCGTTATCTGAGAGCGACCGAGAGCGAGCTTGGCGAGATCGATGCCGCAGCAAAGGAAGAGATGAAGCAGGAGCGCATGTTCTGGTATTACGGATATGACACAACATGCCTTGTTGAATATGATGAAGAGCCGCCTTCACCCCTGAATCAGGAAGCACTGGAACTCTCCTGCATCATCGCCCGTGGATTTGGGATGACTCCCATCGAACAGGTCCATACCATGCGGAAACTTGTCATCGACGGTTCCAATACTAGCGGGTTCCAGAGAACAGCACTCATTGCGATAGACGGTACCCTCCCGAACGGGGGAAAGATCGAGACTATCTGCCTTGAGGAAGAAGCTGCCCAGCGAGTTGAGGGAGATACCTTCTCTCTCGATCGGCTGGGAATTCCGCTTGTGGAAATAACGACCTCCCCCTGCATGCACACCCCTGATGAGGTCCGGCAGATTGCAGGGTATCTCGGAATGGTGCTCCGTTCAACCGGGAGGGTGAAGCGGGGGCTTGGCACAATCCGGCAGGACATCAACATCTCGATACGGAAAGGAGCCCGTGTCGAGATCAAAGGGGTGCAGGAACTCGACCTGATTGCAGAAGTTGTCATGCGGGAGGCAAACCGGCAGAACTGCCTCATAGAGATACGGGACGAACTCCGGATGAGGGGAGCTTCCGTGGACCAGACACCGGTGGAAGTGACCGGGCTTTTTGCAGCTACCAACTCGGGTGTCCTGAAAAAAGCCAGGCATATTCTTGCCATCCGCCTTCCAGGGTTTGCAGGGCTTGTCGGCAGGGAGATCCAGCCAGGAAGAAGACTTGGCAGCGAGTTCTCGGATTACGCAAAGAAATGCGGAGTCGGGGGAATATTCCATACTGACGAACTCCCGGCCTATGGGATCACCGCACTGGAGGTGGAACGCCTCCGGACCCATCTCAACTCCGGAGCTGATGAGTGTCTTGTACTTATCGCTGCAGACAAAAAAAAGAACTCCTGTGCTGCACAGCAGGTTATCATGAGGGCAGAGGCTGCAATGACGGGTGTTCCTGAAGAGACAAGGAAGATGCTTGAGGGAGGGAGCACATCCTACATGCGCCCGCTTCCCGGGGCTGCGCGTATGTACCCGGAGACGGATGTGGTCCCTGTCCGGATAGATGCCGGGTGGTATGCAGGGCTGCCGGTACCTGAACTGCTTGTTGAGAAGGCGGAGCGATTTATCCGGGATCTGCACCTCGACCCTGCCCTTGCCTCCCAGCTGGCGTCATCTGAGCAGGTATTTCTCTTTGAACGGGCAGTTTCCGAAGGTATTACGCCCTCACTGGCAGCACGGACCCTGCTTTCAAGCATCAAAGAACTTGCACGTGCGGGTTCCGATACATCAGGCCTGTCGGAAGACAATATCCTGATGGTATTGAGATCGGTCGAAGACGGCCAGGCAGCGAAGGAGGCAGTGCCTGCCATCCTTGAAAAAGTGGCAGCAGGCATCGGCGTCTCAGACGCGGTCTCGGAATGTGCCCCGTCAGTCTCCCGTGACCGCCTTGAAGAGATTGTGCATATGATTGTCATGGACCGTCGTGAATTTGTGAAGGAGAAAGGGATGGGGGCACTTGGCCCCCTCATGGGAATCGTGATGGCAGAAGTAAGGGGTTCCGTTGATGGGAGACTGGTCAGCCAGGTGCTGAAGCAGGAGATCTCCCGGCTGCTCTCTGGGGGAGATCAGGGAGACAAGGTTTAAGTAAACGCCTTCCATAAGTAATAAGGAGTTTTTCCAATGGGTAAGACAGGAACAGTCCAGTGGGTCCAGGTGAAAGGCGTGAAAGGCCAGATCCGACTTGTGCCGAAAGCTGAAGGTGAATTGAAAAGGGCAGGGCCCAACCAGCGGTTCAAAGCCGGGGCATCGCTCAAGAAACTCGAGGCCGCGACCGGTGATGGAAGAGGAGGCCCCAGGAGGGGCGGTGGACGTGGGGGACGAGGAGGACGGGGAAGCCGTGGCGGCCGTGGCGGCGAGCAGGGTCCCGCTGCAAATCCCATGATCCGAAGGCGGATGCGCCGCGCAAAAGCCTCAATTATGGGCGCGAAACAGAAATCGGCTCGTTAACACGTGGTCTGACCCTCAATACTTTTTTTTTATTCCGGAATATATCCGCCTCCAGCCGTAACACTCATCACGAGACGAGACTGATAGTGTGAACATGGATCTCAAGACTGCGGTAAAAAGCTACCAGTTTGCCGAGAGGGCGAAATCGGAACTGATAATCTGCTCACAACTCGCGATGGCTCTTCCCGGATTTTCGGATCACGAGAGACCAGGGGCAAAGCGGATGCTTCTCATGGTCCTTGAATCGGTACGGACCGAGCTCGAGTTTGCATTCAGAGATACCGAAAAGGCTGAGTTCAGAAAAGCAATCGCACTCCTCTCTGAGGGTATCAGCCTGCTTGAAAGCGACCAGTATGACGCAACCTCACTGAAATTATCCGAATCAATCAGTGCGGCAACCACCGCTGCACAGGGTGCCTGGCAGGTGTTATCAGCGCATGGACTCCTCTGAATTTCATGGATTTTTAACCACCCGGTGTTCCGTTCGTGATTACACCAAAGAGGAGATCGGCGATGATGAGATCGCCTACCTCATGGATTCCGCAGCGACGGCACCAAGCGCAGGGAACCTTGAAGCCTGGGATGTGGTGCTCGTCCGTGATGCAGACAGGAAGGAAGCGCTGTCTGATGCAGCACACGGGCAACCCCAGGTTCTGCATGCTCCGGCATTATTTGTCGTATGTGCCAACTATGTGAGATCCATGTCCCGGTATGGGGAGAGGGGAATACTCTACGCAGTCCAGGATGCTACCATCGCATGTACGTACCTGATGCTTGCTGCCCATGCCCTTCATATCAGATCCTGCTGGGTCGGTGCGTTTGACGATGAGGAAGTGAAAGAAATCCTCTCTCTGCCTCCGCACATCCGTCCTGTCGCGATACTCTGCGTAGGAAAAGGCCGATTGCCTGTTGCTCTCTCGGAGCGGATGCCAGTGAGCGAGCATCTCCACACTGAGGAGTGGTAGCACGATGCATGACTATGTGGTAACGCTGGAATCTGCATGGGTAATCAAGGATGTAGAATCCCTTGATGATGCGGTCGGTATAGCGGTCAGTGAAGCCGGGAAAAGGCTGAATCCTTCTGCAAAGTATGTGGAGGTCGAGCCAGGGATGCTCGAATGCCCGTTCTGTGAGGGAGAGCTGAACAGTGCACTTGTTGTTGCAAATACCGCGCTTGTCGGCCTGTTGCTGGAGATGAAAGTATTCAGGGCTGAATCAGAGGACCATGCGGCAAAGATTGCAAAATCTGTGGTCGGCAAGGCACTTCGGGACATTCCCCTCCAGGTAAAAGAAGTATGTGAACTATGATCCATATCGTTGGTCACACTGCGATAGATCACATATCCAGGGTCTCCTCCCTCCCAGTCAGAAACAGTTCATCGACGATCACCGACCGTACCGTCCTCTATGGGGGCGGTGCAGCAAATATCGCTACCGGCATCGCGAGGCTTGGAGGGGAGGTTACTTTGGTCAGTGCAGTCGGAGGCGACTTTGCGGGGAGTTCTTACGAAGCATGGTTGAAGGAAAACGGGGTCTTCACCAAATTTTACACAGTCCCTGCGAAAAATACGCCGACAGCGTTCATGTTCACGGATCCTTCCGGCGACCAGATCACCTTCTTTGAATGGGGGGCTTCTGAGATTTTCTCAAAATCCGATCCCCCCTCCTTTCCCTTCGTGCATATGGCCACAGCCGACCCGGTATACAATGTGAAAGTTGCAGAGAACTCAGGGTTTGCCTCGTTTGATCCCGGGCAGGATCTTCACCGTTATTCGGCTGAACAGTTATATTCGATCATCTCGAGAATCTCTCTGCTCTTTGCCAACCAGCACGAGGTCGAAGGCATGTGCCGTATGATGAGGATCTCAATGCAGGACCTTGTCGGGATGGTTCCCATGGCGGTATTCACCAGCGGAGCCGAAGGGAGCACGCTCTTTATGGAGGGAAACGAAGAGCACATCCCTGCAGTCCCGGTAATGATGGTTGATCCGACCGGTGCAGGTGATGCCTACCGGGCAGGTTTCCTCACGGCGTATGCAAAACACCTTCCCCCCCTGGTCTGCTGCAGGGTCGGCACGGTAGCCGCATCATATGTCGTGGAAGTTGAGGGTTGCCAGACCAATCTGCCCGGTTGGGAGAGCATGAAGGCGCGTTATGAGAATTATTTTGGACCTCTGGTGCAGAAATGAGGGATGAGGCATCAGGCATCCTCCAAATCAGACCGGATAGCCTGGAGTGAGGGCATGAAAATAGTGAGCGGGGATGTCGCAATTGAACGGCTCTCGCGGTTCTTCTTTGTTGCCCCATCCTGGCCAGTATCCCTTGCCATCATCGTGCTTCTTGGCATCATTATTGACGGGGCAAGTCTGCGGTTCGGGCAGAACATACGGTTTTTCGGGTCTCTCTGTTTCACCATCCCTGCCGTTACAGGATTTCTTGCAACGAAACCTGCGGTAAATCTGTTTTCAGGTCAGATCACCTGGAACCGCTCGGCACTGCTGGCCCTTGCATGTACGGTCTTTGTGGTCATCATCTCGCTTTTAGGAATGGTGGTGAGCATCTCCCTGCTCCCGTTTTCCTATGCTATTGCTCTTGGTTTTGTCTTTGGCGCACGCTTGATCGTCCTTGCAGCTATCGCAGATTATCGTGTCACCCGGATGGTAATCCCGGCATTTATCCAGAGCGGGGCGGGGATCCTGGTAGGGGTGTATCTCTTTACCCCGCCGTTCGGTCTCTTTGCGATCCTCTCCTCCCTTGTGTTTGGTATCGGTTTTGTCCTCCTGATCTGGGCGATCGAACGCCCGCTCTACCGTGCCTTTCACATCCACATCCTCAATTTCCTGAATACCTTCATTGCCCATATCACCGACGGCTCAAAAACTATGGAGGATTTTTTTCGTGAAATTGGTGAGGAGGTGTATGTCCCGCAGGTGAGCATCTTTTTCCGGCAGGAAAACGGGAAAGGGGTGCTCTTTACGGTACCGAATGTCCACCCCGGCCCACTCGGCGAGATTGGGGGTGGGAACCTTCCAAACTACCTCCAGTCCGGTTTCAGTGAGATGGTGATGGTGTCCCACGGGACTGCAACGCATGACTTCAACCTTGTTGCCGAAGATGAGATACAAAAAATCATTGCCGCTATACGGGAAGCGGGAAAAAACCTGGTGTTCTCTGGTGACGCGAGCAGATCATGCCGGTATCAGCATGGTTCGGTTTCAGTTCTCTACCAGGTATTTCATGAGACCCTCCTTATCGTCAGCACCCGGTCTCCTGAAAAAACCGAGGATATTGACCTTGGAGTGGGAATGGCGATCATGGCCGAAGGCCACAGGACATTCCGGCACGTGGCTTTTGTCGATGCCCACAATTGTTTTACCGGCGATATCTCAACAGTTCAGCCCGGATCACTGGCTGCCTATGAATACCAGTCCGCTGCCCTCCATGCAATCAACGAGGGGCCGGGACTGGAACAATTCTCCTACAGGATAGGATATGCGCAGGTGATACCTCCGTATTCAAGGAAGGAAGGGTTTGGCGATGAGGGGATCGAAGCCCTGATTATTGAGGCGGGCGGGCAGACTACTGCGTATATCCTCATCGATGGGAATAATATCCAGGCCGGGATGCGGGATCTCCTCCGGGACCACGTATCTGGTGTACGTCGATGAGGCCGAGGTCATGACAACCGATTCCCACGTGGTAAATATTCTCTCCGGAAAAAATCCTGTAGGGCTGGTGGTCCCTGCTGAATCGATCCTTCCCTATATTGACCAGGCGGTGAATGAGGCACTGCGAACCCTTTCCCCCGGAGAGGCAGCGGGGAGCACGGCGCTCTGCGAAAAGATCCGTGTTTTTGGTTCCCAGCGGGTGGTCCAGATGGCAAGCACCGTCAACGCAATGATCCTCTTTATGCCGCCTCTCTCTGCTGCAGTTCTCCTGCTGGCATTTCTCCTCTCTCTCATGCTGTACATGATTATGATATGAGAGGAACGGACCGTCACCAAAAGGCAGCTGCATGCATGAGAGTAATCGGATTCTCCTGCTGCATCAGCTCCTCTGTCATCCGAACCTGATGTGCAGCCATGCCTCATCGCCAGTGCAACAGGAGGATTTCTGATAATAAACGGCGTGGAGAATTGAAGAGAAGAGACAATGCGAAAATTGACCATCATGGGCCGGACCAGGTATATAATTGATGCGTGAGAGTATCAGTCATCCATCAATTAGAGTATCAGCATTTTCAAACCTATACCCGGTCCTGGGCCATGCTGGCTTCATCTCTTTTGTTGTATTGATCTGTATATAAACTTTCCTTATATGTGCTGAAAATTGACCGTTATTTTTAATCTTAAAGAGTTTTATGAGCATTTGGATCATCAAGTCCGCAGTCTTTAAAAGGGAGCAACAAGGTGGGGGGAATCGATGGCAGGCATCGATAAAAAACCTTTTATTATTGCTTGTTCTGCCAAATATCCTCCAATTTAGTGTCTGACGCTAGCTTTACATCATTTTAATTCCAATAGTTTTGGTGGTGAAAGGTAATGGGAAAGGTACCATGCAGTGCATATACCCGTGCAGGCACCGCACGCAGGTCGGGCAGGGGGTTGTCCATGGAGATTGCCGGTTCACGCTATTTCATAATACCAGAAGATATCCCCCCTCTTCTCTTCCACCGTTCTGTCGAGGTCGTTGATCCTGCCGGTGAACGTGAAGGGACTGCATGGCTATCTCCGATTCTCGGCCCAAAGAAACGCGAACTCAACGCAGTCATCCAGCAGAATCTCTATGTCATCGGGTACCGGGATTTGAACAGGATCCTTGCCGGCGAGGTCCTGATGGCTCCCGTAAAAGAGTACCATCCCTGCTCGTAAATTCCCGTCACCGATGAATAAACACTTCGGGGGGATTCTGCAGTCATGCACTCCTGGCATCTGCATCGATTCACCTCACCTGCCCGATCCAAAAAATGTCGGGCTGAGTCTCGATTTTTTCTCAATAGCAATGACAGATGAGCGGGAAGAGGTGGTTCTTGGGAAAAGCAGATGATAGGTTCATTTTGGATGATAATGGAATTATAGGGATGTGTTTATTTTTCTGGCTCTTCTCTCTCTGGCATGGGGTACGATTGATGAACCGGATACCTTTTGTATGCGGGGCTGCTTCTACTACCGCGCCCACAAGCAATGCATCCCGCCGCCCATGTAAAAGGCCGCGGCGGCGGTGTGAGTGACTGGATTAGTTTTAGTGACTGGATTAGTATCCCAGATACCACCCCCGATTCTGGTACCCACCAGAAAACAGCGAGGAGGCTTTTTCAGAAATGACCGGGCCGTTTGTTTACCGCATGAGAAAATTTCAAGGTGACCACAGGGATGTAGTGCCGGCGGATAATTTTTCAGATGAAACGGATAATTCATTCTGTGGATTCACTCTCGCACGCTTTTGTGGTAAGTCTCCTCCTCCCTTCATCAGCTGATTCCGTGTATCTCTTTGCAGCGGTGCTTGGGGCGATAATCCCTGATATCGATATCCTCTTTCAACCACTTTCTGACAATCATCCCTCTCTTTTTATTCTCACCCATGGCGGGTTCACCCATAGTATTGCAGGGGCAGCAGTTGTTGCCGTACTTGCGTGGTGTGGGATCTTCCTTGGAGTCATGGCCGGAGCTTTTCCATTCGGGGATGAATCCCCGCTGGTCCTGCTCCTGATCCTCTATGCGGGTGCCTGTTCCCACCTCGTTCTGGACATCCTTGCCTCTCCCGGTATTCCTCTCTTCTACCCTCTTCTCCTTAAAAAATTCACCCTCGGTATTTTCCCGGGTCCAAGCATCGTCCTCTTTTTCGCCAGTATCGTCTATGCAGCAGGACTGGCAATGGGCGCCGGATCAGAATCGCTCGCCGGAGTGTATGCCGTATTCTTTAGCGGTGTTCTTCTTCTCTCTGCGGGTATCTGGTTTTACACAAAAATCCACAACCGCGGAGTCCTCATTCCTACCTTCCATCCATTCAAGTGGCTGGTGATCCGGGATGAAAATACCCGGTATATTCTTGAAGGCTATAATCTTCTCCGGGGTAAAACGTATAAAGGCACCTATGCCAAATTCAAAGGCATGGAGGCCGGAGATCTGCAGGGCATCGAAGACATTCCTGCGGTGAAACGGCTCCGTTATTATTCCTATATCGTCACTGCTGAGCGTACAGAGTCAGGGATTTTGCTCCAGGATCCCTTGCGAAAGGAAAAGATCCTGTTCTACCCTCCGCATTATGCCGAAGTGCTCGTTCCTGATTCACCTGCAAAAAAATGAGTGCAATGCGGAAATCAGACCTTGGTTAAAGTGCGACATTCAGATGGTGAAGGTACACTTCTTTCCCGGATCATTCGAATAAGGAAGCGATAAGGTAATCCCTGCTGGACTGAATTTGCCCGGCATCAACTGCGACAGGGTGATTTTCGCGTCCTCATGAAGGGGGCAGCCGATTATTGTCCGAAGAGCCTTGCAGTGAAGCAAGTTTGCGGGAGAGAACCCTGTTCTCGGTGACATCTTCAATAATGCCATTGATGTAAGAGACCTCACCGCCCTCTCCAAACGTTGCCAGGGCGGTGACACGAACGTAGAGTATGGATCCATCGCTCTTTTTCAGCATCAGTTCCCTGTTCTTCACAAAACCACTGCGCCTCAGCTCTTCAATAAGTTCCTTCCGCCCGTTTGTCTGGAGGAATATATCCGCGACAGGAAGTTCCCTTATGGCTTCCAACGATGAATACCCAAGGATCTTCACCAGATATGAATTTCCCCAGAGGAATCTCCCCCGGGGGTCGCCTGTGCTCCGATAGACGCCGACATTGATCGAATCAACCATCTCCTGGTATTTGGACTCGAGCGCTCTGATCCGCTCTTCTGCTTTCTTTGCCGTGATATCTTTTACGATCGTGGACGTGCCGATGATATTCCTCTCACGATCAAATATGGGTGAAATCGTGACAGAAACGTCGATTACCCCGCCGTCTTTCCGCACCCGCTTTGTCTCCAGATCGGATATGAATTTACCGGACCTCACCTGGGCAAGGATCCATCCCTTTTCATGCAGATGGGTCGAAGGAAAGATGATCTCGATATCTTTTCCGACCGCCTCTTCAGCCGTATATCCATACACCCTCTCTGCCCCCGGGTTCCAGGTCTGGATCCTCCCGGTAATCGTCATTCCAATGATCGCATCATGAGAGGACCGGATAATCTCTGCAAGAAGATTCCTGATCCGTTCTGCTTCCTCTATCTCGGAGATATCTTCATAGATAACCAGCTGGCATCCGTCAAGGAGGATCACAGGATGGAACACAATCATCCTGAATGATCCATCCTTGCACCTGACCCTGAACTGCCTCAGTGGAATCTCGCCCTGTCCCGAATTTTTCAGATCCTGCAGCCAGAGATCCCTTGCCCTCTGGCGCACTTCTGCATCCGGGAATGCGTGGAGAAACCACCTCTTTCCATCGCGTATATCGTCAAGTGTGTAGCCAAATTTTGAGATGAATTTGTTGTTCAGGAACAGATACTGCCCATCGGGACCTATGATTGCAATGGGAAGGGGGGATGACTTGGTTACCATTGAAAAGCGGTTTTTGGAGAGCGATAATGACTCTTGCACTATATGTCGCTGGAAGGTAAGCGCTGCCATGCATATGCACGTTTCGACCAGCGCCCTGTTCTTCAGCTCATCGCCTTCCGGAAGGCAGACTGCCGTTGCACCGATGACTTTTCCCTCCCAGATCATCATGGTTGCGTAGACTTTTCGATGACCGATAACCTGTTGCAGACGCTTGACCGCAGAATCTCCCACAAGCAGGTACAGGAGATCGGTAGTAATTTCTGCGAGCTGCCCGTTCTCTATCCTCTTATATTCACCCGTTTTCGAGAGAATTTCTTGGGAGAGGCTAAATTCGAGACCAGTCCTTCCAAAAATCTCCTGCAGGAGATCGACACCGTTCTCATCGCTGATCACTCGCGCAGTCATCATTCCTGTCGAGTCATTGTAGGAACTGATCACCACCACGGCATCAGGCACAATCTCGGTGATACCTGATGAGAGGTGTGCAAAAATATCGCTGTCGTTCGTCGTTTCAAGAAAATTCTGTGATATCCTGCATAAAAATTCTTTTTCAGCAATATTCCGCATCATCTGGTCTCGTGCATCCAGTTCTGCAGAGATATCCCTGCCGATCCCCTGATACTCGATAATCTTCTTCTCTTCATTGATTATTGCCCGTATTGTGAAAGAGAACCGCCGGGTTGTGCCTCCTATCGGGACCTCATGGACCCTCGTCACCACAGGACCCTCACCTTTTATGCTGTGGACATGCTCGAGAAATGCAAGCCGGCCCTGGTCTGGAAAACAGGAATACACATTCGATCCGCGAAATTCGGTATTTTCTTTGCCAAAGGTCTCATTGAATATACGGTTCACGTAGGTGATGATCCCATTTGGGAGAAACCGGAAGATGAGATCGGTCTGGTCTTCAACAATTGTCTTATACTGGGCCTCGCTCAAACGGAGCGCATCCCGGTACCGGATCTCCTCGGCGCTATCCTCTATCATAATCAGGGTTCCCCGTCGGGTATCCTCAAATACTGCAGGGATCTTTTTCGCCCGGAAATGGCGTACTCCCCGGGGGTCATCGAGCTTTGGAAGCCAGAGTGTCAGGTCCTGTACCTCATCATCTTTTCCTTCCATTGCCTGTATCGCTGCGAAGAGAGGTCCCGGGCATTCTTCGATCGGCTTTCCTACCGTCTCCTCCCTCCTTGTGCCCGTCATTTTCAGAAGGGGGACATTCACCTCGAGGACTTTCCTGGTATCATCGAGGATAAGGATCATATCCGAAGAATAATTGAGAATACCTGACAGAGGAATCTTCGTGGTCGGGAAGTATACCTTGCTTGTTCCTATCGATTGCATCTCCACGTGGCCGAGCCGTTCAAGGTAGTTCAGGTCCCCGGAAACAACGTTTCTCTTCAGGCAAAGCCGCTCAGCAATCTCGGAGATACTCATCCCGCGGGGATTCTCCTTTAAAAGATTCCGGATCTCATCTATCCGCTGGTCGGCATGGTTGTGCATTGGATTACAATCAGGAGTAACTCACAAAAAGGTTTCTTCATTTTCATCATCCCTTCCGCTTCCGATCCCGCACTGTTTCCGGGTTTCCAGAATGATCCTCTTTTACCACCAGAGTGATTCAGCAGAGGCTCTCATGTTTTCCCGTGATATTCTTTGATCGTAGAGAGAACCATACCCTCTTCTCTTCCCGGAAGGATACACTTCCTGCATGGAAGATTCCACCAGTTTCTTTGACGCAGATGTATTTGCCCGGCAGACCGGGGTCGAGCTCGTTGAGGTATCTCCAGGAAGAGCCAGGGTGAGAATGGAGATCGGGGAGCAACATCTGAACAGCCACCGAACGGTCCATGGGGGGGCTATTTTCACCCTTGCCGATACGGCGTTTGCGCTTGCTTCAAATTCGCACGGTGTCCCTGCTGCAGCGATCAATGCCCACATCTCCTATCTCACCGCTGCACGTTCGGGTATCCTTTTTGCTGAAGCCGAGGAATTTGCCCGAAATCCGAAACTGGCCAGTTACACCGTGCAGGTGACGGGAGAAAAGGGTGAGAAGATAGCCATCTTCCAGGGTATGGTATACCGCAAAACACCTCGTGGCTGATGGTTATTCCCTGGAGAGGGAAGAGAGGGCCTGACTGGACTTCTCTGTCATTTTGGATGATTGTACCCTGTCCGCATCCCGCCACCATCATCTTAATGCCCCTGGCTGGCAATTCTTGTGACAGGACGAGATTATGCTCCATACAAAAGATATCATCAGGAAGATCTGGGATGCCCAGGGATATGGGAATCTGGCGGTCTGGGATGATGGGACAACCCGGGTGATAGAGCCGGGGCAGGTGACCGGAAAAAGAGGGTAAGCCGCCCCGTGCGGTATTCAAACCCCTCCCGCTTGTCGGGGGTTTTCCTATGCTTGATAATGCCCTGTATGACGGCCGGCTTCAGGATACCATCGAAGAGACGATACGGAGTTCCGGCGGAGAGATAACGCGGGATTGATACTCCCGGTTCTCTTCGTCCCGTTCATCAGCACACTTTCTTCCATTCATCGGCGTGATGAAAAATCCTCATAAACCCGGTGCAGCACACTGGAACTTCTTATGTGCAATCCGCAGAAACAGGATTGCCGATAGAATCGGATCAAAGAATTGTAATCTGGAAAAAATATCGGAATTGAGAGCCTCAGGAGGGATTTGAACCCTCGACCTTGTCCTTACCAAGGACACGCTCTACCGGCTGAGCCACTGAGGCATAACGCACCAATAACCTTTGGACTGAACCTTTTAAAAGATTGCGGAAGAGATACGGCGTACCATACGAGTTTACCGGGATCTCGGGCAGAAAATTCGGACCGGGCTGTCCGGAAACGCATACGTTACCCCGGTATCGTACACCCAAGATAGGCAAGGCTGCGGCGCACTCCTTCCAGCGTTGCCACTTCAATAATCGGGGTGGCTCCTGTCCGGTGCACGGCCTTCATGACCGCATTGAAGTCAATAGTCCCGCTCCCTACCGGGTTATGCGCATCCTCGGTCCCGTTATTGTCATGAAGGTGGATATGACGGAACGGGAGGCAGAGAAATTCATCAAGGCAGTGATTCAGATGTGCATGGCCGACATCGAGCGCGAGATCGAACAGGCCGAGATGGGAGATCTCCCAGGGCTCCTTCAGGAGAAAATAGTCCCAGTTGCCCATGTTCTCGATGAAAAATTCGATGGATGACTCGTCCGCAAGAGCCTTCAGTTCTTTCAGGGAGGTATGGAACTGCCGGACCGCTTTTTCGGATTCCTCCTCCCATGCAACATAACCAGGATGGATCACCACATCTGCATTCACCTCCCCTGCGAGAGAGAAACAGGATCCTATCACCCTGACACTTGCCTGCCGTATGGGTTCATGGATGCTTGCGATATTGATGCTCCTCGAAGGGGCATGAAAGGTATAGCAAAATGAATGAGACTCCAGCAGCTCAACCGATTCGATGTAATGGGGGCCGTCATCCATGATCTCCACGAGGTCGGTCAGCGGCGCCAGTTGTGCGAGCGCACTGGCGAGCGGTTCTTTATGGAGACAGAATGACGATACCCCGAACATATACTGGAGCTTTTCCCGGAGGGAGTATAAAAGTGGTGCTGCATCTGAACGATAGGAACAGGGTATAGATGCCAGAGAGCCGCACTTCTACAATGCTCATACAATGGATACGTTCTGATGTGAGTGTTGTTCCGGGGAGATAGATCCAGGCGGGGTAATAAAAAGAGGCCTCCTCGCTTTTTTTTATAGGGTGACCAAAACCGAGGTTTTTTATCTGCATATCAATTCAGTCACTGAAAATCGCTGCTGGGGCTTCCTTTCGGGTGTGGCGTGGTGCATTGCATAGGGGGGGTAAGGGGCGGAAAGCCCCGACTAAATGTATCCGGTTCATCAATCTTACCAGACCCCAGAGAGCGAAGCGCCAAAATGGGAACTATCGCTTTGCTCTTTGAAACGGTTTTATTTTGTATGCTGGTCCGATCTCACAAAACAGTGGGGATACGATGAGGAACTATGCCTGTTCAGTATTTATTCAGGTGAACCTCCATCTAGGGAGAGAGAATCTCGATATCCTCTTCAGCAAATCTCCTGGCAATCCTCATATTTACCACATCTTTGATCTCCATGGTTTTTGTGACATCACTGGTCCAGAGATCTATTTCGAAATTGAGGCCGGATACTCCAAGTTCAAGGAAGTACACAACCGGTTCCGGCTTCTGGAGGATGTAAGGGCTATTTTCAGCAAGTTCACGGGCTATTTCAGAGAGGATCCTTTTCACATTCGGAATGTCGGTTGCGTATGCGATTCCGACAGGCACCCGGACCTTCATCGAATTGGGCATTGAGTAATTCATCACAGAACTGCTTGTTATCCTCGAGTTCGGAATCGTCACAATCTGGTTATCGAGCGTCTTCAACCTTGTGCTGCGGGATCCAATTTGCACCACATCGCCCGTGTAATTGTCAATTTTTACCCGATCATACAGTTTGAAAGGCTTGTCCATATGCTATGACCGCCCCTCCGAAAAAATTGGAAAGGAAATCCTTTGCTGCCAGGCCAACGGCTATACCCACAATCCCGGCACCTGCAATCAAGGCAGTGATGTCAATTTCCAGAACGACAAGGATGAGAAGAAATGCGATGAACCAGATGAGATATTTCGCGGCAGTGAGGGCAATCGCAATCATCCTCTCATCAATATCACTTTCTTCATCACCTACCAGACGAGCACCATAGATGCTGATGAAATTATGCACAAATCCCGAAACGATCCATGCTCCGATAATGATGTAGATCGCATCGAAATAGTTGCTCTCCACAATCCATTCGAGACCTGGAGGAAGGGTTGCAACCTGAAGTGCGGCGTACACTGAAATGACGAGTACCGCAATTACAGCAGGAGTACCGATGGAAGCAATGATGATATCGTCAATCCTGGACTCGGTCATGTCTGCTTTTTTGCCGAGCCACCGAACGGTGATGAACATTGCGCCGGCTATCAGAATCCCGGTAAAAAGGATGATTACGGCCAGGAAGTTGCCAGAAATCCCGAGTATTTCTCCCGGAATTGTCGGACTGGCGTTCAGAACTGCATCAGTGCTCACCATGAGTATACTTATCACCGCAAAACGGTAAATATTTAGTCTGGAATGCCCCTCGGAAAAGAAATAGCCGGAAAACTTCATGAAGCGGTTGACCGCGACCTCTCCTTTATGCATATCTGCGGGACTCATGAGGCCGCAATTGCCCGCCATGGATTGCGAAGCCTTCTGCCAAAACGACTGAAAATAGTCATGGGACCGGGGTGCCCCGTCTGTATCACCCCCCAGGGGGAGATTGATGCGGCACTTGACCTTGTCAGTCGGGGGTCTATAGTGGCCACGTATGGCGACCTCCTCAGGGTCCCGGGCAGTTCCGGGTCTCTCGAATCCTCTGGTGGTGATGTCAGGGTGGTGCAGGGAGTCCATAAGGCGGTGGAGATCGCAAGGCAGACTGACAAAGAGGTTGTCTTCATTTCCGTCGGGTTTGAAACCACCGCTCCGACCGTTGCTGCAACCCTCCTCTCCCGGCCACCTGACAACTTCAGCGTTCTCTCCTGTCACCGGCTGGTCCCTCCTGCCATGAAGTGGCTTCTCAATCAGGGGGAGGCTCACATTCATGGCTTTATGCTCCCCGGGCATGTCTGCACGGTTACGGGATACCAGGAATATGAACAGTTTCCGGTCCCCCAGGTGGTGGCTGGCTTTGAAGCGGAAGATATTCTCCTCGGACTCCTCATGCTTGTCTCGCAGGTCAAGGAAGGGACGCACCGTATCGATAATGCCTATCCCCGGGCAGTCTGCCGTGAAGGGAACGTAAAGGCAATCGATCTCATGTACCAGGTTTTTGAGCCTGCAGATGTGGAATGGCGTGGATTTCCGGTCATCCCTGCATCAGGCCTCAAGATCAGGCAGGAATTCGAGCAGTATGATGCCCAGAAAAAATTTGGGATTGAATTCAAACCGGTTAGCAAACATTCGGCATGCATTTGTGACAAAGTGCTTCGGGGAATTGCTCAGCCTTCGGACTGCAGACTCTTTGACAGAGTGTGCACACCAAGGAGCCCCGTCGGGCCCTGCATGGTGAGCCACGAAGGAGCCTGTAAGATCTGGCATACCTATAAAGTCAAAAAATCGACTTAATCCTGCTATTCAGATATTGGTGATAGTAGTGGTTTTTTTCATGACCCTGTTCTTTCATACCATCGATTCACCTCCCCATAGAAGTGAATCATAGCTTTTACAGGGTATGGTATCCAGGATTGCCGGAATGCCCTATCCCACAATTATTATACTGTTCTACGTCCTGTTGATATGGAAGACACACCGTGCGTGCCTTCGACCTGCCCCGGTAGGGTAGTGGATATCCTGGGAGCCTCCGGAGCTTCCGACCCGGGTTCGAATCCCGGCCGGGGCGTTTTAACCTTTGGTTACACTCTTTTCCCAATTTTGGCTTAACATAGAAGGTATTTCTTGATAATGATAGATATGCGCGAGCTCTATGGGTCTGCTATGACATAATAACGGCAACGATAACGGGGAATCATTGCGGCTAATTGAGAGATGGTAGCAGAATTAAAGAATCTACCTTCTTCTTGGAGCCGCTTCTACCAGATGGACGCACGGTCTAGCCGGATCACCCGTCCAACGTTCACAAGATGTTAATGTGCATGGGACCAGGGCGAAAGAGTTCCCGAGCCCGATATCCTCAAATCTATTACCCCTTGCACACCAGTACGTCTTTTCCATGGTAAGGGGTTGTTGAAAAAATGAGGAGAGATATGCTGGCCGGATGGAGTGAAACTGCCTTTTTCCGACAGCCACCGATCGATCCATCAGCGGGCTGTTGTTAGCAGCCCGTTTTGTGAGAGCGCCTACACGCGCTACCGCTACTCAAGCTATATACCGCCCCCACAAATCGTTTCTATGCGAATCACGGAAACCTGGTACGGGGACGGAGACGCGTTATTGCCCGAGAGGATCGTCAACTGCCCTGTCATCGCCTGGGGGTCGGTGAAAACGAATGCGGCGGTTGCGCGCTCGGTGCTGCGAGTGTCGGGGAGGACAGGGTTGAAGTTAGCGAGTCTGTATAACTCATAACACTCTGTGCCGGGGACGGGTTGCCAAAAGGTGCTGGTGGAGGCGACGAAAAAAGCGCTGGTTCCCGGCCCTTCCTGCCCGGCCTGCGGACCCTGATTCCGGTCACTATCTGGGTATGGTCCTGGATTCCGGTTACTATCTGGGTATGGTCCTGGATTGCTCCGGATACTCCCTGGGTATGACCCTGGATTGCTCCGGATACTCCCTGGGTATGGTCCTGGATTGCTCCGGATACTCCCTGGGTATGGTCCTGGATTGCTCCGGATACTCCCTGCTACATTGATGATGTCAGGATAACTAGCTTCAACGGAGTTGCCAGCAAGGTCATAGACGATAAGCGTGGCGGAAGCTTGAGCACCATCTCGAATAAGAACGTCGTCGGAGTATGACCGATAGATGTTATCCGTCAATTTATAGCTGGGCCCATCGTACACTATTTGAAGTTGCTCGCTCCCGCCGTAGGTTTGCTCCACAATGAGCTTGTATCCCACGCCGACTGCCACGGTTGATCCCCCCGCCCAAAAATTAAACGGTGTATATTTGACTCCACCTAGGTAGACTGGCGTCGGCACATAACCCCAGTGCAATTCTGCATACAGCGATCCACCTTGGGCGATCGGTGGTGTTATCGAAAACGTCGGTGCTGATTTCACGTCCTGCTTCGCGGTAACGACGCCCGCTACGACAGTTGTGAGCATGACGAGGCAGAGCGCTGCCGAGATGAGTTGCATTCGTTTCATGGTTCTCGAATCTCCTGTCTCGGTGTCCTCCAGAGGGGCGAGGCTCTCACTGTGCTCGTTAAAACCGAAACACCATACTATACGATCGAGAGAAATAAAGGTTGGTACGATGCAGGGTTGTTACAGTACAAACGTGCGGAAAAATACCCTTTTCAAACACCGATTATAAATCGTTATAAATGTCAAAAATCTAAAATTTTTCAGAGAGCAATATGGCTTCATTATTGGCTCCTTTTCAGATTTTCTGCGCAAATTATTAATATATTTTACGCTCATAAAAATCAAGGATAACTTGAACGAACGTCTGTGTTATCCGAAGAAAAGTTATGAGGGATATGTTATGCCGATAAAAACGTGTGAAAAAGTAGGGTATTGTAGGGTCTCACGAGATGAACAGAACCCCGATAACCAAAAGAGGATACTCATCGAGAATGGGGTAATGAAGGCTTGTATATTCGTGGATCACGGTGTATCGGGGACCAGGCCAGCATACAAGCGGGCAGGATTCAACCAGCTTATGGAATACATCGAGAACCATAAGGGAGAAGTCAAGTATCTGTATGTTTTCGAGATCAGCCGGATAGGTCGTAGTATGCTTGAGACGTTCAATGTGATCAACGACCTGGAGAAGAACTACGGGGTGAAGGTATGGAGCCTATCAGAGAACGAAGCCTTCACACGCAATGAAGAGAAGAGCATACGGGACCTGCTATTAGCTGTATTCTCATGGGTAGCAGAACGAGAAAGGGACAATATCGTCTCACGTCACGAAGTTGGGTCTTGAACGCGCCCGGGCAGAAGGCAAACAGATAGGAAGGAAGGCTATATCACTCGATGAAAAGAAGATACTCGACTTGAGAGAAGCTGGGACGCAATGGAAGGATATAGCGCAGGAGCTGGGAGTCACTACTATGACGATGTACCGATACCGGCGTGATCATGGATTACTCGCGCAGGTGGCGGGATAGATGGCGACCAGGACGCATGGAGTGTGTGAAAGATGTTCTCATTAATCGGTGGCCTGACTCACGCTGGCCTCGTGCTGGTGATACTATATGTTATGGTGCGTGTATGGTTGGATATGTTCATGTTATCATCAGACCCCGTCGATGTTCTCATAGGTCTGATTATCGCTGCCGGGTGGGGTCTGGCAATACGGTTGGGAGTTAAGAAAGGATTGAGGGATGCCGAAGAGATGGGTCTGACCTGAACTTCTCTTTTCTTCTTCCGCCGTTTTCTTTTCATCACCCTTCCTTTGCCTCACATGTACAATGCCCGCCAACCCGGTGCTTTTATTGTATTCCTATCCTGAGTGAAGAGTATGCAGCACGAGATACAATACAAGCCTTCCTATTCGCTCCTCGTGATCACGCTTGATCCTGAGGAGAGTATTACCGGAGAATCGGGTTCCATGACGTACATGGAACCGGCTGTAGAGGTGAAGACAGCGCAACGGGAGAGGGGTTTCTGGGGATCGCTCTCCCTTTCACTTATCGGGGGCCAGAGTTTCTTTGTCAACGAGTTCTCCGCGGTCGGGACCAGGGGAAAAGTTGCTTTTTCAGCAGCCCCCATTGGCGATATCGATACACTCCCCATCACTGATGGCAAGGGCTTCATACTCCAGAAATCCTCATATCTCGCATCAGAGCAGGGCATCAATCTGGATGTGAAATGGGAAGGGTTCACAAAGGGACTCTTCGGGCAGGGACTCTTCATGATCAGGGCGACCGGAAATGGCCTGCTCTTCATCAATACCTTTGGAGCCATCGATAAGCATGTGCTCAAGCCCGGCGAACAACTGATCGTTGACAACTTCCACCTTGTCGCTTTCTCCGAGAGCTGCTCGTATGTCGTCCGTAAATTTGGCGGGCTGAAAGAGACCCTCCTTGGCGGTGAAGGCCTGGTGACGGAGATAACAGGCCCCGGGGGAAGTATTTATACAGACCAAGAATATCAGGGAGCTTGCCGACTGGCTATGGACCATCATCGGACCAAGAGTACAGGCAAAGTCCCGGTGAGAGGAGCGAGGGGATGCAGGAATACCTGTTTGTCGTTCTTTCCGAAAGGACTGAAATGGCGACAGGGACGATCCGCAATGATACCCCGGAGTTGAGGGTTCCAAAATCCCCGATCAGTCCTGATTTCAGGTAATCGATCGGAACTGCAGGAAAAAAAAGAAAATTTCAGGCGTTCTTCATCTTGGCTTTGCCGACAAATCCGTCCTTGCCAAGATAATAGAGGAAGCCTTTTTCGCGGGCGATCTTTTCAGTTCCGACCTTCTTCTTCTTGCCGCCCTTGTTGTTCTTCATCGGTGCTGCCCATACAAACCCATCCTTCCCCAGGTAATAGAGGTAGCCGGGTTCGCGCTTGATTTTCTCTTTTCCAATCTTTGTTCCCATAAAATCACCTTGATTTTAGAGTTTTAGTGTATATAAAATTGATAATGTCAATTGGTATTTAAATATATCGCTAAAATGTCCCCGAAATCCGCCGTGTATGTCAGGGTTACGCCGGAAAATAATATTATAATCACTAATCGTAGCAATAATTATCCGTTTTATGTAAAAATAATAATATTTAACCGGTTCTTCTGCCCCTGCGCTGCTCTCCACGTATGCACGGGACAGGGGATGCCGCACGTTCCCGAGGAAGAGGGTCCGCACCCTCCAATAGTGTGTGCCGCGAGTCCGGGGGGAGAGAAAATGATAAAAAAATAGTCGTATATTAACAGCGAAATGCCAGATAATCGTCATTAATGAGAGATTTGAGAGATCCCGATTCTCTCTGAACTTTTGTGATCCCTGGAGAAAAAATTGATACAATACTCCCTTCACCTCACTTCTCTTCCAAAAAGAGCCCGGGCCTTCTCCCAGAAATTATAGGATTAACAGGAAGCATCGGCGCTCTCTTCCGTTTCATGAAGACACAAGAAAAAGGTCATGTGCGTCAACAGCAGGGTATACACAATGCCATGCAGAAGGACAAAGACGGTCACTCTCGTCCCCGAGCTGCAACAAGATACTCTTCATCAATCTGCCCGCTCAAGGACCCAATAAGAATATCCAATAAAACCTATACCAATCGAAATAGCTCGCCAAAAAGAAGGGGGGTCATCAGTGTCTTTATTGCGGCGTCAATTTAGTCTGCCGGTTCAAAACCCCTTACAAAACCCCTTTTATAGAGTTCCTCATTGTTTTTCAGCCATTCGGCTGCATGGATAAGACCATTGTTCTCGGCCTTTTTCACCGCAAGGGGATAATCGTTTGGGTAGTGAATCTCCCTGTTGATCATCACCAGCTCCTGATACACTTTCCGTGGGACTCTGACTTTCTCAATCATATCTGTTACATCAGGGGTATTTCCTATCCGGATACATATAGGTTAGGGTAGGATGGTGTTGAAAGGCGCCAACTTTTTTTGAGTGAGTGATGAAACCCTGTGTAGAGAGTCGCTCCCTGGCTTCTCTCTCCTTTGGCCTGACCCCGACAGTGCGGAGTTTTCCCTGGTGACCAAATATCAGAATTATTACCCGGGTCTTTTCGTTTCCCGTTTTTTCTGGTTTTTCACCATGCATTTTCCGGACTCGAAATCAAAATGAGAGGGATAACAAGGTGTTCCCTCAAAAATCGATCACTATTCTCGTGTCAGGGGAAATGATACCCAGGACTGCCCATCATAAGGTTCAGGACGGGAAAAGGGATCAGTGCTAATTTTTTTTAAGGATGACACAGGTAACTTGATCTTAGAATTGTCTTTTTCAAATCAAAAACAACATAGCAGCATTGGGAGAGTCAATGGTTCTGGATTGGTGCGATGATTAGAAAAGACGGTCAGTGACAAAGTGCTGCTATGGGGATTCGAACCCCAGTCGCGGGCGTGAGAGGCCCGCATGATTGGCCGGACTACACTATAGCAGCAACTGCTCTATCCTATGGGCCATATTCTTACTTAAATCTGTTGATAATTGCCTTCCGGAGGCCAAATACGGGCTCTGGACAGGATTTTAGGAGAGTGTCTTGCATGCGGTGGAACCGTTTCCCTGCAGCAAAGCAGGGGTACTTTGAGGGAGGCAATAATTGCATCCCAGGAACAGGACACTCCCGCCAGACCCACAACTATATGCCTATTCTTCCGCCTATATATAGGAACAGCGAAATGGCAGGGATTGAGGAAGAGATCCGGGTTCTTGAAGAGGAGATCCAGCGGACGCCCTACAACAAAGCAACCTCCAAACATATCGGCAGGGTAAAGGCAAAAATCGCCCGGCTGAAGGATGAGGCTGTCCAGCGCGCAATGAAATCTGCGGGTGGTGGTGAAGGATACTCTGTCAAAAAGTCTGGAGATGCAACGGTTGTCCTTGTCGGATTTCCTTCCACCGGTAAGAGTACGCTCCTTAATACGCTCACCGGCACACAGAGCGAAGTTGCTGCGTATGCATTTACCACGCTCACCGTAGTCCCCGGTGCCATGGAACACCGTGGGGCCAAGATCCAGATCCTCGATATTCCCGGGCTGATTGCCGGGGCGGCGATGGGAAAGGGGCGGGGCAAAGAAGTTATCGGCGTGGTCAGGAGCGCCGATATGATAGTAGTCCTTGTCGATGTCTTCAATTCATCCCATGTCGATGTCCTGATGCGGGAGTCTACGATGCAGGCATCCGCATCAATAAGCCAAGGCCTGACATCACGATCAAAAAGACTTCGCAGGGAGGCATCCGAGTCCATGCTGTCGGAGCCTTGGATCTTGAAGTGGACGAGATCCGGTCGATCCTCGGGGAGAACAAGATGATGAACGCAGAGATCCTCATCAGGGGTAACGCTACCCAGGATGAAGTGATCGATGCGATGCTTGCAAACAGGGTATACGTTCCTGCTTTCATCGCGGTCAACAAGGTTGACCTTGTCGACGATAAAACCCGCAAAGCCATCGAAGCAGACTTAAAAGAGCGTTTTTTAATGGAGCCTGAACTGATATCGGCATATACCGGGTATCATATGGACGAGATAAAAGACAGGATCTACGACACCCTCGGCTTTATGCGGGTGTACTTAAAGCCCCAGAGTGAAGCTGCCGACTTTGAAGAGCCGCTCATTATCCGGCAGGCAAGCAGTGTTGAAGATGTCTGCAGGAAACTTCACCGGGATTTTGTCTACCGTTTCCGTTATGCGAGGGTATGGGGGCATTCGGTGCGGCATCCTGGCCAGAGAGTGGGGCTCACTCACCGCCTCAAGGAAGGGGACCTGCTCACCATCATCATTGAACACTAAATGCACGAAATAGCGCGATTTTATATTGATATTCCTTCTGGCATCATGGAGATAAAAAAAATGCCCATGCACCATCATTCCTGCATTGCGAGTTCCGGATCGTTCTCTTTTCGATGGTATCGGGCAATGACAGAAATGATCTCCCTGGCAGGGGCATCAGTTTTTAGTGCAGTTCCGGAATAATGTGCCCGGCTTGCCTGGTACCCGTGCTCCCTTAATGAACAGATCACTTCCCCGATAGGAGGAGGAGAGACCTTCGCCCGCTTTGCAAGGGCATGATAATCATAGTGAGATGATGTCGGGAGTTCTTCACCAAGCAGGTCAAGAAGTGTGGCGAGCTGTCTGGCAGTATTCAGTTTCATACCGGGCAGTGCCTCCTTCATAGCCCTGATCACTGCCGGGTCCTGCACGCCTCCCAGCCATAGTGGGCCGGCAGGCAGCATTTGTCCTCCACATGCTTCACATTGCCTCGACTCCGGGATAAGCCCGGCCTGTTCTGCCCGTTCCTGGCAGCTGCTGCATAAAAAGACGTACCCAATCCTCCATAAAGCCCGGTCGGCAGCTGCTGCACCATTGGTGAGACGGAAATGCGCCCGGACAAAGTGCTCCCTTGCATAGCAGAAGAGCGGCTCTATCCCCCTGTCATATTTCACTGTCTCCCGGACAGTGAACGCGAGAAGCGTCCGGAGGCCGGTCTCGGTATGATACTCGTTGTTTGCGGGCCGGGCGAAATATCTCCTGGTACCTGCACGCTGGTGGGCACCGCAGAGCGGAGCAGTGTCAGTCGCAGTGACCATCAGGAACCTGCCGGTTCCCCGGACTGCTGAATCGATAAAAGGTGCGGGTGAACCAAACGGGTCAATGTCTACCGCATCGTATCTCCGTTCTGCAAGCAGGGAGTGCACATTTCTGCAGGTTACTGTGATCTCCCGGTCCGGACATGCAGCATTTTTTCGGATAAGTGCACAGGCGCCGGGATCCCTGTCATTGATCGTCACCCCGATGCCACATTCTGTGGCGATCCGAAGACCCCGGACACCAGTTGCCCCCATAGCATCGAGGTACCTGAGGGTTTTAGAACGGTAACAAAGAGAACCGTTCCATCCCGGTTGAGCTCCATACGCCGGTTGTAGAAAACAGGGGCGCTTCCAGGAGGGAAAGGGGAGGAGGAATCCTGACGAGGAATAAAAAACCTTGTAGTGCCCTCTTCCACCTCGATAAGGTCCATATGCCTTTCATTGGTAGAATTGCAAAAACCTTATACCTTCTCCTCGTCTATTGTTACTGCTGCGGGCGTGTGGCCTAGTCTGGACAGGGCGGCAGCCTCCTAAGCTGTAGGTCGGGGGTTCAAATCCCCCCACGCCCGTTTTCACACTCTCTTTCCTCTCTTTCCAATCTGGTCCCAATACCCTGGAGGAAGCAGGGGAGCATCTTCTGCCAGGACAATTGGACAGGATTTTTTTCCTTGCTGGAACGGTTGACATCCAGGAGTCTCCCGGATATGATGAGAACTACTATCCTGTATCTTGATATTGCCGGAAGACGATTGAGATATTTATCGGAGGTTTGGCAGGAATTGAAGATTCCCGGGCAGATACGGATCCTGCGACCGCTGAATGCATTGGTAGCCGGGCTTGCTGCGGTCCTGGCATTTTTCATTGCATCCGGGATGCTTATCCCTGACACAATTGTCCTCTTTGCGATTGTATTTCTGATAACTGCCGGAGGAAACACCATCAACGATTACTTTGATGTTGCAATCGATCGGATAAATCGTCCTGACCGTCCGCTCCCTTCAGGAGAGATGGGGACCATCCAGGCAGTCTTTCTCGCGGCTGCCCTGTTTTCTCTCGGGATCCTTCTCTCGGTCTATACAAACCCGCTCTGCTGCCTCATCACCGTGTGCAATGCACTCCTGCTGATCTTGTATGCAGCGAGGCTCAAAAAAATGATTTTTATCGGGAATATGGCCGTCTCCTACCTCGCTGCATCGATCTTTCTCTTTGGAGGAGCATTTTACGGGATTGAAGGGATCCTTATGCTTTCTGCAATAGCACTCATGACCTTTTTCGCGATGCTTTCCCGTGAGCTCCTGAAAGCCGCTGAAGATGTCGAGGGCGATGCAGCTTCGGGAGCCCTTACCTTCCCTGTTGAATTCGGTGTCCGGGTGACAGTCTTCCTCTCCCTCCTTTTTGCGATCTGTGCGATTGTGGGAAGTTTCTATCCTGTCCGCTGGTGGGGTCTTTCCTATCTTGCAGGGATCCTCATTGCGGATGCAGTCATTTTTATTGCTGCCATACGGCCTATGGGCTGTCGGCTTCCAGACTGTGTCAGAGAGACAGGGGCCAGCAGTCTTTTAAAAATTGGGATGTTCTCCTCCCTCATCGTCTTTACTCTCTCTGCTGCATTCCTGTAAAATCTCTCTCTGCATATACTGAAATTACTCTTTTACCGGGCTTGCCAGGTCTGGAGGAAGTGTCGCAGGGTCAACACCAAGTTTTACTATCTCGATCAGTAATTCCCAGTCAAGGAGGGTCTCCACACACCCCTCTTTCAAAGTGACGACTCCCATCGAGATAAGCCCGAGCTTATCCGCCATCTCAAGCCCTTCTTTCACTTCCCCAAGACAGCCTACCCCTATGATGGCTTTTGGGCTGTATTTCCTGACCATGCGCTTTATAAACGAAATCCCGGGACAAAAAACCCGGTACCCCATCCGTTCCAGGATAGGGAGCCAGTACCCGATCATACAAAGTCCGCAGCACTTGCATTTCAGACCCTCGGGAGTCAGGTGGGCCGGGCATTTTGAGGAGCGGAGACATTGCGGAAGGAATATCGCCCGGTCCCGGACAGGGACCGCCTCGAACGCTTTCTTATTCAGGGAGTTATGCAACTGGATAAAGAAGGCATGCACCTGTACGTCTTCAATTCCGAAAAGCCGGAACAGTGCTTTTATGAGACCCTCAACGAGAACCATCCCTGCCTTGATCAGTGAGGGAAAATAGATTTTTCCCCTCCGTATCGAGATGAGGGCGAGAACGACTATCAGAATTGCAAAGAGAAAACTGCCAAGGATGAAGAGGAGAGTAATCTCACCGATGATAAAAATAAACTGGTTGATGAGCGGGATCTCGGCAGCCATCTGTACTGAGGGTAGCCCGGTATTTTATATAACCCTGTGTTTTCCCGCAAATTCGCCCCATCGGGATGCAGGACGAATCACTCCTTGCTCGGTAATAAGTGCGGTGACAAGGGAGAGGGGGGTGGCGTCAAACGCGGGATTTCTCACCGGGACATTGGCTGGTACCGTTACGCAACCGTACCATTGTGCCACTTCGTCTCGTCCGCGCTCTTCGATCTCGATCTCTCCTTCAGCATGCACACTGTCGAATGTGGATGTGGGTGCTGCGACGAAAAAAGGGATATTGTGGGCCTTTGCGCAGACCGCATGCATATAGGTCCCAATCTTGTTGAAGACCGCATCGCGGGTGATGCGATCGGCACCTACTAGCACGCAGTCTATCTCCCCCTTCCGCATCAGAAAAGCAGCTGCAGAATCCGGGATCACGGTCACAGGAACCGCATCCCGCTGTAATTCCCATGCAGTGAGGCGGGCTCCCTGGAGAAGAGGCCGTGTCTCGCAGGCAATAACCGCAATACTCTTCCCCTGCTCTACCGCAGATCGAATAACCCCCAGTGCCGTTCCCCATTCCCTGCACGCAAGAGCCCCTGCGTTGCAATGGGTAAGCACAGTACCTGTAGCGGGCAGAAGGGTTGCCCCATAGTCCCCGATACAATGACATGCTGCCGCGTCCTCTTCTGCCACCTTCTGTGCCTCTTCCAATGCGACAATACGGATCTCCCTGATGGATCCCGCCTGCCCGATCCGTGCAAGAACCCGTTGTACTCCCCATGACAGGTTCACGGCTGTCGGCCGGGCCTTTCCGATATCGAGAGCAACAGACTCAGACTGATTCACATAACGATCTACATCTCTCTCCCGGATAGTAATTGCAGCAAGTGCCACACCAAATGCACCTGCAACCCCAAGTGCCGGCGCTCCCCTCACTTCCAGCCTTCTGATCGCAGTGATCAAACGGTCAACAGTCCTGCACCGGATAATCCGGTAGGACCGGGGTAATTTTGTCTGGTCTATGAGGAGGATGGAACCGGTTTTTTCGTCCATGAGATCGTCTCGCGAGCGTTCATGTCAGCAGTCCGTCTTCGCATCGAGAAATGCACGCATCGCCGCAGCCTGACCCTGGGCCACGCTGTCAGGAATATCCTTTGGAGAGACAGAAGCCCCGGCGATGTAAATACCAGGCTTTATCGTCCTAATACAATTGATCTTCTCATCAAGTGATGTAAAAAACCCTGTTTCCTCAATCGGAATGCCACAACGGGCAGCAACTGCTGCAGCATCCTTTGCGGGACTTAACCCGACAGAAAGGACGACCAAATCGGGCCGGATCTCTTCCATTTTCCCTGTCTCGGTATTCTCTATCCGGAGAAGCATTTCTCCCCTGCCCTGGATTATCCCCGCTGACATACCCCGAAGGAAACCGGACTCCAAGCATCTTTGCACGTTCGAAATATTCCTCATACCCCTTTCCATACGCCCGGACATCCATGTAGAGAATCGTCACGTTGGCATTCAGGGTATTTTTCACGGATGAGCATTGCATTTTTCATTGCATACATGCAGCAGACACCCGAGCAATAAGGGCGACCCAGGGGAATATCCCTGGATCCGACGCACTGGACAAATACAATATGCCGGGGAGTTTTTCCATCAGACACTCTCCGGATTGAGCCCCCTGTAGGTCCGCTGGCGTTCATCATCCGCTCGAACTCAAGGCTCGTGATGACATCAGGATACTGAGATACCCGAATTGATCTTTTATTGCGGCGTCAAAGACATCGTATCCGGTGGCGATGATAATGCTCGCTGCCTCTATGACCGATTCAGCCGAAGCATCCTCTTTTCGTATCGCCTCTCTCCCACAGATATCATAACAGAGACCGCATTCGATGCAGTGCTCCGGATCTTTGATCACGATATCCGGGACTACCTGTGAATGGGGCTTGTAAATCGCTTTACGGACGCCGATACCCGCATCGAACCGGTTGTATACTTCTACAGGGCAGATAGTGATGCAGTCCCCACAGCCATTGCAGAGATCCTCATCGATATAACGGGGATTCTTTCTTACGCTGACCAGGAAATGCCCTCTTTCACCCTGGATCCCGGTCACTTCGCTGCAGGTATGGATCACGATCCCGGGATGACGGGAGACATCGAGCATCTTGGGGGAAAGGATACACATCGAACAGTCGTTTGTGGGAAAGGTCTTGTAACTGGGCCATGTGACCGCCAATCGAGGGCTCGCGCTCGATAATGTGCACCCTGATACCGTGCCCGGCAAGATCAAGCGCAGCCTGGATACCGGTTACCCCTCCACCGATGATCACCACATCGCCCATCAGAGATCACTGCCTCGCAGATCCCAGTAATTCCTTGCATTCTTCACGATGTGCTCCCGCTCCTCAGGAGAGACCTGTTTGATCGGCTTTCCCGGCACCCCCACAACGACTGAACCCGGTGGAATTCTCGTCCCTTCTGTCACGACGCTTCCTGCACCGATAAGAGAATCCGTCCCGACTTCAGCACCATTCAATATGATGGCCCCCATTCCCACCAGCACCCGGTCTGCTATCCTGCACCCATGAAGGATTGCCCCATGGCCGACTGATACATCGTTCCGATCAGAACCGCATGGCCGGCGCTCGTGTGAAGCACCGCATTATCCTGAATATTTGAACGGTCCCCAATCACTATACGATCTTTATCAGCCCGGATAACGGCACCATACCAGATGCTGATCTCATTTCCCAGGGTCACATCGCCAAGAACAGTGGCATTGGGAGCGAGAAAGACCTGACCTTTTCGCACGCCATCCCCAGCCATAATAACATAGGAAGTTGAGTATCTATCACAATGAAGGTTATGGTCGGGGGAACGTTCGATCCCCTCCATGACGGGCATAAACGTCTGATCACGCGGTCATTCAGCTCGCCGGGAAGAAGGGGAGCGTTACCATAGGACTCACCACGGATCAATTTGCACGCAGGAAGTGCCACCCGGTAAAAGAATATTCTGCCCGAAAAGCCTCCCTTGAGAACTATATCAGAGAATCCGGGTTTTCTGCGCACTACCAGGTTGAGCCCCTGAATGATCGTTACGGCTCTGCGGTATCAGAAAATTTTGACGCTCTTGTCGTAAGCGAGGAGACGTTGCCGATTGCCCGCGAAATAAATATTCTCCGCAATGAAAAAGGGAAACGGAAGGTCGATATCCACCAGATAACGTGTGTTCTCGCAGATGATGACCGGTGGATATCAAGCACACGCATTTACCGGGGAGAGATTGATGCACATGGGCGGCTCCTGCATGGGGATTAGTTCCCTGGCGGTATATCCCTGAACCCAAGTGGAGGGAACCTGCAGGTGAGAGGATACAACCAACCAGTATCAGAAAAATGAATATGATGCCGGTCGGGAGGAGGATTCGATACTCAAAGCATCCCTTTTTCAGATTTTTCCGATCACCGGAACGACCCTATCTCTTCGTCTTCCGGCGATGACCGCAACAGCGCCAAGACAAACGGCTCCCAGGACACCATAGACTGATACCAGGGCTTTTGTTGGATTGGTTTGAGGAAGAGATTGCAGGGCGGTTTCCCTGTTCTTCAGGCCTTCCTCTGATGAAGGATCAGATTGAGGGCCTGTTCTGATGCATTCACGGCCTCCTGGTATCTGCCAAGCCTGATGAGAGCGGTTGCCTTGTTTATCCATGCTTCGGGCATGGAGGGGTCAAGCACAGCGGCCCGCTCCGCAGCAGCGAGACCCTCCGGATACCTCCCAAGGTGAATCAGGGCATATGCCTTGTTATTCCAGGCCGCAGGCTCGTTCGGATCCAATGCGATCGCCTGATCCGAAGCATTCAGCGCTTCATTGTTCCTGCCGGAGAATTGAGGATACCTGCCCGGGTTGCATGGGCAAGGGTAAAATTCGGACTTTCAAGGAGAGCGAGATTCGGTCTCTTTCAGGGCCATCTGAACTTCCCTTCGTTCGCGTAATCGACTGCCCGGTTGTAATGATCGATTGCCCCAAAATTATCGGCACTTGCCAGGCCTCCAAAAATAAGTGCCAGCATAAGTGACAGAATAATCACGACGTTCTTCTGCAGAGCCATCAACTCCCCCCTTTCCCTTTACAGGATATGGCTTGCAATGTCATCGGTGATCATCCACTCACAATAGAGGCAGTGAAGGCCCTTCTGCATCACGTCGAACTTGGAGGGGACAGGTTCATTCGTGTTGGAAATACAACCAGGATTCGGGCAACGGACAACGCCGACAAGGAGATCAGGGATCATCACTCCCTTCTTCTCATACACGTCAAAATTACGAATGATGCTGATAGTCGCATGGGGAGCAATCAACGCAATCCGGTCTACTTCTTCCTTGCAAAGTTCGCGATTTTCTATCTTGACAATGTCCTTTTTTCCAATTTTACTACTCTTTACATTGGTGGCAACTGAAATGGATTCTGTGGTGGCTCCGGTTATTCCGATTATCTTCAGCACATTGAGGGCTTCTCCGCCAGTGATATGATCGATGACCGTCCCATTATGGATAGGGCTGATGAGGAGTCCGTCCCGTGCATCCCTTCTCATCAGGACATCACCTTTTGCAGCATAGCCATCCGGACAGGTATCCCATTCCTGGACTGCTCGAAGTACCGGGCATGAGAAAGGAGATCCACCCGCGGATCTATCTCGTCCAGCCTTGGGAGGGGGTGAAGCACGATGAGACGCTCTTTTACACCAATGAGCAGTTCAGGGGTGATACGATACACTCGAAGCAACCTTGAAGTATGAAGCAGAGTCAGGGAAACGTTCGCGCTGGATCCTGGTGACATACAGGACATCAAGTTCCGAAATGACCTGGTTCACCTCATCATGCTCGAGTATCTCAGTTCCTGCCTCCGCAAGTTCCTCGGTAATTCCTGAGGGAAGTTCGAGGCCCTTAGGAGAGATGGTATGGAGTGTTGCATTATACCGGGAGAGAGCCTGAGCGAGCGAATGGGCAGTCCTTCCGTAACGGAGGTCGCCGAGAAGTCCGACCTGGATCCTTTCAAGTGGCATCGACTGCCGGATCATGTACAGGTCAAGCAGCGTCTGGAGGGATGCTGGCCGGCTCCATCTCCCGCATTGATAACCGGAACCGATGAAAATTCACTGGCAAGACGTGCTGCGCCCTCTTTAGGGTGGCGGAGGACGATGGCGTCAGCATATCCGCTCACGACGCGGATAGTATCGGCAAGTGTCTCGCCTTTTGCCATCGAACTTGCCTCGACATTGTCAACGCCGATCGAAGTGCCGCCCAACCGGGCCATTGCCGCATCAAATGACATCCTCGTGCGGGTATCGGGCTCAAAAAAGAGGAGGGCAAGGATCTTGCCCTTCAGCGCACTTTCGTTGTAGTGATGTGCCTGGATGAGAGCCGCCTTGTCAAGAAGGCAGTCGATCTCCGGTCGCTCCAGGTCACGTATCGAGATGATATGGTTCATTGCAGTCCCCCCGGGCCTGTCAGGAGAATTCCGGCCAGGATATTCCGGCGCTCCCCCTGACCGGATTCTGACTTTATACAAGGTTGGTGCTGTACCTTTTGAGGCTATTGGATGCCCTCCCTTTCCATAGTCTAGACCTTTGCCCTGCTTACCGGGGTAACCTGCGAATCACGGGTCAAAAAAAGGTTCCAGGCTCCATGGTTCCGGTTGAATCTGACGAGCGCACCGTGAATCTCGAGAATGCTCGAATAGGGAAGAGAGAGGAGTTCCTGGTTTTCTCTGGAGAGGTGAAAATGGGGTAAGACGACATAGACCGGTTGCTGCGATGTCCCGTCACAGACCAGGAAGACATGGGTCCCCCTGTTCCCGATATCTCCGGACATAAGGGCTGCGGCCACATCTACCCGCCGGCCAATCCTGTCTTTCAGGGAAGACAGGGGGAGAAATGAGGAACTCTTACCCGGCGAATAAGCGTGACGTCTCCTCTGATCTTTGACAAGCACCGCATAACTGAACTTGATATCGGTGTTTTCGAATCTGAACGCTTCATTGTTCCCTGCCAGAGCGTGCATAAGGCGGGTCGGCAGGATTGACGGCTTTTTTACAAAACTCCAGCACCGTTCTGCTGCACAACGCGCTTGCCGGATGCAGGTGCAAGGACTATGTAACTGGAGATCCTGACCTGCAGCAGCCTGTACCATCTTCCTGAGCTCTATCGCATTTTGGCGTTCGGCTGGCTCAATGATGATCATACACCCGTGGGGAGCAAGAAGGCGGGAGAGACGTTTCAGATACAATGCCTTCCCTTCCGGGCTCT